>CAVONF010000004.1:0-378113 GCA_963697275.1 uncultured Chloroflexia bacterium | reverse complement strand
CCGCGCCGGAGAGGTCGGTGAGGTTGGAGCCGGAGAGGTCCGCGGAGCCGCCGATGAGCTCCGGCAGACGGGCCTTGAGGCCCTGCAGCGCGTTCTTCGAGGCATTGCGCGTGGCCAGACCGGCATCCTCGACGCCGTACCAGGGCAGGTCGGCATCCCACTCCAATGGCAGGCGTCGCTCGATGCGGCGGCGCAGCTCGGCAGCCTCGGCCGGATGGGCCTCCTCGTAGGCGGCCAGCCGCTTCTCCCAGTCGGCCACCAGCTCCTCGCCATCCTCGGCGGCGGCGCGGAAGTGGGTGAGCACCTCGGCCGGGATGCTGAAGGTGCTGTCCGGGTCCAGGCCATAGGCCTGCTTGGTGAGGCGGACCTCGTCCGCGCCCAGCGGGGCGCCGTGGACATCGGAGCTGCCGGCCTTGTTGGGCGAGCCGTAGCCGATGGTGGTGCGCACCGAGATGATCGACGGTCGCTCGTCGGCGCGGGCGGCCTCGATGGCGGCCGCGATGGCCTCGATGTCGTTGCCGTTCTCCACGCGCTGGGTGTGCCAGTGGTAGGCATCGAAACGCTCCAGCACGTCCTCCGACCAGGCCATGCTGGTGGGACCGTCGAGCTGGACATCGTTGTCGTCATAGAGGACCACGAGCTTGCCCAGGCGCAGGTGCCCGGCCAGGCTGGCGGCTTCGGCCGTGATGCCCTCCTGGAGATCGCCATCGGAGCACAGCGCATAGGTCCAGTGATCGATGATGTCGTGCTCCGGACGGTCGAACTCCGCAGCCAGTCGCCGCTCCGCGATGGCCATGCCCACAGCATTGCTGAAGCCCTGGCCCAGCGGGCCGGTGGTCGCCTCCACGCCCGGCGTGAGGCCGTACTCAGGGTGGCCGGGCGTTCGTGAGCCGAGCTGTCGGAAGTGCTTGAGCTCGTCCAGCGGGAGGTCGTAGCCAGTGAGGTGCAGCATCGAGTAGAGGAGCATGCTGGCGTGGCCGGCGCTGAGCACGAAGCGGTCGCGGTCGAACCAGTCGGGCCGGGTCGGGGCATGCTTGAGGAAGCGTGACCAGAGCACATAGGTCATGGGTGCCGCGCCCATCGGCGCACCCGGATGGCCGCTGTTGGCCTGCTGGACGCCGTCGATGGAGAGGGCTCGGATCGTGTCGATCGCCAGTTGGTGATCGAAGGACGTGGTGGCGGCGGTCAAGGTCACGCTCCTCAAGGCTCAGGGGCAGGGCTCAGGGTGTCTGCCGGGGATCGTCTGGGCGGGACTGGTAGGCGGGACTGGGGTGGATCCGAATCACAGCAGGCCCTTCGGGTTCGAGCAGGCGGACGCGGAGTGGGCCTCCCGTGCGTGCCATCGGTCCTCCATGATACCGGCCGGCCATCAGCTCAGACCGTGAGCGACAGCACACCGACCCGCCGACGCCCGCTGGCGTGAGCCCGGCCCGCAGAACGCTGCGCTCAAGGCGCCCGGTGAACCCGCGCACTGAACGCCGCGCTCACCGCGCCCGGCGAGCCTGCCCTGACTCGACCCAGGCCTTGAACTCGCGCAGGAAGCCCCGGGTCTGGCGATGGACCCAGGGACGCAGGCGCGGCAGCAGCAGGCCCAGCAGGCCCGATGGCGCCAGCGTCGCGTGGAAGTGCATCTGCGTGGTCCGCCCGGCCTCGTCGACGGCCTCGAAGATGGCGTCCCAACCTCCCGACAGGGGTTCGGACCAGGTCGCGGCGATGCGCCCCGGGGGTTCGAAGGCCGTGATCTCCACGCTGAAGAAGACCGTGCGGCCGGGCCAGCGGTCGGCGGCCTGGAAGCGAGTGCCCTTGCCGACGGCTCCCGGCGTCAGCTTGCGGCGCGCCACCACGGCCGCCGCATACTCGGGGGCACGGTCCAGGCTGGCCCAGGCCGCGAAGACCTCGTCCCTGGGTCGCTCGATGCGGATGTGCCCGGAGAGCTCCATGCTGCTGTCTCGCTGCTCCTCTTGCACCGTGCCCCGGTGCTCGCCCCAGCCGCTCGCCATGACGCGTCCCGGCTCATCTCACTTGTGAGGTCAGTATCGACCGACGAGGGGCTCCACGGCAGGCGTCCTGGCCACTGGCACGGGGTTCGCTGGTCGTTTCTTGCATCACATGTCAGGTTCGGCACCCGGCAGCCGGTCCCTGGCCCCATGTCGGGCTCCCGACGGTCACGACTGACCTGCGAGGTAGGACCTGGTCAGCACGAGGCGCGGAGCTGCCCCGGCCTGACCGCGTATGCTGCCGGGGTCATCCGTTGCCCTGAACCCCGACGCCTGGAGGAACCCGGTGAGCGATCCCCGCCAGCCTCGTCTCGTGGCGCTCGGTGACCTGCTGCTCGACGTGGTCATCGCCCCGGCCCGGCCCATCGAGCGGGGCACGGATGTCCCCGGCACCCTGTCCTTCCGGCGCGGTGGCTCCGCCGCCAATGTGGCCGCCGCCTTCGTGCGGGGCGGCGGGGCGGCCTCCCTGATCACCAGCCTCGGCGACGATGCCTGGGCCGGGCGCCTGCTGGCATCCCTGCGCGCGGATGGGGTGCGCGTCCACGCCGTGCGCCGTCCCGGCGTCAGTGGGCGTTTGGCAGCCCTTATCGATGACGATGGTGAGCGTTCCTTCGTGACCGAGCGCGGTGCCGCTGATGACCTGCGGCCGGCAGAGCTCAGCCCGGCCTGGCTGCGATCGGCCGACGTGCTCCACGTGCCTGCCTACTCGCTCTTCGGCGAGCCCATCGGGTCGGCCGCCGTACAGGCGGCAGCGCTGGTGCGGGACCGGGGCGGCCTCGTGAGCACCGACCTGTCATCGGTCGGCCCGCTGCTGGCCTTCGGTGTGCGCCGTTCGCGTGCCCGCATCGCTGCTCTCGGACCGGGCGTGCTCTTCGCCAAGCGGGATGAAGCCGCGGCGCTGCTGCGCCAGAAGGGACGCCGTGCCTGGAGTGACCTGCTGAGACACGCCTCCCTGGTGGTGGTGAAGGACGGGACCTGGGGCTGCCGCGTGCTCTGGCGCGACGTGGCTGGCGATGCCCCGAGCGACGCTGTCCGACAGGTGGATGTTGCCGCGCAGCGCCTGAGACGTGTCGATTCCACCGGTGCGGGGGATGCTTTCGCGGCCGGCTTCCTGCTCTCGTTGCTGCGCTCGGGCGGACTGCCCGCTGGGCTGTGCGACCCGGCCCTGCGGCGTGCCGCCCTGGCTGGACATCGTGCCGCGGCCGAGGCACTGCGCCGGGGCCGGCCGGAGATCGACGTCGTAGGCTTGGCCCGATGACGCTGCGCGATGGCCTGCTGCTGGTAGCCCCCGAGGTCCACGAGGCCCTGGCTGAGGGCGCCGCGGTGGTGGCGCTCGAGTCCACCATCACCACGCACGGTCTACCGCGCCCGGACAACCTGAGGGCCGCTCGAGCCGCGGAGGCTGCCGTCCGTGCCGCCGGCGCCATCCCCGCCACCGTGGCCACCCACGACGGGTCCATCCTCGTGGGCCTGGGGTCCGAGCAAGCTCGAGGAGCTGGCCGCGGCACAGGGGATCCCCAAGGTCTCGCGCCAGAACCTTGCCGGCGTGCTGACCCGGGACGGCTGGGGCGGCACGACCGTGTCCGCGACCATGATCGCCGCCGCTCTCGCCGGCATCGACGTCTTCGCCACCGGCGGCATCGGCGGCGTGCACCGAGGCGGCGAAGCGTCCCTGGACATCAGCGCCGACCTCGATGAGCTGGCGCGCACCCGGGTGGCCGTCGTGTGTGCCGGTCCCAAGTCGATCCTCGATGTCGGCCGCACGCTGGAGGCGCTGGAGACGAGGGGCGTGCCCGTCGTCGCCTGGCAGAGCGACGAGCGTGGCCGGGTTCTACAGCCACAGCAGTGGCTACCGCGCGCCGCTGCGCGTCGACTCAGCTCACGAGGCGGCCCGGCTCATCGCCACCCAGCGGCGCCTGGGCCTGGCGACCGGCGTGCTCATCACGGTGCCGCTGCCCGGTTCCGTGGCTCTGCCCGCCGACGAGGTCGCGGCAGCGGTCGAGCTTGCGGAGCGCGAGGCGGAGCGAGCCGGCATCCAGGGCCCCGCCAGCACGCCCTTCGTTCTGGGGCGTGTCGCCGAGATCACGCGAGGGTCGCAGCGTCCGCGCCAACCTTGCCCTCATCGAGCACAACGCCGGGCGTGGCCGGCCAGATTGCCGTGGCACTTGCCGCCCTGCGCCGCAGCACCGGATAGAAAAGGACGAGCGCCCCTCCGGGGGAGGGGCGCTCGTCGTCTGGCCGAGCGTCGAGGACCACGCTCCCCGCTACTTCTCCTGCTGGCCCTCCTCGTCGTCCTCGCCAGATCGAACCGCCGCGCGGCAGGTGTTCCCCAGTCGCCTCGACGATGCCGCGTAGTCTTCAGCGTCCCGGATCGGTGGCACCGTCGAAGACATGGCCGCCGTAGTTGAACGTCGACCAGGTCCAGCCTCCCGTTCTTCTTGTGGGTCAGCGGTCATGCGTGCGTACGTGACCGATGACCCGGTTGATGCCGTTGATCCGCCGCTGCTCGCGACGTCGACGGTGATGACTTCCCGAACTGATGGTGTCGCTGCTGGTGGCGTGGCAGATGCGACTACCTTGTGACTGCCTGATTCGGATGGGCTTGCGTGGCCGTCGCCGGTGCTGCCACGGCCGCGATGAGCAGGGCTGCTGTCAGCCCGATACCGATCTTTCGCACGATGTGCCTCCTCTGAATTCGCTCGGAACATGGTTGGGGGCCCACACGAATGGGCCATCTGGCCCTAAGATATCGGGACCGAGGCACGGATTCTTTCAGAAGCGCGTGCTCGAGGCAAGGGGAAGCTGGAGCTCGAGCCGGCCACCTGCGGCCGCGCGCAAGATGCGCGGTGACGGCCGACCTCGCCGGCGAGCGCAGCGGATCGTACCCGTCGCCGGCCTGGGTACCCATCGACCGGGACCTCAGTACCGGTCCGGACCCGCCGGTCGTTCATTGCCAGCGAGGCGCTCGGAGGTCTATCGTCAGGGCCGCGCCGACGGGCTCCGTGCGCCTGCGAGTCCGGCGCGGCAGCGTGAATGACTGGGAGATCCACGGAGGCTCTCGATGCGCATCTATGAAGGCAGTCCGCGGCAGGATTACGAGGAGGTCTTGCGCTCCATCGGTGCCTTCGTGGACCAACGCGGTCTGCAGGAGATCCTGTTGGCCGAGGCACCGGATGGCTTCATCGTCCAGGGGATCGTCGGCGAGGCCCAGATGGCGTCGACCTGGCAAGACCCGTCGATGACCATCACCAAGGAGACGTACACGTTCCTTGACGAGGACATCGCCCGCTTCCTGGAGGATGCCCAGGCACGACGCCGTAGTGGCCCCGCCAACGACGGCACGCCGATGGCCGGTCCCTACGAACGAACCCTGCGCGTCATCGGTCGCTACATCGATGACCAGAAGCCCAAGGACGTCTTCTTCTTCGAGCAGGATGGTGCCTACGTACTTCGCCTGCTGATGAGCACGCGCCAGGGCAGCAAGCACCAGCTCGCGGAGTTCACCGCGGATGACCTCGCGTCGATGATCCGGCAAGGTCCGGGGCTGCGCGGCGAGCAGATGCCCCAGTCCACACCGCCACCCTCGGCCGGCTCCCCTCAGTAGCCTCTGCGACCGGGCTCGAGACGCCCCGGCGGCGCGTACTTGCGCGATACCGTCGCCCGTGCCATCGTCAGCATGGAACTGAGCAGTTGTCGGCATCGTCCGGCACGCCGAAGACGTGCCACTCGAGGAGGTCAACGCATGGGCATCATCAAGTTCATCGGCGCGGTGCTGGGCCTGCTGCTCGTCGCGGCCGTCGTCGTCCCGCTGGCCGTCCTGGCCGGGCTGTTCATCTGGCTGAAGCTCACCGAGGAGGCCGACGAAGAGGCCCTCGAGCTGGAGCAGGAAGCGGGCATCTAGCCCTGGGTCAGGGAGTCAACAGGAGCCGGGCCGCAGGGCCCGGCTTCGTCGTATCGGGCGACTGTCGGTAGTCGGGAGAGCGGTGATCCAGTGAGTGTGGCAGCCCTGCATCCGGTCTTCGAGCCCGCGGCGCACCCGTCAGCGTGCTCATCGACTTCGACGGCACCATCAGCCTCCAGGACGTCGGCGACGTCCTGCTGGCCCGCCTCGTCGAGGACCAGGACGAGGTCCGGCGCATGGACCAGCTCTACATCGACCACCTCAAGGGCTCGCGGGAGCTCATCGCCTGGGACATGGAGGTCCTGCCGCGCGACCCCGCGACACTCCTCCGCGAGGTGGACGCCGTGCCACTGGACGAGACGTTCCACGACCTGGTGCGCGTCGTGCGCGAGGCCGGCGCCGCCATCGAGATCGTCAGCGACGGCGTGGGCTTCCACGTCGAACGCATGCTCGCGCGCCTGGGCCTGCAGGACCTGCCCGTGGCCACCAACGCCACCGTGCTCGGCGAGGGCGGCGCCGGGGTCAGCTTCCCCTACGGCCACCCGACCTGCCTCGTGTGCGGGACCTGCAAGCGCGAACGGGTGCGCCGCCACCAGGAGGCCGGCCGCGCCGTCGTCTTCGTCGGCGATGGGCCCAGCGACCGCTACGCCGCCCACCATGCCGATGTCATCTTCGCCAAGTGGTGCGCTGGCGGCCTGGTGCGAGGTCCAGGGCGTCGCCTACGAGCCGTGGGAGCGGCTCGCCGACGTGGCCGAGTGGATCGAGCAGGCCCTCTTCGACGGTCGACTGCCGGCCGATGCCGCCGCCTTCGACGACTGGGCTGCCGAGGCCCGCCCGGACGCGCCCACCTTCATCTGCGGCCCCGAGGTCTGGGGCGAGGGACGCACGACAGCGCTCGACCGCGAGTGATCGAAGCAAGGCAGACCGGTCTGCCGGATAAGGTACGAACGGCTCTTGCGGCTGCGGGTGCTGCGCCGTTTCGCGCTCTTGCGCTCGTGCACGCTTTCGGTCTAGGCTCCTCCGCGCGAGGAGGAGTCCGCGCGAGGAGGGTGGCACCCGAAGGCCCGGGTGACCGGCGGGCACCACGGGCCGGCGCAGCTGCCGCGATCCGAGATGGAGAGACCACATGAGGCCGGAAAGGAGCGCTCGTGCCCAAGCCCCGTGAGCGCACCACGTCTGGCGCCCGGACCGATACCGTCGCTGTCGTCGCCGTGCCGGCGAGCGGCTGGAGCTGGCCGGAGGATGCAACCCGGGGAGTCGCCAGGCCCTCATCCTTGACGGGACCCGAACTCGCGCTGTCTCGCGCGCTCGTCGCGGGCGACAGGCGCGCGTTCGAGGTGCTGATGGAGCAGGAGTCCACTCGTGTGCTCCGTGCCTGCTATCGCGTGCTGGGACGGGTCGACGAGCGGAAGACGCTGCACAGGAGGCGTTCGTGCTGGCATATCGGTCGCTGGGGACGTTCCGGGGCGATGGGCACCCCGCCGCCTGGCTCATGCGCATCGCCACGCGTGAGGCGTGGCGCCGGTCTGCGGCGCGGACGCGCCGGCTCGCCATCTCCGCGCCGCTCGACGATGCTGTCCTGGAACTCCCGAGCGAGCGGCCGGATCCCAGCGAAGAGGTCATGCGGACACAGGACCAGGAACATGTCCGCTGGGCCGTCGGTCGGCTACCCGAGCCTTATCGCGAGGTCATCACGCTCCGGTACTTCGGGGATCTGACCCTCCAGGAGATCGGGGTGGCGACGCGTCGGCCGGTGGGCACGGTCAAGGCGCAGGTCCATCGGGGTCTCGGCCGACTGCGGGCGCTCATCCAGGCTGACGGACGATGAGCCGGTACTGGGGCATCGATCGCCGGCGCTCTCCTGATCTCGGCGGTGGGCTGCCCGGTGAGTCGCTCGGGGGGATGGATGAGCTGCTGGACCGCTTCCGCCGGTCGACCGACATCCGGGCTTCCGACGATCTGCTGCAGCGGCTGCGCAGTCGGATTCGCTGCGGAACCCCGGTCGACAGCCCCCCGGCGCTTCGTGGTCGCCCTGCGCGGGCTCCATGGGCCCGGGATCTGGCGCGGGTTCGCCCAGAGCGTCGGGGCAGCCTTCGGCCCGGGGACCCGCTCGATGACGTTGCGAATCCAGGCCCTGGGTGTCGTCCTCGTGGTGATCGGTACGACGGGCGCCGGCAGCGTCGCGGCCATCGCCGCCGCCGCGCGCGTGGTGACGGAGATCCGTGGCCCCGCGATCACTGAACAGCGTCCCGTGCATCGGCAGGCCCCATCCCGGCCTTCTGACGCTGCGACCCAGGTGGACAGGGCGCGGATCCAGGCTGCGGGCGAGCGGCCGGGCACGAGCGAGGCCGAGGCAGCCGGGCAACGCGCCGGTCTGCCCGAATCCGGAGGAGGGGACCGATCCATCGGCCCCGCGAGCGCAGACCGATGCTCCGGGGAGTGTCGCGAACGCCCCCGCGAACGCGCCCAACGAGAAAGCGAACGAGAAGGCCAGCCAGAAGGCTCGGTCCGCCCCCAACGTCAATGCCCAGGGAAAGACGGAGGCCCTGCCCAAGTCGGCCAAATCGGCGAAGTCGGCCAAGTCGGCGAAGCCGGCCAAGTCGGCCAAGTCGGCCACCGCGCCCGAGGTCAGAACGAACGCGAAGGCCGATGAGAAGGCGCGCTCGGCACCCAACGGCAAGGCCCCGGAGAAGCCCGACGCCCCGGCCAGGTCGGTCACCGCGCCCAACCCCGGATCGGGGGAGAAGGCCAACGAGAAGGCCAACGAGAAGGCCAGCCAGAAGGCACGGTCCGCCCCCAACGGCAAGGCCCAGCAGGAGCCCGAGAGCACCGGCGAAGTCAGTCGGCGCTCCCCCCGTCAAGGCGCAGGCCAGCTCCGACGCCCCAGGCAAGTCGGCCGCCACGCCCGATGAGAACGCGCAGGCCAGCACCGACGCCCCCGGCGAGTCCGCGACCGCGCCCCAGGCACAGGCCAACGGACAGGCCGATGAACACGCCAACGAGAAGGCAGGCTCCGCCCCAATGGAAGAGTAGACTGAGGAAGGCCCTCCGGCGTACCATACGACCGCTAGGGCCATTGGTCGCAACCTTTTGGGCCTTACGACCCTCAGACATAAGTACGGGGACCTGTGTACGGGTCGCCTACCGCTGACCCTCCGTGTCGGCGTCGGGACGTGATAGTTGGGTCGTGTGGCAGGCGAGAGCCGGTCGCAGGCCTGCCTGGCGACATTGTCGCCGCGATATGGATGCGCGACTCCGCGCATCTCCAATGTGCCATCCGTGGTCGCTTGCCCCGGAAGGAGGCCCACAGAACGCATCTGGTGTTGCCGAACCGTGCATGGTCCTCGCAGCAACGCTCCCCAGCCCATCGATCCTCAGCCCGAGGAGAACTCCGTGCCCGAACTCCCGGTCTCGTCGCATGACCTGACGCCGCACCCCCGCACCATCGCCATCGTCGGCTGCGGCCACGTCGGCCTGGTCATGGCCTCCGGCTTCGCGCACCTCGGCCACCAGGTCATCGGGCTGGACAAGGACCCCGACCTCGTGGCCGAGTTGCAGCGCGGCGGTCCTGCGCGTCCAGGAGGACGGCCTGCCGCAGCTCGATCGCCGAAGGCGTGGCTGCGGGGCGGCTGCGCTTCACGACCTCCTACGAGGAGGCCATCCCCGACGCCGAGTTCATCTTCCTCGCGGTGGACACGCCCCAGACGCTGGGTGGTGCGTCGGACCTGCGCAACCTGCGTGCCGCAGCCACTCCGTCGCCGCCTCCCTCAACGGCCACGGCCCCATCGTCGTCAACAAGTCCACCTCGCCCATCGGCACCGGTGACATGCTGGAGACCATCCTCTGGCGCGAGACCCGCGATGGCCACACGCCGCCGGTCATCGTCTCCAACCCGGAGTTCCTGCAGCAGGGCACGCGCGGTGCGCGACTTCTTCCGCCCCAACCGCATCGTCGTGGGCGCGGCCGTCGGAGGAGGATGCCCGCAAGGTGGCGGACCTCTACCGCGGGCCTGCCCGGCGACGTGGTCCTGACCAGCCGGCGCACCGCGGAGATGATCAAGTACGTGGCCAACACCTTCCTGGCCACGCGCATCTCCTTCATCAACGAGGTCGCCCAGCTGTGCGAGGCCATGGGCGTCGACGTCGACGACGTCGTCACCGGCGTCGCCCAGGACGACCGCATCGGCGGCCACTTCTTCCGCCCCGGCATCGGCTACGGCGGCAGCTGCCTGCCCAAGGACACCGCGGCCCTGCGCTTCATGGGTGAGGCGACCGGCGTACCGACGCCGTTCCTGTCCGCCGTCCAGCAGGTGAACGAGCAGGCCCGCACACGCACCGTGCGCCGCCTGCGCGAGGCCCTGGGCACGCTGGAGCGCAAGCGCATCGCGGTCTGGGGTCTCACCTTCAAGGGCGAGACGGAGGACACCCGGCAGTCCCCGGCGACGGAGGTCGTGCAGCTGCTCGTCAACGAGGGTGCGGAGGTGGTGGCCTTCGACCCCTCGCGGCCGAGCGTGTCGATGCTGCCCCCCAGGCTGCACATCGAGCCTCGCGCCCACGGCCCTGGACGCCGTGGATGACGCGGACGCGCTGGCCATCCTGACCGACTGGAGCGAGTTCGCCGACGTGCCCCTCGGCGACGTCGTGGCGCGCATGCGCGGCGATCTGGTCCTGGACGGCCGCAACCTGCTCCATCCCGACGATGCCCGCCACGTGGGCCTGCGCTACCTGGGCGTGGGTCGCGGTCGGACGCGTCAGCCACAGGAGGTGCTCGCATGAACATCCTCATCGCCGGCGGTGCCGGCTTCATCGGCAGTCACCTGAGCCGTGCGCTGCTCGCGGACGGTCACCACGTCTACGCCGTGGACGATCTCTCCACCGGCAGCCACGACAACATCGGCGACCTGCTGGCCCACTCCAGCTACGAGCTCATCCAGACGGACGTGGCCCACACGCCCACGCTGCCGGTGGACGTCATCGCGCACCTGGCCTCGCCGGCCAGCCCGGTCGACTACGACCGCATGCCCCTGCACACGCTGCGCGCCAACTCGCTGGGCACCTACCGCCTCCTGGACATCGCCAACGAGGTGGGGGCGTCGCTGCTCTTCGTCTCCACCAGCGGAGGTCTACGGCGACCCGCTCGTCCACCCGCAGCCTGAGACCTACTGGGGCAACGTCGACCCCATCGGCCCGCGCTCCTGCTACGACGAGGCCAAGCGCTTCGGCGAGGCCCTGCTCTTCGCCGCGCGCCGGGAGACCGGCGTGCGCGCCAACGTCGTGCGGCTCTTCAACACCTACGGGCCGGACATGCGCCGCAACGACGGCCGGGTCATCCCCGAGATGGTCTCCGCCGCGCTGGCCGGGCGGCCGCTCACCGTCCACGGCGACGGCAGCCAGACGCGCAGCTTCTGCTACGTCTCGGACCTGGTGCGCGGCCTCATGCACGTCATGCTCGATCCCGAGCTGGACGGCGAGGTCTTCAACCTCGGCAACCCGCACGAGATCACCGTGCGCGAGCTGGCCGAGCACATCATCGAGCTGACCGGCAGCGACGGGGAGCTGCGCTTCACCAGCGCTCGTCCCGGCGACCCCGAGCGCCGGCGCCCCGTCATCGACAAGATCCAGGGTCGCTACGGCTGGGAGCCGCAGGTCCATCTCCGCGATGGGCTGCAGCTCACCATCGAGGCCTTCCAGCAGGCCGAGGCGCGTGAGCGCGAGCGCGTGAACAGCGGCGATGGCTACGTCCGACCGCGCGTGACCGTTCCCTTCGACGGCGTTGCCGCGACCGCGTGATCACAGTCCCGAACTCGAAGAGGTCATCCCACCGCGTGAGAGGAATGCCACGCCCACGCCGTCTCCACCATGGCCCGCAGGTCGTGCTGTGCCTGCCAGCCCAGGACCTCGCGTGCGCTGCTCGGGGTCCGCCCAGACCGCGACCGCGTCCCCGGGCCGTCGCGTCGGCCCAGCGCACCGGGACCTCGCGCCCGGTGACCTCCTCCACCAGCGCGATGACCTCCCTGACCGAGGAGCCCACGCCGGTGCCCAGGTTCAGCACGGCCGCCCCCTCGATGGCCGCCGCCGCCTCGAGCGCGCGGATGTGGGCGTCCGCGAGGTCCACCACGTGGATGTAGTCGCGGATGGCCGTGCCATCCGGCGTGGGGTAGTCCGTGCCGTAGATGTCCACCGGGCCCGCGCAGGCCCAGGGCGGCCTGCATGAGCATGGGGATGAGCATGAGGGTCTTGTCGAAGTGCTCGCCCAGGGCGGCATCGAACGAGGCGCCGGCGGCATTGAAGTAGCGCAGGCTCATCGAGCGGATGCCGTGGACCTGCGCCGTACCAGCGCAGCATCTGCTCGACCATCATCTTGCTGGCGCCGTAGGGGTTCTCCGGGCGCAGGGGCGTATCCTCGGTCACCGGATTGGTGTCCGGCGTGCCGTAGACGGTGCAGCTGGAGCTGAAGACGATGAGCGGCGTGCCGGCGCTGACCATGGCGTCCAGGACCGAGTTCGAGCCCGGCCACGTTGACGCGGAAGTAGCGGCCCGGGTCGCGCATCGACTCGGCCACGAACTTGCGGCCGGCGAAGTGGATGACGCCCTCGATGCGCTCCTCGTGCAGGACATCCGCGAGCAGCGCTCGTGTCGGCCACGTCGCCGTGGACCGCGCGCGCGGCACCGATGGGCCCGGTGGGGTCCACGTGCTCGAGGTCATAGATGACGACGTGGTGGCCGCGAGCCAGCAGCTCGCGCACGGTATGCGATCCGATGTAGCCGGCTCCCCCGGTCACGAGCACGTTCATGGGGCCGAATGATGACCGACGTCTGAGACGACCGTGGTGACGAGCGAGGCAGCCGTGGGCGCTGGCACTGGCGAGGAGCCCCGGTCCGTCGTTCCCATGGGTGGCCTGGTTCGGCCGCGCCCGGATCCTCGTCCGGGCGGCGGCCTGCGGCCGCGCGTGTCCGGGCCGCTTCCTCTACGTGGGCGACGAGAAGCTCTGGGTCCGCGGCGTCACCTACGGCACCTTCCTGCCATCCGCGCCCGACGACGACGGCTACGACCCGGCAAGGCTGCGGACCGCGACTTCGCGCAGATGGCGGCTGCCGGTATCAACGCCGTTCGCGTCTACACGGTGCCGCCGACGCTGGCTGCTGGACACGGCGCTCTCGCACGGGCTCTGGGTGGCGGTGGACATCCCCTGGGAGGAGCACATCACCTTCCTCGACCAGCGCGGGCTGGCCCGCCAGATCCGCGAGCGGGTCGGGCCGCCGTGCGCAGCCTGCGCCGGCCATCCGGCCATCCTGGCCTTCAGCATCGGCAACGAGATCCCCTCGCGCATCGTGCGCTGGCACGGGGCCGCCGCCGTCGAGGACTTCCTGGAGAGCCTGGCCGACGCGGTGCGGGAGGCCGATCCCGGGGCGCTCGTCACGTACGTCAACTACCCCTCCACGGAGTACCTGCGCGTCCGCGGCATCGACTACGACTCCTGGAACGTCTACCTCGAGGACAACGAGGACTTCGAGCGCTACGTGGCGCGGCTCCAGAACCTGTCGCCGGAGCGGCCCGTCGGTCATCGCCGAGCTGGGTGCGGACAGCCTGCGCAAGGGCGCCGACTTCCAGGCCCAGCTCATCGCCACGCCAGGTGCGAGCCACCTTCGCGGCCGGCGGCTCGGGCACGTTCGTGTTCGCCTGGACGGACGAGTGGGCCCGCAGCGGCGTGGCCGTCGACGACTGGGACTTCGGCCTGACGACGCGGGAGCGCGAGCCCAAGCCGGCCCTGGCGGCGCTCGACCGATGCCTACCGCGAGGTGCCCTTCCCGGACGACCTGGAGTGGCCGCGCATCTCCGTGGTCTGCTGCTGCTACAACGGCGCGAAGTTCATCGGCGACTGCCTGGAGGCGCTGACGCGGCAGGACTATCCCGACTACGAGGTCATCGTCATCGACGACGGCTCGACCGATGACACCGCGGCCATCGCCTCGCGCTACGACGTGCGCCTGACGAGCCAGGAGAACAAGGGCCTGTCCGCGGCACGCAACGAGGGCATGCGCCAGGCCACCGGCGAGATCACCGCCTACATCGACGACGACGCCTACCCCGACCCCGACTGGCTGCGCTACATCGCCTGGACCTACATGCAGGGCGGCCACGATGGGGCAGGGGGCCCCAACCTGCCGCCACCCGGCGACGGTCTCATGGCGGACCTGGTGGCGCTGGCGCCCGGCGGACCCAACCACGTGCTCATCACGGACACCGTCGCCGAGCACGTGCCCGGCTGCAACTCGACGTACCGGACGGAGGCGCTGCGGGCCATCGGCGGCTACGACGCGCGCTACCGCACCGCCGGCGACGACGTGGACGTGGGCTGGCGCATCCAGGAGCGCGGCGGGACCATCGGCTTCTCCGCCGGGGCCATGGTCTGGCATCACCGGCGGGGCACCGCCAGGGGCTACCTCAAGCAGCAGCGCGGCTACGGCTACGCGGAGGCGCTGCTGGAGCAGAAGTGGCCGTCACGGTTCAACCGGCTGGGGCACATCACCTGGCCCGGCCAGCTCTACGGGCCCGGCGCACGCCCGGCGCCGCTGTCGGTCTCGAGCATCTACGGCGGCAGCTGGGGCAGCGCGCCGTTCCAGTCGCTCTACGAGCGCGGCTCCCACTGGGCCGCGGCGCCGCTCATGCCGGACTGGTGGATGGCCATCGCCGGGCTGCTCGTCGCCGGGCCTCGTGGGGCTGACGTGGTCACCGCTGCTGTGGGCGTGGCCGATCGCGCTGCTCATGGCCGGCGCCTCGGTCGTGGTCAGCCTCGCCGTGGCCGTCGACGGGCTGCGCTACCAGCGCCTGCCGACCGGTGAGTTCCTGCGACGGGTCGCTCATGCTGGCGGGCCTGGTCCTGGGCCAGTCGCTGTACCGGACCCGGGGTCGGATCGCCGGCGGACTGACGCCGTTCCGGCGACGCGGGCGCCAGCGGCTTCACGTTCCCGCGCACGATCCGCCTCGAGGAGTGGAGCGAGGAGTGGCACTCCATGGAGGCGCGGCTGCGCGCCGTGGAGGAGCGGCTCATCGCGTCCGGGGCAGCCGTCCGCCGCGGCGGCACCTACGAGCCTTGGGACCTCGAGGTGCGCACGGGCTCGTTCGCCAGCGCCCGGCTCATCGGCACCATCGAGGAGCATGGTCACGGCAACCAGATGGTGCGCTGGAAGGTATGGCCACGGGTGTGGCGCGGCTCGGCGGTCGTCGCGCTCGGTGATCGCTGGCGCTAGCCCTCTGGGCGCTTGACGATGGCGCCATGCTGGCGGCAGTCGTCGCGATCGTAGTCGGGCTGGTTGTCGTCGCGCGTGCTGTCCTGGATGCGGGGCAGGCGAGTGACGCCCTTGTCGGTGCGAACCATCTCGAAAGGGTTGCCCCGTGACCGACCAATCGCACGCGGACCTGAGCCTCTACCGGCGCGTCCTACGAGAGGCTCGACCGTACTGGGCGCGTGATCGGGCTCTACTTCGCGATCGGCCTGCTGGCGACTCCGCTCGCCCTGCTGACCCCGCTACCGCTCAAGATCGTGACCGATTCGGTCCTGGGCAACAAGCCGTTGCCCGGGGCAGCAGAAGGGCTGACATCGCAGGAGGTCCTTGTCCTCGCGGTCCTCCTGCTCATCGGCGTCGCGCTCCTGAAGGAGATGCAGGGACAGACAGCCAACCTGACCAGGACGTACGCGTCGGAGAAGCTGATCCTCGGGTTCCGCGCCCGCATCCTGCGCCACGTCCAGCGACTCTCGGTCGCCTACCACGACTCGGTAGGGACCGCCGATTCGACCTATCGGATGATGTGGGACGCCAACGCCATCAGCACGATCGCGATCGACAGCCTCGTTCCGATCATCCTCGCCGCCATCACGGCCGTCTCCATGCTGGTCATCATCCTCACGCTGAACCTGCAGATCGGCCTCGTGGCGATCGTCATCATCCCCTTGCTGTACTTGAGCAACCGGAGCTACCGGCGCCGCATCCGGCCCGGATACAAGCGAGTGAAGGTCCTGGAGAGCTCGGCGCTCAAGGTGGTCCAGGAAGTGTTGACCTCGCTTCGTGTGGTGAAGGCCTTCGGGATGGAGGAGCGTGAGCACGGGCGGTTCGTGGCGAGCGCTTCGGAGGGTGTGCAGGCGCGACTGCGGCTCACGGTCTCTGAGGGCATGTACAGTCTGCTGAACACGGCTCTCGTCGCGGTGGGCACGGCCGGAGTGCTGTACATGGGCACGTCAAGCGTTCAGTCAGGCGCGATGACGCTGGGCGACCTGCTCCTGATCCTCGGCTATGTCGGGATGCTCTACGACCCGATCACCACCATCACCAAGAGAGTCGCGAGTCTCCAGTCCTCGTTCACGAGCGCAGAGCGAGCTTTCGCTCTCCTGGATGAGGCCCCCGATGTCCCGGAATCGTCGGAGCCGATACCGCTGAGACGGGCCGCCGGCCACGTTTCGGTGCAGCACGTCAGCTTCGCCTACGGCAATGGGCCTCGTGCCCTCGACGACGTGTCCTTCGAAGTCCCAGCCGGGAGCCGCGTGGGCATCATCGGGGCGACGGGCGCCGGCAAGACGACCCTCGTCAGTCTGCTGACGCGCTTCGCCGATCCGACAGACGGCCGCATCCTGCTCGACGGCGTCGACCTTCGCGACTACGGCGTGGCGGACCTGCGCAACCAGTTCGGCATCGTGCTCCAGGAGCCGGTCCTGTTCTCAACCACGATCGCGGAGAACATCGCGTACGCCCGGGAAGGCGCCAGCTTCCAGGAGATCGTGGAGGCCGCGAAGCAGGCCAGCGCCCATGAGTTCATCTCCGCACTGCCGGACGGGTACGACACGGAGGTGGGCGAGAGGGGCATGCGCATGTCCGGCGGAGAGCGGCAGCGCGTGTCGCTCGCTCGCGCCTTCCTCAAGGACGCTCCCATGCTCATCCTCGATGAGCCAACGAGCTCCGTCGACCTCGCCACCGAAGCCTGATCATGGAAGCCATGGAGCGACTCATGGCCGGCCGGACGACCTTCATGATCGCTCACCGGCTCAGCACCGTGCGGGGCTGCGACATGTGGGTGCGGCTCGACCACGGCCGTCTCGTGGAGGCGACCACCGCCATGCCGGTCGAGGTCCGCGAGGCCGTCGAGGCGGTCGACGAAGCCCAGGCCTGGATACACGCCAATGCCTGACAAACGACAGCCGAGGGCCGTACCGGTCGAGCATCCGTCCGGACACCCGGCATTCATCGCATGGCGTGACCTTGACCTCGCCGGAGTGGCACCGAGCCGATCGCGTCCTCGCGAACTCGAAGAAGACGCTCGCTTGCCGACTCACGGCGTGCGGGCCACGCGGCAAGAACGTGATTGCCAAACGCGTCTCCACTGCGGCGTCGGTTGTAGAGCGGACGGTCTACGGCGGGATGCTGCCGGGGTTCTCCGGACCGGTGCTCGGGCTGCTGGGTGTTCTCGATGAGCCAATTCGCTCAGGACGTGGCTATTCCTCGAAGATGGTGGCGACGAGATGCCTGACTTGCAGCGGCCGGTGCATCGATTGGCCCTGGGTGACTGGATAGGCCGCCTGCACTCCGAGATGGCGGACCATCCACGCGGACCCGAGCTGCCAGCACGAACGCCGAGCTACTACCTGGACCTGTTGCGAATGAGCCGAGTGAGACTAGTCACTGCGATCGGCGGTCCACTGCTCGGGAGTACGAGCCTGAGAGTCATCCAGTCACTGGTCACTCGACTTGACGCGATCGAAGTCGAGTGGCCCCAAATCGAGGCTGAATCGTCGGGCCTGCCTGGGACCGTCGTTCACGGCGATTTGGTGGCCAAGAATCTGCGAGTTCTGCCCACAGCAGGGCGTCCCCGACTCGATAGTCTCCTTCGACTGGGAGACCGCTGGCTGGGGCGTACCCCTGGCCGACCTGGTCGATGTAGATCTGGACGTCTACCTACATGGAGGCACACCGCTTCTGGGGAGAGCGCGCCACCGACATCGACCGACTCGCAGACGTCGGTCGTCTGTACCGGCTGCTGGTGGCGGTGGAGTGGGAGACCACCTGGTTCGGTCTGATCCCCGTGGCTCGAGCACCCATGCGCAACCTGGAAATCTACGATGATCGATTGGGAGCAGTGGTCCAACGACTCGGATTGCCTAGTTCGACGGCAGGTGTGGTGGCACTCGACAGCCCCGGCCCCACCACTTTTCTGGGTGCAGACCCCGAAGCTCTTTCAGGCGTGGCTCGAGGGCCGTCTGATGGTGCCTAAGCTCCCGGGACCAGACGGGACATCAGCGGTGGGTGTGAGCGTATGCCTCGCGCGCTGATCGCTGGATGGTTCAGCTTCGAGGGGATGGGTGCGACAGCCGGTGACCTGCTGGCTCGCGACCTGTGCGCTGACTGGCTCAGCAGTGCAGACTGGGCGTGGGAGTTCGCCATCGCCGACCCGTTCACGGATGGCATCGCGTGGCGTGACGCCGATCCTTCGGACTACGACCTCGTGGTGTTCGTCTGCGGACCGGTGGGCAATGGTTGGCCGCTGACGGAGTTCCTTGACCGTTTCGCGAATCGCCACGTCATCGGCCTGAATGTGTCGATGCTCGAGTCGGTCGATCGATGGAACCCCTTCGACCCGCTCATCGAGCGAGACAGTGACCGGACGGCCCGGGCCGACATCACCTTCCTGATCGGGCGAACCGCGCGTACCGCTTGTCGGCGTGGTGTTGGTCCACGAGCAGTTCGAATACCGCCATCGGATGCACGCTGAAGCTGGACAGGCCATCGCGGCACTCCTGGAGGCGCGCGACGTGGCTCGCGTCGCGATCGATACCCGACTGGACTCGGGCCAGTCGGAGCTGCGCAACTCCAGGCAAGTGGAGACCATGATCGCGTCGATGGACGCGATCGTGACCACGCGTCTGCACGGGACCGTGCTGGCCATCAAGAACGGAGTGCCGCCCCTGGTCATCGATCCTGTTCCCGGCGGCCACAAGGTGCTCGCCCAGGCCCGCGCGATCGGTTGGCCGGTCGTCTTCACGGCCGACGCGTTGCCCCGTAGTCGCCTGGACGAGGCGCTCGACTTCTGTCTCAGCCCTGAGGGCCGCAGCGAGGCAGCTCGGGCGCGGGCACGAGCCATCGCGTCCGCAGACGAGGCACGGCTGGCCTTTGTGAACGCGGTCGGGGCGCTATCCCGCAGTGGGACGGACGCTCCGTGACGGTCATGCCGATGATGGCCGGCTTCCTCCCCCGGTCAGGATGGGCCATGCCTGTGGCATGGCATCCCTCCTGAACGGGTGCTGGACATGGGGCTAGGAGGGGCCGGGAGGTGAAGGCGATCGTGACCGGCATGATGGCGACCTATCCCCTTGGCGGCGTCGCGTGGGACTACGGTCAGTATGTGCTGGGAATGCAGCGCCTGGGCTTCGACGTCACGTACCTTGAAGACACCGGTGCCCCCTCGTATCGAATCACGCCGCGGTGAGTATGGCTACGACGGCGCGTACGCGGCCGAATCCCTCGCCCAGTCGCTACGAACGCTGGCGGGCGAAGCCCCACCGCCGTGGCACTACCGCGCGGCCGACGGCACCGCTCATGGGATGGCCGAGTCCGAGACGATCACCGCCGTCGCCGAGGCCGATATCCTCCTGAACGTATCGGGCGGGCTCCTCCTCCGGAAGGCATGGACGAGGTCTCGAAAGACGGTTCTCATCGATACCGATCCTGGCTGGAATCACTTCGTCAACTACCCGAAGTGGGATGCAGGCCAAGGGTATCCGGGTGTCGAATCGTATCCGCGCTCACGACGCATTCTTCACCTACGCGGAAGCCATCGGCACGCCGCGCTGCAGCCTCCCCGACCTGGACATCGCCTGGCAGCCCACCGAGGCCGCCCGGTCGTGCTCGATGCCTGGCGGCCGGATGGACCGGGCGAGCGCTGGACGACGGTCATGACGTGGGACAACTTCCGGCAGCCAATCGAGGGCAACGGCGTCACCTACGGCACCAAGGAACGAGAGGTCCTGGCGATCGAAGGACTGCCCGAGCGGGTCGACTCCCGCCTCGAGATCGCCGTCGACGGCGAGAACGTGCCTCGCGAGCGCCTGCGAGAGATGGGCTGGTCCATCGTCCCATCGGCGCCGATCTCGGTCACACCGGATACCTATCGGGACTACATCCAGCAGTTCGCGCGGCGAGTTCAGCGTGGCCAAGAACGTCTACGTCGCGACGGGGTCGGGGTGGTTCAGCTGCCGTTCCGTCTGCTACCTTGCCGCCGGCCGGCCGGTCGTCCTCCAGGACACCGGCTATTCCGCCATCATCCCGACCGGCGATGGCCTTCATCGCATGGGGCAGCATCGACGACGCGCGCCACGCACTCGATAGGTGGAAGCGGACTACGAGGACCACAGTCGCGCGGCGCGTGAGTTGGCGGTCCAGGAGTTCGCTGCCGAGAAGGTGCTTGGCGACCTACTGGACCGCGCGGGTCTCGGTTGATGGAGCCGGCGCAGTTCCGGGGCGGCTGGGACCGCTCGACCCTTCCGGCGAACATCCGCATCGGGTCGGACTGCTACCTCGAGGGCAGGCATCCGTTCGACAGGGTCAGGAGCGAACGCGACCCGTGTCTGCTGCTGGGTGCATGGTGTCCACGTCTACACATGGACGACCTTCAACATCGAGTCGACTGGGTACGTCGAGATCGGAGATCGGTCTGTCGTGGTCGGCGCGGTCATCATGTGCGCGGAGCGTATCAATGTCGGGCGGGATGTCGTGATCTCCCACCACGTCACGATCGCCGACTCGGACTTCCATCCGATCGGGCTCGAGGAGCGCCGCGCCGACGCCATTGCCAACGCTCCCGACAGCGACGGTCCGCGCGGCCCCAGCTCGTGACGCGACCAGTCATCATCGAGGACGGCGCGTGGATCGGCATCGGGGCGACGATCCTGAAGGGTGTGACGGTCGGGGCCGGTTCGCGCATCGGTGCCGGTACCGTGATCACGAGGGACGTGCCCCCAGGGACGACGTGGGACGGGCAATCCTGCGCGGATGGTCCGAGGGGACCTGAGCCCACATGGCCGGAGGCGAGCGACTCGCGCATGACTGGCTGGATGAGCCGCTGCCCAGCCAACGTCAGGCTCGGTGAGGGCAGCTGGATCTACAGCGCGTTCGCGTTCCTCCACTACTTCGAGCCGCGCCCGGTCGGTCGCGGGTCGGTGACCACACCGGTGTCTACAACGGCACCTTCTTCGACCTCGGCCCGCAAGGGCGAAGTCGAGGTCGGAGACTACTGCTCGATCGTCGGCGCGATCATCAGCACGAATGGCAGGGTCTCGATCGGGGACTACACGTTCATCGCCCATGAGGTCGTCATCGCTGACCACCCGTTCGCGACACCGCCACCAGCGGCCCGCAGTGCTACCCGAGCCGGACCGAGACTCGGCGATGATGTCTGGGTCGGCATGGGCGCCGTAATCCTGGGCTCGGTGACCATCGGAGACGGGGCCGTCGTCGCCGCCGCTCGTGGTCACGCACGACGTGCCGGCCTATTCCGTCGTGGCGGGCAACCCGGCACGAGTCGTTCGTCGAGTCGGCCCCGGCAAGCGGTCTGGCGATGCCTGACTCGCATGTCTGGCGGGTGTCATCTCCACTCACGACTGAACGACGCGACCTTCGGCTGGTGCTACTCTTACCGGTAAGAAGGAGAACAGATGCGCATCACGTCGAAAGGACAGGTGACGATCCCCCAGGCCGTGCGAGAGCAGGCTGGCCTGTTGCCGCAGACCGAGGTGGAGTTCGTGGTGGAGCCGGACGGGGTCCGGATCGTCAAGTCGCGTGCTGGACGCCGCCCGAGCCGCGGGGCTCTCGCTGTCGGATTCCTGCGACGCGCAGCTGGCCAGGTGACCATGAGCACGGATGAGATCATGGCCCTGACGCGCGGCGAGGGGTGACCCCCGTCATCGTCGACAGCAACGTCCTGCTCGACGTCATCACCGACGACCCGGCGTGGGGCGCGTGGTCGAGCAGGGCACTCGAGCGTGTGGCAGGGGAAGCGATCGTCGTCATCAACGCCCTGATCTACGCTGAGGTGTCGGTCGGCTTCGCCTCCGTGGAGGCGCTTGAGGAGGCGCTGCCAGCGGCCCTCTTCCGTCGTGAACATCTGCCCTACGAGGCAGCCTTCCTGGCCGGCAAGGCGTTCCTGCGCTATCGACAGGCCGGTGGGACCCGGCGTTCACCGCTGCCGGACTTCTACGTGGGCGCACATGCCGCGGTCGCTGGCTACCGGCTCCTGACCCGGGATGCGTCACGCTATCGGACCTACTTCCCGACGCTTGAGCTCATCTCGCCGGCCACCTGAGTCGCCGAACAGCGAGACCGCGGCCGATCGGTGGTCGAGCGAATCCCCGGACGAGGACGCCGAGCGTTCCCGTTCGAGGCGGTGGGTGTGACACCCTGAACCGGCCCCACCTGGGGCGCCAGTGATGAGGCGGAATCGGGCGAGCGTCGCAACACCCAAGACCTGCGATTTGCGAATGGGCCGTCGGGGACCGGGGCCGGACCATGCCGGGCGTGGGGTGTTCGCGAAGCCAATCTCCGAGGAATACCGTCGTCGCGGGCGTCCCGGATGGTCGGCATCGACCCGCGCACCGGTAAGCGTTGGCGCAGCGGGTGCCGAATCACATCCGGCGGCCGTGTGCTGGACTTGCCTCCCCGGCACGCACAGCTCGCCGACTCGGATCGGCACTGCGGCCGGTTCGTACGGAGCGCGGCGATAGCTCCACATCGGGTCGTGGGCGCAGGACGCCGAAGTGGCGATGGTCCAGATGGTAGTGAGGTCCGCGCCCAGACGATCGGCCAACACCGGGATGACATCACTACACTGTCCGCTTCACGGTGGGGTAGTCGGAGGTTCGGCACGCCATGGCTTCGCGAACGCTCATCCTGCTGGGCACCCGCAAGGGCGCCTTCATCCTGGAGCTCGACGCGTCCCGGCGAGCGGTCGACCATCCGCGGTCCCTTCTGCGAGGCGATGCCGATCCAGCACCTGGCCTGGGATCCCGCGCGCGGCGTCGCTGCTGGCGGGCGCCGGCAGCCCCTGGTACGGCCCCATCGTCTGGCGCAGCACGGACCTGGGTGAGACGTGGACGCAGTCGAGCGAGGGCCTGACCTACGGTGACGGCCAGGCCCGGCGGTGACGAGGGTCTGGAACATCACCGCGGCCGGCGACACCCTCTACGCGGGCGTCGAGCCGGCCGGCCTCTTCCGCTCCGACGACGGCGGCGCGACCTGGTCGCACGTGTCCGGCCTGCGCGACCATCCCTCCCGACCGGACTGGCAGCCCGGCAACGGCGGGCTCATCCTCCACACCATCGTGCCCCATCCCACCGATCCCGCCCGGATGTGGGTCGGCATCTCCGCGGTGGGCGTCTTCGAGACCGACGACGGCGGCGCCACCTGGGAGCCGCGCAACAAGGGCGTCCGGGCCGACCACCTGCCCGACCCGTACCCCGAGACCGGCGTCTGCGTCCACAAGTTCGGGCTGCATCCCGACCGTCCCGGAGCGTGCTCTACCAGCAGAACCACAGCGGCGCCTACCGCTCCGACGACGGTGGCCGTCAGCTGGCCGGACATCAACGACGGACTGCCCTCGCGCTTCGGCTTCCCGCATCGCCGTCCATCCCGCACGACCCGCGGACCATCTGGACGGTGCCGCTCAACGGCGACGACCGGGGCCGCTACATGCCCGACGGCCGCGGCCGCGGTGTGGCGTCAGCCGAGACGAGGGCGCCACCTGGAGCGGCACAGACGCGACGGGCTGCCCCAGCGAGCACGCCTACCTGGGTGTCCTGCGCGAGGCGATGGCCGTCGACCGCCGCGACCCGGTCGGCGTCTACATCGGCACGAGCACCGGCCAGCTGTTCGGCAGCCGCGACGAAGGCCGCAGCTGGACGCTCCTGGCCGACTTCCTGCCGGGCATCTCCTCGGTCGAGACGGTCGACGCTGGACGACTGACGCGCAGGCATGGCCGCAGGTCCACGTGCCGCGCTCGCTCGCGGCGCTGTTTCCCGGCGTGCCGCGCCGGCTGGAGCGTGCCGGCCGCACGACCTGGCCGGCCTCATCCGGGGGCTCGACGAGCGCTACCCGGGCATGTGGGACCGCCTGTGCGAGCCGGGTCCGCGCTTGCGCGCACATCAACGCCTTCGTGGACGGGCAGCCCGCGACCTTGACGACGCGCGTCGGGCCTGACGCGTGGTGCACATCATCCCCGCGGTCTCGGGCGGCGGCAGGGGAGGTCCGCTGCCGGCGCCGCAGCGCCCTCGATGCCCGCCGAGCGGCATGCACTCTCGAGACCGTCGAGCAGTGGCGTGCCTGGCTGGAGGAGCACCACACCCGACCCGAGGGCGTCTGGCTGGTCCACTGGAAGGCGCGCACCGGCAAGCCGGCCATCCCCTACGAGGAGGCCATCAGCGAGGCGCTCTGCTTCGGCTGGGTCGACAGCACCTACCGCTCCATCGACGAGGAGCGCGGCATGCTGTGGTGGTCGCCGCGCCGCAAGGGCAGCCTCTGGGCGCGCACGAACAAGGAGCGCGTGGCGCGACTGGAGGCCGAGGGCCGCATGACCCCCGCCGGCCGCGCCGCCGTCGAGGCCGCCAAGGCCGATGGCTCCTGGACCATCCTCGAACCGGTCGAGGACCTCATCGTCCCCGACGACCTCGCGGCCGCCTTCGACGCCCGGCCCGGTGCCCGCGAGCACTGGGAGTCCTTCCCGCCCACGGCCCAGCGTGCCTACCTGCTCTGGGTCGTGACCGCCAGGCGCCCCGAGACGCGGGCGCGCCGCGTCACCGAGTCGGCCGACCTCATCGCTCAGGGGAGGCGCTTCGAGCAGCGATAGCCGCTCCACGGCGGGCGGCAGGGCGCCCGCGTACGCCGTGCGCTCATGCCAGAGCGCGGAAGCCGCCCACCACGCTCCAGGCCCACTCGTCGTCAGGGCAACGGGCCTGAACGAGGTGCGCTGCCTTGCCGCGTGTCCTGGAGGGTGACGACGATGACGAGGTCGGTATCCTCGTGATACACATAAACGATGAGCATCCACGGCCATGGCCCGAGGATGGACCGGAAGCCGTCCCAGCGACCCTGCAGCGCTGCCCCGAGGAGCGGGAATCTGGCGAGCGGTTCGATCGATCGCCGGACCCGATCCCGGGTCGAGGCCGGGAGCCCATCCGATCGGATGAGCCCGGTGAGATCGTCCCGTGCCGGTTCCGCGATGATGACCGTCGCCACGGCCGATCAGAGCTCGTCGAGTGACACGTAACGCCCTGCCCTTGCCGCCGCGAGACCCTCCTGCGCACGTTCCCAGGCGCCAGGGATCGAATCGAGCATCAACGTGATGGTCGTGGCGTCTCGGATCCACCTGGTCGAGCGCCGTCGACAGCAACGAACGAGCGGATCGTCCCTGGCTGGACGAAGACCCGCTCGGCGACCGCATGGAGCTTGGCCGCGTGCTCGTCGTCGAGCTGGACATTGAAGCAATTCACCGCTCCTCGGTCACGGCAAACCTCCTGCACACTTCTGCACGTCCTGTGTAGGCTATGACCGCTGCAAGTCGGATGTCAAGCTTGCGCTCGCCGGCGGGCATCACCGTGACCTCTTGTGCGCTGATCGCGCTGCTCGTGCTGGCCATGGGATCCCCGGCCCTGGCCGACGAGGAGCGGTCCGGGCCGCGTGACCTGCCGACCTTCGTGGACCTCGAGCTCGACGGCTTCCCCTGTCCCGCCGAGGACGCCTGTGCGCAGCCCGCACGCGTCGTGGATGTAGCCCCGCCGGCCTCCATCTCCGAGGCCCTGGGCGAGGCATCGCCCGGGACGGTGATCCATGTCGCACCCGGGACCTACGTGGAGAACCCCGCCGATCCGACGGCCATCACCTGGCTCGCCGACGGCGTCTGCCTGCTCGGTGCGAACGGCGCGGACGAGGTCGTCATCGAGGCGGCGCCGGGGCAGCGGTACGGCATCGACCTGCGTGGCGATTCGTCCGTCCTGGCGGGAGTCACGCTGCGCGGCTTCGAGGCGGCGATCGGCCTGTGGTCCCCGGAAGGGCAGACCCAGCGGGCCATCACCATCGAGGACACGCGCATCGAGGACTTCCGGGGCGCCCAACGCGAGGGCATCGTGGCCTACGGCGACAACCGCTCGGTCGCGGGCCGGCCGCCCACGGTGGATGGACTGCTGGTGCTCGACGTGCGGATCGAGGGCGTCGACATGGGCGTCTCCTGCAACGCCGGGCCCTGCGAACACTGGTGGATCGAGCGCACGTCGGTGAGCGGGCGTCGAGGCTCCGGGTCGAGCGGGGCGGATGCGTTCGCGGTGGAGGACGGGCGCCAGGTCGTCATCGTCGACAGCGTGGCCCACAACGTCGCCGCGGACGGCATCGACCTCAAGGCCGACGACGTCGTGATCATGGGCGCACGGGTCCTCGACGTGGGCCGCAACGCGATCAAGCTCTGGCGGGGCGGCGATGTCCTCGACTCGGTCGTGGATGGCAGTGGCGCCGACGCCGCCCTGGTCGGGGACGGGGCCGGCCGCTATCGCTACGCCCACGTCCTCGTGACCCACCACGACCCCGGCGGCAGCGGCTATGTCGGCTGGTGGGCCTACGACGCGCCGGCAGACATCGACCTCGAGATCGTCGACTCGGTGTTCGTCGACAACGCCAGCGGTGGCCTCTTCGCCCGAGCCGGGGCGCGGGTCCGCATCGAGCACAGCGCCTTTGCCGACCGTGGGGTCAAGCTCCTCGAACGCGGCGGCCGGACCTGGATGACGGAGGACATCGCGGCGCTTGAGGCCGCCGGCCTGGGCAGCGGCAACCTGTCCGGCGATCACGGGGCTCTGCCCCGACTGGGTGCCAGGGGAGGACAGCCCGCTCGTGGACGCCGGGACGGTCATTCCCGGGCTCGATCGGGACCTCTGGGGCCGGCCGCGGGTGGTGGGATCGAACCCGGACATCGGACCCGTGGAGCGCCAGTCGGACCATCCCGGCCCGGGTGCCACCTGCGCTCCAACCGACCGCGCCAGTGGTGCATGAGCCCCTCGTGCCACGGTCTCGACGCTGTCGCAGACGACGTTGACGCAAAGAGGCCCTCCTCAGGATGCCGTGGGCAGGACACTGGCTGGATGCACGAGGGTCGTCGCCCGCCCGTGAGCGAGAGGCACCCGTGAGCGAGAGGCACCCGTGAGCCAGGGGCACCCGCCAGCCACCCGGTGGCTGAACGTGACGCCTCGGCACCCTGACGTGCAGCTTTCAGTCACCCCCTGGCTGCCGCTGACGGTCTCAGCCGCCAGGTGGCTGGGACCCGCGAGCCGGCGGTCGGGCTGGTCGCGTTCAGCCACGGGGTGGCTCGACCACGCGACGACCCCGGGGCCGATGGCCACCTGCGCCTCCCGGGGGGCCCGCAGCAAGCGAGTGACGCTGGTCCGGTCCGAGTCGGGCCACGGGAGCTCAGCATGACCCTCCGGACCCACACGAACCCGAGGCGTCCCCGCAAAGAGATGGCCATCTGCAGATCCGAGCTGATGGCTCCGGCTGTGGGGGGTCAGAGGCCTGCCCGACCTGTCCCGATGTAGCCGCCGGCGCGCCGCCACCGGGTCGGTACCGGGTACGGGACAATGGGGTCGATGCCGTGGCCGTGGAGCCGGGGAGGCTTGCCGGTCGGAAGGCAGCACCCACCAGGGTGCATGCGTCCGGCATCAGACCAGCGAGGAGGGAGACATGTCCAAGCTCAGGATGATGTGGATGGCCGTGATGACTACCGGCCTGACGATCGGCCTGGCCACGGGGGTCGTGGCGCAGGCCGAGCCGAGCGCCACACCGACAGCCGAGCCTGCGGCCGGGACTGTCGCGCCGTCGCTTGAGCCGGCGACGCTGCTGGCACCGCCCGAGGTCGAGGGCCTTGACTGGGGTGAGACGTCCGTTCGGAGTGGCGCGGAAGATCCAGGCCGAAGCCGATGAGCGAACCCAGGCAGAATTCGACGCGTTGCTGGAAGGCACGGGGGCGAGCTACGAGCAGGCTAGCCAGCTGTTCGCCCAGGCCGTCGACCCGGAGTCCGACGAGGTGGTCGGTGCCTACTCCGCCATCCGCATCGTCGACGCGGACGAGACGCTGCTCCGCGAGACGGTGCTGGGCGTGCTGCGGATGGGGGATGAGGACGACGCGTTACTCTTCGAGGAGTCCGAGATCGGTGGCAAGGCCGTGACGCTCATCACGGCCGGCGACGACCAGCGGGCCATCGTCTATGTCGTTGGCGACACGGTCCACCTGATGGACATGCCCGACGAGGCACTCGACCTGGTCCTCGCCTCGCTTCCCTGAGCGCGGATCGATCCGGCGACACTCCGCAGCCCCGGGCCGCTCTCGGCAGCGACATCATCGCAGCGCCATGCCTGCTGCTATGATGCGTTGATGCGCACGACCGTGACCCTCGACCCGGATATCGTGGCGCGACTGCAGAAGCTCGCCTCCGAGCGCGGCACCTCGTTCAAGGCCACCATCAACGCGACGCTGCGCGCGGGGCTGGACGCCGGGAGCGCTGCCACGAAGCCCTACCGGGAGGTGGCCCATGACCTTGGGGTCCAGCCGGGGATCGACCTGACCAAGGCGCTCCGCCTGGCCGCAGAGCTCGAGGACGAGGAGACGCTGCGCAAGCTCGAGCTGCGCAAGTGAGGATCCCTGACCTCAACCTCCTCATATACGCCGTGGACCGGACGGCGCCAGAGCACCCCTCGGCCCTGCGCTGGTGGAACGCGACGCTCTCCGGCAGCGAGACGGTCGGGCTCGCCTGGACCGTCCTGCTCGGGTTCGTCCGCCTGACCACCAACGCTCGCGTCGTCCGTTCGCCGCTGGCGCCGGAGACAGCACTCGACTACGTCGATCGCTGGCTGGCCCATCCGGTCACGACCGTTGTCGACCCCACGAACCGACATGCCCGGGTCCTGCGCGACCTGCTCGGCCGGACCGGCACTGCGGGCAACCTCGTGGCCGACGCGCACCTGGCCGCGCTCGCCATCGAGCATGGCGCGGTGCTGTGCTCCGCGGACCGCGACTTCGGACGGTTCAAGGGTTTGGACTGGATGAACCCGCTGGCCGGCTGACGCACAGCTCGCCGGATCGGATCGGCACCTGCGGCCGTTTCGCCTTGGCGCCAGTGGACGGTTCCACATCGGGTCGCAGGCGAAGGACGGGTGGTGGGCGTCGTCGACGTCGACGACCAACTCGCGCTCGTCCCCGCCCGATCCTGTCACCCAGTCTTCCCCGGACTGTTAGGCAGCTCTGCGCGGCCGCAACGCCTGCGGGGACCGGCGCCCGCGGTGTGGCCTGAGCGTGCCCGGGCATGATCGGGTCGCCGGTCGCGACCGGCTCGGCCCCGCTGCGAGCCCAGTGCCTGCCTAACAGTCCGGGGAAGACTGGCTGACGGTAAGGACACACCGCCGCGTGGAAGGACGCCGCGACCGGTCCCTGGTGCCCGACCGGCGGATGCCGCACCCCACCCGGGCACGACACCTTCGGCTCGCGATCAGTCGGGGAGCAGGCGGTAGGGCCTCCCGCTGGCTGAGCGCAGGACACCGAAGTGGCGATGGTCGAGGGTGACGATGAGGTCAGCACCGAGGCGATCGGCCAACACCGCGACGGACGCATCCGTGCCACCCAGGGGAAAGTCGGCATAGCGCTCGACGAGCCCCGCGATGGCCGGCCAGTCATCGCGCTCAGGGCTCTCCACCTCGAGCATCGCGATGCCCCTCAGGAACGTGGCCTCGGTCCGAGCGCCCAGCCGTGTCCCGACCAGGTAGGTCGCCTCGGCCACGACGAGGGCCGGCACCACGAGGTCCAGATCCGCTCGCTCCATGACCGCCAGGCAGGGCAGGTGCTCGTCGTCATCCTCGTCCGTGACCGCGTACAGCGGACCGGTGTCAGCGGTTCGACCCGGGCAGCAGCGGTCTGGCGCCGCCCGTCCGGCCCTCAGGTGCCTGCTGTCAACACCGATGGTGACGAAATACCTATTGCCGAGGTACACTATTGCTGCTACGAGCCCGTCTGCCCCGGTCACCGCCGGAGGGTGAGTCGCCACTGAGCTAGCAGCCACCCCGCACTGTGGCCGGCTCGTCAGGAGGAGCGATTGACAGAGCGCGCGACGATCAGCGCCGAGCTTGCGAGACCCAGTGACGGACCGGAGGGTCCGGTCGCCCGTCGCGGTCTGCGCGAACGTGGGCAGTCCATCGTCGAGGTCGCGCTCATCCTCCCCATCGCGCTCGTGCTCATGGCCGGAGCCATCGACATGGGCCGGCTCTTCTTCGCGCGCGTGGCCATCGAGAACGCTGCCCGTGAGGGTGCCGTGTTCGCGGCCAACAATCCCCGCTGCGATACGGCCGAGCGCTCCGATTGCGGCGATCCCAACACGGTGGACTGGCGCGTCCGCAACGAGGCCACGTCGCTTGACGGCCTGGTGACGTCATTCACGTGCGACGCCCCCAACGGGACTCCTCGCGGCAGCGTCGCTGACTGCTCCGACGGAGACAGCTTCACCGTGACGGTGGGCGATCAGTTCGAGTTCGTGACGCCCCTGCTCACGCCCATCTTCGGCAGCACCATGATGCTCGAGGCCACGGCCACGAGCCGCGTCATGAACACGGCCACGGATCCCGACGCACCTCCGGTCGTCTGGCCGACGCCCACGCCATCGCCTACACCTGCCCCGTGCACCGTGCCGGACATGGTCGGTGACGGTGCCTCGATCACGCGGGACCAGGCGCGGGACCTGTGGGCCGCTGCAGGTTTCGACGATCGCAACTTCGACACCGATCCGCGGAACATGAAGAAGGACGACCTCGTCGTCGATCAGGACCTGGTCGCCGGCGGCGACGCCGTCTGCAGCGACGCGGTCGTGACGGTGACAGCAGCATGAGGGTCCTCCGCCGGCCGCTTCGCCAGGGTGCCCGCTCCGGATCGGGACAGGCGCTGGTGGAGTTCGCTATCGCCGCACCGCTCGTCTTCCTGGTCATCATCGGCCTCGTCGACGTGGGCCGTCTCGTCTTCATCAACAACGAGCTCAGCGAGGCTGCGCGCGAGGGTGCTCGCTGGGGCGCCGTCCAGGGTCGGGCGGCGGCTGAGGTGAGTGGACTCAGCACCGCGGTCACCGACGAGATCGGTTCGCGCATCACCGTGGCGCCGGCACCGGACATCAGTCTGTCCTGCACCAACCTGGGTGGAGCCGGCGGCGAGTGCGGTAGCGGTGACCTCCTAACCATCGATGTCAGCTCCGCCGTCAGCCCCATCACCCCGCTCATCGGCAACGTCATCGGCCCGCTGGTGCTGACATCCCAGGCCCAGATGACCATCCATTGAGACGCGAGCCACAGCGAGAGGCAGGACCATGAGACGCCCATCGACCGCCACCCCGGATGTCCGCAGCAGCGAGCGCGGCCAGGCGCTGGCGCTGTTCGCCGGCGGCCTCGTGGCGCTCCTCGTCGCAGCCGGCTTCGTGCTCGACGGTGGCATCGCCTTCGTCAACCGTCGCGATGCCCAGAACGCTGCCGATCTGGGTGCTCTTGCCGGGACCCACGTCATCGCCGAGCACCACATCTCCGGGCGCACGAGCGGGAGCGGCAGCGACGTGCATGCCGCCATCGATGCGGCGGTGCGAGACAACGGCTGCACGCCCTCCGGTGAGACGCCCTGCACGTGGACGGCCGACTACGTGCGCCCGGCGAGTGGCTATGACACCGCGCGCATCGCCGCGGTGACCGTGGACGGGGCTATCCCCGCCGATGCCCAGGGTGTGGCGGTCGCCGTCGCCAGCCGTCCGGGGGTGTTCTTCCTGCGCGTCATCGGCCAGGACGACTGGGACGTGGGCGCGGAAGCCACGGCCATCAGCGCCCGCATCGACAGTCCAGGCCAGGGGATCATGCTTCCGATCGCCTTCGATCCGGGTCCGGGCCGCGACCTCGCGGGCATCGACCTTGAGGACTTCCCCGAACCACCCCCCGTCTTCCAGTTCTCCGAAGGCAAGGACGCTCCGGGCAACTTCTCCTGGCTGTCGTGGAATGACGACAACGACGCTGTCACGCTGGTGAACAGCATCTGTGAGCCGGACAACCCGGCCATCGCCTTTCCCACCTACGTTCCCGGTGCCCCCGGCAAGATGAACAAGAAGCAGGGCCGTGACTGTCTCGACGACTACATCGGAGAGACCGTCTTCGTACCCTTCTGGGGCGAGGGCGGCGAGCGGTGCGGGGATGGCGCCGTGAGCGACAACGGGTCCAAGACCGACTTCTGCATCATCGGCGTCGCGGCATTCGAGCTGCTGGGTCGTGACTTCGGCGGGGAGAACCAGGCGGTGGACGGCCTGTACGGCCGGCTGCAGAAGTACGTGAACACGGTGAGCATCCCCGAAGACTTCTCGGGGCCACCCTGCAACCCGGCGACCGACAGCAGCTGCCTGGCGTTCTCGAGCTACCTGGGCCTCATCAGGTGATGCCCTCCGTGTCGATGGACTGACGCGCGGCGCCGGGCAGCGCCGTGCTCTGCTCCGCGGACCGCGACTTCGGGCGGTTCAGCGGCCTGGAGTGGACGAATCCCCTGGCCGGCTGACGCATCCGAGCCTGCCGATGACCCCCATGGGTAGCCCAGACGCGTGGGATCTGCCTTGACCAAGCCATGATGGTCAGCCATCATAGGCAACCATGAGGACAATCACGGCGGGCCAGCTCCGCGCCCGGCTCGGGGAGGCGCTGGACCGCGCCTCGGCCGGCGAGCGCATCGTCATCGAGCGTGACCATCACCTCATCGCGGCCATCGTGCCGCTGGAGGACGTCCAGCAGCTGGAGGGCAAGAGCGAGGAGGCGATGCTGCGACGGCTCGCTGCCATGGCTGACATCGAAGAACGGGCCGAGCGCATGAAGCGGCTCGATCCCCCGGACCCCGAGGACCCCTGGGACAGTGCCTCCATGGTTCGCTGGGACCGCGACCACGGGCACCGGGACGGCTGATGCGGTCGCTGGTCCTCGACGCCTCCGCTGCGCTCGCGTACCTGCTCGCGGAGCCGGATGGCCCCCGGGTCAAGCGAGAGTTGGTGACCAGGGACGTCGTGCTGGTGCCCTGGCTCTTCTGGACCGAGGTCGTCAACGCGCTGGCGCGCCGCCGGCGCTGGCCCGGCTCGGAGATCCTGGCATCGGTCTACCGGCTCGAGCAGCTCGGCTTGCGGACGGCGTCACCGTCCCGGCAGATGACGCTGGGGGTCATCGATGCGGTCGAGACTCACGGCATCTCCGCCTACGACGCCCAGTACCTGGTCCTCGCTGAGATGGCGGATGCGGACCTCATGACCGGCGATGCGTTCCTCGCCGGAGTGGCTGGGGCGCGGGCCATCCCCATCACCACGCGTCATCGCCTCGCCGAGGCGCCGTTCCCGTACGAGCCGGCGGAGCGGGCCCGTGACGTGGACTGGCCCAACTGGCCCGGTGCGGCGGCCTACCTGGAGGAGCTGCGCCAGGAGGTGCGTTCGGAGCTGGAAGCGCTTCGCTCGAAGGCTGTGTGAATCCGAGGGACCAGTCGCACCCGACGGAAGGGGTCGGATCGACTACATGGTGTCAGTCATCCGGGTCCGCCTGCTTCCCCGGTCCTTCCACCCGGACGAGGCTTCGCTGCACCGCCATCGCCTGCCAGGTCGGGCACCTCGTGACGAATGACCGCGACTGGATAGCCAGGCTCGCCAGGATCGAGGGCTGCCTCGTCGTCGTCACCCTGTCGAGCCTTCCTGCCACGAGCCTGACTCGGCTGCCGTTCCGAGCTTGCGTCGTCCGGAGGCGCACGGAGGGCCCGCAGACCCACCGGGACCGCTCTCGACCGCACCAGAAGTCCCACCGCCCCCCGTACCTCTGGGCCACTGGTCGGCTCCACCCATCGAGTGAGAGGCGGACGATGGTCCCATCGGTACAGTCCTTCCTGCGACGTCGGCTCCGAGCGCCACGCCGATCCACGATGCAGCGGTTCGCGGGAACCGACCCACCGAACGGAGCCGATGGACTCGATCACGACGACAGGGCCAGAAGGGCAGCCCCGGGCGGCCGGGAACCGGCGTGCGCGGCTGTCCGGGGGTCCTCGGGACGAGCGCGGCCAGTCCATCGTCGAGCTCGCTCTCATCATCCCCATCGCGATGCTGCTGCTGGCCGGGACCCTTGACATGGGCCGGCTCTTCTACGCTCGCGTGGCCATCGAGAACGCCGCTCGGGAGGGCGCGGTCTTCGGCGCCAGCGACCCCCGCTGTGACACGGCGGCACGGACCGGATGCGATGACCCCGACACCGCGGACTGGCGTACCCGCAGCGAGGCGCGCGGTCTGAACGGGCTGGTAACGTCGTTCGCTTGTCATCGCTTCGATGCCGGGACCTCGACCCTGGTCCCACGTGACAGCGTTGCCGACTGCCTCTACGGTGACACCTACGAAGCCACGGTCAGAGACCAGTTCGAGTTCCTGACGCCGATCCTCACGCCCATCCTGGGGAGCTCGCTCACGCTGGAAGCCAGCGCGATGGCGCCGGTGCTCACCTCGGCCTCCGAGCCCGGCGCAGCCTTCGAGACGTGGACCCCGCCCGAGCCCAGCCCAACACCGACACCGGCCCCCACCGCGACGCCCAGCCCCTCACCCACGCCGGCCCCGGTTGCGTGCACGGTGCCCGACCTGGTCGGCCTGAAGGTGAACTCGGCAGAGGATGCCTGGCACGTGCGCGGGGTTCACCGGCACGCTGGTCCGCACCAGGAGCGGCAACTACACGGTCGTCAGCCAGAGCCTGGGCGCTGGCAGCAGCCAGCCCTGCACGGCCGGGATCACGGCATCGGACACATGAGGTCCAGCATGTCCAGACTCCGCCGCTACCGCGACGCATCCGGCCAGAGCCTCGTCGAATTCGCCCTGGTGGCACCGATCCTCTTCCTCGTCATCCTCGGCCTCGTGGACGGCGGTCGCATCGTCTTCATCAACAACGAGCTGAGCCAGGCGGCACAGGAGGGTGCCAGGTGGGCCACCGTCCAGGGACGAGCAGCTTCCGAGGCCGACGGCGAGAACACCGCGGTGACCGATGAGATCCGCTCGCGCATCGTGGTCGCGCCAGCGCCCGCCATCACCGTCTCCTGCACGGACCTCGGCGCTCAGAGTGGCAGCTGCGGCAGCGGCGACCTGCTTTCGGTCTCGATCAGGTCCTCCGTCAGTCCCATCACACCGATCATCGGCGACATCATCGGGCCGCTGGTCCTGACGGCCGAAGCGCAGATGACGGTCCACGGATGATGACGAACACAGCGGCGGATCCCAGGTCCGGAGAGCGCGGTCAGGCGCTTGCGCTCTTCGGTGGCGGCCTGGCCGCACTGCTCCTTGTCGCCGGTCTCGTGCTGGACGGCGGGCTCGCCTTCGTGAACCGGCGTGAGGCGCAGAATGCCGCCGACCTGGCGGCCCTGGCAGGGACGCAGGCGGTGGCGGACTTCCATGTCGAGGGCGTCGGCACGGGAGCCACGGTCTACCGGGCCATCGACGAAGCCGCCAGGGCCAACGGCTGCACGCCCGATGGCAGCGTCCCCTGCACCTGGACAGCCCGGTACGTGCGGCCCACGACCGGCTATGAGACCGAGGTCGTGGGGACAGGCGTCCGACCCGAGGGCATCATCCCGCCGACCGCGCAGGGCGTGGAGGTCACCATCGCGCGCGCGCCGGGAGCCTTCTTCCTGCGCATCATCGGCCAGGCTGACTGGGACATCAGTGCCTCCGCTACCGCCGTGACGTCACGGCTGGACGGCATCGGCGAAGGCATCATGCTGCCGGTCGCCTTCGACCCAGGCCGCGACCTCACCTACGAGAAGGGCAAGCTCAAGAACTACATCTTCTCCGAGGACAAGGACGGGCCGGGCAACTTCTCCTGGCTCTCCTGGTACGACACAACAGCGCCGTCGAGCTCGAGACCAGCGTCTGCGAGCCGCGCAACCCGGCCTACACGTTCCCGGTCTACATCCCGGGCGGACCCGGCAAGATGAACAAGTCCGGCGTGCGCGACTGTCTCGATGACTACGTGGGCAAGACGGTCTACGTGCCGCTGTGGGACGAGTGCACCCTGCCCGGCGATAGCGAGCCTTCGCCCGGCTTCCGCGGCAACGGGTCGCACGGCGAGTACTGCATCATCGGCGTGGCTGCCTTCGAGTTCCAGGGCTACAGTTCGAACCCGGCCATCGACGACCTGTGGGGCTCACTGCGGCCGTGGGTCGCCTACACGAGCATCCCAGCCAACTGGAGCGGTCCTCCCTGCAACATCGAGGACGAGGGCTGCCACAGCCCCACGAACTACCTGGGCCTCATCAGGTAGCCTGACAGCACAGACCGAGTCACGCGCGAAGCTCCGCTCTTCGAGTCACGCCAAGAGCCGTTGCCCACGGACAACGCAGTCCCATCGGACTCTTCCCGCACCTCACCCCTGTGCACTAATCTCATACGCAGCTATCCTGTCTGTCACAGGCCACATGCCTGTTGGATGGTGCGGTGCACGCCGCTGAACTGACTTCGCGTCGTGTGCAGGCGCGAGAGGAGAAGGCAGTCGACAGACGTGAACCCGGTGCGAGACGCGAGAATGCTCCCGAGTAGGCTCCGGATGCGTGGCTGGGCGTGGCGCGGCCAGCCGGAACGATCCCGAGGCCAGAGCCTCGTCGAGCTCGCCATCATCCTGCCGGTCCTGCTGCTTCTCGTCCTCGCTGCTCTCGATCTCGGTCGCGTGTTTCTCGGCTGGGTCGTCCTCAACAATGCCGCCCGAGTCGGCGCCAACTACGCGGCACTCCACGCCGCCACCTGGGGCTCGGACGAGCTGGCCACGTACGAGAACCTCGTGGCCGACGCCCGCGACGACGCAGCAGTTGCGCTCGCGGGATGTGACTCCGAGGCGATCCCAGCCCCATCCTTCCCCAACGGGACGAGCGTTGGGGACTTCGCGGAGGTCGTGCTCGACTGCGACTTCCAGCCCATCACCCCCATCATCGGGAATGTCTTCTCTTCGACTGGCAATCGCTTCACCGTGTCGGCCCGCTCGGTCTTCCCGATTCGCTCAGGCCTGGTGACCGGCGGGGCGGCCACGCCGCCGGATAGCTGTCTTGCCGACTTCTCCTGGGTCCCCCTGTTTCCGGTAGTTGGTCAGCCAGTCGTCTTCACGGACCTCACGCCGCCTCCTGCCACGCTCCAGGCTTGGGCATTCGGCGATGGTGGGGGCGCAGTCAACGTGCCCTCACCGTCGCATACCTACGAGGATGCGGACCAGTACGACGTGACTCTAAGCTCGTCCAGCGGCGGCACGCCGTGCACGCCCCGAGTGGTGACCCTCGCGGTCAGCGAGCTGCCGCCTGGCCCGCCTCCTCCCCCTGAGAACGGGTGCCTTGCCTGGTTCGCCTGGGACCCTGTGCTCCCCGTGGTCGATCAGCCGGTCGACTTCACCGACCTCACCACGCCAGCAGCCAGCGAATGGAGCTGGACCTTCGGCGACGGAGGGTCGGCGAACACCGCGACCCCATCGCATACGTATGTGAGTGTGGGGAACTACACGGTGCGTCTGGAGTCATCCGACGGTGCGACGGCTTGCGATCCTTATGACTTCACGATCACGGTATCCGAGCCGCCCGAAGTCCTGTGCCCTGTCCCTCTGTTCGAGGGCACACAGTTCTCTGCTGCGCAGGATAGGTGGGAGGCTGCCGGCTTCTCGACCGAGGTGGACATCGCCCCCGGAGACAAGAAGAACCAGGATTGGACTATCCAATGGCAGTCGATCGTCGGTGGCCTACCGGTGCCATGCAACGATACGATCACCGTCAGCGCCAGTGAGCCCAAGAAGCCATGAGACGAGATGTCGCTCATTCCGCGAGTGGCCAGGCGCTCGTCGAGTTCGCCATCGCCTTGCCGGTGATCGTGCTCCTCGCCCTTGGTCTGTTCGACGCGGGTCGTGCCGTCATCTACTACAGCGAGGTCGCGAACGCCTCGCGTGTCGGGGCGCGAGTCGCCATCGTCAACCAAAGCGACGATTCGAGCTGCCAAGGTTCTGAGCGGACCTTCAAGTGCGCTGCGGCGGACATCGCCGTGACCACGGGCATCGATCCCGCGGGGATCGACGATGTGGAGGATGTGCCAGCCGGCTCGGATTGCCTGCTGCCGTCGGACTGCACCGCCACCGTGAGTGTCGCGTACCAGTTCCAGCCCATCACCCCGATCATCAGCGTCATCTTCGGCGACATCGATCTCGCGGCCTCGACGACGATGCCGCTCGAACGCGTGTACGACAGTTCTGTCACCCCATGAGGAGACTCGAGATGTTTCGTCGCCGTGGGTGCCCAGAGCGCGAGGGTGGACAGGCGTTGGCGCTGTTCGCTGGCGGCCTTCTCGCGTTCATCGCCGCGGTAGCCCTCGTCATCGACGGCGGCAACGCATATGCAAACCAGCGCATCAGCCAAAACGCGTCGGACGCAGCAGCCGAGGCTGGCGCGATTGTGCTCGCGGAGCGGCTCAACGGCGCAAATCGAAGTGACGGCGCGGTTCGCAGCGCGGTGGATGGAGTGCTTACCGCCATGGAGATGGATGTGGCGAGCTCGCACGCGTTGTACACGGACATCGACGGCGATTTGCTGGATGGCGTCGACTTCGAAGTGGGCGACAGCCCCACCGGACAGCCGCCCTCCGCCGCCGCCGGGGTGGCGGTCGAAGGCGAACGGGACTTCGGCACGTTCTTCGCCCGTGCCCTCGGCATCAACGAGCCAGTGCCATCACACGCGCGACTGCTGTCGCGGGAGTCGCGCAGATGCCGGCGTCGAACCTGCTGCCAGTCACGCCACCCGTGGTACCTGTCACGTGTGACAAGAACAACGACATTCAGGTCGATTGGGATGAGGAACAATGGGAGCCCGACGTGCCCTACGTGGTCCCCCTCTGCAAGAACGGTCCGGGAAACGTGGGCTGGATCGACTGGACCCCGCCGGCCGGAGGAACCAGCGAGCTTGAACAAGAGATCCTGGAGTCAGACGGTTCAGTCGAGATCCCATCTTGGTCACTCGTGCCCGAGACAGGGAACATCAACTCCAAGCAGATTGAGGACGCACTTCGCACGTATGACGGAGGGGTTGTCCTCATCCCGCTCTTCGACGGTACCTGCAACATCGAGCCGGGCGGGCCGAAGGATGACTGTCCGGACGAAAACGTCGGGGGCAATGGCGAGAATCAGTGGTACCACCTCGTGGATGTCGGCGCGTTCCAGTTCTGCCCGGGGGACCCAACACAAGCCGACGACGCCTTCGCCCAGTGGTGTGCTGCGAATGGCTACGGCAATGGGTCCTACATAAACGGCAGCAACAAGGCTGAATGTGACACAGGCAACGGTGCCACCTCCTGCCTCGTCGGACGGTGGGTCGGATGGCTCACACAGGGCACGGCGGGGCCCTTGACGACCACGCCGGGTCCTTCGAGGGCGCTGGTCGTCCAGCTCATCAAGTAGCGGCACACCACTGTAGGTCGTCAGCAGCGGCGATTTCGGCGAGCCAGCGGCTGGGATGCCGAGGGCATCGGACCGCTCCCGTCCACCGATGAGTGTCCGGGTCACGACTCGGTGGCACCAACGGGCTATGGCCGGTGTACCGGTGCTGCATGGTCGGGAAGTGGCCGCGGCAGCAGACTGACCGCCGAAGTCCCGGCCCGGCTGCGCCTACGCGATCGTGGGCGTGAGGCCACCCATCGAGCCGGGCGATGGCAGGAGAGTCGCTGGTGTTCGGAGCCTCCGGGCAGAGGGGACGGTCGGTCGGCCAGGCGCTCGTCGAGTTCGCGCTGGTCCTGCCGGTCATGCTCGTCCTGCTCATGCTCGCGGTCGACTTCGGCCGGCTCTTCTTCACCTACATCGCGGTCCAGAACGCGGCCCGTGAGGCCACCGTCTACGCGGCTTCGCGGGCGGGCGACACGTCCTTCGCGCTGGCGAGCTACAAGGCCGGCATCGTCGCTGCCGCGGTGCGGGAGACGAACGTGCAGGCCCAGGGAGGGGCCGGCGGCCTGACCGTCAGCGACCCGACCTGCTTCACGCCCGGAAGCGGGACCGTCGTCGACTGCCACGCGGCTTCGAACTTCGCCGGGGGCATCGGCAACCAGGTGACGGTGTCCGTCACGCAGCCGTTCGCCTTCCTGACACCGATGGTCAGTGATGTCGTCGGCGGGTCGATCGACCTCTCGGCGACGGCCACGGCCCCTGTCCTCAACCGCCTCGACACCACCATCCTGGCCGCGGCCACGCCTGAGCCTACGCCCACGCCGACGCCTGAGCCTACGCCCACGCCGACCCCGAGCCACGCCCACGCCACGCCCACCCCGACGCCGGAGCCGGGCGCGACCCCACGCCCACGCCCACGCCGACGCCCACCCCGACCCCGACCCCGACGCCCACGCCGATCCCGATGTGCGTGGTGCCGGACTTCTACCACACGTACTGGAACGACATCGGCTCGCTGCACACCTGGCACGACGTGGCCGGCTTCGAGGGCACACTCACCGATGCGACCGATGGCAAGAAGATCCAGCGCCAGACGCTCACCGCGGGGACCACGGTGACGTGCTCGTCGAGCATGACGGTGGACAACCAGTGATGGGCACGAACGTCCCTACAGCACCGCGTCGCCAGGGACAGGCAGGCCAAGGCCTGGCCGAGTTCGCTCTCGTCGTGCCGGTCTTCCTGCTCGTCGTGTTCGGGCTGTTCGACGTCGGGCGCCTTGTCTACACCAACTCCGTGCTCTCCCAGTCGGCGCGGGAGGGCGCTCGCCTGGCAGCCACCGAGGCTGCCTGGATCGGTGTCCCGGGCGCGGGCTGTGTCAGCGACGAGACCGCCATCGGTGACGGCAACCCGGGTGCGCACGTCTGCCCGGCGGACGTCGCCACGTTCAAGGCCCACGTCGTCGCTGCCGTCAACCGCATGGCCATCAGCGTGGGGCCCATCACGACGGTGCACCTCAGCTGCAACGACGGGACTGTGGACGACCCGGCACCCTCCGGCGAATGGACCGAGGCATCGGGAGGCAACGGCTGCCAGGACGCCAACGGCAATGCCGTCAGCTCCATTGGCGAGCTGGTGTCGGTGCGGATCGAGTACACCTATCAGCCCATGGCGCCGGTCATCACCTCCATCATCGGCTCGGTGCCGCTGACCGGCTCGGCCACGATGGTCATCCACTAGGAGATCAGGATGCCGACCTTCGATCAGCGGTCGCAGCGGGGCCAGGTGCTGGCACTCTTCGCGCTGACCCTGACGGCCATGATGCTGGGGTCCGCGCTCGTGATCGACGGCGGCTACGCCTTCGCGCAGCGGCGCGAGACCCAGAACGCCGCAGACTTCGCGGCCATGGCCGGGACCCGCATCGTCGGTGTGGCCAGGACGGGCCGCCCGCCCGGAGCAGGGACGGCCGCGAACGTGGAGAACGCCATCAACTCGGTCCTCACAGCCAACGATGCCCAGCTGGTCAGCGCCCAGTACGTGGATGCGTCGGGCAACCTGCTCCGGGACGTCGTCGGTGCCAGCAGCATCCCGCCCGACTGCCTTCGGCGTGGTGGTCGAGGCCAGGACCGACTGGCAGCCCTTCCTCCTCGGGGTCATCGGGCTGGTCGACTGGGCCGCGTCGGCGCGAGCCACGGCCGTCACGCCCGGCGAGTCCATCGGCGGCGGGGTCCTGCCGGTGGGCCTCCAGGAGGACACCTTCGACGACCTCGTCTTCTGCCCGGTGACCGACATCGATGACTGCATCGACCAGAACCTCACGTCCGGTCAGCTCAACATCCCCGGCGGCTTCGGATGGCTCTCCTTCGGCCTCCACGGGAACGGCGGCAAGTGCGACTGGGAGGAGAGTCTCGGGATGCATGCTGGTGGCTGCGAGGGCAATCAGCCGTTCCTGCAGTACCAGATCGACGTGCCCGAGTCCTTCGGCTGCTGCACGTCGGTCGATGACTCGGAGACGGACAAGATCGCCAGCCTGACCGGCAACGAGTGGGGCGACCTCAGCTTCTACATCGACGGCGATATCCCCGTCTGGGTCCCGGTCTGGGACTACGCAGGGGGCACCGGGATCAACGCCTGGTACCACATCGTCGGCTTCGGGGCCATCGTCTTCACCGGCCAGGGCACCCAGCACGCCAAGTGGCTCGAGGGTGCAGCCATCGAGTCGATGTGCAACCAGGTCGAGGGCAACTATAAGGTGTCGGGACAGCAGTACTGCGCGGCGCCGGACGGCGTCTTCGTCATCAACGAGACTGGAGAGGTCCGGCTCGTCCGCTAGATCGGACGGGAGCTGTCGCCGCCGCGGGCCGGCTCGACCTGGCTGCCGAGGGCCGTTCGGCCGCGTCGGGGTAGCATCGCACCGGAGGGACCAGGATCTGCCCTTCGGAGGAACGATGAATCCCTGACATCCGCCGCCCCGTCGCCGTCATCCTCGCCGTGCTGCTGGCATCGATCGCCCTTGGCGTCGTACCGGCCGCCGCGCAGGAGGCCAGCCCGACCCCCGAGGTCGTGGCACCAGGCTCCGAGCCTGCGGCCTCCAGCCCAGCCCCCAGCGCTGCCACTTCGACCGACTCCTCGGCCGACGAGTGCGTGGAGCCCGAGCCCACGCTCGAGCCGCTCGCGGATGAGACGCTGTCCATGCCCGAGGACTTCCGCATCGCGCTGTTCGACGGCGTCTGGGAGGGCATCCGCGACTACTACGTGGACCCGGAGACGAACGGCCTGGACTGGGAGGCCATCGGCGACGAGTACGCGCCGCTGATCCTGGCCACCGACAACGCCTACGAGGTCTACGAGCTCCTGGCCGAGATGGTCGCCCTGCTCGACGACCCCTACACCGGCTTCTACGCCCCGGAGGACATCGGCGACCCGGAGACCTACGACCCCAGCTATGGCGGTATCGGTGCCCTCATCGACGACCGCGCCTCCGCCGAGGACGGCGAGGGCCTGCTCATCGCCTACGTCTTCGAGGGCGGCTCGGCCAGTGACGCCGGCATCGGCCCGCGCGACCGCATCATCGGCGTCAACGGCGACCCCTGCGCCCGCATCGCGGACATCCGCGGGCCGGAGGGCACCGAGGTCACGCTGACCGTCGTCTCCCCGGGCGAGGAGCCCCGCGACGTCACGCTCGAGCGACGTCTCATCGACCCGGTCATCCTGCCCGAGGCTCGTCGGCTGGAGCAGGCTCCCGACATCGGCTACCTGCGCGTCATCGCCCTGTCCGGCGAGGAGGCCATCGACGGCATCGAGCAGGCCCTGACCCGCTTCGTGCGCGATGACCCCATCGAGGGCCTGGTCATCGACCTGCGTGGCTCGAACCAGGGTGCCCCCGGCGTCATCCTGGAGTTCCTGCGCACCTTCGTGGCCGGCGAGGTCGGCGAGTTCCACTCGCGCGTCGGCAACGAGCCCATCGAGATCGAACCGAACGACCTGGCCGACCGCTACGCCGACATCCCGGTCGTCGTGCTCGTGGACGAGTACAGCGAGGCCGAGGCCGAGCAGCTCGCGGCCATCCTGCAGGACCAGGGCCGCGCCACCATCGTCGGCAGCCAGACGTCCGGTCAGACCCACGGCGCCAACACCCTCGACTTCGCCGACGGCTCGCTGCTGCAGATCGTCTCCTTCGGCTTCCAGCTGCCCGATGGCCAGACGCTGGAGGGCCAGGGCGTCACGCCGGACGTGGAGGTCATGGCCGACTGGATGGCCTACCCGGAGGCCGAGGATCCGGGCATCCTGGCTGCGCTGGAGGTCATCGGATCCGCCGCCCCATCGCCCGCTCCATCGGAGGCGCCGGCCGAGGCGCCAGCTGAGGCACCTGCCGGATAGAGGTGGCAGGCCACGTGGTGGCCGTCGGCCAGCTCGATGAGCGGCGGGACGATCGTCCTCGCAGGTGCCCTCGATGGCGACCGGGCAGCGGGGGTGGAAGGCGCAGCCGGCCGGCAGGGCGCCGGCATCGGGGGGCTCGCCACCGACCACCGGTCGCTGCCGCAGCCGGTTGGCGGGATCCGGCTCCGGGACCGCCGCGAGCAGCGCCTTCGTGTAGGGGTGCCTGGCCTCTTCGATCAGCTGCGCGGCGGGCGCCAGTTCGACGATGCGCCCGGCGTACATGACCGCGATGCGATCGGCGAAGTGGCGGGCGCTGGCGAGGTCGTGCGTGATGTACAGGAACGTCAGCTCCTGCTGCGCCTGGAGGTCCTTGAGCAGGTACAGGATCTCGGCGCGGCTGGAGGCGTCGATCATGGAGACCGGCTCGTCGGCCACCAGGTAGTCCGGCCGCAGCACCATGGCCCGGGCGATGCTGACGCGCTGGCGCTGGCCGCCCGAGAGCGTGTGCGGGTACTTCTCCACGAACTCGCTGGCCGGGGAGAGCTTGACCTGCTCCAGCGCCGCCAGCACCCGCGTCTCGCGCTCGCTGCGGCTCGGCGGCCCGTGGATGACCAGTGGCTCCTCGACCAGCTCGCCGACACGCATGTACGGGCTGAGGCTGGAGAAGGGGTCCTGGAAGATGACCTGCGCACGCTGCCGGAAGGACAGCAGCTCGCGCCTGTCCAGGTCCACGATGTCCGTGCCCTCGAAGACGATGCGGCCGCTGCTGATGGGCACCAGGTGCAGGGTGGCCCGGCCCAGCGTGGTCTTGCCGCTGCCTGACTCGCCCACCACGGCCACGGTCTCGCCCTTGTCGATGGCGAGGTCCACGTCGGTCACCGCATCGATGGGCCGGGTGCCGAAGAACGAGGTGCGCACGAAGAAGCGGACGCTGAGCCCCTCGACCCGGAGGATGGGCCCGTCCTCGCGCCGCCAGGCGCTCATGGCCTGACCTCCGCGGTCGTCGGTCGGCTCGCCGCGGCGTGGCTGCGCAGGTCGGGATCCAGCCTGAGGCAGCGGCCTGCTGTCCGGCGCGATCGGGTGGGCTGAGCAGCTCGGGCGCCTGTGTCGCGCAGGCGTCGAAGACCAGCGGGCAGCGGGCGGCGAAGCGACACCCCGGGATCTCGTCGCGCAGGTCCGGCGGGGCGCCGCGCAGGAAGCGGGGCGGCTGCTCGTCGTGGAGGCTGGGGATGCTCGCCAGCAGACGCTGCGTGTAGGGGTCCAGGGGGTCGCCGCAGCACCTGCTCAGCAGTGCCGCAGCTCGCGTACCTGTCCGGCGTAGACCACGGCGATGTGGTCGCACAGGTCGCTCGCGAGCGCCAGGTCGTGCGTGATGAAGAGCATGGAGATGCGGCGCTCGGCCTTGAGCTCCTTGAGCAGGTTCATGATCTGCGCCTGGATGCTCACGTCGAGCGCGCTGGTGGGCTCATCGAGGATGAGCAGGGGAGGGTCATGTGTCAGCGCCGTGGCGATCATGACGCGCTGCTTCATGCCGCCGCTGAGCTCGTGCGGGTAGCGGCTGGCCGTCCCGCCCGGCAGCCCCACCCTGCCCAGCAGCTCTCCGACGCGGACCGCGGCGTCGTGCTTGCTCATGCCGTCCGCACGGAGCCGCTCGGCGACCTGGTCACCCACGCGGACGACCGGGTTGAGCGAGTGCATGGCGCCCTGGAAGACCATGGCCATCCGGCTCCAGCGGACCTGCTGCCGGAAGGCCTCGTCGGAGAGTGCCCCGATGTCCTGCCCGGCCAGCTGCATCGTCCCGCCGAGGAGCGTGGCGTTGCGCGGCAGCAACCGCATCAGCGTGATGGCCAGGCTCGTCTTGCCGCTGCCGGACTCGCCGATGATGCCCAGCGCCTCGCCTTCCTCGAGGTCGAACGAGATGCCGTCCACGGCACGCAGCGGCCCGCGCTCGGTGGCGTACTCGAGCCGCAGGTCGCGGACGCTCAGGAGCGTCATCGCTGGTACCCGGCCGTACCCCGGCCGCGCTGGCCACCTTTGGCCCCGGCCGCGCTGGCCACCTTGTTGGCCCCGGCCACGCTGGCCACCTTGTTGGCCAGATGCCAACCGGGGTAGCGCTAGGCCGACTTCGGGTGACAGACAGCCCCGGATCCTGCCCGAGACTCGGCCTCGGGCGGCCCGGCACGTGGCGCTGCGAGCGTGGATCGGTCGTGTGGGGCGCTCAGCCGATCCGTCGGGGCCGGGCAGACGTGGACTCGTGCCACCCGGAGTGGCATCTGGCCAACTCATGCGCTGGCAGCCCCGACGCGCTGCGCGCAGCCTCATGCGCCGGCAGCCCGGGCAGCGGCCGTGCCGCGCTGGCAGCCCGGGCGCGGCGGCATCAGGCGCGTGGCGAGGGGTCCGGTCAGCACCATCAGTCGCGCCGCAGCCGGGGGTTGACGACCGGTTCCATGGCCAGCGCCAGCAGCATGAAGGTCATGGCCGTGATGACGATGAGCAGGCCAGGAGAGACGACCCACCACCAGTAGCCCAGGAAGACCGCGCCGGTGCGGAAGCCGTCCTCGAGGATCTGGCCCCACGTCGGCAGCGATGGATCGCCCAGTCCCAGGAAGGAGAGGCCGGCCTCGGCCAGGATGACCGCGGGCACGAAGAAGATGAGCTGCGTGAACACGTACGGCGCCGTGTGCGGGAAGATGTGCTTCACGAGGATGTGCCGCGAGGACGCCCCCAGCGCGCGGGCTGCCTCCACCTCCTGGCTGCCGGACAGCCCCAGCACCATCGAGCGCACCAGGATGGTCAGCCCGGGCCAGCTGAAGGCCACCAGCAGCAGCAGGATGAGCCACAGCTGTGCCCCGAGCACGAAGACGAAGAAGATGAGCAGCGGCAGCAGCGGCACGTTGTTGACGACGTCCGCGGCGCGCTGGATGACCAGGTCGATGCGGCCGCCCTTGTAGCCCGAGAGCATGCCCAGGCCGGTGCCGATGACCGTGCTCACGGTCGCGGCGGCGAGGCCGATGAGCAGCGCCACCGGCAGGCCGAAGGCCAGCCCCTCGGCCAGGTCCCGGCCGCTGCCGTCCGTGCCCAGCAGGCCGTAGACGGAGCCACCGACCACCACGCGCACCCAGGCCAGCGTGTCCGCCGGGTCCGCCAGCGCGACGCGCACCTGGGCGGTGTACTCGCCCTGCAGCGGCTCCAGCGTGCCGTCCGCCCCCGGGGTGCCGAACAGCGCTGCGGTCACATCGCCAGCGAGCTCAGCGGCGCTTACCTCCACCCCGTAGGCCTCGGCGTACAGCTCCGCCACGGCCTGCGCGGTCTCCGGCTCGGCGCTGATGAGCACCCGCAGCGGCGTCTCGTCGTGGCGCACGTAGGGTGGTTCCTCGCCCGCCCGGGGGCCGCGCACCGTCGTGCGCAGCAGCGTCACCTCGGTGCCGTCGGGCCGCTGCAGCACCACGCTCAGCGAGGGCGGCCGCTCCTGGTAGGTGACCTCGCCGAGGCTGAAGGACAGGAACGTGGGCGCCTCGTCTTCCCCGTACTCGAAGGCGAGGTCGTAGCTGTCCACGCGGGCGTCGCCGCGCGCCGTCGTCTGGCTCGGCTCGGTCGCCTCGAGGATGCGGTGCTGGGCCGGCGGATCGGTCGTCAGGGCGGCTGTCCAGGCCGGGGGCACGGCCTTGGGGTAGTCGGCCCAGACTGCCGGGTTGGACCAGCGGGCGGGCCCGAAGTCGAGCGGGAAGGTCACCACCACGAGCAGGGCCACCAGCCCGAGGACCAGCGCCATCGCCAGCCCCACCTTGCCGGCGCCGCTGGCGAGCACCTCGCGCAGGAGGCTGCGCCGCCTCATCGCCGGCGCTCCGGCTCACGCATGGGGACGGCCCGGCCTGCCACCGCGCTCCACTGGTAGCGCACCCGCGGGTCCAGGAAGACGTAGAGGATCTCCAGCAGCAGCCGCGCGGCCACGTAGATGAGCGTGAACATGAAGGTCAGGCCGATGATGATGGCCTCGTCCGGCTGGCCCGAGAAGGTCTTGAAGTAGAGCTGCCCCATGCCCTCCCAGGCGAAGACCGTCTCGATGAGGATGGAGCCGCCCAGCGTGCCCGCGAGGCCCAGGATGAGCCCGGTGACGATGGGCGGCGCGGCCACGCGCAGGATGTGGCGGCGGCGGATGAGCCCCTCGGGCAGGCCCTTGGCGCGGGCCACCGTGACGTGGTCCTGGAGGGCCACGTTGAGCGTCATCGTGCGGATGACGTAGATGGACGGTCCCACGCTGACGAGCACCAGCGTGAGGATGGGCAGCAGCGCGTGCCAGAGCAGGTCCAGGAAGGAGGCGATGGCACCTTCCGGCGGTGGTGTGCGAGTACATGCCGCCCGACGGCAGGACGCGCAACCAGAACGAGAAGATGAGGATGAGCAGGATGCCCGCCCACCATGCCGGCAGGCCGTTGGTGATGGCGGCCACATAGCAGACGAAGCGGTCGATGCGAGAGCCCGCGCGCGTGGCGAGCCAGACGCCCAGCGTCAGGCCGATGAGGGCCGTGATGAGTAGCGACGTCGTCAGCAGCAACATCGTGCGCGGCAGCCGCTCCACGATGATGTCGCCGACGTCGTTGCTGCCGTCCGCGGCGCGCAGGGAGCGTGCCTCGCCGAGGTCGAAGACGAGCACCTGCGCCACCACGCCCGGCAGGCGCTCGTACCACGCCCGGTCCAGGCCGTAGGACGCCTCCAGCTCCTGCGCGACGCGCCTCGACGGCCTCCTCCACGGCCGCCGGATCGGTGATCGTCTGCGACAGGCCGGTGCGCAGCGCGCGCAGCTCCTCGCCCACCTGGGCGCGAGAGGATGCGGTCCGAGAAGCCCGTGGCCCCGAGGGTCAGCACGAGCAGGACCAGCACGATGATGAGCACCGCGCCGAGGCTGGCGGCCCGGACGAGGATGGGGCGCAGGAGCGATGGGCCCATGGCTAGCGAGGCATCGTGCGTGCGTGCCGAGTCACCATCAGGCGCAAGCGTAGGCCCTGGTCAGCGACGACCGGCTACGGGAGCACCTCGAGGTCGATGCGACGCTCGGAGATCTGCGCCAGCGAATCGGTCTCGGCGGCCAGGTAGAGCTGGTAGAAGCCCGGGAAGAGCGAGCCGGTGACGTCGGCCGGGATGGTGACCGTGAACTCGCCGTCGCCGGCCGATCGGCACGCCCCGAAACGACCACCTCGCCGACGGCCGGGTCGATCAGCAGGTACTGCAGTCCGACAGCGCCCGGCCCTGCCACCGAGGCGGTCACGACCGCGTCCTCACCGGGGACCACGACATCGGCGCTGACCTCCTCGATGGCCAGCCGTGGCGGCTCGCCGCGGTACAGGTCGCCCGGCTTGAAGGGGTAGCTCGGATCGCGGAAGGCGATCAGCTCGGCGAACTGCGCCGGCGGATCGAACTGCTCGAGGTAGAAGGGCCCGTTGCTGATGACGAGGTGCTCCTTCTCGTCGAACCACTCCTGCGCCGCCTCGTAGCGGGCCACCGCCTCCTCCGGGGTGACCAGGGTGCGGCCACCGAAGTCGGACACCTCGGGCGGCACGAACTCGTCGCGCTCCAGGCTACGCAGCGTGCGGTCCACCAGGCCGGCATCGCGCTTCAGCACCAGGCTCAGCCAGGGCACGCTGAAGCGGCTGGCGGCCGTGTCGCTGTAGGCCGCGCGGCGCTGCTCGAACACGAGGTCGTCCATGGCCGCCTTGAGCTCCCAGGGCATGTCGAAGCCGACCGGGTTGGCGTAGGCGCCGATGTAGTCGTCGTCGAAGTGCCAGTAGTCGACGTAGACCTCGAGCTGATCGTCATCGGTCAGCCGGTAGCCCTTGAAGGTCTCCAGGTACGGGCGTGCCGTGACCGCCAGGGCGGTCTCGATGCGGGCCTTGTCGGGATCGTAGGCGCGGTCGAAGGACTGGGCGATGGAGTAGACCGCGTCGGCCAGGGTGATGGGCTGGCCGTGGTGCCAGTTGCTGTCGGTGTAGCGCGCGTAGTCGAAGGTGACCTTGCTGACGGCCTCGGTCCCCGGCGCGACCGGCACCCAGGTCTTGGATTCGACGTCCCAGGTGACCGCGTCGGCGGGCACCTCCAGGGTGCCGTCCGGTCCGGCCGTCTCGACCTCGTAGGTGGCCCGGAACGGCTGCGGGATGCCGGTGAAGGGGTCGTTCCAGATGGGCGGATCGGCCAGGTTGCGCCACAGGTCGACCGAGTAGACGTCGCCGAGGCCGCCCACCGGGTTGTAGGTGGTCCGCTCGGTCCAGACCCACTGGTGGCCGACGCGGACATCGTCCGAGCCGGGCACGATAGGCCTCGCGCAGCGCCCAGGGGTTGCGTGGCCCGGCCACCAGGTCGGTGGTCACGCCCTCCAGGCTCTCAAGGGCCGGGAAGCTGTTGTTGACGGTGGCCAGCCAGATGCGGATGGACTCGTCGAGCCCGGCCGCCGTCATGGTGCGGTAGATCTCGTTGCGCTCCTCGAGGCTGTCGAACTCGCCCCGGAAGAGCGTCTGGCCGAGCTCGTCGAGCTCCGGCGTTCTCGTACTGCCAGAAGCCCTCCTCGCGCCAGCCGGGCATGTTGCCCAGCCAGGGTGCGTTGAAGGAGTTGACGTTGCCGACGTCGTAGCGCTGCGGGGCGCCGCGGCCCCAGCCCTCGGTGTAGATGTGCCACTCGAAGGCGGCCGGATCGGTCGAGTAGACCTTCTGCACGGCGGGAGCGAACTGGTCGTAGGTGATGGCCACGGAGAAGCCGGCCTGCTCCAGCTCCGCCCGCACGAGGTCGGCGATGTCGCGGCGCTCGTCCTCGACGCGGCCGACCAGCTTGATGCGGACCGGCTGGCCCTCGTAGTGCCAGGTGCCGTCGACCAGCTCCGCGCCGGCCGCGATCATGGCCTCGGCGATGAGCTCGCGTGCCAGCTCCGGGTCATAGCCGATGCCGGAGCCGCGGTCGATGTCGTAGACGGTCAGGAAGTCGGGGTCGGACGGGCCGACGTGGGTGATCATCGGCTGGGCCGCGCCCTGGTAGATGTCCTGGGCGATGGCCTCGCGGTTGACGAGGTACTGCATGGCCCGGCGGATCTCCGGGATGGAGAAGGGGTTGAGCTCGCCCTCGCGTGCCGGCGCCGGGTTGAGGATGAGCGAGACGGTCGTGGCCGGGGCGTCGATGAGCTCGACGCCCTCGGTGCCGCGCAGGTCCTGGGCGGCCTCGGTCTTGAGGCCGAACAGGTACAGGTCCATGTTGCCGGCTTCGATGTCGAGCGGCGCCCGGTCGACGAAGAAGGAGTTGTAGAGCAGCCGCTCGGCGGCCGGACCGGGCTGGTCGTGCGGCGGCTGGTACGAGTCCTCCTGCGCCGCGGCGAGGCGCCGGCAGGGCACCAGCCAGCAGGGCGAGGCCCAGGTGCCGGCCAGGACGGTGCGCGTGGCGCGGGTCATGCGGCTAGCCCTCGTTGCCGTCAGCCGCGCCATCCGCGTCCCGGCCTCGGCCTCGGCCTCGCGTCAGACGCTCCTTGAGGTCCTCGATGAGGTCCTGGATGTTGCCGAAGCCGAACTCGGTGAAGAACGAGGTGCTGGCACCGTTGCCGGACTCGTCGAAGACGGTGATGGTCTGGCTGCCCTCGCTGGTGATGGGCATGTAGATCCGGGCCGTGAACTCCCCGTCGAGGTTGGTGCGCAGCGTGGAGATGGTGCTGTCGCCGAGCTGCACGAAGACGCCCAGGTCGGGCTGGAAGTCGAAGCCCTGGAGGGTCACCTCCTGGCCACCGGGACCGGATGGCGGCGAGATGAAGATCTCCGGCGAGGGCACCGCGGCCTGGCGCGCGAAGGCGATCTTCTGGTTGATGGGGCCGAACTCGCCGAGGCGCGCGTCGGCCCAGACCATGTAGACGTCCTCCTCGGTGGCGGCCAGCGAGAAGTAGTCGCCCAGGAAGAGGCCGCCCGGGAAGGCGTAGTTGGGGTTGGAGGCGAAGTCGGTGACGCGGGTGTCGCCGGCGCGCAGGTCCAGCTCCTCGTTGACGAAGCCGAAGGTCTCGCCCTGGTCGTCGGAGCGCGTGTAGTAGATGTGGTAGCGGGTCTGGCTGGGGTCGTCGCGCATGTCGCCCCACATCACGTGGACGGCAGCCGTCGGGGCTGACGTCCACGGAGGGGAAGAACTGGACGTGGTCGGTGTCGTCGTCGTTGAGGACCCTGGGGCGACTCCAGGTCTGGCCCCGCCGTCGAGCGAGGCGATCAGGAAGACGTCGCCGTCGTCGTTGGGCTTGTCCGAGGGACGGCCGACGTAGACGACGTAGAGCTCACCGTCGGGTCCGGCGGCGAGCTGCGGGAAGGAGGAGGCCCAGAAGCGGAAGAAGGCGGTGCGCGGGCGGAACTCGGTCTCGTTGAAGACCGAGGCCACGACCGGCGTGGACCAGGTGCGCCCGGCGTCGCTGGAGCTGGCCACCTGGATCTCGCCGACGCCCTCCTGGGAGCGGTCGTCGGTGCTGTCCATCCAGGCCACGTGGACGGTGCCGTCAGGCGCGACCACGGGCTGACTGCCCTGCACCACGCGCAGCGTGCCGAAGACGCCAGTGGCGCCGCTGTCGTCCCCGCGCTCGCCGTAGGCGCGGCGCACGGTCGGGCTGACGGCGACCGGGTCGCTCCAGGTGTTGCCGCCGTCCTCTGACGCCACCAGCTCGATGGTGGTGCGCATCTCGGTGGGCAGCAGGTTGGGGATCTCGCCGATGTAGAGGATCTCGTAGCTGAGGTCGAAGTTGGTGTAGGTGACGTAGATGACGTCCTGCTCGGGGTCATCGGGATGCGGTCCGCTGGTCATCCAGGGCTTGTCGAGGAAGCTGATGTCGACGATGCCGCGCAGGCGGCCGAAGCGGTCGGTCTCCAGGCCGTCGGTGTTGACGCTGCTGCGTGCCGCGGAGACCTGGAAGGGCCACGTGAAGCCGTCGTCCTCGGAGCGTGCCACGGCGATGCTGGAGACCTCGGCGGCCACCTCGATGGGGCCCAGGTTGAACTCGTCGATGCCGATGGAGATGTAGTTCATGTAGACGTTGTCGTCGCGGTCGAAGGCGACGACCGGGTCGCCGCCGGCGCCGAGGTCCTTCAGCAGGTAGGGCACCTGGAAGGGGCCCTCCCAGCGCTCGCCGCCGTCGAAGGTGACGTACGACGACATCGAGGGGAAGGCGTAGTCGATGACGCCCAGCACGAGGTGCTCGGGGTCGTTGGGGTTGGCCTCGATGTGCGGCTCGGTCTGGAAGGGCGCCTGGCCGAAGTCGCGCGTGACGAGGAGGTTGCGGCAGAAGGCCGGGCCCGGCTCGCGGAAGGGCACCGGCGCACCGGCGCCGGCGGCCTGCGTGCGCGGTGATCCCGAGGTCGCACCGCCCGCCTGGTCGGGTCGGGTCAGCGGGTCGGTGCCGGGCAGCTGTGCCAGGCCCGGATCGAGCCCCTCGGTCATCAGCCAGGGTCGGCCTGACAGCAGCGGACCGATGGGGCGAGCAGGTCGATCGGCTGCGCCGACAGCAGCGGGATGACCGTCGACGAGTCCGGCCCGAGAGGACCCTCCTCCCTTCCTCAGCGGCCACTGGCACGGCGATGGTCAGGGAAAGCAGCAGGGCCATGCCGAGAGTGGCGCGCCGGGATGGTCGGGAGGGGTCATCGTTCTCCTTGTGGGGTTCCAGCAGTCGGCCGAGGGCGGTCTAGCGGGTGCGGTCGATGATGGTGAGGATCCCGTCGAGCCGGTTGGCCACCGACATCAGGACCTCGTTGCGGAACTCGTTCATGGTGGTGTCGAAGGCGTTGGCGCCAGAGTTCACGTAGGCCTCGCCGGCCTCGCCGTGGAGCGGAACTCCGTGAAGCGCCACTCCAGGAAGGCCGGGGCCGTCTCGGCGACACGATCGACCAGCTGCCCCAGCCGCGCTGGATCGGACGAGAGGGCCAGGCTGGTGATGCGCTCCAGCTGTGCTTCGGCCTCGGGTCGCGTCTCGGGGAGACCCTTGCGCAGCTCGAAGAGGAGCTGTCGATCGGCCTCCAGCGGTTCGTAGAGCTCGTCGAAGCGATGCAGGGACTTCGCCAGCTGGTCGCGCTCCGCAGTGACGTCCTCGACGGTCCGCTGCAGCGACGAATGGTCGGTGAGCAGCTCGTCATAACGGGCGCTGAGGTCGTCGACGACGGCACGTAGCTCGGCGACCGCCTCCTGGGCAAGTGCCAGCTCGCTCCCGGCCACGACGGGCTCCGTGAGCTCAGCCTCCGCGCGCTCTGCGCCGCTGGTGGTGGCGTCTGTGGCCAGCACGGCTGTGGCAGGCAACGACAGGGCGACAGCCAGGCTCAGCGCCGCTGCCAGCCTGCGATGTCGACGTCGTGGGGAGTCCGTCGTATGCATCGAGCTACCTCTCCGGCTTCGCAGCTCCGGGTTGGGCATCCCGGGGGACGTGTCGGGCAGGCTCGCGAGCGTGCCGGCCCCTGATGTCGCGCGAGCCTACACCGGTTCGCGCCGGACCGCAGGCCCCCATGTGTCGTTTCGGTGACGGTCGCTGTGCGTCTGGCTGATCGTCCTCGGCGACCTCGCGGCGATCGTGGTGTCGAACACCAGGGAACCCTCGCCCGTCCCGGAGTCGAGCGCGCAAGCCGGCACGGATCCGAAGACCGACCCAGTGGTTCGTGCCCGTCACGGGCGCGAGCGGTTGACCCGGAGTGCCGAGCTCGATGCCACGATGCCACCTACCCTGAGGTGTCCAGCGGCAAGAGGCGAAAGGCATCCGCGACAGCGAGCGGGCGAATAGCCCGGAAGTGCCGCTCGTCGAACGTGGCGATATCCGCCACACGGACGCGTGCGGCCAGGACGACCAGCGACGCATCCGTCAGGCCGATCCCGAGGTCGGCGTAGCGATCAGCCAGCTCGGCGGCTTCCCGGGCGGCGGTCGGCCACCATTCCACGAGGTAGGCGCCGCTGCCAACGTCGGCCCGGAACGCTCGAACGGCCCGGGAACCGCCGCGCGTCGTGGCCAGATGATCGGCCTCCGCAAGCACGAGCGGCGTCGTGACCAGCTCTTCATCGATCGTCTCGTACCACGCGAGTGCCTGGCGGTGCCGGCGGTCAGCCGCATCGAGCAGCGCGTAGATGACCGACGTGTCGAGGACGATCATTCGCTGCCGAAGCTGGTCTCGGCGAGATGGCGATCGATGTCGTCCGCCACGTCACCCGGCCCGTGGGCCAGGCCGATTCCTGTGATCCGGGGTCGCTCGACGTGCCTGGCCGCATCGCGCAACGCGGCTCGGATCACCTCCGCCTTCGAAAGTCGCCGCTCGGCGGCCAGGCGAACGAGCGCGTGATCCGACTCGGGCTCGAGGTACACGGTGGTCTTCTTCATGCCATATATGGTACCACCGCCGAGCACCCGTCCTCCCCGGGCCCCTGGCCGCCGGTGAGGGTGGCCAGGAGGGCGGCGGGAGTGCACTCGAAAGACGATGCAGCCGCCGTCGTGACCGGGGTCTCTCGATGCCTGATCAGTCCGCTCACGTGTCTCTGCGCCCACCTCGACGTGCCCGCGGTGGCGCACGCCGCATGGCGCTGGCCTGCTCTGGCTCACCGACCCTGGGAGCCGTATCCTAGCTGCGGAAGCCGGGCCGCAGCAGCAGGACCACGAACCCGAACCCAGCCACGATGAGGGTGGCGTCGAAGGCGGCCGCGTCGTCCAGGCCGAGGTCGAGCGCGTTGACGTAGACCAGCACGCCGAGCATGAAGACAGCCAGCGTGAGCCCGCCCCACAGCGTGGCGACGACGTCGAAGCGGCGCCGGGCGGTCATCAACGCGCCGCTGCTGATGAGGACGGCCGGAAAGAGCCAGCCGGTCGGGAACAGCGACGACTGCACGCCGCCGAAGACGAAGACGACGGCCAGCAAAGCGCCCAGCCCGAGGTAGGCGAGGCCCACAGCGACGAGCAGGGGAGGCAGCAGGGACGGCGGCGCGCCGGCTGGTGGCGGCGCGGGCTCGGTCATGGGCGCGGGGCTCCTCTGTCGGCTGACTTGGCTATCCTATCGGCCCGCCCAGCCGTCGTCGCCAGGGGAGTCGCCGATATGCTCACGCGCTCACTGCGCAGTGGTCATGCCGTCCCTCGCGTGCTCCTCGCGACCGCCCTCGTGCTCCTCCTGACTGCGCCCGTGGTTCGCGGCCTGGAGGCACCCAGCAGCGTCTCCTTCATGGTCTTCGGTGATCCGGCCGAGCTGGCGGCCTACCAGACGCTCGTGACCGCGTTCGAGGCGCAGCACCCCGACATCGACGTCGAGCTCATCCACATCCCCAGCCAGAGCGACTACCGGCTGCGCCTGGGGGCGGACTTCGCCGCGGGCGATCCGGCCGATGTCGTGCTCATCAACTACCGGCGCTACGCACCCTTCGCGGCCATGGGCGTGCTCGAGCCGCTGGCGCCCTACCTGCGCGAGAGCGACCTCATCAGCGACCGAGACTTCTTCCCCGAAGCCATCGATCCGTTCCGCTGGCGCGGTGAGCTGATGTGCATCCCCCAGAACATCTCCAGTCTCGTCGTCTACTACAACCAGGACCTCTTCGATGAGGCCGGGCTGGACTACCCGGCCGACGACTGGACCTGGGACGACTTCCTGGCCACGGCGAAGGCGCTCACGCTGGACCTCGACGGTGACGGGCAGACCGACCAGTACGGGCTGGGCACCGAGGCCTCCATCTTCCGGGTGGCGCCCTTCATCTGGCAGAACGGCGGCGAGCTGGTGGTGACCGAGCAGAACGGCACACCCATCCGCCTGGCGCTCGACTCGCGACCGGCGCGGGAGGCCATCGAGTGGTTCGTGACCCTGCAGATCGAGCACGGCGTCGTGCCCGATGCCCTGGCCGAGACCGCCGAGGACAGCGAGAGCCGCTTCCTCGACGGCCGCACGGCGATGTTCCTCAACAGCCGGCGCGGCGTGCCCACCTACCGCACCATCGAGGCCTTCGACTGGGACGTGGCGGCCCTGCCACGGAGGGAGCAGGCGGCCGGGATCCTCCACACTGATGCCTACTGCATGGCCGCCGCGACCGAGGACAAGGAGGCGGCCTGGACCTTCATCGAGTTCGCCAACGCTCCCGTCGGCCAGGCCATCATCGCCGCCACCGGTCGCACCGTGCCGTCCCTCATCGACGTCGCGGAGTCGCCCGCCTTCCTCGATCCCGAGGCCAGGCCGGCCAACAGCGCCGTCTTCCTGGAGACCATCCCGATGCTGCGCGGGGTACCCGTGATGGCGGCCTGGGTGGACATCGAGGAGCTGACCGGTGACGAGCTGGAGCGGGCGTTCTACGGCCAGGCTTCGGTCGATGAGGCGATCAGCGCCATGATCACGCGCACGTTGCCGTTCTTCGCCGGCGAGGAGGGCTGATCAGCCGACCGGGGCGTGTCACTCCATGCGGCACACTGACGCTGTGACGATGGCGGCACCATGAGGCGCTTCCTGCTGCCCTGGCGCATCGGCCTGTGGGCCATGCTGCTGCCGTATCTGCTGGGAACGCTGCTGCTGGTGGCGCTGCCGGCGCTGATGTCGGCCGGACTGGCCTTCACCTCCTACGACGCCCTCTCCGCACCGGTCTTCGTGGGTTTCGCCAACTTCCGGCTCCTGGCCGCCGACCCCATGGTCACGACGGCCTTCGCCAACTCGCTCGTCTTCATCGTCCTCGCCGTGCCGCTGCGCATCCTCGGTGCGCTGGCCCTGGCGCTGCTGCTGCAACGCCCGCGCCGCGGCGTGGGTGGCTATCGCGCTGCCGTGTACGTGCCCACCGTCATTCCGGACGTCGCCTACGCGCTCATCTGGCTGTGGATCTTCAATCCGCTGTTCGGCCCGGTCAACGTGGCCCTGGGCGCCCTGGGGCTGCCGATGCCAGCCTGGCTGGCCGAAGCCGACACGGCCCGCTACCCCTTCGTCATCATGTCGCTGTTCCAGATCGGTGAGGGCTTCGTGGTCCTGCTGGCGGCGCTGCGTGGTCTGCCGCGTGAGTACTTCGATGCCGGTGCCGTGGACGGTGCCGGTCGCTGGGCTGCCTTCCGCTACCTGACGCTGCCCCTGCTGCTGCCGTGGCTGGTGCTGCTGACGTTCCGCGACGTCGTCCTCAGCTTCCAGTGGACGTTCACGCCGTCGTTCGTGATGACCGGCGGCGACCCCTACTACGCGACGTTGTTCGTGCCCCTGCTCATCTACGAGGAGGCCTTCGACCGCTTCCGCTTCGGACCCGGCTCGGCGCTCATGCTGCTGGTGTTCCTGGCCACCGCGGTCATCATCGTCGGGCTCTACCTGCTCTTCCGCAGGCGTGGATTCGCGGCCGATGTCTGAGTTGCGCACCGCCCGCCCGCCCCAGCGTGGCTGGCGCTGGCGGGTCGCTCAGCTGCTGGAGCACCTGCCACGTCTGCTCGTGGCAGCCGTCTTCCTGCTGCCGCTGCTGTGGATGCTCACGCGCATCGCTGCGTGAGCCGGGTCTGCCACCGCCGCGCAGCGTCGAATGGCTGCCGACGTCGCCCTCGGTGGAGAACTTCGGCACGGTCTTCGAGCTGCTGCCGTTCGGTCGGTACCTGGTCAACTCGCTGGCAGTCGTCCTGCTGGCCGTGCCCCTGACCATCGTCACCGCGTCGATGGCCGGCTTCGCCATGGCCCTCCTGGAGCGACGCGTCGCGTGTCGCCCTGGTGGTCCTCTCGGTGGCGCTGCTGATGGTGCCGGTGACGGCGCTGTGGCTGACCCGGTTCCTGCTCTTCCGCTGGGTCGGCCTGACCGACTCGCTGCTGGCGCTGGTGGTGCCCGCGCTGGCCGGCTCCAGCCCGCTCTTCGTGCTTTTCTACTTCTGGACCTTCCGCCGCGTCTCGGTCGAGGTCTTCGAAATGGCCCACCTCGATGGCGCGGGACCGTTCACGACCTGGCGGCGCATCGCCCTGCCCCTGGCCGTGCCGACCAGCATCGCCGTAGCCGTGCTGACGTTCATCCTCTACTGGAGCGACTTCATCAGCCCGCTGCTGTACCTGCGCTCCCAGGAGCTCTACACCCTGCCGCTGGGGCTGCGCCAGCTGCAGCAGCTGGATCCCTCCGACTGGCCGTTGCTGATGGCGGGTGCGGTCATGCTGACCGTGCCCGCAGTGCTCTTCTTCCTGCTCGTGCAACACCTCTTCCTGGGCGAACGTGGTCTCGGCAGCCGCCGCCGCTGATGCTTCTCTGGCCGCGCCGGCCGCTGCTCGGTGTCGCGCTGGCCGCTGGGTGCCGCGTTGGCCCTGCCATCTGACCGTCGCTGGCCGCGGCTCGACCCCCGGCCAGCTCTTCGCCAAGCAGTTCCCAGTCAAACCTTCGGGATCACCGACAGACGAACCCCCGAGATCGCGCCTCCGGTCAGATGTCCGCGATCATCGAACAAGATGGCGCTGAGCCGCGTTCCAGACGCTCGGCCCGGCCCCCATCCATGCCCGCCAAGGCATGAGCCGCGCCTGGCTGACGCCCTCAGGGGCACGGCGAGTGTGGAGACGAGCGCCTCGTCGGGCATCACTGGGCGAACTCGTTCGATCATTGCGGACAACCGGCACGACGCCGACGACGAGGTTCGACCGTGTCCGCCGTCCGCGCCGCGGGTGGCGCGATCGCTGAGGGCGCCGCCACAGGAGGTGCGCCGCTCGGATCGGCCCCGTCAGCTCTCATCGATGGTCGCCAGCACGGTGCCGACGGCGGCATCCACACCGGCCGGCACGAGGACCTCCCGCAGGGTCCCGGAGGTCGGCGCCTCCAGCTCCACGGTGGCCTTGTCAGTCTCGATCTCGGCGATGGCCTCGCCCTCGATGACCGTGTCGCCGGCCTCCCTGAGCCAGCTGGTGACCCGGCCCTCGGTCGCCTCGGCGCCGAGGTTGGGCATCCTGATGGGGGTGCTCACCGTCGTGCTCCTCCTGCCGTGCCCCGCTCGGCCGATCCAGCAGCCGTGACGAGCGCTTCTTCGATCTCGCTGTCCTGGAGATGGACGGCCGTCTCCAGCGGTCTCGAGACCGGGGAGTAGGCATCCTGCCCGGTGACCCGCAGCGGTGCCGTGCGCAGCAGCTCGAAGGCCTCCGGGAAGAGGTAGTCCAGGATGTGAATGCCCATCGAGTCGCTGCGACGGGCATCCTCGACGATGACAAGCGCCCCCGTGCGCACCAGTGATGCCAGCACCGTTTCGCGGTCGAAGCTGGCGCGGTCGAGCCAGCGGGGGTCGATGACCTCCGCCTGGATGCCCCGCTTCGCGAGGGTCTCGGCCACGGCGAGCACTCGCAGCAGCCCGTAGCCCCAGGTCACCACCGTGACATCGGTGCCCGGCCGCACGAGCCGACCCTTGCCGATAGGGGTGACGTGGTCGAAACCGGCTGCCGGCAGGACGCCGGTCGTCCTGGCCAGGCGATGGTCGTCGATGACCAGCACCGGATCGCGGCTCAGCATCGCTGCGTTGAAGCAGCCGACGTAGTCCGCCGCTGTCGTCGGCGAGACCACGCGCCAGCCTGGGAAGGAGGCGAACAGCGCTGCCGGATCGGTGCTGTGCTGCGGCCCGTAACCGCGACCACGGCTGATCTGGGTGCGCACGACGACCGGCACCTCGTGGTCGCCGCCGAACATGTAGCGGCTCTTGGCGATGTGGTTGAAGAGCTGGTCGGTGGCCTCGAGGACGAAGTCGGGATACATGAACTCGACGATGGGGTGCATGCCGGCCAGGGCGGCTCCCAGGGCCGCTCCGCTGAAGCCGTTCTCACAGATCGGCGTGCTGAGGACACGATCGGGCGCGATCGCCACGGCCGCCCGGGTCAGCCCCATGACCCCTCCGCCGAGGTGGCCGACCTCCTCGCCGAGCACGAAGGCCTCGGGGTCTCGCTCCAGGGCGCGGCCGATGACGCCCTGGATGGCAGCCGTGTAGGTGATCTCCTCACCGCCCGGAGCGGGCGCGGCAGCGAGGCGTTCGGCCGGCAGCTCGGGCAGTCCCGGGCCTAGCATGCCGCGCCGCGTGTCCTCGACCGGTGGATACAGCTCCGGCGGGATGCGCACGCCGTCGGCCGTCTCGACGGTCAGGGCGGCGACGCAGCGTGATACCAGGGCCCTGGCGAGGCCCTGGACATGGGCCACTTCCTCCTCACCCAGGAGGCCTGCCTTGACCAGCCCATCCGGCCAGGCGACTGCCGGGTCGAGCGCGCGCCACTGCTGCTCCTCCTCCTTGCTGCGGTATCTGAAGGCGCTGCCGGGCAGGGGGCCGTTCTGGTGGTAGTAGCGGTAGGTGAGCGCCTCGACGAGGATGGGACCGTGGTCGACGGCGTGCTCGCGTGCCTGGGCCAGCGCGGTCATGGTGGCGATGGGGTCCATGCCGTCCACGACGAGAGCGGGCATGTCATAGCCGCGGGCTCGCAGCGCCAGCTGGGTGAAGCCGGCAGTCTCCACGAGCGAGGTGGCCACCGAATAGTGGTTGTTCTCGAGCAGCAGGATGAGCGGCAGGTGCCAGGCGCGGGCCAGCGCCGCGGTCTCGTGGAAGGCCCCGATCTGGGTGGCGCCATCGCCAAATGACGCTACGGCGACGTCCCCGGTCCGCCGCAGCCTGGAGGCCAGCGCATAGCCACCTGCCGCCGGGATACCGCCGCCCACGATGGCGCTGGTCATGACGCCACCCTCGCGGTCCCAGAGGTGCATCGAGCCGCCCCGACCGCGACAGAGGCCCTGCTCGAGACCCATGATCTCGGCCAGGGTCCGCTGCACCGGGCGGACCATGGCCTCGCTGACCGCGTCCGCCGCGAAGGGGTCGAAGTCCTCTGGGGTCGCGGCCAGCAGCAGCTTGGCGACGACATCGTGGTGGGCGCGGTGGGTGGAGGTGAGCCAGTCCGAGCGCCGCAGCGCTAGCGCTGTCCCGGTCGCGGTGGCCTCCTGCCCGATGCTCGAGTGGAGCGGCCCGTGCACCAGCTCCGCGTTGTCCAGCAGCCACTTCTCGAAGCTTCGGATGGTGGTGATGACGAGGATGGCCAGTCCCAGCGTGCGCCTGGGGGTGGCCGCCAGCCGTGCGGCAGACAGGCTGACCCGGGTGAGGTCCGGGTGCTCCGGATGGGGCGAGGTCGCGCCGTCCTGGTGGGGAGCCGCGGCTGGCTCGCTGGTCATGGTGCTCTCCTGGTGGCTCAGACGCTGGTCGCGGGGATCTCGTCGGGCAGCTCCTCGCCGGGGGCGAGGATGACCGCGAGGACGCCGTTGATGGGCACGATGTCGCCGGCGCCGTGGAGGATGCGCGCGACGATGCCAGTGGCCGTGGACTCCAGCTCCACGGTGGTCTTGTCGGTCTCGACCTCGACGATGGGTTGCCCCACGGTGACCTCGTCGCCCTCGCTGACCAGCCAGCTGACGATCTCGCCTTCCTCCTGGTTCATGCCCAGCTTGGGCAGCGCGAACAGCGTCGCCATGGTGTTCCTGATACCTCCTCTCAGCGGTCCAGCACCGCGCGGATGCCGTCCCGGATGCGCGCCTCGTCGGGGATGACGAGGGCCTCCAGCCTGCGGTTGTAGGGCATGGGCACGTCCAGGCCGGCGACGATACGCGGTGCCGCCTCGAGCAGATCGAAGCCGCGCTCGGCGACCTGGGAGACGATCTCGCCACCGATGCCGCTGCGCCGGTTGGCCTCGTGGACGACGACCAGTCGTCGCGTCTTGCGCAGCGATGCCAGCACCGTGTCGTAGTCGAACGGGTAGATGGTGCGGGGATCGATGACCTCGCATTCGATGCCCTCCGCGGCGAGTCCGTCGGCGACCGTCATGGCCTTGTGGCGCATGATCGAGATGGCCACCACCGTGACGTCGCGACCCTCGCGGACGACGTCGGCCACGCCCGAAGGGGATGGTGAAGTCGCCCTCGGGCACGTCGCCCTTGATCTCGTAGCCGCGCTTGTGCTCGAAGAAGAGCACCGGGTCGTCACTGCGGATGGCCGTGCGCAGCAGGCCCACCACGTCGGCTGGCGTGGAGGGCATGACGACCTGCAACCCGGGGACCGCACTGAACCAGTTCTCGAAGTGACTGGGAGTGCTGGGCGGCCTGGCCGCCGCCGGCGCCCACGGGTGCGCGGATGACCAGCGGCACGCTGATGGCGCCGCCGAACATGTAGCGGATCTTGGCGATCTGGTTGACCAGCTGGTCCATGCCGATGGTGATCCAGTCGCTGAAGAGGATCTCCGCCACCGGTCGCAGGCCCGTGGCCGCCGCGCCCAGCGAGCTGCCCACGATGGCGGCCTCCGAGATGGGCGTGTCGAGGACGCGCGCTGGGCCGAACTCGTCGTAGAGGCCCCTGGTGACGCCGAAGGGGTTGCCGCGGATGCCCACGTCGCAGCCGAGGATGATGATGGTGGGATCGCGCTGCATCTCTTCGCGCAGCGTCTCGTTGATGGCGCGCTTGACGGTCAGCCGGCGGGTGGCCGGTGCCGCGGCCGCCGGACCGGGCGGCGTCCGGGTGGTCATCGGGCGATCCCCTGCTGGCGCATGAAGTCCGCTGAGTAGAGGCCCTCGTAGAGCGTGTCGAGTTCGGGCTCGGGGGCCGCCTTGGCGAAGCTCGGTGGCATCCTGGACCGCCGCCAGCGCCTCGGCATCGGCCGCCTCGATCCAGGCAGGTGTGACGACCCCCTCCTCGACCAGGTAGCTGGCCATCCGGGCGATGGGGTCGAAGCGCTCCCACTGGCGGTTGCACTCGGTGTCGCGGTAGGACTCGTCGTCGGCCACGAAATGTCCGATGTAGCGGAAGAAGCGGGCCTCGATGAGCGTCGGCCCGGCACCCGAGCGGGCCCGCTCGGCCGCGTCCTTCACCGCGTCGTAGACCGCGAAGGGGTTGAAGCCATCGACGGTGATGCCGGGGATGCCGTAGCCCCTGGCACGATCGGAGACCGTGGGGTTCCGGGTGGCCTGATCGTAGGGCATGCTGATGGCCCACTGGTTGTTCTCGCACAGGAAGATGACCGGCAGGTCCCAGGCGGCCGCGAGGTTGATGGACTCGTGCCAGACACCCTGGTTGGTGGCGCCGTCCCCGTGGAAGCAGATGGTCACGAAGCTCCGGCCAAGGGTCTTGGCGGTGAGCGCCGCGCCCACGGCGATGGGCATGGCACTGCCCACGATGCCCGTCGCACCGAGCATGCCCATGTCTACGGCGGCGATGTGCATCGAGCCGCCCTTGCCCTTGTTGTAGCCGTCGGCGCGGCCCATCAGCTCGGCCATCATGCGGCGTGGGTCGCCACCCTTGGCGATGGTGTGGCCGTGGCCGCGATGCGTGCTGGTGATGTAGTCGGACGGCTCGCAGAGCCGTGCAGGCGCCCACCGCGATGGCTTCGGCGCAGACATAGGAATGCGCCAGCCCGTAGATGAAGTCCTGCTTCCAGAGTTCCTTGACGACCGTGTCGAACTCACGGATGAGGCGCATGCGCCGATACATCTCGCGCAGCTGCTCGTCGATCCAGTCCGGCCGGCGCCTCCAGCGGCACGAGGACATCCCGCTCGAAGGCCTCGACGGCCTCGCAGTTCTCAGTGGACGTGACGCGATGCCTCATGCGTGGCCTCCGTGGTCCTCGCTCGGTCGGGCGATCAGGGCTGCAGCTCGATGGTCTCGCCGGGTGCCAGCACCGAGACCTGCGGCGACCAGTCGCCGGCGGCCTTGTGTGCCTCGATGAGCTGAACGAATCGCTGCACGTCCGGGTGCGAGGGGTACTGGTAGTGACTGGCGATGACATGACGGAGGCCCAGCCACTGGCTGGCCAGGACGGCCTCCTGGACGGTCACCTCGCCACCCTGGTAGACCTCGAAGTGGGGGAGGGAGTCCTCTGGTAGTGCCACTACCATGAGGCCGTGGGTGGGGTGGTAGAGCTCCCCGAAGAGCCGGAAGTCGTAGGTCATGGCCGAGTCACCCTGGTGGTACACCCGCACACCGGGTGCGGCATCGATCATGAAACCCATGGCGGGCCCGGACAGGAGCTCGCCCGAGGGTGTCACCGAGAAGGACCAGTGGTGGCTCTCCACGGGGTGCACGTGGACGTCGGCGACCTCCATGGGCAGGCCCCAGATGGTCACGCGGATCTGGTCCGGGTCGACGCCCTGGACGGTGGTCAGGTTGTGGGCCACGTCCTTGGCACAGATGACCGGGCACCTGTCGCGCTTGAGGATCTCCGCGGCCTCGCCCATGTGGTCGAAGGCGGCGTGGGTGACAAGCACGAGGTCGACGCGCTCCAGCTCCGCCGCCCTGACCGGGCTGGCGGGGTTCGAATCCAGGTACGGGTCGATGAGCACCCGCACGCCATCCTCGGTCACCAGCTCATAGGCCGCGGTGCCGAAGAACCTCAACGTGGCCGGCATCGGTCTCTCCAGGTTCGACGTGGCTTGCGTTCGCGCTGATCGCGACACGAAACCATGTTCGTCGGATTGTAATACAATCGGACGGTTCAGGAAATGGTTAGTACGCAGGGAGTTCGGAACCCAGCGGTGGAGCCAGCGATCCTCGACCGGCCGATCAGCCTCACCGATGCCGTGGTGGCGCATATCCGCGATGCCATCATCGCGGGGGCCTACGCCCCCGGCCGGCCGCTCATCGAGGCGCAGCTGGCCGAGGAGCTGGGGACCTCCCGGGGCACCGTTCGGGAGGCGCTCCGGGAGCTCGGCAGCCTTGGGTTGGTGACGCGGACGACGCATCGGGGCGCGGTCGTGTCGGCCCTGACGCCCAGGCGTGCCGAGGAGGTCTACACCCTGCGCGCGACCCTGGAGTCGCTGGCCGCGCGACTGGCCGTGGAGCGAGGCTCACTCGATGAGGGGGCCCTGGATGGCCTGGCCAGGCACGTGGAGGCCATCGCCCGGGCGGGAGCGGAGGGTGACGTGCCCGGCATGATCGCCGCGGACATGGACTTCCACACCGCGCTCTCGGCACTGTCGCGGCACGACCTGCTCATGGAACATCTTGCCGCGATCCAGGCCCACAGCCAGCGCCTGCTGTCCTACATCGACTTCTACCAGCCCCACCCCGAGGTCGTCGTGCAGCGGCATCGTGACCTGTTGACCCTGCTGCGCACGGGCGATGCTGACCGCGTCGCCGTGGCCATCGAGGAGCACATCGCCGGACCCGGCCGGGACATCGTGGCGCGCATGGTCCAGGCCGTGGCGGCCAGCGAGAAGGGGATGGCATGACGCGTGATCTGACCAGCCTGTTCTCGCTGTCCGACCGCACGGCGCTCGTCACCGGCGCCGGGTCGGGGCTCGGGCGGGCGATCGCCGAGGGCTTCGCCCAGTTCGGCGCCCGCGGTCGTCAGTGGTCGACCTCGACGGGGCCGCCGCGACGAGCGTCGCTGAGCGGCATCGGCGCGGCCGGGAGCACGGCCATCGCCGTTCCCTGTGACGTTTCCCGGCCCGAGCAGGTCGAGGCTGCCGATGACCGTCCACGGTCGAGCGACTCGGGGACATCCACGTCCTCGTGGCCAACGCCGGCATCGGCGACCGGGCCCCAGCCGAGGAGATGACGCTTCGGGCAGTGGACCCGTGTGCTCGACGTCAACCTGACCGGGGTCTGGCTCTTCGACCAGGCGGTCGGTCGGCACATGATCGAGCGCGGCATCCCGGACGCATCATCAACATCTCTTCGATCACCAGCCTGGTGGGTATCACCACCGGCAACGCCAACTACGCGGCCACCAAGGGCGGTGTCAACGCGCTGACGCGGACGCTGGCCATCGAGTGGGCACCGCACGGTATCCGCGTCAACGCCATCGCCCCGACGCACGTCCGGACGGCTCTCATCGAGGAGAAGATGCGCCACGAACCCGGCATGGCCGAGTTCTTCCTCGGCAACATCCCGCTCGGTCGCATGGGCGAGCCCGAGGACGTCGTCGGGGCTGCCATCTACCTGGCCTCGGAGGCCGGTTCGCTCGTGACCGGGCACATCCTCGTGATCGACGGGGGACACACCGTCCGATGAGCCTGCCGCAGACGGTCCGTGCTGTGCGCATCACCGCTCCAGACCGGTTCGAGGTCATCGAGCAGCCGCTGCCCGCAGGCACCGCCGGGCTTCGTCCTCGCCGCACCCTCGTACGTGGGGCTGTGCGGCACCGACCTCGACCTCTTCGACGGCAGCATGCCCTACCTCCACCAGGGCTTCGCCAGCGCTATCCGCTGCAACCCGGCCATGAGTGGTCGGGCATGCTGCTGGAACCGGCCGGCGAGATGGCCCCCGGCACCCGGCGTCATCCTCGACCCCATGATCGACTGCGGCCGCGAGGGCTGCCCGCACTGCGGTGCCGGTCTCGTGGTCCGCTGCCCCGACCGTCGCGAGCTCGGTGTGCGCAATGGGCTCGACGGCGCGATGGCCACCGTCGTCGAGGTGCCGCAGGGCTACCTGCTCCCCATCCCCGAGGCTGTCGCGACGCGCGATGCCGCGCTCGTCGAGCCAATGGTGACGACACTCGAGGGCATCCGGCGGACCGACCCCCAGCCCGGTGAGGAGGTCCTCATCGTGGGCGCCGCGACCCTCGGCCTGGTGGGCGCCATGATCCTCGGCGCGCGAGGCCTGCGTACCCACGTGCTCCTGCGCTCGCCGGACCGCGCTGCTCACCGTCGAGGCCGCGGGCGGCATCCCCTGGCTGGCCGGCAGCAAGGCAGCCGTGGAACGCTTCGACGTCGTCATCGAGGCAGCCGGGACGCCGCAGCGGTGTGCAGGCGGCACTGCGCCACGTGGCGCCGGGTGGTCGCGTCGCACTGCTGGGCGTGCCCACCACCATGGTGGAGATCGACGCTGCGCGCCATCGCCGTCAATGACGTCACCATCCTGGGTGTGCTCAATGGGCCCGGCCAGTTTGGCGCGGGGCTGGCGGCCATCGCCTCCGGCGCGGTCATGCCAGAGCTGCTCATCGATAGCGTCTTCCCCTTCGATGAGGTAGGAGCTGCACTCGAGCGCTCCCGGGAGCGCGGGCGGGCACGGCCCAAGGTCCTGGTGGCAGTGGGGGAGGACCCGGGTTGAGGTCTGCACCAGGCTCGGGGCGAGCTGCGAGATCGTCGCTACGCCACTGGACAGGTGGCATACCATCCCACCAATCGCCGACGCAACGGTCATGGGAGGGAAGTCGCAGATGGGCGAGCACTACTTCGAGCGGGTTCGCGCCCGGACCGGCGGGCGGTTCTGGGTCAACAACCCGACCATCGAGGAGATGGACCTCGCGCTCGAGCACGGTGCCATGGGCTGCACGACCAACCCGGCCTACGGCGGCAACCTCGTCAAGCGCGCGCCTGACGAGGTCCTGCCCATCGTCCGCGCTTGCCTCGCCGATAGCGACGACGACGAAGTCGTGGCCACGCACGTCCAGCACCAGCTGGTCGGTCGTATCTGTGAGCGCTTCGGAACGCTCTACGAGCAGAGCGGCGGGCGCGAGGGCTTCGTCTCCATCCAGGGGGCACCCGAGGCCGACACCGAGACTGCCGAGCATCCTCGAGGAGGCCCGAGCGGCGCGCACCATCGCACCCAATGCCACGCCCAAGATCCCTGCCACGGCGCCGGGGCTGGAGGCTCTCGAGACCCTCGTGGCCGAGGGCAGCCAGGTCATCGTCACCGAGGTCTTCAGCATCGCCCAGGTACGGGAGGCCTGCGAGCGCTGGCTCAAGGTCACCCGCGAGACTGGCGTGCGCCCACCCTTCTTCATGAGCCCCATCACCGGCATCTTCGGCGACCATCTCAAGAAGATCGCCGTGCGCGATCGCATCGAGGTCCCCAGGCAGTACATGACCCCCGACGAGCTCATGGAGCATGGCCGGCATCCTCGTCGCACGGGCCTGCTATCGGGTCGTCCGCGAGAAGCAACTACCCGGTCACGCTGCTCTACGGTGGCGCTCGCATCCGGCTGGACTTCAGCGGCCTCGTCGGCGGCGGCATGGCGGCGACCATCAATTGGTCCACGGCCGCCGAGCTCATCGAGGTCGACCCGCCGGCCGAGGTCACGATCGAGGACCCTATCGACCCGGCCGTGGTGGGGCAGCTGACCTCGACGTTCCCCGAGGTGCGCCAGGCGCTCGAGCCCGATGGGCTCTCGCTCGAGGACTTCGAGGGGTTCGGCCCGGTGCAGCACTTCCGGGACAACTTCGTCGCCGGCTGGGCGGCTGTGCGACAGATGATCGCCGACGAGCGCATCCGCGCATGATCGCCCCGTCGATGCGAGTTGACATCCGCCCATCCGGCATGGTGGTATGCCACCAGACCAGAAGGTGAGGAATTCTCGCACAGAGCGGTGCGCCAGGGATGACTACGGCCGTCCACGGGCCTTGACGCAGCGAGAGGAGGGCAGGCGCGACTGACCGAGTCCCGAGGAATCGAACCCGAGGGAGCCGAGAGCTTCACTCGGGACGGGCCCGCCTGGGCCCGCACGTGACGTACCGCGCCGGTGGAGGCGCAGAAAGGACGTGAAGGAGTTGAGGAAGACATTCGCAGTCGCGGCATCGACCGCGTTGCTCATCGGCGCGATCGGCGCCGTGCCCGCACAGGCGCAGGACGAAGACGTCGTCATCGGCTACTCGGCCCCCGGTCTGGTGGGCGCGCAGCTGCAGATCCAGCAGGGCCTCGTCGATGGGGCGGAAGCGAAGGGCTGGACGGTCCAGACCGTCACCTCCAACGCGGATGCCAACAAGCAGGCCAACGACGTCCGCGACTACATCGCCCAGGGCGTCGATGCCATCGTGGCGGTACCCGACGATAGCGCCGGCATCTGCGTCGTGGTCGAGGAAGCCAAGGCGGCGGGCATCCCGTTCTACACCATCGATCGCTCGCCATCGGGTTGCGCGATCAACATGACCGTGCTCAGCGACAACTATCTGGCCGGCCAGCAGTCGGGCCAGGCGGTCGTCGACTTCCTGACCGAGAAGTACGGTGCTCCACAGGGCACGGTCCTGGAGATCACCGGCAACATGGGCCAGAACGTGGCCCAGCTGCGTGGCGGCGGGTTCCAGGAGATCGTCACCGCCAACCCGGACATCAACCTCATCACCAGGATCGGCGACTGGGATGCGGCAAAGGGCGTGGATATCGTCCGTGACGTCGTCTCCGCCGAGGATCTCGATGCCATCTACTTCCACTCCGACTGCGTCTACACGCCGGGCACGCTCCAGGTGCTGGGCGAGCTGGGCAAGCTCATCCCGCGCGGCGAGGATGGCCACATCTTCCTGGCCGGTGTCGACGCCTGCCTGCCAGGCGCTCGACGCCATCCGAGCCGGCAGCTCCGATCAGGCCTCCAATCAGCCCATCCCGGACTTCGGCACCGTCATCGTCGAGTACATCGAGGATGAGTTGAACGGCGAGCCGATCGAGTTCGGCGAGGTCGTCGAGGAGGGCGCCCTGTGGTCGCCGGCGCGCATCGAGGACAGCGAGGTCGGACCGCAGCTGTTCCTGGCCACCACCTCGGTCGGCCCGGACAACGTCGATGACCCGCGACTGTGGGGCAACATCGAGGCCGCGATGGCGGCCGAGTGGCTGAGCACCCAGGGGTTCTCAGGCTGATCACGTGAGCTAGTGGACGGGGCGCCCCGGCGAACGGGGCTGCCCCGGCCGACACCGCGATGGTGGGGTAGGCATCGATGAGCACGGTCAACGGCGGCCTGGCCGTCGAGATGGCGAACATCAGCAAGACGTTCCCCGGTGTGCGTGCCCTGGATGACGTCTCGTTCGACGTTGCGTGAGGGCGAGATCACATGCGCTGGTGGGCAAGAACGGCGCCGGCAAGTCCACCTTGATGAGCATCCTTACGGGTCTCTATCCCCCGGACTCCGGGACCATCAAGGTGCGTGGCCAGGTCATCGAGCACATGACCACCTCGCGGAGCCAGGAGGCGGGCATCGCCATCGTGGCCCAGCACGCCCGCTTCGTGCCCGGCCTCTCCGTGGCCGAGAACCTCTTCATGGGCCACCTGCCGACACGCAGAGGCGGCTTCGTGGATTGGCGCAGCGTGCGCGACGCTGCGAGCGAGCGCCTGCGGCGCTTCGGCCTGGAGATCGACGTCACCCGGCGCATGGAATCGATGACCGTGGCGGAGCGCCAGATGATCGAGATCTCGCGGCGCCCTCTTCGCCGACGCCAGCGTCATCATCCTCGACGAGCCGACGGCGCCGCTGCCCAAGCACGAGGTCGGCCTCCTCTTCGACTTCGTGCGCCGCCAGCGCGAATCGGGCGCCTCGTTCATCTACATCTCCCACTACCTCGAGGAGGTCTTCGAGATCGCGGACCGCGCCACGGTCCTGCGCAACGGCAGGGAGGTCGGCACAGAGGCCGTCGCCGAGCTGACGCAGGCGGGGCTCATCCGGATGATCAGCGGCACGTCCGTCGAACGCTTCAGGCGCCCCCCGCGGGAGGCGATGGCTGAGCCCGTCCTGCAGATCCAGGGCCTCAGCCGCCACCGCGTCTATGACGACGTGCACCTGACGCTCCACGCCGGCGAGGTCGTGGGTCTCACTGGCCTGGAGGGCAGCGGGCCGGGCAGCCTCGCGCGTGGCCTCTACGCCCTGGAGCCGCTGGGCGAGGGCGAGCGTCACGCTCGATGGCAGGCCCTTCCGGCCGGGAGTCCCAGCCATGCGCTCGAGCAGGGCGTCGCCTACCTGCCGCGCGACCGGCACGGACTGGGCATCGTGGCCATCCGGAGCGTGCGTGACAACGTGAGCCTCTCGGTCCTGGGCCGGCTGACCCGTTGGCTGGGCATGATCGACGTGGCCAGGGAGCGCGCCCTCGTGAAGGGCTTCATCGACACCCTCGGGATCATGACCCCCAGCATGGCCACGAACGTCGAGAACCTCTCGGGCGGCAACCAGCAGAAGGTCGTGGTGGCCAAGCTCGCCGCCACCGAGCCGCGCGTCCTGCTCCTGGACGAGCCCACCCAGGGCGTGGACGTGCAAGCCAAGGTCGAGATCCTGAGGATCGTGGACGAGCTCACCGAGCAGGGAGTGGCCGTGGCCGTCGTCTCGGATGAGCTCAGCGAGCTCATCGACACCTGTGACCGCATCATCGTCTTCTACCGGGGACGGATCTCACGGGAGTTCATCAAGGGCAGGGACGAGATGACGCCGGCGACGGTCCTGGGGGCCATCGAGGGCGGCAATGGGGAGGTCGCTCATGCACTGGCGTAGGTACGTACCCACGGTGATGGACAACCTCATCTGGCTGATCCTCATCGGGGTCTTCGTGTTCTTCGTCATCGGCACGGACAAGTTCCTGACGCCCATCAACATCGTGAACATCCTGTCCACGGCGGCCGTCCTCGGCGTCGTCGTGGTGGGCCAGACGTTCGTGCTCATCACCGGCAACTTCGATCTGTCTCAGGAATCGACACTGGGATTGGCCGCACTGGTGGGACTGTGGATCCTGGTGGCGGCCGGAGCGCCCTGGTTCGGTGGCGGTGTCCTTCCCGGACTGCTTGGCGACAGCGCCGTCAATCCGTTCATCTCGATCGCGTTCGTCCTCGGGATGGGCGTGTTCATCGGCCTCATCATCGGCTCGCTCATCACGTATGGACGGATGAACAACTTCATCGTGACCCTGGCGATGCTGCTCATCCTCCGCGGCCTCATGCTGGCCTTCACCGAGGGCAACGCCGTCAACGCCTTCAACCACCCGGGCGGCGATGTCTTCTACTGGCTCGGCCACGAGACGTTCCCCGTGCCCTGGCTGGGCAATGTGCCCATCGCAGTGCTGGCCATGCTCATCGTCTTCGCCATCGGGCACATCGTGCTCAGCTACCGCAAGTTCGGGCGTGACATCTACGCCGTCGGCGGTAACAAGCAGGCGGCCATCGCCTCCGGTATCGACGCCAACAAGCGCATCCGGCAGGTCTACATGATCAGCGGCTTCCTGGCCGCCCTAGCCGGGATCATCATGGCCGGGCGAGTCGGCTCGGTGCAGGTGAACCTCGGCGAGGGCTACATCTTCACCATCTTCGCGGCCGCGGTCATCGGTGGCGTCAGCCTCCAGGGCGGCCGCGGCACGATGCTGGGGGCCCTCGGCGGGGTCCTTCTCCTCTCGACCATCGACCGCGGCCTCAATCTCATGCGCGTCTCGGTCTTCTGGATCCAGGTCATCCAGGGCCTCATCATCCTCTTCGCCATGTTCATCGACGCCCAGCGCGTGCGCTACCGGGCGCCGGTGGAGGAGATGACGGTCGAAGGTCCGGCGCCAGCCGCAGCCGCACCAGCGGGAGGTGAGAACGCCAAGTGACCACTGACCGGCTGGTCCCGGAGCTGACGCGCGAAGCCACCCTCGCGCAGCGGGTCGAACGCGAGCTGGAGCGGCTCATCCTGGAGAGTCGCCTGGGACCGGAGTCGACTCCCTTCCGAGCGGGAGCTGGCGAGCCAGTTCGGCGTGAGTCGCACCGTCGTGCGCGAGGCCGTGCGCGCCCTGGCCGCCAAGCAGCTCGTTGACGTGAGCGTGGGTCGGGGCACGGTGGTGCGGGCGCCCTCGACGGCAGCTGCGAGCGAGTTCATGAAGCTGCTGCTGATGATGCAGGCCGGTGATGCCGGCGTGGACAAGGTCAGCGAGGTCCGCCACATCATCGAGAGCGAGATCGCCTTCCTGGCTGCGGCCCGCCGCACGGAGGCGGACATCGAGGACCTTGAGGCCATCGTCGACGAGATGCGCCGGCACGTGGACGCGCCGGAGGTCTACATCAAGAGTGACGTCGAGTTCCACGCGGCGCTGGCGCGGGCCACGCAGAACGAGCTGTTCATGATCGTCCTCGACTCTCTCGTCGAGATCGATGATCGAGGTGCGTCTCCTGACCCTGCGTGTACCTGATATCACTCGCCTGGCCCTGCAGTACCACGAGCGCATCCTCGAGGCCGTCAAGGCTGGTGACCCGGATGCCGCCAGGGCGGTCATGGATGAGCACATGGACCAGGCGACGGCCAAGCTCCGGGAATCCGTCATCAGCGATCCGGAGTGAGCGTCCTCGCCATCGATATCGGCTCCTCGCGCATCAAGGCGCTGATGGCCGACTGGGACGGCCGCCTGCTCGAGGTGCGCAGCGCCCAGACCCCGCATCGGGCCGTCGAGCCGGGCGAGCGCTCCTATCCGGCGGATGCGGTGCAGGCCACCATCGAATCGCTCGTCACCGGCCTGGCGGGGGACCATCCCGAGCTCGCGATCGACACGCTGGTGTTCTCCTGCCTGGGCACGGCGATGGTGCCGCTCGACGCCGACGAGCGGCCGCTGGGCCCGGCGCTGGCACCGGCCGACTCGCGGCCCCTGGCGGGGCGCGGCCTCGCCGAGCGCGTGGGGATGAGCGATGTCGAGCTCTACCGGCGGACGGGATCGGACCCGCGGGCGGCGTCGTTCCTGCGGCATGCCCTGTGGTGGAAGGGCCGGCCGGAGGTGATGCGCCAGCTTCGGCGCTTCCGTTCACTGCGCGGCTTCGCGGTGGCGGCACTGTGCGGCGCGGATGCGGAGGACCCCTCGTGGGCTTCGCGCACGATGTTGTTCGAGCTCGCCACCGATCGCTGGAGCGAGGCGATCCTCGACGCCGCCGGGGTGCGACCGGACATCCTGCCGCCGCTGGCGCCGTCGACGTCTCGGTGGCCCGTGCAGCCGGCGGCCCGCGAGCGGCTGGGGTTGGCGCGGGATGCGGTCGTCGTCCTCGGTGGCATGGACAACTGCTGTTCGCTGCTGGGCGCGACCAAGCCCGGTGGGCCGGACCTCGTCAACATCGTCGGCACATTCGAGCACATGGCCGCCGCCGGCGAACTCGATCGCGTGCGGTCGGCAGCGGCGGTCGCCGACGCCATCGTGCACGCGTACGTGCTGCCCGGACGCTACATCGGGATGACGCGCCTGCTCCTGGGGGACCTGCTCGCGGAGGCCAGCGCGGGTAGCTCCATGGGGCTGGACCGGCTGCTCGACGAGGTCTCGCCGGTGCCTCGCGGCCGCAGCGTGACGCTCAAGCGCGCCTCCATCCGTGCCGCCATCGATGCGGGCGCGCCGCGCAGCGACGTGCTCCAGGGAGTGCTCGAATCGGCGGCCGGCGTCCTCAAGCGATTCGCCGACGCCTGGAGCGGCGATGCGGGCGCGGGTGGCAGGGTCATCGCTGTCGGGGGCGGCACCGGCCACGCGTCCGTGCTGCAGCTGAAGGCCAACGTCCTGCGTCGGCCCATATCCCTCCCGGCGAGCGCGGAGAGCGCAGGGCTGGGCGCGCTGCGCCTGGCGGCTGTGGCGGCCAGGGGCCTGTCACTCGAAGCTGCCTGCGGGCGTTTCCCCAATCCCATCATCACGACCTACAGGCCGCGGATGGATCCGCTGAGCCACGGGCCAGACAGGGGGTAGGCACAGCATGAGCGATCGTGACTACGCAGCCGAGCGGCGGCTGCTGGCTCGCGTCGCGGGGCTGCTCTTCGAGCGGCGCCTCACCGAGCTCCAGGGTGGCAACATGAGCCTGCGTGTCGGCGACGCGGTGGTCATGACACCGACCAAGGCCTCCGAGAACGCCGGCTGGCGGCTGGAGGCAGACGAGTTGCTGGTGCAGGACCTTGGAGGCGAGGTGCTGGTGGGGGATCCTGCGTGCATCTCTCGCGAGATCCGCATCCACCTGCGGCTGTACCGCACGTACCCGGACATCGGGTGCATCTTTCACCTGCACATGCCGGAGGCCATCGCAGCAGCTGCGGGGCGCTGGAGGCCGGGCGTCGTGGCGGTCACGCGCGAGCCATACGGAGCCGCGATCGTGGTGCTGGAACGGGATCTGCGCGCCCAGACCGAGCCGCACGATGCCCGCGCCACCGAGCTGCTCGGCCAGGTGGAACGGGTGGACGGCGCCATCGCCATCGGCTCGATGCACGGCACCTTCGGCGTCGCCCGCGACCTGCCCACCAACGTCCGTGCGGCCGACACCTTGCGCCAGCGTCTCGAATCGGAGCGTTTGCGGGCGCGCTTGCGCTCCTGGCGGGCAGGAGCAGCGGCATGACCGTGCCCGCCGACACGAAAGCCATCTTGAGGAGCATCTTCGGACGGCTCTTCCAGGGCGAGTTCGCCACGCTCGACGACATCGCCCTGAGCTGCCGCAGTGCCGAGGGCATCGACTACCTCGACGGGACGGCCGCACTCTCGTGCTGGCTCGAGGAGGAGGTGTCCGATGCCGGTCCGGCGGTCGCGGACCCCGGGGCGCATGCCATCCATGGTTCGCTCTACGCGCTGTCACCGACGTGCGAGGCCGTCATCAGCGGCATCTCGCGGCACCTGCAGGCGCTGCTGCTGGAGGGCTATCCGCCCCCGCCGGCCACGAGCATGATGCGCAACCGCGGCGTACCCGACCTCGCTGCCCACCTCGTGGCACCCGCGGCGCTGCGGGACGCGGCGCTGACGGCCACCGTCGAGCGGGCGGTGGAGCTGTCCGAGCACAACGGCATGCGCCACACCCTCATCATCAGCAGCAACGGCCTGGTCGTCGTCTCGGGTGCACCGCCCTTCGAGGCCATGGCCCACTGGCACAACGTCGAGTTCGCGGCGCGCGTGGAGTGCCTGCGCATCGAGGAGTCGCTCCTGCGGCGCGAAGGAGGGCGGGCATGACGCCGACATGGGAGGTTGCCGTCGAGGCGAGCGACCTCATCGGCGAGGGTCCTGTCTGGGACGGGGCTCGATCGTCGCTGTTGTGGACCGACATCGCCGGCCGGCGCATCCATCGGCTCGAACCGGCCAGCGGCGAGACGTGGACGCGCTCACTCAAGCAGATGGCGGGAGCCGTGCTCCCGCGGGCATCCGGTGGGCTGGCGCTGTGCCTGCAGGATGGTGTGTGGCTGACCGACTCGGATGAGGGCGAGCCGTGGCGCTTCGTGGCCGTCGAGGCGGATGACCCGTCCACACGTCTGAACGACGTCAAGACCGACCGCGCCGGACGACTGTGGGGCGGCACGATGGCGCTCGATGCACGTCAGGACGCCGGTGCCTTCTACCGCATCGATGCCGACGGCACCGTCACCACCATCGCTCGTCCCGTGAGCATCTCCAACGGCATCGAGTGGAGTCCTGATGGCTCGCTGATGTACTACATCGATACCGCGACCAGGCGCATGGACGTCTTCGACTTCGACCTCGCCTCTGGCAGTGCGAGCGGGCGCAGGCCGTTCGCCCACTTCGACGAGTCGTTCGGCATTCCCGATGGCATGAGCGTCGATGCTGACGGGCACCTCTGGGTCGCCTTCTACGATGGCTGGGCCGTGCGGCGGTTCTCGCCGCGGGGCGAGTTCGACCGCAGCGTCGAACTGCCGGCAGCGCGGATCACGAGTTGTGCCTTCGGCGGCCCGCAACTCGACCAGCTGTTCGTAACCAGTGCGCGCGACGGCCTCAGCGGTGACCAGCTCGCCGAGCAGCCACACGCCGGCGCGCTCTTCATCATCCAACCTGGTGTGACGGGGCTGCCGATCACACCGTTCGCCGGCTGAACCTACCCGAGGAGGAGGAGCATGAGATCCACCCGCGCCATCGACGTTCCCATCGATCCACTGCCGGGACGTGGTATCCGGCGCTTCGTCGGCCGGAGCTCCGCGCTCGACAGCGAGGAGATGACCGTGGGCACGGCCCGCTATGCCGATGCGTACGGCCCCATGGAGCCGCACCAACACGCGGAGGAGACGATCGTACGTGCTCGAGGCGGACCGCGCCTGGGTGCGCTGGGGCCCGAGCCGCCGATGACCTGCCGAACCGCATCGACCTGCAGCCCGGACTGGTCATCGATACGCCGGCCTGGGAATGGCATGTCTTCGAATGGCAGCCCGGCGGCCACCTCGAGCTGCTCTTCATCTACGGCCAGGTGGACAACATCCGCCCCGAAGACACGGAGACGATCGATGCCTGATGACACCCGTCCCACCATCGGCTTCATCGGCCTCGGCATCATGGGCCGCCCCATGGCTCGCAACCTCCTGGCGGCCGGCTACGGGCTGACCGTGCTCGACGTGGTCGATGCCGCGATGGATGCGCTCGTGACAGAGGGCGCCGTGGCCGGCACTTCGCCGCGCCAGGTCGCCGGCTGACTCCGACATCCTCATCACGATGCTGCCCGATTCCCCGGAGGTGCAGCAGGTCTATCTCGGCCCCGAAGGGGCCTTCGAGTCCCTCCGCCCGGGCTGGTTGGCCATCGACATGAGCTCCATCGCACCAGGGGTCGCGCGCGACCTCGCGGCGCGTGCCATGGCGGCCGGTGCAGAGACCCTCGATGCTCCGGTCAGCGGCGGCGACCAGGGCGCCATCGCCGGCACCCTGTCGATCATGGTCGGTGGGTGCGACGGCTGCCTTCGAGCGCGCGCGGCCCATCCTGGAGGTGCTGGGCCGGACCATCGTCCACGTTGGTCCCGCCGGCGCCGGCCAGGTCACGAAGGTCTGCAATCAGGTCGTCGTCGGCGTTGTCATCGAGGCCGTCGCCGAGGCCCTCGTGCTGGGCGCCAAGGCGGGCGTGGACCCCGGCCGCATCGCGGACGTGCTGCAGGGTGGCCTGGCCGCCACCAGGGTGCTGGAGATGCGGCGCGAGAAGTTCCTCTCGGGCAGCTTCGACCCGGGCTTCCGCATCCGCCTGCACCTCAAGGACCTCAAGAATGCCGGCGAGCTGGCACGCGACATCGGTGTCGCCCTGCCCGCCGCCGCCGCCGTCGAGCAGCTCATGCGCGCCGCAGCTCGCCAACGGCCGTGGGGACTACGATCACTCTGGCCTCATCACGGTCCTCGAGGACCTCGCGCGGCGCGTGTCGCGGACGCGACCGGGACCTGATCGCCGGCCCGATCCGCGGTTCGGCTCGCGTCAGGCCGCAGGATTCGGTAGCATCGGGAAAACCAGCCGGAGCAAGGGAAGTCCGTGGCGAAGTATGTCTTCGTGACCGGTGGGGTCACGTCGTCCCTGGGCAAGGGCATCACGGCCGCGAGCATCGGCCGGCTGCTCAAGAGTCGCGGTCTCTCCGTCTCCATCCTCAAGCTGGACCCCTACATCAACGTGGACCCCGGCACCATGTCGCCGTACCAGCACGGCGAGGTCTTCGTGACCGACGACGGGGCGGAGACGGACCTGGACCTCGGGCACTACGAGCGTTTCATCGACGAGAACCTCTCGCAGCTCTCCAACGTCACCACCGGCCGCATCTACCAGGCCGTCATCGCCAAGGAGCGGCGCGGGGACTTCCTCGGCGGCACCGTGCAGGTCATCCCCCACATCACCAACGAGATCAAGGAGCGCATCGGCCGCGTGGCCCGCGATGGCAGCGCTGACGTGGTCATCGTGGAGGTCGGGGGCACGGTCGGTGACATCGAGTCGCTGCCGTTCCTGGAGGCCATCCGGCAGATGCGCAAGGACGTCGGCCGGGACAACGTACTCTACGTCCACGTCACGCTGCTGCCGGCCCTGGCGGCCACCGGCGAGCTCAAGACCAAGCCCACGCAGCACTCCGTCAAGGAGCTGCGCAGCATCGGCATCCAGCCGGACATCATCATCGCCCGCAGCGACCGGCCGGTCGATGACGACCTGCGCGAGAAGATCGCGCTCTTCTGTGATGTCAACGTCGACGCCGTCGTGCCGGCCACCACCGCGGACACCATCTACGAGGTGCCGCTGCACTTCGAGGATTGGGGCCTGGGGGAGCTCGTGGTCAGGCTGCTGCGCCTGGAGGACCGCGTCCACGCGGCCGACCTCTCGGCCTGGCGTGGTCTCGTGGAGCGCATCAAGCGGCCCAAGCCGCAGCTCGAGATCGCCCTGGTGGGCAAGTACATCGAGCTACCCGATGCCTACCTCTCGGTGACCGAATCGCTCAGTCATGCCGGCTGGGCCGAGGAGCACGACGTCAAGGTGCGCTGGGTCAATTCGGAGGCCCTCAGCGACGAGGACTACGAGCAGAAGCTCGCCGGCGCTGCCGGCATCGTGGTGCCCGGTGGGTTCGGCCACCGCGGCATCGAAGGCAAGGTCCTGGCGGCGCGCTACGCGCGCGAGAACCGGGTGCCCTACCTGGGGTTGTGCCTCGGGCTGCAGTGCGGCGTCATCGAGTTCGCACGCCACGTCCTCGCTCAGCGCGACGCCAACTCGACGGAGTTCGACCTCTTCACCTCCGCCCCGGTCATCGACTATATGCCCGACCAGCGTGACCTGGAGGAGAAGGGTGGCACGATGCGCCTGGGCCTGTACCCGGCGCGCCTGACGCCCGGCTCAAGGGTCCACGCGGCGTACGGGAGCGAACTCATCTACGAGCGTCACCGCCACCGCTTCGAGGTCAGCAATCGCTACCGCGAAGCGCTCGAACGAGCCGGCATGGTCCTCGCTGGTCAGTCACCCGATGGCAGGCTGGTGGAGATCATCGAGCTGCGTGACCACCCCTGGTTCGTGGCCAGCCAATTCCATCCCGAGTTCAAGAGCCGCCCGGACAAGCCACACCCGCTCTTCACCGGCTTCGTGGCCGCGGCCATCGAGAATGCCGGCTCCAAGGTGGCGGCCGGCCTGCCGCAGGCACCGGCCCGCGATGAAGCCGGACCGGCCGTGGTCCCGGTGGCACCGCGGGAGGTCACCGAGGGCGTCTAGGTCCGAGCAGTCCGACTCGACGAGGTCACCTCAGCGGCGCACCATCAGGTCTCGAAGGGTGAGTTCTTGCCCTCGAAGGGGTTCTGGTAGTTGTGGATGGCGACGTCCGGGATAAGCACGGCCTCGGGCGTGCTGAGCACCCAGCGGACGGCCTCGGCGATCATGTCCGGGGGGATGAGGCGCGCTCGCTGGCCCGCGGTCAGCCCCGGTGCGTTGTCGCGCCAGAACGAAGTGTCTGTGGCGCCAGGCGAGATGAGGTGCACCCGGATGTCGTACTTGTGCAGCTCTTCGCGAAGGGCGGCCGTGAGGCCCTCGAGCCCCCATTTGGCGGCACAGTAGGCGGTGCGGTTGTCTTCGCCCATCTTGCCCGCCAGTGAACCGATGTTGACGATGGCGCCGCGGCCCTGCGCTCTCATGGTCGGGTAGACGGCCCGGGTGCAGAGGTAGGGTCCCTTGAGGCAGGTATCGAGTGTACGGTCCCAGAAGGCCTCGTCGGTCTGCTCGAGGCTGCCCGGTGGTCCCCAGAAGGCGTTGTTGACGAGGACGTCGATGCGTCCGAAGCGACCCACCACGGCATCGACCATGGCTTCGACCGAGAGGCGATCGGAGACGTCTGCCGGGAAGCATGCGGCCTCACCACCGGCGCTCCGAATGGCAGCCGCCGTCTCCTCGAGGGCCGAGGCGGTTCGGGCGACGAGCGCGACGCGGGCACCCACTGCGGCGAGTCGGGCGGAGATGGCGTGCCCCATGCCGCGCGTCGCGCCGGTGACGATGACGACGCTGCCACTGAGATCCATGACCCCTCCTCCCATCGCGATGGCTGTTAGGTGAGCAGTATCGCGCCTGCCGGTGATTCCTTCTGCTCTGGCGTCACCGGGCTGAGCCGACGCCCGATCCGCGGGGGAGGGCCGGCTCCCCGGTGTCGCACGCGTCCCCGGTGTCAGCTTCGCGGTGCCGCCTGGTCCTTCAATGGGATGGTGGGGACGACGGCGATGTACTTGCCGTCGCGCTCGACGTACTCGCCTTCCGGCCGCTCCCAGCGCAGATAGTTGCGCTCCATCTCGGCGCTGTCCTGGAAGACACCCGGCCGGTCGGAGGGGCCCCAGATCGTGGACACCCGCGGGTACCAGGGGTCATATACATAGGCGCCGCTGATCGTCGCGTCGCGGAAGACCGTGGGGTCCGCATCCGCCCGATAGCCGGTCATGACCCAGGTGTGTGCCCCACGCCAGGCGATGAGGATGACGGGCGCTCGAGTCTTGGATAACGCCGCAGCGGCATCCCGGAGCGCCAGGTCGCGGCGGCGGTAGGAACGGATCTCGTAGCCGGCGATGCCATGATCCGCAAGGGCCTCGGCGATGGCCGCCGGGCCCCAGCCGCCGTTGTGGCTGTCCTTCCAGCTCTCCCACTCGTCGATGCCGTTCGCGAGCCGGCGTTGCGTCTCGACAGAGTTGTCGACGATCCCGTGGATGGCCAGGACGATCTGGGTACCGGCCACCGCGCACCAGTCGTTGGTGGCCTGCGAGGCGAACATCCGGCCGGGATCGACGCGGAGCTTGACGTCGACGGGCTTGCGTGGTGGCCGCGCCGTGGGCGTCGGTCCCCCGTCAGCCTGACCAGGAGTCGGGTCCGACTCGGGAGGTGGGTCGCTGACCTCGATGGTCGGCAGGGTCTCACGGTCCGGGGGCGGGTCGATGGCCAGTCGGACCCGATCCATCAGGTGGTCGAAGCGCTCGCCCGCTCCGAGGGTGTTGGTCGAGACCGCTCCCGCCGCCGTTGCCAGCCACAGCATGGCGCCGATGAACAGGACGGGGAGCAGTGGCGGTCCGCTGGATGCTCGACGGTTCACGAAGGTGTCCGGCGGCGATGATGGCACATCGCGGGCAGGGGGCCCTGGCGAGCCGTACCCTGCAGCCATGCGGCCGACCATCGCGCGGGGTTCGGCGATCGCCCGGATCCGTGACCGCCTGGCCGCGATCCTGCCCCGCGGCGCGCTCCTGCTCTCTGCGCTGACCTTTGCGAGCTACGTCATGGGCCTCGTCCGTGACCGCACCCTGGCGCGCACCTTCGGTGCCGGCAGCGAGCTCGATGTCTACAACGCCGCGCTCGTGTTGCCCGAGCTGGCCCTCGACGTGCTCGTCGTCGCCGGTCTGTCGTCGGCCTTCGTGCCGGTCTTCGCTCGACTGCGCCACGACGGCGTCGAGGCCACACACGACTTTGCCCGGACCGTCCTCTCGATGTCGGTCGTGGTCATGCTGGTCGCGGTCACCGTCCTCTTCGTGCTGGCCCCGCAGACCGTCGAGCTGGTGGCACCGGGGTTCGACGAACAGCAGCGTGCCGAATACACCCAGCTCTTCCGCGTCATGTGCATCACCGCCGTCATCTTCGCGGCCTCGTTCGCGCTGGGCGAGATGCTCGTCGTTCGCCAGCGCTTCCTGACCTATGGCCTGGCGCCGGTCCTCTACAACACGGGCATCGTGCTGGGTGCCGTCGGCCTCGGTCAGACGCTGGGGATCCTCGGCGTCGCCATCGGCACGGTCATCGGCGCGCTCCTGCACCTGGGGGTCCGGGTCCTGGAGATCGCGCGCACCGATTTTCGCTATCGGGCCTCGTTCGCCATCAGGACCGCTCCGTTCCGCGAGTATGTGCGTCTGGCCATCCCCAAGGCCCTGGCGCAGCCGATCGAACCGCTGACGTTCCTGTTCTTCACGTCGGTGGCGTCAACGTTGGCGGCGGGCAGCATCAGCGCCGTCAGCTTCGCGCGCAACTTCCAGAGCGTTCCGGTCAGTCTCATCGGGGTGGCCTTCTCGGTGGCCGCCTTCCCGGTCATGGCGGCAGCCGTCTCCGATGGTGACCGCGAACGGTTCAGGCGCGTGGTCATCTTCAACCTTGCCACCATCACGCTGCTGACGGTGGCCGCGGGAATCGGGCTCTACCTCGTGGGCGGCTTCGCCGTCGAGATGTTCCTGGGCGGTGCGGCCTTCGACGAGGAGGATGTCGCCACGACGACGCTCCTCCTGGGCGCCTTCGCCCTGTCCGTCCCCCTCGAGTCGGTCACGCACCTGCTGGCTCGCGCCATCTACTCCACGCGCAATACCATCCTGCCGGTCGCCGCGTCGGTGCTCGGGCTGGCGGTCACGGTCGCTGCAGTCGCCTCGCTCGCGGATGGTCAGGGCATCGTGGCGTTGCCGATCGGCTTTGCGGCTGGCCAGGCCGCCAAGGTCGTCGTGCTCCTGCTCGCCCTGGTGGTGCGAACGAGAACCGTCGGAGGGCGTGCTCCGACAGCCGGCTGATGACGCGAGCCGATGAGCAGCGGGCCTCATGGCATCCAGCGAGCGCGAAGCATCCGCGGGCAGCACCGCGTGCTCGGGTACGGCTTGACCGGACCGGGCTGCGTGCTACTATCCACGCAGCCTTCCGACCCCGCTGGACGTCGCCACACCGGCACGAGTCCCGGTCCCAGGCGACCCCCGGTCCCGGACGGCACCCACCCACGGTCTCGCAACGAGCGGTGCGCTGCGCCGCCCGCGCCGACCACGTCCCCCCTGCCGCAAGGAACTGACACCCGGAACGATGGATATCAAGGAACTCGAGAACATGGAAGCCGACGAGGTCGCGCGTTTCGCCGATGACTTCGATGCCGATGACAGCGGTCCCGTCGCCCGCATCGAGTCCGGCGAGTCGGGCGCACAGCGCCAGGCGGAGAACGGTGGCCAGCGCTACGCGGCCGGCATCCTCGACCTCGTCGAGGATGGCTACGGGTTCATGCGCCGTCGTGGCCTCATGCCCAGCCCGGATGACGTCTACGTCAGTTCCAGCCACGTGCGCCGCTTCGGCCTGCGGGCCGGCGATCGCGTGGCCGGTATCCCGCGGCCGCCCAAGAAGGGCGAGAAGTACTGGGGCCTCGTGCGCGTGGACACGGTCAACGGCATGGACCCCAATGACGCCCGGCGTCGCCCTCACTTCGACGCACTCACGCCCATCCACCCCTTCCAGCTCATCAACCTCGAGGCGGACCCCAAGAACCTGAGCCAGCGCCTGGTCAACCTGGTCAACCCCATCGGCAAGGGCCAGCGCGCGCTCATCGTCAGTCCGCCCAAGGCCGGCAAGACGATGCTGCTCAAGGCCATCGCCAACGGCATCAGCAGCAACTACCCGGACATCCTGCTCATGGTCGCGCTCATCGGCGAGCGCCCGGAGGAGGTCACCGACATGCGCCGCTCCGTCAAGGGCGAGGTCATCTCCTCGACCTTCGACGAGCCCACCGAGAACCACACCCACGTCGCCGAGATGGCGCTTGAGATCGCCAAGCGCCAGGTGGAGAGCGGCCGCGACGTGGTCATCCTGCTGGACTCCATCACGCGTCTCTCGCGCGCCTACAACCTGGCCCTGCCACCCTCGGGCCGTACGCTGACCGGCGGCATCGATCCGGTGGCTCTGTATCCGCCCAAGCGCTTCTTCGGCGCCGCTCGCAAGCTGGAGGAGGGCGGCTCGCTGACCATCATCGCGACCTGCCTGGTGGACACCGGCTCGCGCATGGATGACGTCATCTACGAGGAGTTCAAGGGCACCGGCAATTCGGAACTCATCCTTGACCGCAAGCTGTCCGAGAAGCGCATCTTCCCGTCCATCGACGTGCAGCGCTCCGGCACCCGCCGCGAGGAGCTGCTGCTGGAGGAGCCCGTCCTCAAGATGGTCTGGACGATGCGCCGCATGCTCGGCGCCGTCGGCACCAACGAGGGCATCGAGCTGCTCCTCAACCGCCTCTCGAAGACCGAATCGAACGCCGAGTTCCTGGCCACGCTGATGCGGCAGAGCGCCGCGGAAGCCTGATCCCGGCAAGCGGTGACCCGCTGGTCACCTCCGCCTGAGCCGTGTTCCTAGACCACGTCGAGCTGACCGTCGCCGCCGGCGACGGCGGTGACGGTGCAGCCACCTTCCGTCGCGAGGCGCACGTGCCGCGCGGTGGCCCTGATGGCGGTGATGGCGGGCGCGGCGGCTCCGTCTACCTGGTGGTGGATGTGGGCCAGACGATGCTCGTCGACTACCGCTTCAAGCACCACTTCCGGTCGCAGCACGGGGGCCGGGGCGAAGGCTCCCGCCGTCATGGCAAGGCCGGTGCCGACCTGGAGCTGCCGGTACCACCCGGAACGGTGGTCTTCGATGCTGCCAGTGGTGACCTGCTGGCCGATCTCGTCCACCCGGCCCAGCGCGTCATGGTCGCCCGCGGCGGACGCGGCGGCCTGGGCAACACGCACTTCGCCACGTCCACCCACCAGGCACCGCGGCATGCCCAGAAGGGCGAGCCCGGCGAATCGCGCCGGCTGCGGCTCGAGCTGCGGCTCATCGCGGATGTCGGTCTGGTGGGCCTGCCCAACGCGGGCAAGTCCACGCTGCTGGCGGCCCTCACCGCAGCGCACCCGAGGATCGCTGACTACCCCTTCACGACGCTGGAACCGAACCTGGGTGTCCTCGACCTGGCGATCGACGACCCGCTCGACGAGCGGCGGCCCACGCTCGCGGACCTGCCCGGCCTCATCGAGGGCGCCAGTGCCGGCGCCGGCCTTGGTCATGCCTTCCTGCGCCATGTCGAGCGCACCCGCGTGCTCGTGCACGTGGTCGACATGTCGGCCCCGGACCCCGAGCGCGACTACGTGGTCATCCGCGAGGAGCTCGCGGCGCGCGATCCCAGGCTGCTCGACAAGGCCACGCTCGTGGCCGCCAACAAGATGGACCTCGATCCGGACCCGGTGCTGCTGCGAGCGTTCAACGAGGCGCGCCGGCACGAGGGGCTCGACGTCGTGCAGCTCTCGGCGGCCGATGGCGGTGGACTTCGCGAACTGCGCTCCGCCCTCGCCAGGCTGCTGCCTGACGCCGAGGAGCTCGGCTCTCCGGGTGAGCCCGCAGGCGTGGTGGTGCATCGCTACGATGCGACGGAGACCGGCTTCAAGGTGGAGCGAGCGGCCGACGGCGCCTGGCGGCTCAGCGGACGCCGCGTCGAGCGCCTGGTGGCACAGACGGACTTCGAGAATGACGAATCCGCGGCGCGATTCCAGCGCGAGCTGTCGCGCCTCGGCGTCGTCGATGCGCTGCGCCGGGCCGGTGTCGAGGCCGGCGACAGCGTGCGCATCGGCGAGACGGAGCTGGAGTGGGGCGCCCAGCCCGGAGCCTGGGCCTGATGGACCCGGGCCCGGGCGCCACGCCGGCACGGCCCTTCGGCATCCTGGGAGGCACGTTCGACCCCATCCATGCCGGTCACCTCGCCCTTGCCCAGGAGGCCCGGATGGTCCTCGGCCTCGACCACGTCCTCTTCGTCCCCAACGCCGACCCGCCGCACAAGCGGAGCCAGGAGGTGACGGCGGCGCGACATCGTGAGGCCATGGTGATGCTGGCCATCGGGACGGAGCCGGGCCTGCGGCTGTCGCGGGAGGAGCTGGACCGACCTGGCCCCAGCTACGCGGTGGACACGGTCGCTGAGCTGGCGGGGCGCAGTCGAGCCGAGGGTCGACCCGAGCCCTGGTTCATCCTCTCGGCGGAGGTCCTCGATGACTTCCACACCTGGCGGGAACCCCTGCGGATCCTTGAGCTCTGTCGCATCGCGGTGGCCCCCCGGCCCGGTGCCGACTCGCTCGGTCGCGCCTGGCTGGCGCAGCACTATCCCGGTCGGGAGGACCGCTTCCAGTTCCTGCCCGGGCCCGAGCTGGACATCGCCTCCACCGTCATCCGCGATCGTGTCGGTCGCGGCCAGTCCATCAGTGGACTCGTCCCGGGGGCGGTCGAGCGCTACATCATCGAGCATGGGCTCTATCGTCTCCCGTCCCGAGCTGAGGTCAGATGAGGGAGTCGCGCACCATCGGGCTGCTTGGAGGCATGAGCTGGCAGTCGTCCATCGAGTACGAACGCATCATCAACGCAGAGGTCCACGCCGCCCTGGGTGGTGTGCACTCGGCCAGCCTGCTGGTGCGCTCCTACGATTTCGCGGTCATCGAGCGGCTCCAGGCGGAGGCCGCCTGGGATGAGGCCGGGGCACTGCTGGCACGCGATGCACGGCGGCTCCAGGAAGCCGGGGCGGGGCTCATCGTGCTCTGCACCAACACGATGCACCGCGTGGCAGATGTCATCGAGGCCGCCATCGACGTGCCCCTGCTGCACCTGGCCGACACGACCGCGGACGCCGTGCTCGAGCGTGGTATCCAGGTCGTCGCGCTGCTGGGCACGCGCTACACCATGGAGGGTGACTTCTACCGCGCCCGTCTCGAGCGTCGCGGGCTCGCGGTGCTCATCCCGGATGAACCCGATCGCAGCCTGGTCCACGATGTCATCTACAAGGAGCTCGTGCAGGGTGTCGTGAGCCCGGTTTCGAAGGCCCGTTACCTGGAGGCCATCGAGCGCCTGGCGGCACGCGGTGCCGAGGGTGTCATCGCCGGGTGCACCGAGATCGAGCTGCTGGTCGGGCCTGCCGACGTGGGCAGGCCCTACTTCCCGACTACGCAGCTGCACGCCCAGGCAGCGGCACGATGGGCCCTCGCTGGGCCGGAGGCGGCATGATGGACACGAACCAGGGACCAGAGGAGGAGCGATCAGCGTTGGACCAGCACGAGAGCACGGCGACATCCTCCGGGTCGTCGCCGCCTGCCACAGGCGTGGCCGATCCGCGTGAGGCGGCCCGCCCGGGACTGCCCACCACACGCAGCACGCCAGCGCGGCGGACCGCGCCAGCGGATGACCTGGCGCACCCCGAGGTCCTCCCGGAGGCGGTCGACGAGGAGGTCCTGCAGCTGGCCCATCACATCGTTGACCTGGCCTCGGACAAGAAGGCCTCCGATATCGTCCTGCTTGACGTCCGCGGCCAGACCACCATGACCGACTACTTCGTCATCTGCAGCGGTGCTTCGGACCGGCAGCTCGGCGCCATCGCCGACGGCATCATCGAGGGTCTCGATGAGGATGGCGTCAGCCCACTGAGTCGCGAGGGTGACGCCAGCTCCCACTGGGTGCTCATCGACTTCGGCGGCGTCATCGTGCACGTCATGAGCGTGCCGGAGCGGGAGTTCTACCAGCTCGAGAGGCTCTGGTCCAAGGCTTCGCTGCTGCTGCACATCGTCTAGGGCCAGGGGGCACGGTACGCGGGCAGCCTCGCTGCACTGTCATCGTCTGCGACCCCACGCCACCACCCCCAACCGGACCTACCCCATCGGGGGCACTGGTCGTGGTACCACCGGGGCATGGGGACGACCAACGACCCGACCGTAGCATCCTCTCCTGGATGGACCGGAGCGACCGGTCGCCTGACGAGGATGGACGCGAACGATGACGTGGCTCCGGGATGATTGCCCGCAGTGTCAGCGCCGACTGGTCAACTCGCGCTTCGATACGACGTTCCGGATGCCCGACGGCGAGGAGCGGCTCTGCTTCGCTATCCCCGCAGCGCTCTGCTCCGACTGCCACCAGCTCTACCTCGACCCTGATCTGCTGGATGTCCTGGACATCCCTGACGGTCGATGCGTCTTCGCCATCGAGTCCGACAGCGTGGTCCAGGAGCGCGCCACCCAGTTTCCGGTCTAGGGTTCCTGCCGTCGCTGCGCCTCCACGGCGCTGACGGGCGCCGTCCTGCGCGGGCCCTCCCGGCGGACCTGGGCGACTGTTGCGATGGTCTCAGGTGCCGGTCGTTCCGCTCGCCTTGAACTGCGCCAGGAACACCCCGATCGAGACGACGACGATGCCGAGCATCCCGGCGAACCCGGGCGCTTCGCCGAGGAAGACCCAGGCCAGCAGTGCGATCTGGACGAGCATCGTGTTGTTGATACTGGCCGATTCCACGGCCGAGAGCCTGCGCAGGCTCCGGTTCCAGAGCGTGAACGCCAGCGCGGTGTTCACGAGTGCGAGCCAGGCGATGAGGAGCTAGGCGCGCAGCGACACGCTTGGCCAGCCCTCGGTGATGAGACCGGCTGCGACGAGGACGATGGCACCGGCCGTCATGCTGGCGGCAGTAACCACCGCCGGGACAGCCGGGCCGTTCGGTTGACGCTGCGGCCCAGCAGGCTGCTGGCGACGTTGGCCGCGAGCCCGATGCTGGCAGCGACCATGCCGATGGGCGTGGCCCACAGGTCACCCGAGAAGTAGAGCGTCGCGCCCAGCGCCACCATCGCCACGCCTGACAACTTCCGCCTGACGGGCATCTCGCTCAGGGCGACGGTCGCGGTCAGGGCCACGAACACGGGCGTGAGCGACAGTAGCCGGCTCGTGGTCGCGGCCGGTTGCGCCGCGAGGGCCACGAACTGGGCACCCTGGGTCAGGGCATAGAGGAGGACCCCGAGGAGCACCAGTCGCAGCAACTGGGAGCGCTCCAGCCGTGCGGGGTCCCGACACGGAGTCGGTCGCCGGAGCCGCACTGAGGCGACCAGCAGGGCGGCGGCCAGCCCGTAGCGAAGGGCCGCGAACGTGATGGGAGGCAGTGCCTCGTCCTCCAGGCCCCAACGGATGAGGACCCACGACGGACTCCACAGCAGGGTGACGAGCAGCGCGATCCAGATGGCGCCCCGATGGTGTGCGATCCACCCTGGCGCGTGTCCCCCGGCACGCCGAGCGTGCGGCGCGCTGCGATGGGGCTGCTCCTAGCGCGCCCCGGCCCGCTCGTGCGAGGCGGCCTGTCTCGCCAGCCATGCCAGCAGGGCGAGTGCGTCGATGGCTTCCGACGTCTGCACGGTCGTGCCGTCGAGGGCGATGCCCTTGGATCGAAGGTCCAGCGCCAGGAGGGCGTCCAGGGCCAGCTCGAGCTCATCGAGGGACCAGCTGCGGGCTTGCTCGGAGAGCTTCTGGGCACGGAACGGCTGCAGCTTCAGCTCCCGGACGATCTGCGGCGGCTTGGACCCGACCTCGATGTGCTCGCGGACCAGGACCAGGTCACGCAGGCGCCGGTGGAGCTGTGCGATCAGCACCGGCAACGGCGTGCCCTCACCGAGGAGGCGCTCGGCGAGCACGGCAGAACGGGCTCCGTCGCGGCCACCCACGGCATCGAGGAAGGCCCAGGTCGAACCGGGGATCGACTCGCTGACCAGGGCTTCGACATCGGCGCGAGTGATGACCCCGGCGGGGCGATAGAGCGCCAGCTTCTCGAGCTCGGCATTGGCGAGCTCCGTGCGGCGGCGGCGGTCGACGTCGGACTCGCGGACATGGCCACCGACCCGTTCGGCCAGCGTGCGGGCGGCGGCCGGCTCAAGGCTGATCTCGAGCTCTGCAGAACGCTGCATCAGCCATGGCTCCAGGCGGCCTGCGGCGGGTACCTGGAACTCCGTCACGAGTCCACCCGCAGCGGCGATGGTATCGCGCAGGATGCCCTTGCCGGCAGGTCCGCGAGCGCCACTGGCGATGAGGTCAGTGACACAGAGGGCGTTGCCCGGTGGCACGGCCTGGACCAGTCGCAGCAGGCGGTCTCGCGCGGCGGCTTCGGCCAGCAGCAGCGCGGGCTGGCGCACGATCACGAGCGTCCCGGACCCGAACAGCGGTGCCGTCGCGATGTGCTGTTCGATGGCGTCGAGGATGCGGGCCCGCCGCCTGGCCAACGAGGCCGAGGCAGCATCGCCGTTGCCGGCATCGTCATCGAGATCGGCGTGCCAGCGCTCCATGGTCTCGCCGGGAGGCGCCACGCGTGTCGCGTACGACCGTGCGGCACGATCGATGCCGTAGGCGTCCTCGCCCCAGAAGTAGGCGAGGGGAGGCGTCGCGGTCATGCCGCGGCCGAAGGATCGCTGCTGACCCCCGAGCGCCCTGCGCTGGTGCCGGATCCCACTGCGACACCGAGCCGGCCGTTGGCCCTGGCTCGCTCGACGGCGTCCTCTACCCAGCGCAGGCGTTCGACCTCCTCGGGGCGGATGCCGATCGCGCCACAAAGACCCGCCTCCAGGCGCCGGGCCATGGCGAACGCCGCATCGATGGACTCGGCGTACTCGGGGTGTCGACGACGCCAGCGGGCGAAGCGCTTCTCCAGTGAGACCACGCGCTGCGTGGCTCGCTTGTCGGCGTAGCTCACGATGCGCTCCTCGAGTGGCGCGTTGACGACCCATTCGGCCGCGCCCGGCTCCGTGAGCTGCATCACCGGATGTGCTGACACACACCGTGCCAGCTCGGGATGGCCGGCCGCAGCGAGCCAGGCGGCACCGGCACGGCCGTGCCCAAGCACCCGGTCGGGGTGGTCGGCCGGGAGCGCCTTGTCGATGTCATGGAGGAGCGCGGCAGCCTCGACGAGCCGTCGATCGACGTCGAGGCCGGCCTGGCTGGCGCGATAGGCGAGGAGCGCGGCCAGCTCGGCGACCACGGTCACGTGCTGCAGCAGACGCGCTGATGGCGCGGTGGACAGGAGCAGGTAGAGCGCTTCGGCTCGGTTCGGTACCGCCATCAGGGCGAGCGTAGCAGGCACCGCGAGCAGCGGCCTGTTCCAGGGGTGTGGGTCGCCCGGCGCCTGGACAGGGAGCGGCGGTCCGCGGTCGCAACAGGGCGGCCGTCGGGCTCGCTCGGCCGTCGAGGGCGAGCGACAGGGTGCCTTGCAGGTCCGTGCGCCAGACGGCCGCGCCGACGCCGGCCAGTCGGTGGAGCGTGGCCCGAGCGGGATGACCATAGTCATTGCCGGTCCCGGCACTAACGGCGGCGAGCCGTGGGCGCAGGACCTCCAGCAGCGGGCCACTCGAGGCCGTGGCGCTGCCGTGATGGGCGACCTTGAGCAGGTCCCAGCGCCGGCCGTCAGCCTCGATCGCCTCCAGCAGATCGGCATCGCGGTCTTCCTCGAGATCACCGGTGAGCAGGATCCGCTGCTGGCCGAGGCTGATGCTGAGTACGATGGACGTGTCGTTGACGCCGCGACCCGTGCCGGGAGCGGTCGCAGGCAGCCGGTCCCGCGGCGGCCACAGCACCTCGATGGTGGCTGCACCAAGCGGGAAGGCCGCGCCCTGGAGCAGTCGGATCCGACCGACGTTGAACCGTCCGGCGGCAGCCTGCAGCTCACGCACGCCGGCGCCGACGCTGTCCATGCCGGTCTCCGCGATGCGGCCAACGGTGTAGCGAGGCATCAGGCCCGCCAGGCCACCCGCATGGTCCTCGTGCGGATGGGTCAGCACGACCAGGTCGATGTGGCGGTCCCAGATGGGGATGCGCTCGTCGAGCCGGCGCACCAGCAGATCGGGGTCCGGCCCGCCGTCGACCAGGAGGCGCCCGCTGTCTGCGGCCTCGACCAGGATCGCATCACCCTGCCCGATGTCGAGGACCGTGACCCGCAGCAGGGCATCGGGGCGGGCCACCAGCACGGACCCGAGGCCAGTGACCAGGAGTACCGACACCGTGGCTGCCGCGGCGGTCCGGCGGCGTCGGACAGGCGCGGCTGCTGTCCCCCTCGCTCCGCTGGAGCGTCCTGGCTGTGGTGGGGCGATGGGAGGCGCGACGCGACGTGCCTGTCGCAGCGCCATGGCGAGCGCCAGGAGGGACAACGAGGCGGCGAGGAGATCGAGCGGCGGGCGCAGCTCCACGTTGGCGAAGGGCACGCTCGACAGCAGGCCGGCTCCACGCACCATGACCGCCAGGGGCAGCCAGGCGAGCAGGCTGACCGGTGCCAGCAGCAGGCTGACCACCGGAGCCAGCAGCAGCGGTCCCAGGAGCACGCCGATGCCGGCACCAAGCATCGCCAGCGGGACCACCGGTGCGACCAGCAGATTGGCGAGTGGCGAGATGAGCGACAGCCGCCCGAAGTGCAGCAGGATGAGCGGCAGCGTGGACAGCTGCGCGGCCAGCGACACACCCAGCGTCTCGCAGAACCAGCCGGGGGTGCGGCCTCGTGTCAGGCGCCGCACTGCGGACTCGACGTGGCTACCGAGTGCCAGCAGCCCGGCCGTGGCCGCGAGCGAGAGTTGCAGGCCGATGTCGCTGACCATGCCCGGATCAGCGAGCAGGAGACCCCAGCAGGCGATGCCGAGGGCGGCGGCGGCTCCTGAGGGGCGACCACCCTCGCGCGCCAGCAGCACGATCCCGCCCATCAGTGCGGCGCGGATGACGCTCGCCTCGGCACCGGCCAGGACCGTGTAGGCGACGATGGCGGCGATGACGAGGAGGCTGCGTGCGCGGCGCCGAAGACCGGTCGCACGCAGCAGGCCCGTGGCGATCCCAGCCACCAGGGCGATGTTCCAGCCACTGATGGCGACCACGTGGGTGAGTCCGGTGATCGTGAACTCGTCAGCGACGGCACGACTGACCCGCTCGCGAAGCCCGATGAGGATGCCTGCTGCCAGGCCGGCTTCCGGCTCGGGGATGGCGCGCGATAGTGCCCTGTCGACGGCCCAGCGCAGCTGCTCGACCGCGGCCATGAGCCCCGAGCCTCCCCCGAGCAGGTCGACCGAGTACGCCTTGAGCGTCCCGACGGCACCACGGGAGGCGAGGAATTCGGCGAAGCCCGGAGCATCCTGGGGCGGCGCTTCCAGCACACCGCGGACGGCAGCCCGATCACCCGGCACGAGGGCCGGATGGCGAGGCAACCAGGCATAGACGAGCCAGCCCGCTCTGTCGGGGCCTGACACCTGGAGCAGAGCTCGCTGCTCCAGGCCCGATGGTGACGACACGTCAACCACCTCGGCTGGCCACTCCCCGCTGCCCTGCGGCAGCGGCAGGGTGCTGCCTGCGCCAGCAGCGACCAGGAGTGCCAGACCTGCTCGCAAGGCGACGGTGCCGAAGCCCAGCAGGCTGGCAGCGAGGCGGGCTCGATGGCCCCGCGCCGCGGGGACCACGGCCAGCAGCACCACCACGGCGATGAGGACCGTCACCTCGGCTGGCGATCCCAGGTCGAAGACCACGCCGTCTGTGACCAGGGCCGCAGTGATGGCCCCAGCTGCCAGCCAGGCCGCCCGGGGAAGCACTGGGATCACGCTCAGCCCTCCAGGGTGGTGCTGCCGCCTATCCCGATGCCCGCACCATGTCTTCGATGTCTTCGAAGACGGCCTCGCCGACGACGCCCCGGGCGAGCAGGTCAGCGACCGAGGCGAAGCGCTGCTGCGAGCGCGCCTCCATGATCTTGCCGGCCGTCACTGGGCCGATGCCCGGGAGCGACTCGAGCGCCACCTGATCGGCCGTGTTCAGGTCGATGCGGCTGTCAGCTGCAGCCGGGTGAGCGAGTCCGGCCACGCCCAGCTCGGGTACCAGCACCTTCATGCCGTCGCCCAGGGGCTGGGCGAGGTTGAGCGACCGGTCCGCCTCCGCCAGGTCGGCGCGCGGGCCGAAGCCGCCGGCTGACGCGATGGCATCACCGACCCGGTCACCGACCCGGAGTCTGTGCAGCCCCGGGTGCCGGACGGCTCCGGCGACGTCCACGACGATCTCCGTGCTGGCGCTGCTGCCGCCCATGGCGGCGTCATGGCCGGTGACGTCCATCAGGCCGTCGCCATCGAGTAGTGCCGGCGCGTCGATGCTGCTGAGGCCGCCGTTGGGGCCCGAAGACGGCATGGAGCCCGGCAACACGACCGCCACCATGACCAGTGCCGCACCCGCGGCAGCACCGCCGAGCAGGCCCAGCACGAGCGGAAGCGCGGCACGGGCTGGTGGCCGTGTCGCTGCTGCCGTGGTCTCGTCGTGGCCCTCCGGGGGTTGGGCGGAGGCATCCGATGAGAAGGTCCGCCAGCGGGGCATGGCCTCGTTCAACCGATCGCTCCTCACGGCGGGAGGGGACGGCGGGAGGGGACGGCGGGTCCGTCCTGGCCGCACACGCAGTGGCGGCAGGGACCCGATCGCCCCTGCAGCCTAGCGAGGTGCCCTTATGCGGTGCTTATCGGCCGCTGCTGCGTGGCTTGCTTCGTCGTCGTGGCCGAGGCCCCTCAGCTCCGGATGAGTGCCTCCAGGCGGGGCCGCACCTCGGTCGCCAGGCGCCGCATCGTCTCCTCGTCGTAGGGCGGTGGGAAGCCGCAGATGAGGTGGCGATAGCCAGCCTGGACGTACGGCGCCAGCTGCTCGTAGACCTCGTCGGGGTTGCCGGCGATGATGCGGTCGCCCTCGACCCCGGCGGAGCCCGGACGGACCTCATCCACCTGGGCGCTGCCGTTGCCGGCCAGCAGTTCGGCGTCGCGCGCCAGCGCGGCTGCCTTCGTGTCGCGCACGACGACGCGCTGCAGCTCGACGGTGCGCTCGATCTCCTTCTCGTCCCGGCCGACGTCGCGGCAGTGCTCGACGAGGATGGCCTCCGCACGCAGGACCCCGTCGATGGGGTTGCCGAGGTTGTTCATGTCGGCATACCTGGCCACCAGCTTGAGGGTGACCTTTGGCCCGCTGCCGCCGATGAGGATGGGCACCCGCCGCTGCAACGGCGGCGGGTCGTTGCGAACCGCGCGGACCGCGTAGCGGCCGCCCTCGGGCGAGCCTGGCTCGGTCCCGTCGAGCATGCCGCGGATGATGGGCAGCGCCTCCGCCAGCCAGCGCAGGCGCGTCCCCGGCCGGTCACCGAACTCGAAGCCGAAGGCCGTGTGCTCAGGTTCCATCCAGGCGGCTCCGATGCCGAGCACGGCGCGACCACCGCTGATGTGGTCGATGGTGGTGATCATCTTGGCCAGCAGGGCCGGGTTACGGAAGGTGTTGGCGCTCACGAGGTGGCCGATGGTGGCGCGCTTCGTCTGGGCTGCCACCGCGGCCATGGCTGTGTAGGCTTCCAGGGCAGGCCCCTCGGTAGATCCCACGATGGGATAGACGTGGTCCCAGGTGAACAGCGAATCGAAGCCGTGTTCCTCGGCCCGCAGCATGCCCTCGAGGAAGGCCGGCCAGTCGGTGTACTGGTTCCAGAGATTGGCGCCAAGCTTCAGTGGCGCGGTCATGTCAGGCATCGCTCACTCCGTGGCTGTGGGTCGATCACGTCTTCAGCAGGGCTTCGAGGCGGGGCCGGACCTCTGTGGCCAACCGCGTCATCGTCTCCTCGTCATAGGGTGCCGGGAAGCCGAAGATGAGGTGTCGGTAGCCCTGCTCGAGGTAGGCCGCGCAGCGCTCGGTGACCTGGTCGACGGTGCCAACCGGCTGGTCCGTCCAGAGCGACGCCCCACCGTTGTGGGCGAAGACCTCGGCATGAACGGCCCGGGCCTCGTCCGTCGAGTCGCGGATGATGGGGGTGCCCATGCCTGCGGTGCGTTCGATCTCCTTCTCGTCACGACCGATGGCCTCGCAGTGTGCCCGCAGGATGGCGTCCTTCTCCGCCAGGCCCGCCGCCGAGCCGGCCATGTTGCAGGCATCGGCGTACTCGGCCACCAGCCGCAGCGTCACCTTGGGCCCGCTGCCCCCGATGAGGATGGGCACATGCTCCTGGATCGGTGGCGGCAGGTTCAGGACGGCCTGCGTCGTGTAGCGGCCGCCCGCCGTGGTCGGCTCGGTGCCGTCGAGCATCCCACGCAGGATGGGCAACGCTTCGGCGAGCCAGCGCAGACGCTCCCCGGGCCTCTCACCGAAGGGGATGCCGAAGGCCGTGTGCTCCGTCTCGAACCAGGCGGCGCCGATGCCCAGCACGGCCCGCCCGCCACTGATGTTGTCGAGCGTCGTGATCATCTTGGCGACCAGCGCCGGGTTGCGAAAGGTGTTGGCACCGACCATCAGGCCGACGGTGGCACGCTCGGTCATCGACGCCACCGCGGCCATGGCCGTGTAGCACTCGAAGATGGGTCCGCGGTCCGAGCCCACGATGGGGTAGAGATGGTCCCACGTCCAGATGGAGTCGTATCCCAGCCGGTCGGCACGCTGCTGCGCGGCCAGGAACGAGGGCCAGTCCGAGTACTGGTTCCAGCAGTTGGCGCCGAGCTTGAGGGGCGCGGTCAGGTCAGGCATGGGCGGCTCCTTGCGCGTCTGTCACCTCCCGAGGATACGCGCCGATGGGCGTCTCAGCCGAAGCGGCCGCAGCCGAAGGGGCCGCAGCCAGACCAGCCGCGGACGGACCAACGGCAGCGATTGCCGCCTGACGGTCGATCTCGACCAGTCGGGCGCCACCAACGATCTCGGATGCGGGCTGACCGGTGAACGTGCCACCCGTGGTGAGCGGCCGTGGCCGATGGTTGCACCGCCGCGGCGATCCCCGTGCAGTTCGATCATCCGCACGCCAGGATCTGCCGTCTGGCGGCGGTTGGCGGGATGCAGGCCACGGGCCAGGGGCGGACCGCGACCAGGGCTGCCCGCTCGTCGAGATCAGCCGCCTGGCGGCACGTCAGGACTTCGCCACCAGCGCCTCCAGGCGCGGTCGCACCTCCGTCGCCAGCCGCACCATCGTCTCCTCGTCATACGGCGCAGGCCAGTAGAAGACGAGATGGTGATAGCCCAGCTCGACGTAGCGGGCCAGCCACGCGTAGACATCCTCGGGTGTGCCGGTGGGCTGGTTCTTCCAGGGCTCGTTCTCCTGGGCCCGGAACAGGGCATCCCTGTCGCGGAACGCCTGGGCACGCGAATCGCGGATGGTGGGGACACCCACGTCGATGCTGCGCTCGATGGTCCGCTCGTCCCGACCGATGGCCTCGCAGTGTTCGATGAGCACGGCATCCGCCTCGGCCACGTGTGCCGGTGAGCCGCCGATGTTGCAGATGTCGGCGTACTCGGCCACGAGCCGCAGGGTCACCTTGCGTCCCGATCCGCCGATGAGGATGGGCATCCGCTTCTGGACCGGGGGCGGTTCGTTGTGCGCGTTGACGATGTGGTAATGCTCCCCTGACGAGCTCGGTCGGGTGCCGTCAAGCATGCCGCGCATGACCGGCAGGGCCTCGCGCAGCCAGCGCAGCCGCTCGCCCGGGCTGGCTCCGAACTCGAAGCCGAAGCCGCGATGCTCGTGCTCGGCCCAGCCCGCGCCGACCGCGAGGATGGCGCGGCCGTCGCTGATGTGGTCGATGGTGGTGATGATCTTGGTGAGCAGCGCCGGATTGCGGTAGGTGTTGGAAGCGACCATCACGCTGATGGAAGGCCTGGACGTCAGTTCGGCGATGGCCGACATGGCCGTGAAGGCCTCGAAGATGGGCCCATCCTCGGGCAGGTTCGGCGGGTAGATGTGGTCCATCGTCCACAGCGAGTCGTAGCCCAGCTCCTCGGCACGCAGGTGGGCAGCCTTGAAGGCAGGCCAGGTGGTGTACTGGTTCCAGATATCGGCGCCGAGCTTCAGGGGTGCACTCACATCGGGCATGGCGGCCTCTCGGGTGTGTGTCAGGGCCCCGTCAGGCTACCGCACCGGCGGACCACCGGTGCGCCGCAGGGTCGTGGTGCAGCTATCGACGGAAGTCGACGAAGACGTCGACGAGATCGGGGTCGGATGCGCCAGGGTCGGTCGTCTCCCAGGCCGGGACGCGCAGCTGGTAGCAGCCATCACTGGACAGCAGCACGTTGGGGTAGGTCGTGTCGCCACTGCCGGCCGTGTACACCGACTCGACGATGCGCATGCCGCGTGGCTGGTAGCCGTCGAGCCTGACGCCGTCGCTGACGCCTTCGAGGCGCAGGGTCACGGCCGCGGTCACCCCCGGGGGCAGCGCCTCGGCAGCCAGTGCTTCCGGCTCGAGCAGCCGCGCCACCGCGCTCGGCGGGCTCGCAGCGGTGTCGGTGCGACGCAGCCGGAAGATGACGCGATCATAGCCTGGGAACGTCCTGAAGCCGACCTCGTAGAGGCGGTATCTCGACAGGTCACCGGTCCCCTCGACGGCGGTCGGCTCGAGCGAGCAGGTGTACTCGGTCGGTGGCCCCGGCACCGGGCCGACGAGCGATGGCGGAGCGTTCGACGGCCGCGGTCCCTGGGTCGGCGGCGGGGTCCGCCGACCGCCCTGCTGCCTGATGTCGACATACACCGCGGCAATGTCATCTCCGGCGCCGCCCCAGCCCACCACGCGCAGGGCGAAGCAGCCCTCGCCCTGGACGTCGATGGTCGACAGGGTTCCGATGTCGGCCATGGCGGGGTCATCCTCGGGGTCGTAGTAGTTGATGTGCGAGCGGTAGCGCTGCGTCGAGAGCGACTCCACGATCTTCATGCCGCGTGGCCCGTAGGCGTCGAGACCGGTGCGGTCCCGGACGCCGTTGGCGAGCACGACGTGCAGGCGCCGGTCGCCGCTCAGCACCGGCGGCTCACCGATGTACTGGCCCTCACCCGGGATGCTGTGGCGGACACTGACGAAGGGTTCGATGCCGTCATCGTCGCGGCCCGTTCGCCGCAGCTGGTAGATGATGCGGTCGTAGGAGGGATACGTCCGGAAGTCGACCTGGTCCAGTGTCCAGTTCGTGCCTGCGGGACCGAAGGCGCGCTGGCTATCGGGCAGGCAGGCGAAGTCGCCGGGTGGCCCGAGTGTGGGCGTCGGACGCAGCGTGGCCGACCCGGGGGTCGGCGTCTCCTCCGGCAGCGCGGTCTGCTCCGGCGGATCGGTCGGCTCAGCGCTGGGCTGGCCGATGGCGATACCACCGCGGTCATCCGTGCGCGTCAGGATGAGGACTCCCGAGGCGATGCCCAGGAAGGCCATGAGCACGACGGCGAGAGCCAGTAGCACGGGGCGGTTCCCGGAGGTCGCTCGTGACGAGGAGGTGGCTGGAGCGCCGACAGACGCGGGACCAGCGAGGAATCGGCCGCACTGCCGGCACCAGGCGCGCCCGACCGGGTTGGCGATGCCACAGCTCCAGCACAGTACCGGCGGCACCGGAGCCACGCGCAGGGAGGCACCACAAGCCCCACAGAAGGCATCGTCAGCAGCGTTGGGTGTGCCACAGGCCGGGCACGTCACGCGCTCTGTCAACGGACCACGATGTTGACCAGCTTGCCCCCGACGTGGATGACCTTGACGACCTGCCGACCCTCCAGGTTGGCCATGATCCTGGGCTGGGCCATGACGATGGCCTCCAGCTCGGCCTCCGACAGGCCGGGTGGGACGAGGACCTTGTCGCGCAGCTTGCCGTTGACCTGCACCGGCAGCTCGACCTGCTCGGCCGCCACGAGGTCGGGGTCGAAGGCCGGCCAGGGTTCCACATGGACCGATGACCACGCCTCGCCGGCGGCTTCAGGGCGCCGAGCCCAGAGCTCCTCGGCGATGTGCGGGGCGACCGGCGCCAGCATCAGCAGCAGGAGACGCACCGCCTCGTCCCAGCCGGCCGTGGCGGCAGCCTCCGTGCCGCGGTAGCGCATCAGCAGGTTGGTCAGCTCCATGAGCTTGGCCACGATGGTGTTCCAGCGGAAGCCGGCATGGTCGGCGGTCACACCCTCGAGCGTGCGGTGCGCCCCCACGCGCAAGGTCTTCTGCGCGGCCGCGAGGTCCTCACCCTCCGGCAGCTGTCCGACACCGGCATCGCCGTGCTCCTGGCCACCAGGGTCCGTGACCACTGTCCAGACACGACGCAGGAATCGGTTCACGCCCTCGATGCCCTGCGGGTTCCAGGGGCCGCCCTGGTCCCACGGCCCCATGAACATCAGGAACAGACGCACCGTGTCCGCTCCGTAGCGATGCACCAGCTCGTCGGGGTCCTGGACGTTGCCGCGGCTCTTGCTCATGCGCTCGCCATCGGCGCCCAGGATCTGGCCCTGGTTGAACAGGCGCCTGAAGGGCTCGCGCTCCCCGATGAGGCCCAGATCGTTGAGGGCCTTGGCGAAGAAGCGACTGTAGAGCAGGTGCATGACGGCGTGCTCGGCCCCGCCGGTGTACTGGTCCACCGGGCACCAGCGCTCGTCGAGCTCACGGTCGATGGCGACATCGTCACGACGCGGCGAGAGGTAGCGCCACCAGTACCAGGAGCTGTCGATGAACGTATCGAGGGTGTCCGTCTCGCGCCTGGCCGGGCCCCCGCAGCTGGGGCAGCTCGTCTCCAGGAACGACGGCGTCCACGTCAGCGGGTTGCCGCCCGCAGTCCGGTAGGCGAAATCGTCGGGCAGCAGTACCGGGAGCTCAGACTCAGGCACGGGAACGATGCCGCAGTCGCCAGCGCAGTAGACGACCGGGATGGGTGTTCCCCAGGGCCGCTGACGGCTCACCAGCCAGTCACGGATGCGGTAGGTCACCGAGGCCTGGCCCTGGCCGTGCTCCTCGAGCTCGGCCACGATGTCGGCGAAGCCCACCGCCCAGGGCTTGCCCGAGTGTGCGCCGCTGTTCACGAGCCGGACTCCCTCGTCCTTGGCGACGTAGGCCTCCTGCAGCGGGGTGTCGTCGGCATCGTCCGGTCCGGCGATGACGCGCCGGATGGGCAGCCCGAACTGCGTAGCGAACTCGAAGTCACGTTCGTCATGCCCGGGGACGGCCATGATGGCGCCGGTGCCGTACGTCGCCAGGACGTAGTCGGCGATCCAGATGGGGATGCGCTCCCCGTTGACGGGGTTGATGGCGTCGGCGCCGATGGGCACACCGGTCTTCTCGCGCTCGGTCGAGAGGCGCTCGATCTCGGTTTCGCGGCGGGTCTGTGCCACGTACGCGTCCACGGCCTCGCGCTGCCCGGGCGCCGTGAGCGTCTCGACGAGCGGATGCTCCGGGGCCAGGACCATGAACGTGGCCCCGTAGAGCGTATCCGGCCGGGTCGTGAAGATGCGCAACTCCTCGCCTCCGGCGTGGTGGTCGGATGGGGCCGTGCGGAAGGCGACATCGGCACCCTCCGAGCGGCCGATCCAGTTCGTCTGCATCAGGCGCACCGGTTCCGGCCAGTCGATGCCCTCGAACGAGAGCAGTTCCTCGGCGTACCTGGTGATGCGGAAGAACCACTGCTCCAGGTCGCGCTTGACGACCGGGGTCCCACAGCGCCAGCAGACGCGCTCAGCGCCCTCGACCTGCTCCCGCGCGAGGACGACCTCGTCCCTGGGGCACCAGTCCACCGGTGCCATCTTGCGGTAGGCCAGGCCGGCCTTCTGGAACTGCAGGAACAGCCACTGGTTCCAGCGGTAGTAGTCCGGCTGGCAGGTCACGACCTCGCTGGACCAGTCGAGCGTGGCACCCATCGAGCGCAGCTGGCGGCGCATGGTCTCGATGTTGCGCATGGTCCACTCGGCGGGATGGACGCCGCTCTTGATGGCGGCGTTCTCGGCCGGCAGGCCGAAGGCATCGAAGCCGATAGGGAAGAAGACGTTGCGTCCGTTCATGCGCATGAAGCGGGCGTGCGCATCGGTCGGCGTGATGATGTACCAGTGACCGATATGCAGGTCACCGGAGGGGTAGGGGTACATCGTCAGCAGGTAGTAGCCCGGCCGCGAGTCATCGCCAAGGTCGGTGTGGTGGAGGCCCAGCTCCTCCCAGCGAGCCTGCCAGGCGGGCTCGATGATGGCAGGGTCGTAGCGGTCGATGTGCGAGCGGGTGGCCTCGCTGGCCGTCTCCGAAGGGCGGGTCATGGGGGCATTCTCACTCAGTCCGCTGTGCTGGGCCGTGGCCTCGCGTATGACGCGACCCCCGTCATGGACGGGGGTCTGTGGCTGGGTCGGGTGGTGGAGCGACGGGGACTTGAACCCCGGACCTTCTGCATGCCATGCAGATGCTCTTCCAGCTGAGCTATCGCCCCGAGGCCGACATCTTACCGAATCGAGCGCGCGGCTCGCGAGAGCGGGCCACGGGGCAGCGAGACACGGTCCGCCACGTACGATGACGGGCATGCCTGTCGACGTCCGACCGTGAGCCAGCCTGGACGCGCCCATACCATCCGCCGCTCCGACCGGGCCCGGCGCTCGCGCCTCACGGTGACGCGGTCCGGCGAGGTCGTGGTGGTCCTGCCGCGGCGTGCGCCGCGCTCCGAGGCCGAGCGGTTGCTGGACGAGCATGCCTCCTGGGTCGATCGGCACGTCCGGCGGATCCGCGAAGAGGAGGCCCGTCTCCGCGGGCGTCGTCCCCTCGGGCTGGGCCGTGTCCTGTGGGTCGGGGGCGTGCCGCTGCGCACTGCGACCGTCGACGCGGTGAGCGAACGGCCCGTACGTGGGCGGGTGGAGATGGCCGGTGATCAGCTCATCGCCCGGCTCGGTCAGGATGGTCGGGACACGGCGGACCTCCTTGAGCGGTGGCTGCGGGGGCAGGCCCGCACCACCATCGTCGCGCAGGTCACAGCGCAAGCCGCCGGGATGCAGGTCAGACCCGGGCGCCTGGCCATCCGCGATCAGTCCAGCCGCTGGGCCTCCGCATCACGCAGCGGAACGCTCTCCTTCAGCTGGCGACTCATCCTCGCGCCCCCATGGGTGCTCGATGCGGTCGTCGTGCACGAGCTCGCGCATCTGCGCGTTCGCGGCCATTCGCGCGCCTTCTGGGCGCTGGTCGAACGGCATGCGCCGCGCACCCGCGAGGCACGGCGGTGGTTGCGTGAACACGCTCGCGAGATCCACGCGGCACTGGATTGACGGCTCCTGCGACATGAGGCCACGGGACCTCTCCGGTCAGCAGCGTGCCAGGATGGCGAAGGCCGCCAGCTCGTTACCGAACGTCTCCGCATCCCCTTCCACGTGCGGGACCGCCCGTTGCGGTCGGGAGTTGGTGCGGAAATCCTCGACAGCCAGCTCCAGCTCGGCGAGGCGGTAGCCGAGCCGCTTCAGGGGCGACTCGAGCTGCTCCTCCAGGGCCCCGAGCTCGACCTGTCGCAACTCGCTGAAGGCTGCCTGCAACTTCGCCAGCTCGATGTCCAGCGCCACGCGGTTGGGCAGCCGCAGCTCCACCGCGCGGAGCGCGGCCAGTCGCTCCTCGACGTTGGCGATGCTGAGGCAGAGGTCGACGCCCACATCCCCCGAAGCCATCGGCCCGACGGTCGCCGCGGCCACGCCATCCGGCTGGCTGGACGGGGATGCCGCCACGCCCGGAGATGGACCCGACTCCCCGGCGCACGCGGCCAGGAACAGGGTCGAGGCGGATGCCAGCACGGCCAGGCGCTGCAGGAGCGTCAGGGGATGTGGCTGGCTGGTGCTCGATGCGTCTGGCATGCGACCCGTGTCACGTCAGCCCGGAGGCCGGGACGGAGGAGTGGTGGAGATGAGGGGACTCGAACCCCTGGCCTCTGCGATGCGAACGCAGCGCTCTCCCAGCTGAGCTACATCCCCGCGGGCGGTGGCCATGACCACCTTCGGCGGCCGAAGTATACCTCCGGCCCCCGCGGCGGGCCCGAACGGCACCACCTCATCGTGACAGGCGCGAGTAGCATCACTGGCAGCGCAGCGTGCGCCCGCATGAGGAGACTGCCGTGATCCTGTGGCCGGTCAGGTTCGCCTTCAAACTGGTGTTCAAGCTCAAGCTCGTCGTCGTCTCGCTGCTGGCCGGCATGGTCATCGCCTTCTATGCGCAGCTTCGACAGGAGCAGCAGACCTGGGGCATCGTGCCCCGTGACCGCAGCAAGCCGCTGGCCGGCGATGACCTCGTCGCCGACCCGGGCATCATCGAGACGCGTAGCCTGTCGGTGGACGCGGCGCCGTCAGAGGTGTGGCCATGGCTCGTGCAGATGGGCTACGGCCGTGCTGGCTGGTACAGCTACGACAAGCTGGACATGCAGGGGCGCAGCGCGGACAGCATCCTGCCGCAGTTCCAGGATCTCGCGGCCGGTGACATCGTGCCCACCCATCCTGGCGGGGGCTTCGTGGCCAGGGTCGTGGACCCTGAGAAGGCCCTCGTGCTGTACCTCGACACGGAGCTCGTGCGCAGCCAGGTCGAGGCCTCGGTCGCCGAACACGGCCAGGACGCGCTCGCGGCTCTCGACGAGGAGATGCCCGGTGGCCTGCAGTTCGCCGGCGCTCTCGGCGGCATGACCATGCCGGAGTTCCGCGCCAGCTGGTCATTCATCCTCGAACCCGAGGCCGGTGGCACACGGACGCGGCTCATCGAGCGCTTCCGGGTGTGGACGGCGGAAGCCGGGCTGCCACAGAAGCTGGGCCTGCCGGTGATGGGCCTCGGCGTCTTCGCCATGACCCGCAAGCACATGCTCGGGGTCAAGGAACGCGCCGAAGGACAGGCTGGCCACAGCTCCGGGAACGGCTCCACCGCCCCGCAGCCGGCTACCGCCGAGGCCTGACGGCTGGCCACCCCAGTGCTCCGAAAGGAGGCCCACGCGTGCTCTGGATGCTGACATTCCTGGTCAAGGTGATCTTCAGGCTGAAGGTCGTCATCGTGTCGATGGCAGCAGGGGTCGCCGTCGCCTACGGCCTGCAGGCACGCGAGCAGTCGCGGTCCTGGGGGCTGCTGCCGGGCGATGCCGATCGGGCACTGCCCGGCGACGACCTCGTGGCTCAGCCGCACGTCGTCGAGACCCGCGGCCTCATCATCGAGGCGCCGCCAGCCGAGGTGTGGCCCTGGCTCGTGCAGATGGGCTACGGCCGTGGCGGCTGGTACAGCTACGCACAGCTGGACCGCCCGTGGAGTCCGCCGGGGCGCTCCGTCGCTCCCAGCGCGGATACCATCCTGCCCGAGTTCCAGGGACTCGCGGTCGGGGACACCGTGCCCACCCATCCCGGCGGCGGTTTCGCAGCCAGGGTCGTGGAGGCTGACCGGGCCCTGGTGCTGTACCTCGACGACTCCATGGTGCGTGAGCAGGCCCAGGCGCTGGTGGCCGAGGGTACCGTCAAGGCAGCCGAATCTGTCGTCGATCGGGACATGCCGGCCTTCCGGCTCAGCTGGGCCTTCGTGCTCGATGCGGAGTCCGGCGGCCGCTCGCGGCTGGTGGAGCGCTTCCGGCTGCAGGTGGACCTGAGTGCGGGGCAACGTCGCGGTCTGCGGGTCCTCGCTCTTGGGGTCTTCGCGCTGATGCGCAGCCAGATGCTGGGCATCAAGCGTCGGGCCGAACGCCCGGGCCAGGCCTCTTCCTGACGCGCCCGGCGGTCGTAGGTCAGCGCCGCCGCGCGGGGTGCGCGGCGGATCCGCTCAGCGTTGGCCCGGCGACGAGGTCGTGGGGCCCTGCGGCAGGCTGAACCAGAAGCGTGTCCGGCCGGGCACGGACTCCGCGCCCACACGCCCGCCCCAGCCCTCCACGAGCTGCTTGACGATGGCCAGGCCGATGCCGGCGCCGCCGAGGGCGCGGTCGCGCGACTTCTCGACCCGGTAGAAGCGCTCGAAGAGGTGCGGCAGGTCCGTGACCGGGATACCTTCGCCACTGTTGGAGAGGCTCACCAGCACGGTGTCCTCCCGCTGTTCGGCCGACAGCGCCACGGTGCCGCCTTCGGGGGCGTAGCGGGCCGCGTTCTGGAGCAGGTTGGCCAGCACCTGGGCGAACTGGTCCGGGTCCGCTCGTGCCGGCAATGGCTCGTGCCAGCGGCGCTCAAGGGTGAGGCGGCGGGCCTCGAAGGACGGCCGGGCCAGTTCCACAGCGGCACCCAGCAGGGCCGCCAGGTCGACCTCGACCGGATGAGCCTTCTTGGCGGCCCGGTCGCCGGCGGCCAGGTCATCGAGCGAGTGGGCCAGGCGGACGAGGCGCTCGGTCTCCTCGAGCAGTGACTCGTACGTCTGCATGTCGGGCTCGATGACACCATCGCGGATGGCCTCCAGGTAGCCCTCCAGGTTGGTCAGCGGCGTGCGCAGCTCGTGCGCGGTGTTGGAGATGATGTCGCGTCGCTGCCGTTCGCTCTCCTCCAGCTCCGCGGCCATCTGGTTGAACGAGTCGGCCAGGCTGGCCAGCTCATCGGGGGCGGCGCGGGGGACGCGTGCTGCCAGGTCGCCGCCGGCCACGCGTCGCGCCGCAGCGCCGACCTCGGCCAACGGCCGGGCGATCATGCGCGAGAGCACGATGGCCAGCGCCACGCTGGCCAGGACGGCCACGACCATGGCCACCAGCAGGACATCACGGATGGACTGGTCGAACATGGCGTACGAGGTCGACGCGCTCTCACCATGTTCCATCATCAGGTGCGCCAGCGCGTCGCTGCCGACGACCATGACGCCGACCGTCACGATGCCGACCGCGACCAGCGCAGAGGCGATACCCACGAGTCCGATGCGCCAGGCCAGGCCGCGCCCGAAGGCGGGCCCGCGATGCCGTACGGACGGCTGCTGGCTCATGCGTCAGGACGCGGCGGTGCAGCGCGATAGCCGACACCCCGGACGGTCATCACGTAGCGCGGCTGCTCGGCATCGTCGCCGAGCTTCTCGCGCAAGCGGCCGATGTGGACATCGATGGTGCGGTCGAGTACGTCACCATCATCCGATCCGTAGACCGCGTCGAGCAGCTGGTCCCGGGTGAGGGCCCGTCCATCGGCTGCCACCAGGGTGACCAGGAGCTTGAACTCCACCGGAGTCAGGGCGATCAGCTGGTCGCCTCGGCGCACCTCGTAGCGCTCGGTATCGATGATCAGGTCATGCTGGGTCAGCGTCGTCGAGGCTGGCATGGGGCTCGCAGCCGCTGCCGGCGGGCGGGTCCGTCGCAGCACCGCCTTGACGCGGACCACCAGCTCAGCCGGGCTGAAGGGCTTGGGCAGATAGTCATCGGCACCCTTCTCGAGGCCGAGGATGCGCTCCGGCAGCGAGCTGCGTGCGGTCAGCATCAGGACGGGCACATCGCTGTCGGCGCGAAGGGCACGCATGACCTCGAAGCCGTCGATCCCGGGCAGCATCAGGTCCAGCACGATGAGGGCCGGATCCTCCGAGCGGGCGCGCTGCAGCGCCTCCCGGCCGTCGTAGGCGGTGACGACGCGATAGCCCTCGCGCTCCAGGTAGGCACGCACAAGGGCCACGATCTTGCGGTCATCATCGACGACCAGGATGGGCCGAGTAGACGGGGCTGGGGTGGTACCTGATTGTGGCTTGGGCATCAGGACGTTCATGCTACCGCCGCAGTCTCACGGACATCCGTGACAGCAGCGTGACACTTGACAGAATAGAACATCTGTTCGATGATTCGTCGGGCCATGGAACAGCCCCTCGAGCCCCTCAGAGACGCCCTCGCCAGACTCGAGACCCGCTGGGGCAGTGCCGCTGTGCGGCTGGGTGATGGCCGCCCGGCCATGGTCCTGCAGGCCGGGAATGGGGCTCCAGCCGTCCACGGTGCCCTGGCCCTGGCACCGCTTCCAGGTCCCCATCCGGGGGCAGTCCAGGCTGGCACGGACGGTCTCCGGGCCGGGGTCATCTCCACGGGGTTCCCGGAGCTGGATGCCATCCTCGGGCCATCCGGGCTGCCCAGGGAGGCCAGCGTCGCCCTCCGCGGCGGTCTGTCGAGCGGCAAGACCACGCTGGCGCTACGTTGCCTCGCAGAGGCACAGGCCGGCGGTGATATCACTGCCTGGCTGGACCTCTCGCGTGCGTTCGACCCGGTGGAGGCCGTCGGCCGGGGCGTGGACCTGCGCTGGCTGCTGATCATCCGTCCCGCAGATGTCCCGGAGGGCCTGGCTCTGGCCGGGTCGCTGCTGTCCGGTCGCTGCCTGGGTCTGCTGGTGATCGATCTGCCGGCACGCCTGCAGAGCGGCGCTGCCGAACAGCTCCGTCGCCTCGCCGCTCACGCTCGCCGGGTCGGCGCACGCCTCATCGTGCTCCTGTCGGCCTCGCTGGACGGTGCGCTCCAGGCCACGCTGTCAGGAGACAGTGGTCTGCGCCTGGAGCTGGAGCGGCGCGCCTGGTTGCGCCTGGGCCGGGACGTGGTCGGCCAGCGCACCAGGGTCGCCGTGGCCAAGAACCGCTATGGACCACCGGGGCGCAGCGTGGAGCTGGATATCCACTACCTCGCGGACGGAGAACGCTCCGTGGCCACCCATCGGCTGGCCCCCGATGGGGCAGCCACCGGGCCGGCACCAGGCCCCCTCGCACTGGAGCGGGAACGGCCCGGGCCACGGCTGGCCGTGGTCTGACCGCGCCCTTCGACACGCTATCGAGCGACCCATGCGCCTGCTGTACCTGGACTGGCCGCACCTGCGGGTGCGGCTGGCGGTGGGTCGTGATCCGGATGTGGGGGAAGCGATCGTCCTCGGTGGACGGCCCTGGGATCCGGGTCGAGTGCTGGACTGCAGCCCGGCTGCCGCGGTACTTGGCGTACGCCGCGGCCAACCGCTCGGCGCGGCTCACAGCCTGGCCCCAGAGGCGCTGTTCCTGCCGGCGGACACAGCCGTGCTGGCCGCTCCGCTCGAGGGTGCCCTGGGCGCGCTGAACACCCTGGCCCCGGCCGTGGAGGGGGAGACCGATCCTGCTGCCGCCTCGTTCGGTCGCATCCTCATCGGTATCGAGGGCCTGGCTCGCCTGTGGGGAGAGGAGCCCGTGCTGCTGCGCCGCGCCTTGGGCCTGGTGGCGCCGTGGCTGCCGGGACGGCCACGTACGGGGATCGGCAACACTCGGTTCGGAGCGGCGGTAGCGGCCCGTATCGATGCCGGTGCCGTCCCCATCGGCGGCTGGCGGGAGGAGGCAGCGTTCCTGGCGCCACTGTCGCTGGAGCTGCTGCCCGCAGGCGCCGGGATGCAGGAGCGTCTGCGGGTGCTGGGGTTGCGAACGATGGGGGAGCTGGCGGCGCTGGATCGCTCGGCGGTCATCGCCCGGTTCGGCGCGGACGGCGCCCTGTTGCATGACCTCGTCCGGGGCATGGACCGGCGGCCCCTGAAGCCACGGCGTCCCGTGGACCGCCTCATCGCGGACGTGGACCTGGAGCCCGCAGCGGACGCACTGGAGCCACTGCGCTTCGTGCTGCACCATCTCTGCGGCGTGCTCTGTGAGCAGCTCTCGGCACGGGGCGCCGGTGCTGCCATGGCAACGCTGACGCTGTGGCTCGAGCCATCCCGTCGTGGCTCGCAGCCGGCCGTTCTGCACTATGGCCAGGCGCTACCGGAGCCGGCAGCCGCGGCAGACTTGCTGGAGCGGCTGCTGATGGCTCGCCTGGAGGCAGCACCCCCGGCCGCGCCCGTGGAGCGGATGGCCCTGGAGCTGGACGGCACCGCGCCTGAGGCGGGCCAGCAGCTGACCCTGTTCGAGCGCCAATCGATCCAGGCTGCCCGGTTGGAGTGGCAACTGGCCAGCCTGGCCATCCGCTTCGGCGAAGATCGCATCCTGCGGGCCAGCAGTAGTGACCATGAGGCCCTCCTCGCTGAGCAGCGCTTCAGCTGGCACACCGCCACTTCGACCGGGGCATGACGCGGCTGCTGGGCCAGCATCCCACCATCGAGGTCGAGGTGGACGTTCGCGGCTGGCCCACCGGGCTGCGCTGGCCGGGTGTCCACGAACCGGTCCAGACCTGCAACCACTGGCGTATCGAAGAGTCGTGGTGGCGTCGTCCGCTCGTGCGCGACTATTTCAAGGTCGTTGGGCCCAGGCTGCTGGCGCTCGTCTACCGGGATGGCTTCGATGGCTCCTGGCACCTTGAGCGGATCTACGATTAGCCGCCCCAGTGCGCCTCAATAGTCCGAGAGACGCGGGGGTTCTGCCGGTGGCTGTCGCTTCTGCGTGTCGGGGCTCTTCTTCGCCGCCACGTTCAGGACGGCCAGTGGATCGACGTGCTCGCGCGCGTAGTCAGGGTAGCCCCGCTGGCGCTCCGACTGGGCGACCCTGAGCCATGGACCATCCATGCGCACCAGCTGGTAGCGCATCATCTGCTGGCCCTCGGCACGGCCCATCTCGCCGATGATGGTGCCCGCCTTGACCCTGTCGCCGACCTTGACGCGGACGTTTCGCAGCTCGCTGTAGGCGCTCCGGTAGCCATTGCCGTCATCGATGACGATACCCAGCGAGCCCTTGCCACCCTTGCGCTTGAGCCGCCGGTAGAGCTCATCGAGCGAGCCGTCGTAACCGACCTCCCGCTCCCACTCGCGACCGGCCGCCACCACCGTGCCGGCGTGGGCGGCCTTGATCAGGGCGCCCTCGAACCAGGTGATGGCCAGGCCGGCATGGACGCGCTGGCCATCGATGACGAAGCGCCCGTTTCCGGCCCGGTCGTAGTAGTCGGCCACCATGCCGCCCCGGACCGGCCAGCGGTAGCCCTTGAGCTTGCTGGGCGGGGTCGAAGTCGGTGCCGCGGGTTCGGCCGCCGCGGACTCCGCCAGTCCACCGTCGGAGAGGACCATGCCGTCGACGGGAGCCAGCGCTGCCATGCCGGTGTCCGGCTCGGCGTACTCGGGTGCCGCGACCACGATGGCGAGGACGGCGGCGAGGATGGCCACGAGGAAGCCGCCCGTCAGAAGCCCGGAAAGGGCATCACGGCGCGCAGAGGGGTCTGGTTGCTGGCCCGCTCGCGCCGAGGGCACGGCGTACGCTTGCAGGCCCCTGACTGCCACGCTATGCATCTTACTCACATCCCGCGGGTGTTGACAGGACGCACCAGCATCGTGCGTAGGAGGTTCGGGATAGAACAGATGTTCTATCATCGTGCTGGTGATGACGGGCTATGCAGAGCTGCACTGCCATACCGACTTCTCGTTCCTTGACGGGGCCTCACCGGCGGAGGACCTGGTCGAGCGAGGGCTGGTGCTGGGGCTGTCGGGCCTGGCGGTCACCGACCACCAGGGTCTCTACGGTGCGGTGCGCTTCTCGAGTGCTGCCCGTGCGGCCGGCCTGCATGCCATCGTGGGCATGGAGGTGGGGCTGGTCGACGCGGCGGCAGCAGACCCCGACGGCATCGTGGTGCCCCTTCGCCGAAGGCGGGACCTGGGGCCACCACCGGCCCAGCCGCGTGCGGGGTGGCCGTGGCGACCGCCGCTGGTGCGGCAGCGTCTGCCCAGCCACCGTGAACCACGTCGCGAAGAGCTCCGCGGCGTCCGCGCCAGGGAGCTGGGTCCGCACCTGACGCTCCTGGCACAGGACCAGGCTGGCTATGCCAGCCTGTGCCGGCTGACCAGCGCCGCGCATCTCGCTGGCAGCAAGGGGGTGCCCCGCTTCAGCCACGCCCTGCTGACCGAGCACAACGAGGGGCTCATCGCCCTGACGGGCTGCCGGCATGGGGAGCTGTCGCGGCGTCTCCTGGTCGGAGACCGGGCGGGCGCTGTCGCGGCGCTGGAGCGGCTGAGACGGCTCTTCGGCGCGGATGGGCGCCTGTACGTCGAGCTGCAGCACCACCTCCTGCCGGATGACGACTGGCTGGTGGCGGAGCTGTCGCGACTGGCGCAGGAGGCCGGCCTGCCCACGGTGGTGACCAACGGCGCCCACTATGCGCTGCGTTCCGACCGTGAGCTCCAGGACGTGCTGGTGTGCATCCGCCACGGCAAGGACCTGGAGTCCAGTGCCCACCTGCGCCGGCCCAACGCGGAGTACGGGCTCAAGAGCGGTGCGGAGCTGGCGGCCCTGCCGCCGGGGGACGCCGCCACCGATCCGCTGGTGCGACGGGCCTGGCTCGAGGGCATCGAGCGCAGCGGCGAGATCGCGACGCGTTGCCAGGTCTCGCTGGAGTTCGAGCGCTACCGCTTCCCCGGCTTCCCGGTGCCCGGTGGCGAGACGCCGTTCTCCTACCTCGAGCAGCTCTGCCATGACGGCGTGCGCCAGCGTTACCACCCCATCACGCCGCGCGTGCTCAAGCAGATGGCCCACGAGCTGGAGGTCATCGAGCGCACCGGCCTGGCGGAGTTCTTCCTCATCTGCTGGGACCTCATGCGCTTCAGCCGGGAGCGCGGCATCCCGGCCCAGGGACGAGGCAGCGCCGGCGACTCCATCGTGGCCTACGCGCTGGGCATCACCCGGGTCGATCCCATCCGCCACGAGCTGCTCTTCGAACGCTTCATCAACGCGGGCCGCAGCACCTATCCGGACGTTGACATCGACTTCGCCTCGTCTCGGCGCGAGGAGGTCATCCAGTATGTCTACGATCGCTACGGGCCCGGGCACACCGGCATGGTCTGCAACGTCGTCACTTACCGGGCCCGCTCGGCCGTCCGCGAGGTGGGCCATGCGCTGGGGTTCCCCCGGCCGCTGGTGGACCGCGTGGCCAAGGCTCTCGAGACCTATGACTCAGGTCAGGTGCGACGGGACCTCGAAGCAGACGGTGGCTTCGCCGAGTTCTTCAGCGCCCCGGCGAAGGACGGCCACCAGGTCCGGCAGCTGCTCGACGATATGGGCGAGCTGCGGCGCGTCGCCCCGGTCAGCGACCTCCACCCGGGATCATCCGATGACGAGGGTGGACCCGGCGACACGCCAGCCAGCGAGCGATTCCTGCGCCACGAGCCGGAGCGCCGGGCAGCACTGGCGACCCTGGATGGGAAACGAACGCCCCCCGAGCGCCGCATCCTCGCCACCAGCGTCGGTGCCGTGGAGCTGGACCCGCTGCCACCGCGCCGCCGCGGCTCCACGCTGGGCCTCTCGCCCTGGGAGCGCTGGCTGGAGCTGTGCGCCCGCATCGACGGCCGGCCGCGCCATCTTTCCATCCACGTCGGCGGCATGCTCGTGACCCGCGCCCCGCTGGTGGACATCGCGCCGCTGGAGCGTGCCACCATGCCCGGCCGGGTGGTCGTCCAGTTCGACAAGCGCGACGTCGAGACGATGAAGCTCATCAAGCTGGACCTGCTGGGCCTGCGCATGCTCTCGGCCATCGATGACGCGCTGCGCGACATCAAGGCCGATTGCGCGGTCTGCCTGGATCTCGACCGCCTGCCCGAGGACATCGGCGAGGTCTTCTGCATGATCTGCGCGGCGGACACGGTGGGCGTCTTCCAGATCGAGTCGCGGGCCCAGATGCAGACGCTGCCCAGGAGCCGCCCGCAGACGCTCGATGACCTCGTCGTCGAGGTGGCCATCATCCGTCCGGGACCCATCCAGGGCGATGCCGTGCACCCCTACCTGCGCCGTCGCCAGGGCCTTGAGCCGGTGACCTACCTGCACCCGGCCCTCGAGCCCATCCTGGCCGAGACGCTGGGGGTCATCCTCTACCAGGAGCAGGTCATGAAGATCGCCATCGACGTGGCCGGCTTCAGCGCCGCCGACTCCGATGGCTTCCGCCGGGCCATGGGCACGTGGCGCTCGCAGAAGGAGATGGAGAAGCTGCACACAGGCTTCGTGGAGGGCTGCATCAGCCGCAGCGGCCTGTCGCGTGAGCAGGCCGAGGGGCTCTTCGGCAAGGTCGCCGGCTTCGCCAGCTTCGGCTTCAACAAGAGCCACGCCGCGGCCTTCGCGCGGACGGCCTACGAGTCGGCCTTCCTGAAGCTCTTCTATCCGGCCCAGTTCGTGACCGGGCTCATCAACGCGCAGCCGATGGGCTTCTACCCGGTCGAGGTGCTCATCAACGACGCCAAGCGTCACGGCGTGGCGGTGCTGCCGGTGGACGTCAACGCCAGCCACTTCCGCACCACCACCGAGTGGGTGGGCCTGCCGGGTACGCCACTGCCGCGAGGGCTGGGCATCGAGCGGCGCCCGGAGGTCGTGACGTCGCCGGCCATCGTGGTACCAGGCCAGGCCGCGCGCGACCGCTACGCCGCCCCCAGCGCATGGGGCTACGGCATCCGCCTGGGGCTGCACTTGGTCAAGGGCATCGGGGAGGCGGAAGGGGAGGCCGTGGATGCGGAGCGTGCCCGCGGCGGGCCTTTCCACTCGCTCGCGGATCTGGTGGCACGGACGGAGCTGGCGGAGGAAGTCGTCGAGCGACTCATCCGTGCCGGAGCCGCCGACTCGCTGGGTCAGCCCCGGCGTGAGGCCCTGTGGCAGCTGCGCGAGGTCGCCGGTGCGGCCCGAGGGCGGAGCGACGGTCGTGCCCTGGGCTCACGGAAGGCGCAGGGTCGACCGCTGGATATCCACCTTCCGCCGACCCCGGCACCGCCGCTGCCACCGCCGACGGAGCTGGAGCGCCTCGGCGACGCCTACGCCATCCTCTCGCTGGATGCGCGACGCCAGGTCATGGAACTCTATCGTCCGGCGCTCGATGCCCTCGGGGTACTGACGCTGGCTTCGCTCGGCGAGCGACAGCCCGGGCGGGTGGGCATCGGCGGCCTGGTCGTGACCAGGCAGCATCCCATGACCGCGAGGGGCACGGTCTTCCTGGCCCTGGAGGACGAGACCGGCATGGTCAACGTGACGCTGTGGCCGCGCACCTGGGGACGCCTGCGGGGCGTCGTGCGCCGCCATGCCCTGCTCTACGTGGAGGGGGACCTGCAGGTCGAGTCAGGCGTCATCAACCTGGTGGCACGCCGGGTCGCTCCGCTCGTGGAGATCTGCCGCGGGCACGGCGGCCCGGAGCACCCCGAGGGCGTCCGCCAGCTGGGCCACGCCGGCATGCGCCGCCTCGGTTGAACGTGTTCCGGGTGGGTCGCGCGTCGGCTCACTCGATCCCCAGCGAGGCCATCGACCGGGCCAGCGTCTCGGGGCCGTCTGCCACCAGCAGCAGCACGCCCTGGTCGGCGGCGGTGGCGCGGGTGATGTCCGTGCCGTCGGCCACCACGCCGACCGACGTCAGGTCGGCCATCGCCTCGCGCGCGGCCGTCGCGAACTCAGCGGCGTCCTCGGGCGAGTCCCAGACCGTCTGCCACACGACGACCCAGGTATCGCCGGGTCCATCGACGCTCACGACCCGGTCGCCGGCCCATCCGTCGGCCGCGTCCGCATGGGGCAGCCTGATGCCCGTGTCAGCAGTCAGCGGGATGACACCGGGACTCGTCCCCGGCGACGAAGACACTGATGCGGAGCTCACCCATCGTGGTTTCGCGCGAGACCGACCAGCCCTGACCCAGCCGCGCTGCCGGGTCGGGCAGGTCGACCGCGACGGGCTGCTCATCGGGATAGCGCTCTGGATGCATGATCTGCTCGGTGGAGGCAGGCGGATCCCGCCATGCCCCGTCGATCGCGCGCCAGCCCCCCTCGGTCCAGAGCCGCTCGACGAAGGCGACGCCATCAAGGTAGGGAAAGAGCGATTCCCGCTGCACCAGCGTCGGCACTGCCTGCCAGGACTCGGCGCTCGAGGCCATGGTCGCGTCGTCGACCGATCCGCTGCCTGGGGCCGGTGTGTCCCCGGCCAGGGCCTTGATGGTGAGGAGGATGGCGTCACCTTCCGCCAACGCCGTCAGGGCGGTCTGGGCGTCACCCTTGGGCAGGGCGGCTCGTGTCGCGTCGATGTCGAAGTGCTGCTCCTGCAGGGCGTGAACGTACTCGTGTGCCAGCACCCATCGGAGCGCCGTGGGAGAGAGCCGATCGTCATCCACGACGGCAAGGTCGCCCGTCGCGGGGATGTAGAAGCCGATCGCTTCGGTTTCGAGCACAGCTTCGACCAGTGCCCGCAGATCGGTGTCCGGGGGCAGCAGGCCGAGCCGCACCAGGAGTCGCTTCCTCGCCAGCGATCTCCGCGGCGCCTTCCTCGTCAAGCTGGGCCCACAGCGCAGCGCTCATCTCCTGGCGGGTGACCAGTCGAACCGGGACATCGGCGCGGGCCTCCAGGCCGCGGACCTGCTCCACGCGCGTCTTGACGTCCTCGACCACCTCGTCCAGCAGCAGCGACATCTCCGAAGGCGTCGCGCTCGCCACGGGATGGGCTGCCCTGGACACATCCGGGCCGGCCATCGCCGCGAACACCCAGACGCAGCACACTGCCGCGAGCACCAGGTGCCCGACACGGACAGCCGCACGCCTGCCCGTCATCGCTGCGCCTCCTTCCCCGGGGCGCCATCGTGTCGATGGCTCCTGCGTTGGCGAGTCCACCGTCAGCGTGGACGTGGCCCTCAAGGATGGGCAAGTGCCGAGCGGACCCCATCCTCTGCGTGTCACCGCCGCGGGCAGTGCCGCTCGCGACGCGGGCGAGATGTCATGCCGTGGGTGACTCACCCGGCGCACGTCTTGATCATCGATGCCCGCCTCGACTGGATCGTCGGAGGCGATGGGCACGGGAGGCGGCCCGGGCCTGAAGTGACAGCCCGCCTGCGCATCCGATGCCCTGCTTGCCTGGAATGGCAGTCGCCTCTGTCGAGTGAGTCATCGAGGGCATAGGCCGAGTGCGTGAGGGGAGCCGACCCTGACCCCGCCGTCCCGCATGCCAGCCCGGCGGACAGCCATCACAGGCGCGTGGCGGCTGGACCGGATGGTGCCTCCGGGGCCCCGTCTAGGGCTTGCGGCGTGCTTCGCGTGCGGTCTGCTTGTCGGCGCGAGCCTGGGCCTTGGCCTTCTCAGCCTGCTCCTTCTCGCGGACGGCGCGGTTGGCCTTGGCGCGCTCCTGGGAGGAGCGCAGGAAGCGGCGGTACCAGGCTGCGAACCCGGCTGCGAAGATGCCCACGAAGATGGCGATGCCCCAGAGTGGCACCAGGCCCTCGGCGACCTCGGTGATGCCGGTGTCCTCGAAATCGGTTTGCTCCAGGAGCACGAGGATGGTGATGAGCAGGGCGTCGAAGGCGCCCAGGATGGCACCTACCAGGTAGGAGGCTCGTGCGGCCACGAACCCCCCGATGAAGAACACGAACAGCGAGGTGGGCGGCAGGGTCAGCTGGACGTACAGGACAGCGAAGTCGCCGATCTGGCCTTCCGGGAGCGCGCCGGACTGGCGCGCCAGCTCGAGCAGGAACGCCGCCAGCAGCATACCGAAAGGCACCCATACCAGAGGCTTGCGGAACACCGTCGGGAGTGCCGCGATGTCCTCGCGGATGTTGGGCAGCCCGAAGGCCGAGCGGGACTCGGTGACTGTCGACGTGGCGGCGGCCTGGTCAGCCAGGACGTTCGGCTGCGGGTCGATCGTGCGGTGCTCTTCCCGGTAGCGGCGGCGCGCTTCGATGCGGCTGGTGTCCTTGGGACGGATGCGGGTGTTCCTGGAACGGGGCACTCTTGTATCTGCTCTCCTGGCGTGACGGGGCCCGGCGATGGTACCGCACGTCGGCCGGGCAGCACGAACCGCTGCCGTGCCAGTGACCCGCATGGGTGCCTCGATCCCTGGGTACTCGCCCTCGACGACCTTGGGTACCGCCGGCGGCGGCCATGACCTCTGGCCCCCATGGCTGGGGGGCGGCGATCGGCGCCACGCCATCTCGCCGTGGCCTGGCCGTTCGACTGGGTCCTCGCCGGCCGTCACTCGCGTCTGGCTCAGGGTGCGGTACTGGCGGCCTTCGCGATGCTGCAGGTGGTGGCCCTCTGGCTTGCCTTCACCTGGCAGGTGCCGCCGTGATCGACGAGGCCTGCATCTCCGCCGGCCGAGGTGTCATAAGCGCGAAGTAAGCGATGGCGAAGAGCCGTCTGCCAGCATGAGCGCTGGCTCGCCCCATCGGGAACCGGTCCGCGTTGCTGTTCCGCCGCCTTCCGCCGGCCTGGAGGTACACATGACCCGGCGATGGCGATCATCCCTGGCTGTCACACTGGCCGCAGCCCTCGCACTCGCAGCCCTGCCCGGCTTTGCATCGGCGGTCGAGTGGCCACCATCCACTGACATCGTCGTGGGCGAGGTGGTGACCGGAGGCACCAGCGGCTCGGACGAGTACGTCGAGCTGTACAACGCCGGGGAGCTGTCCGCCCAGCTGGACGGACTGGAGCTCGTCTACGTGACCGCGACCGGCACGACCGTGACGTCCAAGCACCGCTGGACCGATCGTCAGCTGGGCGCTGGCAGGCACCTGTTGCTGGCCAATGCCGATGGGCTGTTCGCGGGCATCGCCGATCACACATACTCGGGCGGTCTCAGTGCGACAGGCGGCTCCATCGTGCTGCGCGTCACGGGCGGGGCGGTCATCGACTCCCTCTCCTGGGGGACTGCTGCCTCGTCGTTCGTGGAGGGTTCCGCAGGTGCCGCACCGCCGCCCGGTGCGTCACTCGAGCGCCTCCCAGGAGGGTCAGGCGGCAACGCTCGCGACACCAACGACAACGCGGCGGACACCGTCGTGAATCAGGCGCCCATCCCGGAAGGATCTCGCCACGAACCCGCAGCCGACTCCTGAGCCCACCCCACAGCCGACCCCCGACCCGACGCCGAGGCCCACCCCCGATCCGACCCCCCAGCCGACGCCCGAGCAGACGCTCGAGCCGACCCCCAAGCCCACTGCCGAGCAGACGCTCGAGCCGACCCCCAAGCCCACTGCCGAGCCGACCCCGGAGCCCACCGCAGCCCCGACCCCCAAGCCCACTGCCGAGCCGACCCCGGAGCCCACGGCGACGACTGCTCCACCCGACGGCACGGACATCGCCGCCGCTCGCGGGCTGGCGATCGCTGACCGCACGACCGTGACCGGAGTGGTGACCGCCGAACCGGGTCGCATCCTTGGCGACCGCACCATGGCCATCCAGGACGCCAGTGGCGGCATCTTCGTGCGGCTGCCGGATGACTACCCGCTCGCGGACATGGCTCGCGGCCTCGTCGTAGAGGTCGGTGGGAAACTCGCCGCGCCCTACGGGAACCTCGAGCTGCGTCCCGGCAGCGCGGCTGACATCGTGGTCGTCGGGAGTAGCGCGCCACCCGACCCCTTGATGCTCGACAGCTTCGGGATCGACGAGGACGCGGAGGGTCTGCTCGCCGTCATCGGCGCGACGATCGCGGAGATCGATCGGCGCAGCAACGGCGTCGTCGCCATCACCGTCACTGACGACTCGAGTGAGGCCCTCGTGTACCTGCACAAGGAGCTGGGCATGAAGGATGCTCCCCTGGCGAAGGGCGAGCACATCACGGCCACCGGCATCGTCGGTCAGCGTGCCAGTCGATCCGGCGCGCCCGACGGGCACCGACTGTGGCCGAGAGACCAGTCCGACATCGAGGTGTCGACCGCCGAGGAGGAGCCCGGATCAGCGCCTCCGCCCGGTGATGACGAGGAAGACGACGAGGAAGGCGACGAGGAGGAGGACGAGGACGACGACGAGGACGACGACGAGCCCGGCAAGAAGCCCAAGGCCGACAAGCCACCCAGCAGCGTCCGTATCCGTGACGCGGTGCCGGGCCGGGCTGTGACCATCGCTGGCACCGTCACCTCCAAGGCCGGGCTGATCGACTCTGACGGCCGGCGCGTCACGGTGCAGGATCGCAGCGGCGCCATCCTGGTGCGGTACCCGGCCGGTGCAGAACCGGCGGCGGTCGGTCAGCGCATCCGCGCCACCGGCAGCATCGGCACCTGGTATGGCGCCGTGCAACTGGAGGCAGATGAACCGCCGGCCCGCCTCGGCCGCTCCCGTGCCACGGCCACGATCCTGCGACGGCCGCCCAGCGAGTCCGACGAGTGGCGCCTCGTCTCTGTCACCGTGCGCATCGTCGACGTGGAGCGATCCGGTGACACGTGGCGCGCCGAAGCCACGCTGGGCGCCGCCGGCGACCTGCCCATCGTGGGTGTGGCTGGGAGTGGGATCTCGGCAGATGCGCTCGAACCGGGTCGGTCGGCGAGGATCGTGGGGATCGTGAAGCGGGCGCATCCCAGTGCGTCCGACCAGCGCTTCGCTTTGGCGCCACGATCACGCAAGGACATCGAGCTCGGCGGCGTCGTGCAGACGGATCAGGGTGACGACCAGGCAGGTGAGATCGACCCTGGCGGACGCTGCCGTGCGCGGCAGCGGTGGAGACAGCGGCGGATTCGTGTCGCCTGTCACCCTGGCCTCGCTGCCTGACCACATCGACACCGTTGTCCGGATCGGTGGCCGAGTCGAGCGGGTCGATGGTCGTCGCGTGGTCGTCGACGATGGCACGGCGCAGGTCGCGGCACGGCTCGCAGCCGAGGTGGAGCCCATCGAGCCGGTCCTTCGTGTCGGTGAGGTGCTCAACATCACCGGTCGCGTTCGCGTCCGGAGCTCCGGACGCCTGGAGGTCGTGGTGCGCTCAGCGGCAGATGTGCGCCGAGCAGCGAGGCTCGAAGAGGCGACCTCCCTGACCTCCGGGGAGGTCAGCACCGTCCCGCTGGCCGCGGCATTGCAGCCGCCGCCAGTCGCCGTCTCCGGGGAGCTACCGCTGGTGCCGTTGTTGGTCGCGATCATCCTCGGCCATCTCCGCGCTATCACTGCTGGGGATGGCCGCTCTGCTGGTGTGGAGACCGCGAATCGCTGAGCGGCTGGTGCCGGAGGCCCTCCGGTCCCTGCGGCATGACGACCCGGTGAAGCCGAACGGCACTTGAGCCAGCGTGCGAATTGGCCCTGTCTGACAACGAATGCATGCCTAGACTCTTCATCGAAGCCCCATCGGGACAAGGAGGTCCCGTGGTCACGGAGAGGAGGCTGCCAAGGGCATTTTCGGATTCGTCCCTTGTCTTGATCTGAAGAGCAGCGGAGGATGAACGTGAAGAGACCATTCGTAGCGCTCGGGTCGGTCGCGGTGCTGATGCTGGCCATGGTGCCGGCTGCCAGTGCCCAAGACGATGAGCTCAACATCGCGTTCCTGCCAGGCGTCGAGGATCCGTTCTATCGCGTCATGGAGAAGGGCATCAAGGCGGCTGGCGAGGACTTCGGCCTCGACATCCAGATCGCCCAGTTCCCGGCCACCTGGGGCACCTCAGCACAGGACCCCATCCTGAGCGCGCTGAAGGGCCAGGGTAACCTGGACTACATCATCACCGCCCCGGTCAGCACCGAGGAGATGATCGCGCCGCTGCAGGATGCGGTTGACTCGGGCACCAAGATCATCACCGTGGACACCTTCCTCGGTGATGGCGACTACGCCAACGGCCCCGTGACCTTCCCCATCTCCTACATCGGCTCGGACAACCAGGAAGGCGGGCGCATCGCCTGCAGTGCCATCGCCGAGGCTATCGGTGGCGAGGGCAAGGTCTACATCCAGAACACCAACCCAGACGTCAGCTCGGTCTCCGATCGCAGCATCGGTTGCCGTGAAGTGCTCGGCGAGTACCCCGGCATCGAGATCGTCGGCGAGGAGTACAACCTTGACGACGAGGCCACCGGCGTCCAGCAGACGGCTGCCATCCTGGAGCTCCATCCCGACCTGGCCGGCATCTTCGGCGTCAACGTGTTCAGCGCGCAGGGCGCCGGCACGGCCGTCTTGAACGCAGGCCTCGGCGGCGAGGTGCAGATCGCAGCCTATGACGCCACGGCGCGGGCTATCGAACTGCTCAACGAGGGCAATGTCCAGCTTGTCCTGGCGCAGAAGCCCTTCGACATGGGCTACCTGGGCGTGGCCTTCGCGGTCGCGGACCACGCGGGCGTGACCAGCATCCCGAAGCACGTGACGACCGGTTTCGCCATCATCGACGCCGAGAACGTCGATGATCCCGAGGTCTCGCGCTTCATCTACCAGGTCGAGTAGCCAGCCGTCGCAGGGTCCATCGGGACACTGCGACCTGAGGCGTGGGGTGTCCATCCTGGCGCCCCACGCCTGTTCGAAAGGACGATGCCGGTGACTGGAGCAGCCACCGAACCCGGGGGCAGGACCACCACCTCGATCGATAGGCGCAAGCGGCTCGTGCTCGGGATCAGCCGTGGCTGGGCTTGGGTATTCCTCTTTAGCCTCATCGCCTTCTTCGCCATCAGCGTCTACATCACGCAGGACATCAACTTCCTCAACCTGCGCAACACGCAGCTCATCCTGAGCACCATCGTCTCAGTGCTGCTGATGGGTCTTGGGCAGACCTTCGTCATTATCTCGGGCGGCATCGACCTCTCGGTGGGCTGGGTCATGGGCCTCGCCTCGGTCGTATCGGCCAAGGTGACCGTGGAGCTCATGGCTGCCGGCCAGGACGAGGTGCCAGCCATCGCCGCTGGCTTCGTGGTCGCGTTGGCCTCAGCGGCCCTGGTCGGCCTCACGAGTGGCCTCATCATCGCCAAGCTCCGCGTGCCCTCGTTCATCGTCACGCTGGGCATGGCCTTCATCGTGCGCGGCGCGGCCCTCATCGTGTCCGGTGGCAACACCGTGGGCGGACTCCCGGGTGGCCTGCGCAACTTCGGCAACGAGTCACTGTTCTACTGGACCCACGGCGAGGGCGGCGGCCTGGCCGTGCTGTACCGGCCGGATGTCGCCGGCGACTCGCTGCGAAGCATGGACCGCGTGTTGCCGTGGCCGGTGCTGGTCACGGCCGTCACGGTCGGCGTCGCCATGTTTCTGCTGCACAAGACCCAGTTCGGACGTCACACGTATGCCATCGGTGGCAACAGGGAAGCGTCGGTGCGGGCCGGCGTCCCTGCCGACCGCACGACGATCCTCATCTTCATGCTCTCAGCCATCACGGCGGGCATGGCAGGCATCCTGTACACGGCGCGCTTCTCCGGTGGCTCGGCCATCGCCGGCGACCCGCTCCTGCTCAACTCCATCGCCGCGGTCATCATCGGCGGTGTGAGCATGTTCGGCGGGCGCGGCAACATCATCGGGACCGTCATCGGCTCGCTCATCATCGCCATCCTGGTGACCGGGCTCATCATGCTGCAGGTGGATCCCTTCTGGCAGTGGGTCGTCGTGGGCATCGTGGTCATCCTGGCCGTGGTCATCGACCAAGCCCGCGATCTCGTAGTAGGAAGGGCGGAGAGCCAATGAGCGAGCAGCAGACCGGGAGTCAGGAGCCCATGCTCGCGGTTCGACACCTCGTCAAGCGCTTCGGGGGCCTCACGGCCGTCAACGACGTGAGCCTGGACGTCTACCCCGGGGAAGTCGTGGGCCTCGTCGGTGACAACGGAGCTGGCAAGTCCACGCTCATCAAGTGCGTTTCGGGCGTTCACCATGCCGACGCCGGCCAACTCTTCTTCGACGGCCGGGAGGTCCACTTCTCGCGCCCGATCGAGGCGCGCCAGGCGGGCATCGAGACCATCTACCAGGACCTGGCCCTGGCTGGCAACCTGGACGTGGCCGCCAACATCTTCCTCGGCCGCGAGGTCAAGAAACGCCATCTCCTGGGTGCCCTCCACACGCTGGACGAGACGGAGATGCGCGCCGAGTCGGATTCCATCCTCGACCGGCTGGGCATCCAGATTCCGCAGATGCGCCTGGAGATCGAGAAGCTCTCAGGCGGGCAGCGGCAGGCCGTGGCCATCGCCCGGGCGATCTACTGGAACGCCCGCATGATGATCATGGATGAGCCCACCAACAACCTGGGCGTGCCCGAGCAGCGCAAGGTCATGGCACTCATCAGCACGCTCCGGGAGACCGGTGTGCCGGTCATTCTCATCTCCCATACGCTGCCCGACGTCTTCGCCATCACCGACCGCATCGTGATCATGCACCGCGGGCGCAAGGTCGCCGAGATGCCCACCGCAGACACCGACACCACTGAGGTCGTCGAGTACATGGTGGGTGCACGCGAGCAGCAGCCAACAGAAGCCGCCGCGGTCGCGTAGGGGAACGGGCAAGCGCTGGCGCAGGATCCGCTTGCCGGCGCTCCGCTCGAGCAGGGCACGGCTCGAGCAGGGGCGCGTCAACCGGGCGCAGCTGGTCGGATGGTGCGTCAGGTGGCATTAGCCAGTTGCCCAGGCCCTCGATCCGAGCAGGCGGGCCGGTCGCAGCACCATCGCGCGAGCCAGGAGCCAGCGCCAGGAGCGGCGGCCGCGTCACGATCGCGGCGAGGACCCTTGAGAGCGCTGGCTCGGCGCCGAGAGCAAGCCGTTGCCCGATGCCAAGAGCAGACTCTGCACGCCGAGAGCAGGCTCTACACGCCGAGAGCGGGCACCAAGACTGGCTAACGCCACCGGGCGTGACATGCGACCAGAAGGCGGCTCTCGACGGGAAGGTCCGGGCGTGGTCGTCCGTCCTCGCCGGCAGCGCGGCTGTCATTCCTCCGCGGCGGCGTGCCTGTCGACCAGCTCCGAGACGGCGTGGATGATGGTGATGTGCATCTCCTGGATCCGCGCGGTCACGGTCGAGGGCACCCGCAGCCCGCGATCGGCCGCGTCAGCCACGATGCCGCCCGCGCTGCCGGTCAGGGCCCATGTCCGGGCACCCCGCTGCCGCGCTGCCTCGAGCCCTCGGGCGACCGATACGGCCGCGCCGCCGGTGCTGATGCCGACCACCACGTCCAGCGGGCTGCAGAGGGCCTCGACCTGGCGGGCGAAGACGTCGTCGTACGAGAAGTCGTTGGCGATGGCGGTGATGGTCGAGCTGTTGGCCGTCAGGGCCATCGCCGGCAGGCCCGGCCTGGCGCGCCTGAAGCGGCCGAGCAACTCAGCGGCGAAGTGCTGGGCATCGGCAGCGCTGCCGCCGTTGCCGAAGACGAGCAGCTTGCCGCCGGCATCGAGCGCCGTCGTGATGTCCGAGGCCAGGCGGGCGATGTCCGGCAGTAGCCGCTCGCGGGTAGCGGCCGTGACCGAGTCGTGCTCCGCGAAGATGGCTTCCAGCACCGCCTCAGCTTCGTGCACGGTCCCATGCTAGCGCCGACTCCGGCTGTGAGGGTGGTCCCCGGGGCGCGATTCGGCTTGACGCTCATCCTCCGCGGTGACTATGGTTCCGCGGGAGCCTCGTGTTCAGCGGGGCCGAGCAGGAGGAGGCGCCGTGCCTGACGCGGACCCGCTGGTCACGCTGCCCGACACGGATCGCCAGTACCACATCGACCTCGCACCCGGTGAGGTGGCTGACTACATCCTGCTGCCGGGTGACCCCGATCGGACCGAGCGCATCGCGGGCATGCTCGATGACGTGGAGGTCAGGCGACACCACCGTGAGTTCAGCTCGGTCACCGGCCGGCATCGGGGTCTGCGCATCTCGGTGATCTCCACCGGCATCGGCAGTGACAACGTCGAGATCGTCATCGCCGAGATCCTGGCCATCGCTCCGCGGCCCACCCTCGTGCGCATCGGCTCCTGCGGCGTCCTGCGCGAGGACATCGGCCTGGGTGAGCTGATCATCACCACCGGGGCGGTGCGCCTCGAGTCCACGACCTCCTACTTCGTCGAGGACGGCTACCCGGCCGTGGCCGACTACTGCGCGGTCGCAGCGCTGCTCGAAGCGGCTGCCCGGACGGGCCAGCCGGCGCACCTGGGCCTGACCGCGACGGCACCGGGCTTCTACGGCGCGCAGGGGAGACCCATCCCCCAGCTGCCGCTGCGCTACCCGGACCTGGCTGCGCGGATGGCGGCGCAGGGCGTCGTGAACTTCGAGATGGAGGCGTCCGCCGTGCTCACGTTGGCGGCCCTGGCCGGGTGCCGCGCAGGCGTCGTGTGCACGGTGTTCGCGCAGCGCACCAGCGGGGCATTCGTCAACGCTGAGCAAAAGGAGCGCGCAGAGTCGGGGCTCATCGACACTGGCCTGGAGGCGCTGCACGTGCTGGCCGAGATGGACGCCCAGCGTGCCCGCTCGGGCGAGATGTACTGGCGGCCGTCACACTGGGCGTCGACAATGGCATCCTGATAGCGTCAGCAATGGCGATCAACGCATCGTTCGCAGTCGAGATCCGGCAAGTGTCCGGGTCCGCGAGGGTGCCGGGTCACACCATCGAGGACCCGGAGGGATAGGAGGACACGGGATGGCTGAGGCATATTGCGTCAAGGACAAGCAGAAGGTCGAGATCCAGAACCCGCAGAAGATCACCATGAAGAACGGCAAGCCCGCGACCAAGGGCACCTGCCCCATCTGTGGTGGCAGCGTCTTCCGCATCGGCGGCTGACTCCTTCTCTCTGGCGCGAACTCGCGGCCCCGGTCGATGCGACCGGGGTCGCTCGCTGTCTCTAGACTCTGCAGCGATGCGGTCGATGTGGCGATGACCGCTCGTCGCTCCGTCAGCAGGGGCCCGATACCAGCCATGCCTGTCAAGCACACCAAGACGATGCTCTGCGGTCCTGTCCTGGCGCTGGACCTGGGTGGCACGAACGCCCGCGCCGCGGTGGTCACGCCGGAGGGCCGCGTGGTCGCCCGACGGGCCGGCCCCACCCCCATGGCCGAAGGCATGGAGTCCGTGGTCGCGTACTGTCTGGGACTGCTGCGCGCGGTCGGCGCCGAGCACCTGGCGGACGGAGGTGACGCCCCCGTCGCCGTCGGCATCGCTGCTCCAGGGCCGCTCTCGACGGCCACGGGCACCCTCATCGACCCGCCCAACCTGCGCGGCGAGTGGTGGGGCTCCCCGCTGGCGCCGACCATCGGGGATGCCCTGGGCCTGCCCTGGGCGCTGGGCAAGGACACCAATGTGAACATCCTGGGTGAGCGTGAGTTCGGCGCCGGCGAGGGCTCGGATGACCTGGTCTACCTGACCATCTCGACGGGCATCGGCGGTGCTGTCATCAGCGGCGGTCGGCCCGTGGTCGGGCCGGACGGCGTCGCCGGTGAGCTCGGCCACATGACCATCGACATGGACGGCCCGCGGTGCGGCTGTGGCGGTATCGGTCACCTGGAGGCGATCGCTTCGGGCACCGGGATCGCTAACGCGGCGCGCGCAGCGCTCGACGCCGGGGCCGCGGCACCGGAGCTGGCGCGCATCGCCGGGCAGATCGCACCGCGATCCGCTGAGCGCCGTGCACGTCTCCGACGCGGCGGCGTTGGGTGATCCCGCTGCAACCGTCATACTGGAACGCGCCCGGCGCGCCGTAGCACTCGCGGTGGTCTCCATCGTGAACGTCTTCGGCCCGGACGTGGTCATCCTGGGCGGCGGGATCACGCTCGCATGGGGGGAGCGCCTGATCGCACCGGCCCGGGAGGCCGTGGCCGCGACAGCGTTCCGGATGCTGGGCGAACGGGCCCGCGTCGTGCCGGCTGCCCTCGGCGATGACGTCGGGCTTATCGGCACGGTGCCGCTCGTCGCATCGGCCCTGCCTCGGCTGGTCGCCAGCGGCGACCATGGGGGCGCGACCGCAGGCCAAGCGGGCGTAACCACATCGCGTCAGGACCCGGGGTCGCCACGAGCGACGCCGGGTGACCTGGCAAGACGACCAGACGAACCGCTGTCCCGGTGATCGGGCCGGGCGCAGCGCCATAGTGAGGAGTCCCATCATGACTACACGTGTCGGCATCAATGGCTTCGGCCGCATCGGGCGCCAGTCGCTCAAGGCCATCATCGAGCGCGCTCCCGACGTCGAGGTCGTGGCCGTGAACGACCTCGTCTCCACGGAGATGAATGCGCTGCTCTTCAAGCGTGACTCCACGTACGGCGCCTACAAGGGCAGCGTGGAGCACACCGACGACGCCATCGTCGTCGACGGCAAGGAGATCAAGGTCCTCTCCGAGAAGGATCCGGCCGCACTGCCGTGGCGTGACCTCGGGGTGGACATCGTCATCGAGTCCACGGGACGTTTCACCGATGCCACGGCGGCCGCTGGTCACCTGCAGGGTGGCGCGAAGAAGGTGCTCATCAGTGCCCCGGCCAAGAACGAGGACATCACCATCGTTCTCGGTGTCAACGAGGACCAGTACGACTCGGGCAAGCACCACGTCATCAGCAACGCCAGCTGCACCACCAACTGCCTGGCGCCGGCAGCCAAGGTCGTGCATGACAACTGGACCATCAAGCGCGGCCTGATGAACACCATCCACTCCTACACCAACGACCAGAACGTCCTCGACGTCGCCCACAAGGACCCGCGCCGCGCCCGCTCTGCCGGCCAGAACATCATCCCCACCACGACCGGCGCGGCCAAGGCACTGGCCCTCGTCATCCCCGACCTGAAGGGCAAGTTCGACGGCTTCAGCCTGCGCGTGCCCACGCCGACCGTGAGCGTGGTGGACTTCACCGCCGAACTCGAGAAGCCGGCCACGGCCGAGGAGCTGAACGCGGCCTTCCGCGCCGCCGCCGCGGGCCCGCTCAAGGGCATCCTCGGTGTCGAGGATGGCAAGCTCGTGTCGATGGACTTCAAGGGTGACGAGCGCAGCTCCATCATCGATGCGCCCTCGACGATGAGCCTGGGTGGCACCTTCGTGAAGGTCATCGCCTGGTACGACAACGAGTGGGGCTACAGCTGCCGCGTGGCCGACCTGGTCAAGTTCATGGCCGAGCGCCTGGCCTGAGAGCCAGCGCACAGACGCACTACAGCGCGAGCCACGACATGGACAAGCTCACCATCCGCGACTTCGACCCGCAGGGCAAACGCGTCCTGATGCGGGTCGACTTCAACGTCCCCATCGAGGATGGCAAGGTCCGGGATGATTCCCGCATCCGTGCTGCCCTCCCCAGCATCGTCTACCTGCTCGAGCACGGTGCCAGCATCGTGCTCATGAGCCACCTTGGCCGACCCAAGGGCAAGGTCAGCGATTCGCTGCGCCTCCGTCCGGTGGCGCAGCACCTCTCCGAGCTCATCAAGCGGCCGGTGCCCGCTACCGGTGATGCCATCGGCGCGGGCACGGTCGATGCCGTCAACCGCATGAAGCCAGGGCAGATGCTGCTGCTCGAGAACCTCCGCTTCCACGCCGAGGAGGAGGCCAACGATCCCGAGTTCGCGGCGGCACTGGCCAGCTACGGCGACGTCTACGTCAACGACGCGTTCGGGACGGCGCACCGTGCGCACGCCTCGACGGTCGGCGTCGCGGAGATCCTGCCGGCCTACGCCGGCCTGCTCATGGAACGCGAGATCCGCAACCTCTCGGCCCTGCTGGAGGACCCCAGACGACCGTTCGCCGCGGTCATCGGCGGCGCCAAGGTCTCCGACAAGATCAAGGTGCTCGAGTCGCTCCTCCAGCGAGTCGACCGCCTGGTCATCGGTGGCGGCATGGCCAACACGTTCCTGGCGGCCCAGGACTACGGCGTCGGCAAGTCCCTGCTGGAGCGCGACCGCGTCGAGGACGCGAGGCGCATCATGGAGCTGGCCGAGCAGCGTGGCGTGGACCTGCTGCTGCCCACCGACGTGCTCGTGGCCAAGGAGGTCACCCGTGGAGCCGAGCACAAGGTCGTGCCGGTGCGCAAGATCCCCAACTCCTGGTCCGCGGTCGACATCGGTCCCGAGACGCGTGTCGCCTTCGAGGCGGCCCTGGCGGATGCCCAGACGGTCCTCTGGAACGGGCCGCTGGGCGTCTTCGAGGTGCCCACCTTCGGCGACGGCACGCGCTCCATGGCGCGCTTCCTGGCTGACCGGGCCGAGGCCGGTGCTTCGGTCGTGGTCGGCGGCGGCGACTCCGTGGCTGCCATCGAGGAGCTGGGCCTGGCGTCTCGCTTCACCCATATCTCCACCGGCGGCGGTGCCTCGCTCGAGTTCCTCGAGGGTCGCGAGCTGCCCGGCATCAAGGTCCTTCAGGACCGCAAGACAGAAGTGGGGGCCTGATGACGCTCATCGACTACATCGACGCCCAGGAGATCCTCGACTCGCGGGGCAACCCCACCATCGAGGTGACCGTCGTCCTCGACGACGGAGCCGTGGGCCGGGCGGCCGTGCCCTCGGGCGCCTCCACCGGCGCCCACGAGGCCGTCGAGCTGCGCGACGGCGACAAGTCGCGCTACAACGGCAAGGGCGTCCAGCAGGCCGTCAGCAACGTCGTGGAGACCATCGCGCCGGCCGTCCTGGGAGAAGACGCCTCGGACCAGGGCGCCATCGACGCCCTGCTGATCGAGCTCGACGGTACCCCCAACAAGGGCAAGCTCGGCGCCAACGCCGTGCTCGGCGTGTCACTCGCCTGCGCCCATGCTGCGGCCGTGTCCTACGGCCTGCCGCTGTACCGCTACCTCGGCGGTGTCGGCGCGTGGACGCTGCCGGTGCCGATGTTCAACATCCTCAACGGCGGCCAGCACGCGGCGGACTCCACGGACTTCCAGGAGTTCATGGTCATGCCGGTGGGCGTGGACAGCTTCGGTGAGGCGCTGCGCGCCGGGTCGGAGATCTTCCACGCCCTGAAGGCAGAGCTGCACGACAGGGGCCTGGCCACCGGACAGGGGGACGAGGGTGGCTTCGCGCCGACCCTGCCCTCGAACCAGGCCGCCATCGAGACGGTACTGCGGGCGGTCGAGCGCGCCGGCTACAAGCCCGGTGACGAGGTCGCCATCGCCCTCGACCCGGCCACCAACGAGCTCGTCGATGGGGAGCCGGACGCGGAGGGCGAGCTGACCTACAGGCTGGCCAAGGAGGGCCGCTCGCTGAAGACCAGCGAGCTGGTCGACTTCTGGGCCGACTGGGTCGACCGCTATCCCATCGTCAGCCTGGAGGACGGCCTGGCCGAGGACGACTGGAAGGGTTGGCAGCAGCTCACCGCCCGCCTCGGTGATCGTCTCCAGCTGGTCGGGTGACGATCTCTTCGTGACCAACCCGGAGCGCCTGGCGCGAGGCATCGAGGAAGGCTCCGCCAACGCCATCCTCATCAAGCTCAACCAGATCGGCACGCTCAGCGAGACCCTGCAGACCGTGCACATGGCTCGTTCACAGGGTTGGGGTGCCGTCATCAGCCATCGCTCCGGCGAGACCGAGGACACCACCATCGCCGACCTGGCCGTGGCCACCGGCAGCGGTCAGATCAAGACCGGTGCTCCGTCACGATCGGAGCGCGTGGCCAAGTACAACCGCCTGCTGCGCATCGACGCGGAGCTGGGCGATGTCGCCCGCTATCCGGGCCGCAGCGCACTGGCCGGCGCCTGAGCGCGACAGGCCCGTGATCGAGGGTCCTCGCACCGACGAGGCCGGCCCGAGCGTCGACCCGACCGGCGCCCCGGTCGAGGACGCCGGGCTGGGAGCGGAGCGATCGGGCAGCACCCGACCGGAGTACGGTCGGGTGCTGGACCGTGGCGCCATCTACGCTGCCATGGTGGGGCTGGGGATGGCCGTCACCATCGCCATCTCCTTCGCGCTCGTCGTCGCCATCCAGGCGCTCGTCTTCATCTCGGCGCCCTTCGCCGGCGCCATCGTCGGCTTCTACGCCAACCACAAGTCGGAGCGCTGGCGGCCGCGCTGGCGACTCTTCGCGAACGCCGGCTTCGCCGGCCTCGTGACCGGTCTGTCCCTGGCGCTCATGTACGTGGGCATCCGGCTGCTCTTCATCTATGCCGACTCGGGCTATCGACCTGAGCCGATGGGCGGCCAGCTTGACTGCACGATGGGGCCGGACTGCTACTACGCACGTCTCGTCGACGCGGGCGAGGCCGACGGTCTGGCGGCCGAGGGCATCACCGACGCCGCCTCGCTTGAGCGCGCCGTCTGGATGAGTCAGGGTGAGTGGCTGCTCATCCTGACGCTGGTCGACGCTGGCCGGGGCGCTTGGGGCCGCCGCGGTGCGGGCCGTCCGTACGCCACCCGAGCCACTGGTCGCTCCCGGATAGCGAAACGCGACGGCCTCGAGACCTCGAGACCGTCGCAGCTGGCTTGCCGAGAGCGCCGGGAGACGGGGCGGGGCCCTACTCCTTCGCGGCAGTCTTCTTCGCGGGCGCCTTGGCCTTGCTGGTCCGGGCTGCCGGCGTCTTCTTCGCGGGCGCCTTGGCCGTGCGCCTTGGCTGGGGGAGGCCTGCTCGCGCTGGTCGACCGCGAGGCCGCCGCCTTGGCTTCCTCGCTGGCGCGGGACGACTTGGAGAGTGCCGCGCGGGCCTTGCCGGCCGCCGTCTGCTCGCCCTTGGCCTTGGTCGCCTTGCCGGCGGCGATGCGGGCCTTGGCCGCCTTGGCCGCTGCGGTCTTGCCGACCTGGCGCTGTGGCTTGCTGGTGCGTGACCAGCGACTCGACCGCCGAGCGCGGCGTTGGCGCGGCGCATCAGGCGGCTCTTGCGGCGGGCGGCGTTGTTGGGATGGATGGCACCGACCTTGGCAGCACGGTCAAGCGCCGCCGCAGCCTCAGCGACGGCCTGGCGGGTGGCCTCGGCATCGCCACTGGCGGCAGCCTGCAGAGCGTCCTTGACCTCTGTCTTGGCGGCTGAACGCCGCGGCTGCAGGATGGCGTTGCGGCGATTGGACTGTCGGACGCGCTTGAGGGCCTGGGGCGTGCGTGCGCCGGTCCAGGTCCGCGAAGAATGGGCCAAGGTGCTCTGTCCTCGATCAGGTCTGGGTGGTGGGACGGCGCGGTGTCGCATGTGCGGCCAGGTGATGACTCACGCTGCGACGTCGTTCCGCGCGACCCCGAATGGTAGCGCACGCCGGCGGCCCGTGCCAGCGCGCCATGCCATGCGCCAGCTCGGGACGGTCGGCTCGCGCCGCAGCGCCCTTGCTAGAATCGCGTCGTCCCATGGAAGCGATCCCTCAGGCGCGCCTGCGCAACTTCTCCATCATCGCGCACATCGACCACGGCAAGTCGACGCTGGCCGACCGATTCCTCGAGCTCACGCACACGCTCGACGCCCGCCAGATGATCAGCCAGGTGCTCGACAGCATGGACCTGGAGCGCGAGAAGGGCATCACCATCAAGGCACGCGCCGTGCGCCTGAGCACACCGCGCGCGATGGCCTGCGCTACGGGCTCAACCTCATCGACACGCCCGGCCACGTCGACTTCTCCTACGAGGTCAGCCGCAGCCTGCAGGCCTGCGAGGGCGCCATCCTCGTCGTCGACGCCGCCCAGGGCATCGAGGCCCAGACGCTGGCCAACGTCTACCTGGCCCTGGCCCAGGACCTCGTCATCATCCCGGTGCTCAACAAGATCGACCTGCCCTCGGCGCAGCCGGAGCTCGTCATCGAGGAGCTCGAGAACGTGCTGGCCATCCCGCGCGAGGAGGTCATCATGGTCTCGGCCAAGGACGGCACCAACGTGGAGGAGGTGCTCGAGGCCATCGTGGAGCGCGTCCCGCCGCCCAAGGGCGACCCGACCGCGCCGCTGCAGGGCCTCATCTTCGACTCCCACTACGACGCCTACAAGGGCGTGGTGGCCTACGTCCGCCTCGCCCAGGGCACGCTCACGGCGGGCGAAGGCATCCGCCTCGTGGCCTCCGGCGCGGAGAGCGAGATCCTGGAGCTGGGCGTCTTCCGCCCGCAGCTGGTGCCGGTGACGTGCTCTGGCCGCCGGCGAGGTCGGCTACGTGGCCACCGGCCTCAAGTCGGTGCGCGACTGCCAGGTCGGCGACACGCTGACCTCATGCCGAGCGACCCGCTCCGCAGGCGCTGCCCGGCTACAAGCCGGCCAAGGCGCTCGTCTTCGCCGGCATCTACCCGGTCAACGGGCCCGACTATCCCGAGCTGCGCGACGCGCTCGAGAAGCTGCACCTCAACGACGCCTCCATCAGCTTCGAGCCCGAGTCATCGGTGGCGCTCGGCTTCGGCTTCCGCTGCGGCTTCCTCGGCCTGCTGCACATGGAGATCATCCAGGAGCGCCTGGAGCGCGAGTTCGACCTCGACATCATCGCCTCGGCCCCATCGTCGAGTACCTCGTGACGCTCACCCACGGCCGCGGCGAGGTGCGCGTCGAGAACCCGGCCCTGCTGCCCGGTCCGTCGGACATCGAGGCCATCGCCGAGCCGTGGGTGAAGGTCGGGATCGTCACGCCATCGAGCTACATCGGCACGCTCCTGGACCTCGGCACGACCCGCCGGGGCAGCTTCATCGACATGGAGTACCTGGACCCCACGCGCGTGCTCATGAACTTCGAGCTGCCGCTGGCCGAGGTCATCGTCGACTTCTACGACCAGCTCAAGAGCCGCACCCAGGGCTATGCCTCGATGGACTACGAGGAGATCGGCTACCGCGAGGGCCGCCTCGTCAAGCTCGACGTGCTCGTCAACGGCGAGCCGGTCGACGCCCTCAGCATCATCGTCCACGGACAAGGCGCAGGCCGCGGGCCGCGAGCTGGTGTCCAAGCTGCGCGCGCTCATCCCGCGCCAGATGTTCGAGGTGCCCGTCCAGGCGGCCATCGGCTCCAACGTCATCGCCCGCGAGACCATCGCGGCGATGCGCAAGAACGTCCTGGCCAAGTGCTACGGTGGAGACGTGACGCGCAAGCGCAAGCTGCTCGAGAAGCAGAAGGAGGGCAAGGCGCGGATGAAGCGGGTCGGCAGCGTGGAGATTCCCCAGGAGGCCTTCCTGGCGGTGCTGCGCGGCAGCGAGAGCAACTAGCCGATGCCGGAGTTCATCCAGTACTTCCTGTTCGTCGGCTTCGCCGGCCTGATGCTCCTGCTGCGCCTCGACGCGCGTCGCTTCGGCGCGGCCGAGTGGGACACCGAGGACGGCGACTGGCGAGCCTGGCTGTCGCGCCTGACGTGGTACGCGGCCGGTCTCGCGCTCGGTCTCACCATCTTCGCCCTGCATCCGTCGCCGGCGTCGGACCTCAACCTGGTGTTCGCGCCCGATCGGGGAGAGGCGCTGCTGCTGGGCCTGGTCTATGGCGCCGCTGGCATCGCCGCCGCGTTCGGGCTGGCCATCATCACCCACGGCCGGGTCAGCTTCCCGCGCCCGTCGCGCTACCCGGGCGGCGTCGTCAACGCCGTGGGCACGGCCTTCTTCGACGAGTTCCTCTTCCGTGGTGTGGTGCTGGGCCTGCTGCTGTCGCTGGGCCTGCCCGACTGGATGGCCGTCGGCGGTGCGGCCCTCATCTATGTCGGCGCCATCCGTGCCAGCACCGGCTGGCCGCGGCGTCGCTGGCCATGCTGGCCGCGCTGGTCGTCGGCCTGGTGGGTGGCGTGCTGGTGCTGATGACGGCTGGCATCGCGGCCGCCTTCATGGGCCATGCCGTCACCCGTTTCGCGCTGTTCATGACCATGGGCTACCCGGTCATCGTGGGATCCGGCACGCTGCTGGTCCCCGGGAGCGGCGGCGGCATCGACGGCGCGACCGGTGACTCACGCGCGTGGCTCATCCCGCCACGTGGCTATCCGGGCCGCGGCGACCGCGACGACGGGCTGGTGGCATCGGTCCGGTCCGGCCTGCCTGAACCCAACGCCGCGAGGCCATCACGACCGCTGGCTGGGGCGCCGCCCACGGGGTTCTACGTCCACTTCCCATTCTGTCTCTCGCTCTGCCCCTACTGCGACTTCGTGGTCGTGGCCGGGTCCGCGGCGCGTGGTCCGCGCAACCGTGTCGCCGAGCTCCTCGAGGCGCTGCTCGTGGAGCTCGAGCTGCGAGCCGACATGGCCTGGACGGGTCGGGCAGGTGGAGCGACAGCGCCACTCCGCAGCGTCTACCTGGGCGGTGGGACGCCTTCGCTGATGGCTCCGGCGCAGGTCGAGCCGACTGCTGACCCGTATCGATCATCGGCTTGGCATCGCCTCCGACGCGGAGGTGACGCTGGAGGCCAACCCGGGGCCTCGCGGACAGCGGTGACCTGGCTGGCTTTCGGGCAGCAGGGGTGAACCGACTCTCCATCGGCGCCCAGTCGCTGGTGACCACCGAGCTGCGGCGCCTGGGGCGGCGCCATGCCCCTGCCGATGTGCGTGCCGCGCTCCGGAGTGCACGCCGGGCGGGATTCGGTTCGGTGAGCCTGGACCTGCTGACCGACATCCCGGGCCAGTCGCTGTCCTCGTGGCGCCGCACCCTCACGCGAGCCCTCGACCTGGACCCCGACCATCTTTCGGTCTATGCCCTGAGCCTGGACGACCCCGGGGCCGAAGGCCTGACCGGCGACCTCGGTGACCACCTGCCGCTCAGTCAGCGGTGCGCGGGCCTGGCGCGAACGCGCCCGGCGCGGGCAGTCGGAGGATCGTGCCGCGGCGATGGAGCTGCTGACCGATGAGCTGGTCGAACGGGCCGGTCTGCAGCGCTACGAGATCGCCAACCTGGCCCGTCCAGGGCACGAGAGCCGCCACAACCTGCTCTACTGGCGCCGCCGTCCTTACCTGGCCATCGGCCCGGGAGCCCACGCCTTCGACGGGGCGCTGGTGCGCAGCTGGAACGCAGCGCGCCTCGAGGCCTACCTGGCGGCGCTGGCTTCGCGACGGCTGCCGCCGGGTGGCTCGCGAGGAGATGGATGCAGCCACTGCGCGCGCCGAGACGGTCATCCTCGGGCTGCGCCTGAGCGCGGGCATCGAGGCTGCGATGGTGGACGACCCCGAGGTCGCAGCTGCGCTGGACTGGGCACGCGAGCATGGCCTGGTCGAGGAGGTGGCGGCCCGGACGAGGCTGACCCAGCGCGGCAGACTGCTGGCCAACGAGGTCTTCGCCCGCCTGCTGCCCGGCCCGGACGGGCAGCGTGCGGGTCGCTCACCTGCAGCCGGAGGGGTCTGCGCGTAGCATGCGCAGCCATGCCCCCGTTCTGCCGCGGCCGCGCCGCTCGAGTGGCGCTCTCGCTGTGCCTGCTGGCGAGCCTGCCGGGCGTCACCGCGAGCGCAGCCGATGCCGAGCTGTCGCCTGTCGCGCCCATCGCGCCGCCGGACCTTGCCACCGCCGTCGCCACCCTGCTGCCGGCGACCCCTGCCGTTCCCAGGTTGCCTGCCTGCAGGTACCAGGACGAGATGACCCGCTACACCAAGGTGAGGGAGTGGCAGAAGACGCTGCTGGACACCAACCTGAGGCTGCCGCGATCCTACAAGCCCTGGGACCTGGTGTCCGTCTCACGTGCCGGCATCAAGGGCAGCGGGCTCGTCCGTAACAAGATCATCCCCGACCTGGCGGCCCTGGCGGCCGCCGCCCGCAAGGCCGGCAAGCCGCTGGCGGTCCGCTCGGCCTATCGGTCGTACCAGCACCAGAGGTCGCTCTTCGACACCTACGTGCGCACCCGGGGCTACACGACGGCCATCAGGTTCTCGGCACGCCCCGGGCATTCCGAGCACCAGCTGGGCACCACCGTGGACTTCACCACCGCGCCCGGTGCGCCGCTCTCCAGCAGTTTCGGCGAATCCCCCGCCGGCAAGTGGCTGGCCCGGAACGGCTGGAAGTACGGCTTCGTGATGTCCTACCCCAAGGGCCAGCGGCGCGTCTCCTGCTATGGCTACGAGCCGTGGCACTGGCGCTACGTCGGCCGGGACCTGGCGCGCCGCATCCACGATAGTGGTCAGGTGCCGCGGCGCTTCCTGTGGGAGAACTTCGAGACGGCTCCGTAGCGGCGCGACGGCGACCAGGGCGACCGCGCCTGCCGGATGGACCTGCGATGCGCCGGCGCCCGGGTCTACGATGGGCGCCTGCGGCCGGTGGACGGCCGTGCGCAACAGCCGAGGAGATGCCGGGATGAGTGCCACCATCGATGCCAGCGCCAGCGCCATGCAGGAGAAGCTGTTGTGGGCCGTTGACGAGCTCGCGATCGAGATCCCGTCCTGGGGCTTCGTCAACACCGGCACCCGCTTCAAGGTGTGGAAGCAGCCGGGCACGCCACGCACCGTCGAGGAGAAGATCGACGATGCCGGGACCGTCCACCGCTACACCGGCATCGCCAGGACGGTGGCGCTGCACATCCCCTGGGACAAGGTCGACGACTACGGCGTCCTCCTGGAGTACCTGCGATCGAAGGGTCTCGGCATCGGTGCCATCAACGTCAATACGTTCCAGGACCCCGACTACATGCTCGGCTCCATCTGCCACCCCTCGGCAGAGGTACGTGCCAAGGCCCTCGAGGCCATCATCGAGTGCTGCCGGATCGCCCGTGAGACGAACGCCCCCGCGGTCAAGGTGTGGCTCGGCGACGGCACCAACTACCCCGGGCAGGACGATCTGCGCTGGCGTCGCAACCGTCTCGTCGAGGGGCTGCAGGCGGCCTATGAGCATCTGCCTCCCCAGGCACGCATGTACCTGGAGTACAAGATCTTCGAGCCGTCGATCTACTCCACCGACGTCCAGGACTGGGGCCAGGCGCTGGCGGTCTGCAACCACGTCGGCGAGCGGGCTGTCGTCTGCGTCGACACCGGCCATCACAGCCTCGGCGTGAATATCGAGCAGATCGTGGCCATCCTGCTGGCCGAGGGCAAGCTGGGCTCCTTCGACCTCAACGACAAGAAGTACGGCGATGACGACCTCATGGTCGGCTCCATCGACCCGTACCAGATGTTCCGCATCACCCATGAGCTCATCAACGCCATGCGCGACGACAGCGACCCGGTGGCGCAGAGGACTGCGCGCGAAACGGCCTACATGCTGGACCAGTGCCACAACATCGAGCCCAAGGTGCCGGCCATCATCCGCTCGGTGATGACGCTGCAGGAGCTCTTCGCCAAGGCCCTGCTGGTCGATCGTGAGGCGCTCGTGGCGGCCCAGCGGCGGGGTGACGTGCTGGAGGCCAACAATCTCCTCTGGAGCGCCTTCTTCAGCGATGTCCGCGGCCCGCTGGGGGAGCTGCGCCAGGCGCGCGGGCTGCCGGAGGACCCCTTCCACGCCTATCTCGAGAGCGGCGAGGACGAGGCGCGAGCCGCGGCGCGCGTCGGAGGCGAAGCCGCCAGCTGGTAGCGCGGCGGGCAGCCTGCCCGCTTCGTTGACACTCCGGGCGACGGACTGCTACCATGCGACTGCGGTTAGCACTCACACGTGGAGAGTGCTAACCATGGCATAGGACGAGAGCAGATCGCATTCGAGGACCAATGGCCCGGCGCAAGGTCCGCCCCGGTCCGCTGGAGGCCCGTTCGGCGGCCATCCTGCGGGCCATCATCGAGGAATACGTGGCCACGGCCCAGCCCGTGGGCAGCGTGGCGCTGGTGGAGAAGTACGCGCTCTCCATCAGTCCTGCCACCGTGCGCAACGTCATGGCCGAGCTGGAGGAGGCCGAGCTGCTGGACCACCCGCACACCAGCGCCGGGCGCGTGCCCACGGACCGTGGCTACCGCCTCTACGTGGAATCCATCGCCGACTCGGTCGCCCTCGCGCCCGTCGAGCAGCTGATGATCCGGCACCAGTTCGGCCAGGTCGAGTTCGCCAGCGAGCAGTGGTTCCGGCTGGCGGCCTCCACGCTCGCCTCCGCCACCCATGCGGCGGCCATCGCCACGCCGGCCAAGCCGCGCAGCTGCCGGGTCCGTCGCGTGGATATCGTGGGCACGGCCGACCGTTCGGCCAGCCTCGTCCTGGTCATGGCTGATGGTCCGGTCAAGCAGGTGCTCCTCAATCTCGATCGCAGCTGCAGCCAGGCCGAGCTGGATGGCATCGCCCGCCGCGTCGACCACCTGCTCGTGGGCAGGACCACGCGCGAGGTCGACGCCGTCCTTGCGTCCCTGCAGCAACAGGCCGGGAGTGTCGAGCCGCTTCTGGGCCAGGCGGTCGAGCGCATCTCCCGCTCGATGCACGAGTTCGATGCGGCTGCCGTCGAAGAGGTCTTCAGCGAGGGCCTGCTCAACGTCATGGCGGAGCCGGAGTTCGAGCGCTCGGAGCGGCTTCGTCGCGTCTTCGCCGTGCTCCAGGACCGCGTCTACCTGGGCGGTCTCGTCGAGCGCCTCTCGACATCGGAGGACGTCAGCGTCTTCATCGGCAGCGAGAACGTGCACCAGGAGATGTACGACGTGTCGCTGGTCGTGGCGCCCTACGGCCGCAGCGATCGCGCCATCGGCGTGGTCGGCGTCATCGGTCCCACCCGCATGGCCTACCCGCACGCCATCTCCACGGTCCGCTACGTGCGCGGCCTGATGAACGAACTGGTGGATCACCTGTACGCATGAACGATCGAACCAAGGCTGCCCCGCACAACGGGCACGACAAGGCATCCGGCCAGCAGGGCCCGGCCACCCCGGGTGGCACACGGGCCCAGGAGCGCATCGCCGCCCTCGACACCAAGGGGGCCGCGCTGGCCGCGCGCATCGAGGAGCTGGAGGCGCAGCTGGCCGAACTGGGCCGGCGTGCCGAGGAAGCCGAGTCCGGCTGGCAGCGCGCCCGGGCCGATTTCAGCAATCTGAAGCGCCGCGTCGAGGAGGAGCGCAGTGAGCGCGCCGAATCCGCGAGCGACCGCCTGCTGGGACGGGTCCTGGAGCTGGCCGACGACTTCGACCTGGCCGTCGAGCACGTCCCCGACGACGTCAGGGACACGCCCTGGGTCGAGGGCATCGGTGCCATCGACCGCAAGCTGCGCGCCCTGCTCGAGGCCGAGGGCGTCAGGCCCATGGGCAATGAGGGTGAGCCCTTCGATCCCTACACGCAACAGGCCATCTCCTACGAGGACAGCGCGGACGTGCCCGACGGCACGGTCCTGCGCGTGCTGCAGCGCGGCTACACCATCCGCGATCGTGTGCTGCGACCGGCCCTCGTGGCGGTCGCCCGCAATGACGACACACCCCTCAGCGACGACGACTGACCATCACCAGGCACGGACAAGGAGCGAGACGACATGGGACGCATCATCGGCATCGACCTCGGCACCACCAACTCGGTGGTCGCGGTCATGGAGGGCGGTGAGCCGACCGTCATCCCCAGCGCGGAGGGCGGCCGCACCGTGCCCTCCGTGGTGGCCTTCAGCAAGCAGGGCGAGCGGCTCGTGGGCCAGATCGCCAAGCGCCAGGCCATCACCAACCCGGCCAACACCATCTACTCCATCAAGCGCTTCATGGGTCGCCGCTGGGATGACCCGGAGGTGCAGCGTTCGCTCAAGCTGGTGCCCTACAAGGTCGAGAAGGACAAGAACAGCGACGGCATCGTGGTCACGCTCGCCGACGGCAAGTCCTACACGCCGCCGGAGATCAGCGCCATGATCCTGCAGAAGCTGAAGGCGGACGCGGAGGCCTACCTCGGCGAGACCGTCACCGAAGCGGTCATCACCGTGCCCGCCTACTTCGACGACACGCAGCGCCAGGCCACCAAGGATGCCGGTCGCATCGCCGGGCTGGACGTCAAGCGCATCATCAACGAACCCACGGCGTCCTCGCTGGCGTACGGCCTGGAGAAGAAGAAGGACGAGCAGATCGCCGTCTACGACCTCGGTGGCGGCACCTTCGACATCTCCATCCTCGAGCTGGGTGACGGCGTCTTCGAGGTCAAGGCCACCAACGGCGACACGCACCTCGGCGGCGACGACTTCGACCAGCGCGTCATCGAGTGGCTGCTCGAGGAGTTCAAGAAGGACCAGGGTATCGACCTGGCCAAGGACCAGCAGGCCCTGCAGCGGCTCAAGGAAGCGGCCGAGCGCGCCAAGATCGAGCTCTCGACCACGAGCTCGACCGAGATCAACCTGCCCTACATCACCGTCGACGCCGACCGCAACCCCAAGCACCTGGTGATGACGCTGACCCGGGCCAAGCTGGAGTCGCTGGTCGCCGACCTGGTGGACTCCACGGCCAAGCCGGTGGAGGCGGCCATCAAGGACTCCGGCCTCAAGGCTGCCGACATCGACGAGGTCATCCTCGTCGGCGGCCAGACGCGCATGCCGGCCGTCGTCGAGCGAGTCAAGAAGATGTTCGACGGCAAGGAGCCGCACAAGGGCGTCAACCCGGACGAGGTCGTGGCCGTGGGTGCCGCCATCCAGGCCGGCGTGCTGGCCGGAGACGTCAAGGACGTGCTGCTGCTCGATGTGACCCCGCTGTCGCTGGGCATCGAGACGCTCGGCGGCGTCATGACGCGCCTCATCGACCGCAACACCACCATCCCCACCTCCAAGAGCCAGGTCTTCTCCACCGCCAGCGACAACCAGCCGCAGGTGGAGATCCACGTCCTCCAGGGCGAGCGTGAGATGGCCGGGGACAACAAGACCCTGGGCACGTTCATCCTCGGTGGCATCCCGCCGGCGCCACGCGGCGTGCCCCAGATCGAGGTCACCTTCGACATCGACGCCAACGGCATCCTCGACGTCAAGGCCAAGGACAAGGCCACCGGCCGCGAGCAATCGGTCCGCATCACGGCCTCCTCGATGCTCTCCAACGAGGACGTCGACCGCATGGTCAAGGAGGCCCAGGAGCACGCCGCCGAGGACCGCGAGCGACGCGAAGCGGTGGAGGCACGCAACCAGGCCGACGCCCTGGCCTTCCAGGCCGAGCGCACGCTCGACGAGCTGGGCGACAAGATCAGCGCCGACGACAAGAGTGCCCTGGAGTCTCGCATCAGCGCTGTCCGCGAGGCCCTCAAGGGAGACGCTGACGAGGCGGTCAAGAGTGCCACCACGGAACTGACCAGCAAGCTCCAGGAGGTGGCCACCAAGGCCTACCAGGCTGCCGGGCCCAGCGGGCCGGAAGGCGATGGCACAGGGGCTGCGGGCAGCGAGACCGGCCGTGCCGACGAGGAAGAGGCCGTCGAAGGCGAGTTCAAGGAGGTCTAGGGGCCCCAGGCTGTCCTGCCGGGCGAGCTGGGCCGCGCTCCATGCTGGGTCGTTCGCGCCGGGCCGTGAGTCGCCTGCGGCAACAGCCGCAGGTGCAGCGACCCGGTGTCAGCCGCAAGCGGCAGCGCGGTACGCCGCCCAACGTCATCGGCCAGGGACCGCTGCTCTCGGCGCCGGGCCTGCAGCTCGGCATCGTCGTCATCATCCGCAACGAGGCGTCCTATCTGCCTGAGTGGCTGGCGTATCACCATGCCCTCGGGGTGCAGCACTTCTTCATCTACGACAACGGCAGTGACGATGAGCTGCACGAGGTCATCGAGGCGTGGGTGAACCATGGCCTGGTCACGCTCGTCCACTGGCCGCTGCCCGGTGGCCAGATCGACGCCTACTCGCATGCCCTGCGCTTCTACGGTCCCTCGGTGGCGTGGCTGGCCTTCATCGATGTCGATGAGTTCGTGGTCCCCCTCGTGGACGACGACATCCTCACGCTGCTGGCGCGCTGGCCCGACGCTGCCGACATCCGTATGCCGCGGGTCGACTTCGGCTTCTCCGGCCATCGCACGCCGCCCGATGGGCTGACCATCGAGGCCTACACGGAGGTCGCCGACGTCTTCGGCCGTGACCCCGCCAAGCCGCCGCGCGTCAAGACGGTGCTGCAGCCGCGGGCTGTCTCCGCGATGGGCATCCACACCGCCACCGTGCCCGATACCCCGACCTCTGACGCTGGGTGGCCCCTGCCGGGCAAGACCATCGGCGTGGGCTGTCACGACTTCGTGCAGGTCAACCACTACTACACGCGCTCGTTCGAGGAGTTCGAAGCCAAGCGCTTCCGCGGCAGTGCCACGGGTCGGATCGCGCGCCCGGCCATCCCCTTCGAACTGCCGGCCCTGCGCACCGATCGCAGCGCCGTGCGCTTCGCCGAGCGCACCCGGGCGACCATGGCGCTGCTGCGCAGCCTGGAGCCAAGCCCCTACCACTACGGGAGCCAGCTGGCACTGGCGCAGTTCCCGCGCTTCAACGACCTGGGCCTGTTCGCCGAGTTCGCCATCGCCAATACGGTCATGGCAGAGCCGCAGCTGAGGAGGGAGCCTCGACTGCGACTCGAGAACCTGCTGCCCGGCACGGGCTTCGTGGCCGAGATCTCCGGCACGGCCCATCGGCCGCGCCGTGGAGACCTGTCCGGGTCGATGCACATGGGGCCGCTGCTGGAGCGAGCCCGGGGACGCCTCGTGGCCAGTTGGGCGGCGGCCCCGGATGACGTGGCAGGCACCTTGCGGGCAGGCACGGCGACGGAGGTCGAGGCAGGCTGGCAGTTGTCCGGAGCGAACGGCCGCGCCGAGGTCACCTTCGACATCGACGCCGGCGGGCGCCGCCGCTGCTATGCCCTCGGCTTCGTGATGGTGGCCCCCGGACCGGCGCGCCTGGAGCTCCGCCTAAGGCACGGGGATGGCGACCGCAGTGCGCCGCTGGAGGTGCAGCTGTCGACCGCGGGGACGTACGCTGGGGTCGTGGAGTTCGAGGCCCTGCCGTCCCTGGCCTCGGCTGCGACGTTGGGAGTAGAGTCGGCACCGGGAGGGCCCCTGGTGCACGATCTCTTCGTGGTGTCCTATGGCTGAGACGAGCGCTGATGGCTGAGCGGCGGCGATGACCCTGCGTCGTCGTCTCTCACGCCTGGTCGGCGGCAGCCGCGAGACGCCTCCGCCGGCCCGGCCGCCCTCGCGGACGGGCGGCAGCAGCGGCAGGATGAAGCGCGCCAAGCCGCCCAACGTCATCGGCCGCGGCCCGCTCCTGGGCAGCCCCGGCTTCGGGGTGGTGCTGGTCTGCATCGTCAAGGACGAGGCCGCCTACCTCGAGGAGTGGCTCGGCTATCACGTCGCGCTCGGCATCGACCACTTCCTCATCTATGACAACGGCAGCACCGATGCCAGCGGCGAGCTCCTGGAGCGATACCAGAACCACGGCCTGGTGACTCGCATCGACTGGCCCCTTGGTGGCGGCCAGCTGGCAGCCTACAACCACGCCCTGCGCGTTTTCGGCGCCGCCGCCGAGTGGCTCGCCTACTACGACGTCGACGAGTTCCTGGTGCCCCTGCTCGACGACGACATCCCCTCCTGCCTGGCACGCTTCCCCGGCGCTGCCGTGGTCCGCGTGCCGCGCCTCGAGTTCGGCTTCTCCGGCCATCGCACGCCGCCGGATGGGCTGACCATCGACGCCTACACCCAGGTCGCCAACGTGCTCGACCTGGACCCGGACCTGCCCCCGCGTGTCAAGTCCATCGTTCGCCCAGGGGCCATCTCCGCGGTCGATATCCACCTGGCCTTCCCGGCGGACGTGCCGCTCGCCGGCGTGCCGACCGAGACGGCCGAGGAGGCCGTGCGCGGTGTGGCCCAGCTGAACCACTACTACACGCGTTCCCTCGAGGAGTTCGAGGCCAAGCGCGTCCGTGGCAGCGCTACCGGCCGCATCGACCGACCGGCCGTACCCTTCGACGTGCCTACCATCGAGACGAACACTGCGGCGCACCGTTTCGCCGCGCGCACGCGCGCGACCATCGAGCGGCTGCGCAGCCTGGAACCGCGGCCGTACACCTACGGCAGCCAGTTGCAGCTGTCATGGTTCCCGCGGCCCAATGACCTGGGTCGCTTCGCCGAGTTCGCCATCGCCAACCTGGCCGCGGGCCTCACCGAGCCGGCGCGGTTCGCGGCCGTGCGCCTGCGCAACCTCCATCGCGGCGTGGGGCTGGTGGCGGACCTCTCGGCCACCGGCTATCAGCCCGTGCGCAACGGCTTCTCCGGCTCGGTCCATGCGGAGGTGCTCATCGAGCACATGCGCGGCCGGTTGGAGGCCGACCTGTCGCGCGGAGGCATGGACCTCCCGGTCCTGGACGGGCAGCCTGCGCGGCTGGAGTTGGCGGCCCGGTCGGGAGACCTGCGCCTGGAGTTGCCCGCCGGTGAGACCCTGCGCTGCTGGTCAGCCGGCTTCGTCATCGGCTGCGCCGAACCGATGCGCCTGGAGCTCGTGGTCGATCGTGTCGATGGCAGCTCCAGCGAGCCTGTCGTCCTGGACCTGCCGGCCTCGCCGTGCCTGGCCGGCATCGTCGAGGTCGAGCCGGTGCCGCAGCACGTCACCGGGCTGCGGCTCCACGTCGCCAGCGAGGCCGGGCACGTCGACCTGTACGACCTGTTCGCGGTCTCGAATGGCTGAGCGGCGAGCATGAGCCTGGGTCGACGCTTGGGGCGTGTGGTGCGACGATCCGCGCCGGCTGCCGCCGGCAAGGGCCACGCCGCTCGTGGTGGTGGCGCGCGCAAGCCGCTCATCGAGCGCGGCCGGTTCGACGTCGCGGTCATGGCCATCCTCAAGAACGAGGCTCCCAACATGGAGGAGTGGCTGTGCCACCACCTGGCCATCGGCGTCGACCACTTCTTCCTCTACGACAATGGCAGCACGGACGACCTCCACGACGTGCTTCGTCCCTACGCCGATCACGGCATCGTGACCACGGTCTACTTCCCGCTGCGTGGCTTGCAGCGGGACGCCAACAACCACGTGGTGCGTTTCTTCGGTGCCACCACCGAATGGATCGCCTATGTCGACATCGACGAGTTCCTCGTGCCCGAGCACGACGAATCCATCGCCAGCGTGCTGGGCCGCTTCCCGGATGCCGAGCAGGTGCTGGTCTCGCGCAAGGAGTTCTGCTACGGGGGGCACCGCAGCCCGCCCGGCGGCCTGGTCACGGAGTCCTACCGCGAGTTCAGCCGGGACGTGCCGCGCGTGGGCACGTCAGCGATCCTCGCCAAGCCCATCATCCGTCCCCGCGGCGTGGTCCGGGTGGGTATCCACAATGCCACCACCCTCCGCGGGCGAACCGTCAACACGGCCGGCCAGCCCACCTCCGAGGAGGCCACGGTCATCGAGGACCCCAGCTACGCCAACCTGCAGATGAACCACTACTTCACCAAGTCGTGGGAGGAGTTCCAGGCCAAGCGCACCCGGGCCACCACGTCCACCCATGCCTTCCAGCTGCCCGACGTGCCCTTCGATATCCCGGCCCAGGTGGACCACGTGATCGATCGCTGGCAGCCCCGCACGCGGGCACTCATGGAGGAGATGCGCACGCTCTCGCCCAGTCCCTCGCGCTACGGCAGCCGGCTGCGCCTGGCCGGGTTCCCCAGCAGCGACATGTTCGGCCAGGAGGCCACGGCCGTCGTGAGCAACGCGGCAGCGGGAGTGTCCGAGGCGCGCAAGAAGCGCACGGCGCGCTCGCTGCCCATGCCGGGCGTCCGTGGCGCCATGGCTTGCGGTGAGGACTTCGGCTACGTGCCGGCGGCCGGCGACTTCCTGGCCTCGGCGCACGTGGCCCAGCAGATCGCCTGGCTGCAGGCGGAGGTCACCTGGTCGATGGCCGAGGGCGCGCCTCCGCTGCGCCTGGAGCGTGGTGTGCTGCTCGGGGATGGTGCGGCGCCGGCGGCCCATTTCGAACGCGGCGCCGGCGCCATGGTCATCCCCGCCGGTGGTCCCAGGCTCCGCTGCCACGCACTGCTCTTCAGCCTGCGCGTCCAGGGCGTTGCGGATGGAGCCGCGGTGGCGGTCGAGCTGGCGGCGCTCGAGGGGGGCGCGTGGCAGCCGGCAGCGACCTTCGAGATGCCGGGTGCGGGCACCTACCTGGGGCTGGTGGCGCTGGACAAGCGGCCCCGCACCATCGAAGCCGTGCGCGTTTCGCTGGCGGGCGTTCCCGATGTCGAGATCTACGACCTGGCGCTGCTGACCTTCGGCTGAGCGCGTGTGCGGGTGCCCCGGCCGGCGCCGGCCGTCGTTCCAGGGGCAGCCGCCGGCGACGCCGACGCTCCGGCGGCGCCGCGGATCCGGCCCAGGGATACCCAGGCTTCGGGATCGTCGGCAAGCTCGCGCACGCGCTCGGGCAGGCTGCCATCGCGCAGGCTGGCCAGGGATGTGGTCTCCAGGATCTCCCGTAGCGCCGCCCTGACGGCGATCCAGACATCGGTCAGCGGTGCCGCAGCTCCGCGGTACTCCATGTTCTCGGGGCGGTCACCGCGGACGTTGGCCAGCGGTCCATCGACGGCCCGGATGACGTCGGCGAGACTGATGTCCTCGGGCGGACGAGCCAGGGTGTAGCCACCGTCCGGCCCACGCTGGCTGCGCACGATGCCGGCGTGCTTGAGCTCCAGCAGGATGGTCTCGAGGAACTTGGCAGGGATGTCCTGGGCCTCGGCGATCCGGTCTGCCGTGATGGGGCCATCCGCAGCGGTGGCCAGTTCAGCGGCGGCCCGGGCAGCGTAGTCGGCCTTGGCGGAGACTCTCATGTCGCGTGTATTGTCCACTATCTCGATAGGGAATGTGCAACGGGGCACGGCTGCCCGGGGCCCTGGGGGCTCGTGGGCGACCCTGTGCCGGGCATGCTACTCTTCGGTAGCAAGTAATACCGACCAACGGGTCGGAAGTCGGATGAGACGGGTGGACGGGTGAAGCAGGAACGCAGCGCGAGACGGCGGGAGCGCATCCTCGATGCGGCCTTCACGGTCTTCAGCCGGCGTGGCTATCGCCAGGCCGGCGTGGACGAGGTCGGTCGCCAGGCGGAGACCAGCAAGGGCGGCGTCTATTTCCACTTCCCGACCAAGGAATCGCTCTTCCTGGAGTTGCTGCGGACCACCGCCGACCGGCTGGTGGGCAAGGTGGAGCGGGCCATGGTCGGGCGTCGCCGACCCCATCGACCGTGCCGACGTGGCGTTGCGCACGGTGCTCTCCGTGTTCGCCGGGCATCGCACCATGGCGCGCCTCTTCCTCATCGATGCGGTGGGGGCCGGTGACGAGTTCCAGGCGGAATTGCAGCGCCTACACGAGCGCTTCAGCGCCATCATCGCGGAGCAGCTCGATGCCGCGGTCGCGGAAGGCATCATCGCGCCGATCGACACGGCGATCGTGGGGATGGCCTGGTTCGGAGCACTCAACGAGGTCGTGATGCGCTGGTTGATGTCCGAGCCGCACGCGCGCCTGGAGGACACCTACGGGACGCTCCGCGCCGTCCTCCTGCGCAGTGTCGGCATCCCTGAGGCGCGCATCGCCGCACTGGAGCAGGCATGACCATCGTCGCGCCGAGCGCTGCACCGCACGGGAGCGCCGGTTCGCTGGCCGCCGATCTGCGCGCCGCCCTGGCGCCACTCCTTGGGGCCGCGGCTTCCGGGCGTCGCCGACCGACGCTCCTGGCGGTGACCGTGCCCGTGGCGCCATGCGATCCCGTGGCCGTGTTCGCGGCGGCACGAGCGCTGGGAGACGAGCCCACCCTGTGGCTCCAGCCGAGTCAGCGGTATGCGCTGCTGGGCCTCGGGGCCGCCTGGTCGGTGCGCGCCTCCGGTGCGGCACGCTTCGCTGAGGTGGAGAAGGCCTGGTCCGAGCTGCTGACGGAGGCCAGCCTGGCCGACGATGCATCGCCGCGTGGCAGCGGCCCGGTGCTGCTGGGCGGCTTCGGGTTCAGCGACGCACCGACCGTGTCATCGACGTGGCGTGGCTTCGAGGCGGCCAGCTTCATCCTGCCCAGCCTCCTGCTCAGGGTGACGCCGGCCGGCAGTTGGCTGACCGCGTCCCGTCTCGTTGGTCCTGACGCGGACGTGGGGGAGATCGCCGCGAGCATGGCCGCGGCCTGGAGCGACGTCGAGGCGCGAGCGGCCGCCGCGGCGCCGCCTCCGGGCGACCGCGACACGCTGCGTCTGGTCGCTTCACGCCCTGAGGCCGCGGAGTGGCGCGACTCGGTGGCCCGGCTCGCGGGTGCGGTCGGTCGTGGGCGCCTGGACAAGGCCGTGCTGGCGCGCCAGGTGGACCTGCTTGCATCGTCGCCCATCGATATCCCCGCGGTCCTGCAGCGGCTCCGCGTCTCGGCGCCCGAATCGACCGTCTTCGCGGTGGCACGTGGCGCGCGCACCTTCCTGGGGGCGACCCCGGAGCGCCTGGTCAGCCTGCGCGGCCGTGCGTTCCGCAGCGTGGCCATGGCCGGTTCCATCCGCCGTGCCAGCGATGCCGCGACCGACGCGCGGCTGGCCGCGGAGCTGCTCGAGAGCGACAAGGAGCGCGAGGAGCACGGCGTCGTGGTAGAGATGCTGCGCCAGACCCTGGCGCCGCTGGCAGAGCGCCTGGACATCGCACCGCGGCCGGAGGTCGAGCGGCTGCGCCACCTGCAGCATCTCGTGACACCCGTGGCCGGCCGGCTGCGGGAGCCTGCCAGCGTGTTGCGGCTGGTGGAGCGCCTGCACCCCACGCCGGCCGTCGGTGGCGCGCCCCGCGACCTGGCGCTGGAACTCATCGCCGAGGAGGAGCGCCAGGAGCGGGGCTGGTATGCCGCCCCCGTCGGCTGGGTCGATTCCCGCGGCGATGGGGAGTTCGTGGTGGCGCTGCGGTCGGGCGTGGTCGAGGGCCCCGCCGCGACGCTCCTGGCGGGCTGCGGCATCGTCGCCGACTCCGACCCGGACCGGGAGTGGGCTGAGTCCACCACCAAGCTGCTGGCGCTGGGTTCGGCGCTGGGACGGGTGCACCCGTGAGCGGAGGCGACGCCTACGTCACCCCCGCGGCACCGCTCCGTGCCATCGCCGAGGAGCTGGTGCGAACCGGGGTGCGCGACGTGGTCATCTGCCCGGGTTCGCGCTCCACGCCCCTGGCGCTGGCCCTGCGTGCTGCCCCGCAGCTGCGCTGCTGGGTCCAGCTCGATGAGCGTGCCGGGGCCTTCTTCGCGCTGGGCATGGCCAGGGCCAGCCGCCGGCCCGTGGTCATCGCGGTCACCTCGGGAACCGCTGCGGTCGAGCTCGCGCCGGCGCTCGTGGAAGCCCACTACGGGCGCGTGCCGCTCATCGCCCTCACCGCGGACCGACCCGCGGAGCTGCGCGACCGGGGTGCCCCGCAGGCCATCGACCAGACCCATCTCTACGGCCGCTTCGCGAAGTGGTACGCGGAGCTGCCGGTGCCCGATGCCGGCGAGGTCACCGAGGCGCACGTCCGCGGCAGCATCGGACGCGCCGTCGCCGCGGCGATCGCGGCGCCCGCCGGGCCGGTCCACCTGAACCTGCCGTTCCGCGAGCCGCTGGTCCCGGTCGGTGCGCTCGGACCGCAGGCCGGCACTGCCTCCGGCGAGATGGCACATACCCTGGCGCTCACCGGCGAGCGCCAGCTGCCCGCCGGCGAGCTGGCATCGCTGGCGCAGCGAGTGGCTGCGGCCCGCCGGGGGGTCATCGTGTGTGGTCCGCTCGACCGACCGGGCATCGCCGCAGCGCTGGCCAGGTTGGCCCGGGCCAGCGGCTTCCCCATCCTCGCCGACGCTCTCTCCGGGCTGCGCTACGGCGGGCACGATCGGTCGCACGTCATCTCGCGGGCAGACGCCCTCGTCCGGGCTCCGGCATGGCGCGACAGCCACCGCCCGGACCTGGTCCTCCGCTTCGGCGGCACGCCCACCTCCAGGGCGCTGCTGGAGTGGCTCCGGGAGGGCGGGGTGCCACAGGTCGTCGTGGATGATGGCGGCTGGACCGAGGCCACCCTGCTGCCGGCCACGATGGTGGCGGCGGAGCCGGTCGGGTTCGCGACGGCGCTGGCAGGACAGCTGGCAGCGCCGGTCAGGGACGGGCCGCAGGAGCAGACGTGGCTGCGTTGCTGGGGCATGGCCGATGCCGCGGCATCCGAGGTGACCGGCGCCTGGCTGGCGTCGCTGGACGAGCCCTTCGAGGGCCAGGTCTTCGAGCAGCTGGGCACGGCGTTGCCCGATGGGGCCATCCTGCTGGCTGGCAACAGCATGCCCGTCAGGGACATGGACGCGTTCCTGGGCAGCGGACCGGCGGCCGTTCGCTGCCTGGGCAATCGCGGCGCCAATGGCATCGACGGGCTCGTCTCCACGGCGCTGGGTGCTGCTGCGGTCAGCGACGGCCCCGTCGTCGCGGTGATCGGCGATGTCGCCTTCATCCACGACCTCAATGCGCTCGTGGCCGCGGCCCGCCTGCAGCTCTCGATGACGCTGCTGGTCGTCAACAACGACGGTGGCGGCATCTTCTCCTTCCTGCCCCAGGCGACCAGCGAGCGGCCCGAGGTCGGGCTGCCGGACCACTTCGAGGAGCTCTTCGGGACGCCACACGGTCTGGACCTCGGTCCAGTGGTGCGTGCCCTCGGCGCCGACCATGAGCTGGTGTCACCGCAGCACGTGGCGACGTCGGTCGGTGCTTCGCTGTCGCGGCCGGGCGTGAAGGTGCTGGAGGTACGCACCGGGCGGGCTCGCAACGTCCAGCTCCATCGACGGGTGCAGGCCGAGATCGAGCAGGCCCTCCAGCTCCTCTGCGCGCACGGGCAGCACCGATGATGACGAGGATCGATGTGGCCGGCGAGGAGCTCGAGGTGACCGTGACCGGGGCGGGCCCGGCAGTCCTGCTGCTCCATGGCTTCACCGGCTCGGCCGCCAGCTGGACGGCCGTGGTCGAGACGCTGGCTGGTCAGCGGCGAGTGATCGCGCCGGACCTGCTCGGACACGGCCGCTCCGCCGCTCCCGGCGATCCGGCCCGCTACGCCCTCGAGCGCCAGGCGAACGACCTGGTGGCGCTGCTGGAGCTCCTCGACGCCGGCGTTGCGGACGTGGTCGGCTACTCGATGGGGGCACGGCTGGCCCTGCAGCTGGTCATCGACCACCCTTCCGTCGTGCGTAGCCTGGTGCTGGAGAGCCCCGCGGCCGGCATCCTCGACCCGGAGGAGCGAGCGCGGCGCCGGGCGGCCGACGAACGGCTCGCGGACCGACTGGAGGACTCCGGGCTGGAGGCCTTCGTCGACGCCTGGGAGTCACAGCCGCTGTTCGCGAGCCAGGCCGGTCTCTCGGTGGAGGCGCGTCAACGGCTTCGGGCCGAGCGCCTCGCGCACGACCCGCGCGGACTGGCCGCCTCGCTGCGTGGTGCCGGCCAGGGTGCCATGATCCCGCTGCGGTCACGACTGGGCGACATCGGCTGCCCGGTCCTCATCATCGCCGGGGTGCTCGACCCGGTCGGTCAGGCCCGCTCCCGCAGCGTGGCCGGGGCCATCGCGCAAGCCCGCTTCGAGCTGATCGAGCGCGCCGGTCATGCGCCCCACCTGGAGCAGCCCCAGATCTTCAGCGATCTGCTGGCCCAGTTCCTGGCCACCAGCCTTGCCATCCCCACGCCCTGAGGAGCCACCATGCCGACCGAATGGACCAGCGTCCGCGACTACCAGGACATCCGCTACGAGCACTCCGGCAGCGGGATCGCCAGGATCACCATCGATCGGCAGCACGTCCGCAATGCTTTCCGGCCGGAGACCGTCAGCGAGCTCATCGACGCCTTCCGGCACGTCCGCGATGACAGCTCCATCGGCGTGGCGCTCCTGACCGGGGCCGGTGAGAAGGCCTTCTGCTCCGGCGGCGACATGACCGTCAAGGGCGAGGGTGGCTACATCGACAGCGGTGGCACGGCCCGGCTCAACGTGCTCGAACTGCAGCGGCTCATCCGCTCGCTGCCCATCGTGGTCATCGCCCTGGTCAACGGCTACGCCATCGGCGGTGGCCACGTGCTCCACGTCGTGTGCGACCTCACCATCGCCGCAGAGAACGCCGTCTTCGGCCAGACCGGCCCCAGGGTGGGGAGCTTCGATGGTGGCTACGGCGCGACGCTGCTGGCGCGCATCATCGGCCACAAGCGGGCCCGCGAGTTCTGGTACCTGTGCCGCCAGTACTCCGCCCAGCAGGCCCTTGACATGGGCCTCGTCAACGCCGTGGTGCCGCTGGGGCGGCTGGAGCAGGAAGGCGTGGCCTGGGCCGAGGAGATCCTGGCCAAGAGCCCCACCGCCATCCGCATGCTGAAGCGGTCGTTCAACGCGGACACCGACGGGCTGGCCGGCCTCCAGGAGCTGGCTGGCGACGCCACGATGCTCTTCTACCTGACCGAGGAAGCGCACGAAGGCAGCCAGGCGTTCCTCGAGAAGCGGGCACCCGACTTCCGCAAGTACCCTCGGCGGCCCTGAGCACTCCGGATCCTGATGTCCTCGCCAGCCAGGGGGTCGAGTGTGGCCGCCACCGTGCCGCCATCGCGGACGCGAGCGTGGCTGCTGGCCAGCCGGCCCCGGACGCTGCCCGCCGCCATCGCCCCGGTGCTGGTGGGCCTCGGCGTGGCCATCGGCGAGCACCTCTTCGAGCCGCTCGTGGCCGTCGCTGTGCTGGCCGTCGCCCTGCTCCTCCAGATCCTCTCCAACCTCGCCAACGACCTCTTCGATTTCCGCTCCGGGGCGGACACGGCAGAGCGCCTCGGTCCGCCACGTGCGGCGGCGCTGGGCTGGCTCAGCGAGCGCGAGCTGGTGACGGGCATGGGCGTCGTCATCGGCCTGGCTGGCCTGGTGGGCCTGTATCTCGTGCGTCGTCGGCGGCTGGCCCATCCTGGTGCTGGGGCTGTCGGCCATCGTCTGCGCCCTGGCCTACACGGGCGGGCCCGTGGCCGTACGGCTATCGCGGGCTGGGTGAGGTCTTCGTGTTCATCTTCTTCGGGCTGGTGGCGGTGGCCGGCACGACGTATCTGCAGACCGGTACCCTGGAGCCCCTGGCCCTGGCCGCCGCGATCCCGGTCGGGGCGCTCATCACGGCCATCCTCGTGGTCAACAACGTGCGCGACATCGACGCGGACCGACGCGCCGGCAAGCGCACGCTGGCGGTCCGGCTGGGGGAACGGGGAGCCGTTGCCGAGTTCGAGCTGCTGCTGGTCGTGGCCTACGTCGCGCCGTTCGTCATGCTGCTGGCCGGGGTCACGCCGGCCGTGCTGCTGGCCCTGCTTTCGGCGCCGCTGGCGGTCCCGCTCCTGGCTGAGGTGCGGGCCGGGGGTGATCCACGGCGCCTCAACGCGGTCCTGGCGGGCACGGCACGACTGTCCCTGGCGTTCTCACTGCTGCTGGCGCTTCGGGCTGGCGCTGCCCGGCCTCACCTGATGCGCATCATCGAGGCCCGCGTCGACACGTTGAGGATCCTCTCCGCGAGCCGGTCAGCAGCGGCACCCAGCACTGGCAGGAGCGCTGGGTCGGGTTGGTCAGCCTGCGTACGGACAGCGGCGCGGGCGGCCTGGGTGAGTTCGTCGCCCCCGAGCCGGGAGACCTCGGGGAACCGGCGACGTCCGCGCTGGTGGCTGACCTGGAGGGCGTCCACCTTGCCGACCCGGTGGCACTGGAGGGTGCGCTGCGCCGACTCGATCGCCGCCCGTTCGTGGGACGCATGGCACGCGCGGCCACCGAATCCGCCATCGTGGATCTCCTCGCCCACGTCGAGGGCCGATCCATCGCCGCGTGGCTGACGCCGAACCCGAGGCGCGAGGTGGCGCTCAACGCGCTGGTCGGTGTGTCTGCGCCGAACGTGGCTGCCGGCGAGGCGCGGGCGCTGGCCGAGGCGGGCTTCGGGTGTCTCAAGCTCAAGGGTGGCAACGAAGAGGTGGCGGCGCTGCTCCGTCGAGTGGCCGCGATCCGAGAGGCCGTGGGCAGGGGCGTGGCGCTACGCCTCGATCTCAATGGCACGCTCGATGTGCGGTCGGCCGCGGACGTCCTGGAGCAGCTGACGGCGTTCGAGCTGGAGTACGTGGAGCAGCCCATCGCGCTCTCCGCCGGGGTGGCCGCGCTGGCCCGGCTGCGCCGCCGCTCGGCGATCCCCATCGCCGCCGACGAGTCGGTCCGCGACGTCGGCACGGCCAGGGCACTGCTGCGCAGTGGTGCTGCCGACGTCCTCGTCATCAAGCCGGCACGGGTGGGCGGCCTGCGCCAGGCGCACGCCATCATCGAGCTCGCGGAGGCGGCCGGCGTGGCGGTGACGGTCTCCACGCTCCTGGAGACCGGCGTGGGCATCGCGGCGGCACTGCAGCTGGCGGCCACCGTCAGTGACGACCGGGCCCACGGGCTGGCTACCGCCGGACTGCTGGAGTCAGACCTGCTGTCGCGACCACTCGAGGTCATCGCGGGGCGGCATGGCCGTGCCCCTGGGCCCGGGTCTGGGCGTGCTGCTCGACGCGGCCGCCGTGGCACGGTTCCGGGTCGCATGAGCGCGCGCGTGCCCGACTGGCTGATGGCCAGGGCGAGCGCCGACCCCGACGGACTGGCGATCGCGGCCGCTTCGGGTCGATGGACCAACCGGGAGCTCGACGCCGCGGCCGACGGGCTCGCGGCTGCCCTGGGGGAGCTGGGCGCGGGGGAGGGCAGCAGCGATCGCGGCACTCCTGGCTGACGATGCTCCAGCGGTCGCCCTCATCGCGGCCGCCCGACGGCTGGGTGCCGTGCTGGTGCCGCTGAACCGGCGTGCGGCGCGCTCGGAGCTTGGCTACCAGCTGAGGATGGCCGGAGTCGCGGCCGTCGTTCACGATCTGGCGCATGCCGCGCGAGCCCGCCAGCTGGCCGCTGGCGTCTCGCTTCCGGACCTGGCCGTGGAGCAGTCACTCGCCGCGCCACGAGGCCGTCGATCTCCCGTCATCCGCACCGAGGTGGACCTCGAGGCGCCTGCCACGATCGTCTTCACCTCGGGGACCACGGGGCGGCCCAAGGCGGCGGTGCTCAGCCACGGCAACCACGCGGCCAGCGCCGACGCCTGGGCGAGCGTGCTCGGGCCGCGACCCGGCGATCGCTGGCTGGCCTGCCTGCCGCTCTTCCACGTGGCCGGCCTGGCCATCGTCATGCGCGCCAGCCGCTGGGGCGTGCCGCTGGAGATGGTGGAGCGGTTCGAGCCAGCAGAGGTCGCCAGGCGCATCGCAGCCGGCGTCACGCACCTGTCGCTGGTCCCGACCCAGCTCGAGCAGCTGCTCGGTACGCTCGGCGGTCGGGCGGCACCGGCCAGGCTGCGGGCCATCCTGCTCGGCGGCGGGCCCATCCCCACCGCGATGGTGGAGCGCGCTCGTGCCATCGGGCTGCCGGTGCTGACGACCTACGGCCTGACCGAGACGGGTTCGGGAGTCGCGGTCGGCGGGGCCGAGGCCGCCACGCTGCAGGACCCCGCGGCCCTGCGGCCGCTGCCGGGGGTGGGGCTGCGCATCGCGGAGCCCGCCGATGACGCGGGCATCGGCCCGCTCCTGGTGCGCGGCGCGATGGTCTTCCGTGGCTACCTCGATGACCCGGCGGCGACCGCCGAGCGACTGCGGGACGGCTGGTTGCACACCGGGGACCTCGGCAGCCTGGACGTGGCCGGGCTGCTGCGTATCGCGGATCGACGCGACGACCTCATCATCTCCGGTGGCGAGAACATCTACCCGGCCGAGGTCGAAGCCGTCCTGCTGGAGCACCCCGACATCCTCGACGCTGCCGTGCTCGGTGCCTCCGACCCGGTCTGGGGCAGCGTCCCCGTGGCCGCCATCGTGGTCGCCCCGGGGGCTGCGGTCAGCGATGCCACGCTGCAGCGACACTGTCGCGACCGCCTTGCCGGATACAAGGTGCCGGTGCGCTTCCGGCGCGTGACGGGCCTGCCACGGAACGAGTCCGGCAAGATCCTGCGCCGGGAGTTGCGCGAGGCACTGCCCCAGGAGTCAGCATGACCGCGGAGACGAGCCTGACCCTGGCGCGGCCGGATGCCCGCATCGCCTATCGAAGGATCGGTGCCGGGCCGCCTCTGCTGCTCCTGCATGCCACCCTGTCCTCGGCGCGGCAGCTGCGGCCGCTGGCGGCGCGGCTGGGAAGGCGCTTTCGCGTCCTGAGCGTCGACCGACGCGGCAGTGGCGAGAGCAGCGACGGATCCGGTCAGGCCTCCTCGGCCCATCGACGTGGGCGTGCACGTCGATGACCTGGCCGCTCTCGTCGAGGCCGAGGGCCTCGGGCCGTGCGTGGTCGTCGGACACAGCTACGGTGGCTGCCTGGGGTTGGAGCTGGCCGCCCGTCAGCCCGGCCTCGTGCGCGCGCTGTGGGTCTTCGAGCCACCCTACGCGCCGGTCGCGCCGGCAGCCGTCCGGGAGCGGATGGCCGAGGCGGCGCGCCGCACGCTGCGAGCCACGAGCGCCAGGCGGCCGGCCGCCGCGGCCGAGGTGTTCATGGCCGCGGTCTCCGGGCAGGCCGCCGTGGCCGCGCTCACGCCAGCGGCGCGGCGAGCGCATCGGCCGTGCGGGGAGCGGGGCGGTGGCGGATGCCCCGCTGCTGGGCCTGGACGCCGGAGGCCTGAGCGGCATCGAGTGCCCGGTGGCGATCGCCACCGGCGACGGCCAGCCAAGCCGCTCTATGTCGCCATCGCGGAGGGCCTGGCGGGGCGCATCAGCGGCGCCACCATCGAGCACCTCCCGGGCGTCGATCACATGGCTCCGCTCACGCGTCCCGATATCATCGCTGCCGCAGTGGAGGCCTTCGTGGATCGATGAGCAGCGGCAACAGCGCCCCACCAGAGCGCGTGGCGGAGATGTTCGACCGCATCTCCGGCGTCTACGACGGCATGAACCTGGCCATCTCGGGCTTCCAGGAGCCGCGCTGGCGCCGGCGCGCCATCCGCGAGGCCCGGCTGCGTCCCGGCGGGCCGGGCGCTGGACGTGGCCTGCGGCACCGGCAAGGTCACGCGTGACCTGTTCCGTGCCGTCCAGCCTGGGGGCAGCGCCCTCGGGGTCGACTTCTCGCCCGGCATGATCGGCCTGGCCATGGATCGCGCCGTGACCGAGGAGGACCTGCGCTTCGTCATCGGCGATGCCCTCGCGTTGCCCGTCGAGGACGGCAGCTTCGACGCCGCCACCATCGCCTTCGGCATGCGCAACCTGGCCGACTACGAGCGGGGCTTCCGCGAGATGGCCCGTGCCGTGCGCCCGGGCGGACGCGTCGTCTGCCTGGAGATCGCACGGCCGCGCAGCCGCCTGGGCAGGCTCATGCAGCGCTGGTTCGACTCCATCGTGCCCATCATCGGGCGCCTCATCGGGCAGGGTGGCGCCTACGCCTACCTGGTGCGGTCGACGAAGGACTATCCGGCGCCCGAGCGCATCGCCGAGATCATGCGCGCCGCCGGCCTCGTGGACGTCGACTGGTTCGGCATGTCCGGCGGCATCGTGACCATCCACGTGGGCACGAAGCCCTAGCGCAGGACGGGCTCGGGCGCGACCTCTACCTTCAGCTCGGCCAGCTCCGCGGCGAGCGAGCTCGCCACTGCCTCGACGTCAGCCTCGAACTCGCCAGCGAGGAGGTTGGTGAGGAGGCAGGGATCGCCGCCGCTGCCCTCGCTCCACTCGTGGCAGAGGCCGCCGGAGGTGTCGTACAGCTCACGGAAGCCATCCTGGTTCTCGACGTACAGCCAGCGCCCGGCAGGGTGGTCGACCGTGGTGCGCAGCGCCCAGAAGACCGGGCGATCGCCGCCGCTGGGGACGGTGTGCAGGATGGACTGGCGGCTGTACGGGAAGGGCGCATCGGTGAGCAGCGCGGCGAAGCTGAGGCCGTCAGGACCAGGCTGGCCGTTGGGGTAGGGGCCCATCGAGCAGCCGCCGAGCTCACAGAAGGTCGCGGCGAAGTCGATCATGCTCAGCGTGGTGTCATCGTCCCGGGGTGCTCGCCCGCGACCGGCCGGCCAGGCCGCATAGACCGGCTGGGGCGTGCTGTAGGGAGAGACCTTGCCCACGCGACGGTGCTCGCCCCAGGTCTTGCCGTTGTCCGCGGTGAAGATGAAGACCGTGTCCTCCAGGCGGCCCTGGGCCGCCAGCTCGTCGCCGACACGGCCGATGAGCTCATCGACCGAGAGCAGGCTCTCGCAGTGCGCGGTGAGGTCGTACCCTCCGTCCCCCAGGAGCGGCGTCTCCTGGATGTAGCCCGGCTTGTCGGAGACGTCGGCCTCGTCGTAGTTGGGTGGCGCCCAGGGTTCGATGTCCCGGCAGCGCGGGTCACCTTCATGGCGCGGGGCCGGGAGGTTCGGTTCGTGTGGCGTGAACGGCGAGATGATGGCGAAGAGCGGCTGGTCGTCGGGCGCCTCGCGGATGCGCTGCACGGCCAGGTCGGCGATGACGTCGGTGGAGTAGTCCGCGGGCTCGGTGCGGTGCTGCGTGATGCCACCCCGCCGGTCACGGATCTGGTACCAGAAGTACTTGCCCTGGTTGGAGTTGATGACGTCGAACTCGGACCAGCCCGGCGGGTCCTGGCGGTCCGGGGTCAGGCCGCGGTAGCCGTTGAGGTACTTGCCCACGTAGGCGGTGTGATAGCCGGCCTGCTGCAGCTCCGTGGCGATGGTGGTCGAGGGATCGAGCTGCTGTCCCTGGTTGCTGTTGGCCCCGCTGTTGTGGGCGTGCTGTCCGGTGAGCAGGTTGGCTCGGGAGGGACCGCACAGCGGCACCTCCGAGTGGAAGTCCGTGAAGCGGATGCCCTGCGAGACGATGAGCTCGTTGAGTCGGGGCATGGTTTCGGCGGACCAGAGCCGCCCATCGTGCGGATCGGCGTCGTCGAGCATGACCATGACGATGTTCGGCTGGGCGGCCTCGCCGGAGGCTGCCAGCGCCGCCTCGACCGGAGATACCGCGGAGCCGGATGGCGCCGCCGAGCTGGCCACCCCGGCGCAGGCCACCGCTAGCGCTGCCAGCGCGGCCGGGGCCAGCAGACGCGTGGCTGGGACCCCGGCGTGCCGGGCCCCGGGAACACTGCGCGCACGTCTCGTCACCGTGCAAGGGTAGCGCAGGTCTGCGGCATCGCCCTCGTGGCCCGAACCTCGAGTCAGCTACCATCGCGACGTGCCCAGCGATGCCGGCTCCCCCCTCATCCATGCCCGGGAGCTGACCAAGCGATTCGGCGAGTTCACCGCCGTCGACGCCGTCGACTTCGACGTCCAGCCGGGCGAGGCCTTCGGCTTCCTGGGTCCCAACGGCGCCGGCAAGACGAGCACGATGCGCATGATCGGCTGCATCTCGCCGGTCAGCGCTGGCACGCTGCGGGTGCTGGGCATGGACCCCGCGACCGCAGGGATCGCTCATCCGCGGCCGGCTCGGCGTGGTGCCCCAGCAGGACACGCTGGACATGGAGCTGACCGTGATGGAGAACCTCATCATCTACGGTCGCTACTTCGACCTGACCTACAAGGAGGCCCGGCGTCGGGCCACCGAGCTGCTCGACTTCGTGCAGCTGGGCGATCGCGCCGACGACGAGGTCGAGCCGCTGTCCGGCGGCATGAAGCGGCGCCTCACCATCGCCCGCGGGCTCATCAACGAACCCGAGATGATGCTGCTCGACGAGCCCACCACCGGCCTCGACCCGCAGGCGCGCCACCTGGTCTGGGAGCGGCTCTACCGCCTCAAGAAGCAGGGCGTGACGCTCATCCTGACGACGCACTACATGGACGAGGCGGAGCAGCTCTGCGACCGCCTCGTGGTCATGGACAAGGCCCGCATCGTGGCCGAGGGGTCACCCCGCTCGCTCATCGAACAGCACAGCAGCCGTGAGGTCCTGGAGCTGCGCTTCGATGACGGCGTCACGCCCGACCTGCAGGGCCAGCTCGAGGGCCTCGTGGAGCGGGCCGAGCAGCTGCCGGACCGGCTGCTCCTCTACGGCGACGACGGGGAGAAGACGGCCGCGGCCATCCATGCGCTGGGGTTCCGCCCCGCGACACAGCTGGTGCGGCGGTCCTCGCTCGAGGACGTCTTCCTGCGCCTGACCGGCCGGAGCCTCGTCGAGTGAGCGCGGCCGCAACGGCGCGGCCCGTGCTGCGCGTGGTCGAGCACCACGTCCTGGTCTACCGGCGCACCTGGCGCGGCACCGTCTTCTCGACCTTCTTCAGCCCGATCCTGTTCCTGCTGGCCATCGGCATCGGGCTGGGCACCTTCGTGGACGAGGCCAATCCCGACGGCATCGCCGGCGTCGGCTACCTGGCCTTCCTCGCGCCCGGCCTGCTGGTGGCCCAGGCCATGCAGACGGCCACCTTCGAGTCGACCTACCCGGTCATGGCCGGGATCCGCTGGCTGAAGACGTACGTGGCCATGATCCTGTCCCCGCTGGAGACGCGGCACGTGGCCACCGGCCAGCTCGTGTGGGTCGCGCTGCGCGTGACCTTCGGCGCAGCGGTCTTCGTGGCCGTGATGGCGGTCTTCGGGGCCATCGACCCGTTGCGGGCCGTGCTGCTGCTGCCGGTCGCGACGCTGACCGGCCTGGCCTTCGCGGCGCCCATCCAGGCCTTCGCGGCGGCGCAGAAGAACGACAGCCCGTTCGCCTCCCTGTTCCGCTTCGTCATCATGCCCATGTTCATCTTCTCCGGCACGTTCTTCCCCATCTCGCAGCTGCCCGACGCTCCTCCAGCTGGTGGCCTTCCTGACGCCGCTCTGGCACGCCGTGGCGCTGGCGCGAGGCATCGCCCTGGACACCGTCGACCCGGCCCTGGCGATCATCAACGTGGCCTACCTGGCGGCCTTCGCCGTCGTCGGGCTGCTGGCCTCCTTCCGCACGTTCGGCCGGAAGCTGGCGGAGTAGGCGATGCTCATCACGACGCGCTTGTTCCCGACCCGCCCGCTGGGCCGCTGGCGCGCCCACAAGGTGCTCGAGCGCGACGTGCTCGTCTACCGCCGCAACTGGACCATCATCGTCTCCGGCTTCTTCGAGCCGGTCTTCTACCTGCTGGGCATCGGCTTCGGCCTGGGCACGCTGGTGGGAGACGTGGGCGACATCCCCTACGCGGCGTTCGTGGCCCCGGGCCTGATGGCCACCACGGCCATGAACGGCGCGCTCATGGAAGCCACCTTCAACCTCTTCTTCAAGCTCAAGTACGCCAAGACCTTCGAGGCCATCCTGGCCACGCCGCTGGGACCGGCCGACGTGGCCGTCGGCGAGGTGGGCTGGTCGTTGACCCGCGGCCTGCTCTACGCCATCGGCTTCCTCGTGGTCATGCTGGCGTTGGGACTGGTGCTCTCGCCATCGGGCATCCTGGCCATCCCGGGCGCGCTGCTCATCGGCCTGGCCGCGGCCTCGGTGGGCATGTCCGCCTGCACGTTCATGCGCAAGTGGCAGGACTTCGACCTGGTCATCGTGGTGACCACGCCGATGTTCCTGTTCAGCGGTACGTTCTTCCCCATCTCGGTCTACCCGGAGTGGCTGCGTCTCATCGTCGAGGCCACGCCGCTGTACCGGGGCGTGCACATGCTGCGCAGCTTCACCACCGGGGACGTGGGGCCGATGGTGCTGGTGGACATCGCCTATCTCGGACTGATGGGCGTCATCGGTGTGGCCATCACCTCGCGCCGCCTGCGCATCCTGCTGCTGAAGTAGCCGGCCACCGCATCGTCAGGAGGTGCCGGGGCGCACGCCGAAGCGGCGTTGCTCGCGGGCCAGATGGGCGGCCCAGTCCAGCCGCCGGGCCCCTGCGAAGCGCAGGTAGGCGGCCAGGGCACCGCGCATGGCGGGCACGAAGCCCTCCTCGCGCGGGTCGAAGCCCGGCTGCCACCACAGGCCGAGGATGCGGACGGTGCGGCTGGCGCGGTCGATGCGCGGCTCGATGCGCCCCACCAGCCGGTCGCCCCACAGCAACGGCAGCACGTAGTAGCCCCAACGCCGCTTCGCCTTCGGCACGTAGACCTCCCAGACGTAGTCGAAGTCGAAGAGTTCGCGCAGCAGGTCGCGATCCCAGACGAAGGAGTCGAGCGGGGCCAGGAAGGTGACGCCCGTGCCGACCATGGGTCCATCGTGCCGCGACCTCGGCCTCCGCCGCCTGCAGCTCCTCCAGCTCCGCGCCGAGCACGTACCGAAGACCGCGGCGACCTTCGAGCGACACGGGCACGAGTTCGCCGGACTCGACCAGCTCCTGGCGCAGGGCCTGGCGGGTCACGGTCCCGGGCGGGTCAGCCGCGGCCGGGCGGGCCCTGGCGATGCCGTACCACAGCTCCGCCTGGCCGCCCTGGCCAAGCAGGCCGTGGGCGCGATAGCGTGAGAGCAGCTTGTGGCGCTGCTGCTCGCGCTCGCTGGGTCGCTGGGCCAGCAGCGCCGCGGGGAAGAGTCGCTCGATGAGGTCGAAGTAGCGGCGGTTGCCGACGCGCCGGGCGAGGCCGATGACGCCGGCCTCGGAGAGGGCCTCGAGGACGGCGCGCACCTCGCTCGTAGGCCCCCAGTACCAGTCGATGGTGGCGCGGCGTTCGAAGTCGAGGCTGCACAGGGGTCCGTCATCGCGCAGCCGCTGCAGCACGTGCGCGACCGTCTCGGGGTGGCGGGCGAAGGCGCCATCCTGGTGCTCGGCCAGGAAGCGGTCCCAGGCCAGGCGGAACCAGGGCAGCTCGCTGCTGGGCAGCAGGCTGAGCATCTTGTTGTACGTCTCGAAGAGCTCGCGTCGCTCGTAGAGGAGCTCGTTCGTCCAGGCCGGGTCGTAGTCACGGACGCGCGCATGGAGCACCAGGTCGTGGTTCCGCCCGGCCACGGCGAGCGGGTCGAACTGGATCGAGCCCAGCCGTTCGAAGACGGCCCGGACACCATCAAGGCCGGCCGGCAGCGCCCGGGGCGGAGCCAGCAGGTGGCGTCGCACCAGGAACCGCCGGGCGGCAGCGGCGCTCACGGCGATCATCTCCATGGCCGCCGAGGATACGCGCGGCAGGGGTCAGCCGCTCCTTGCCTATACTCCGGCAGGCATGGCCACGACCCGCGACTACTACGACATCCTGGGGCTCCCGCGCGGCGCCAGCGACGAGGAGATCAAGCGCTCATTCCGGAAGCTGGCCCAGCAGTGGCACCCGGACGTCAACACCGACCCTGATGCGGACGCTCGCTTCAAGGAGATCAACGAGGCCTACCAGGTCCTCTCCGATCCACAGCGACGCCAGGCCTACGACATGTTCGGCCGGGCCGGCGTGGGCGGGACCGGGGCCGGCGCCGAGGGCTACGGTCCGTTCGGCGGCTTCCAGGGCTTCGGCGACATCTTCGACGCCTTCTTCGGTGGTGCCGCGGCCGGTGGCGCCACGCGGCGTGCCCGACGCCCCGCCGGGGCGGACCTGCGCTACGACCTGGAGCTGACGTTCGATGAGGCCATCCACGGCGCGGAGAAGGAGCTGACCTTCACGGCCCTGGACCGCTGTGGCACCTGCGGTGGCAGCGGCGCCGCCGAGGGCACCGCTCCCACCACCTGCCCCCGCTGCGACGGCAGCGGCGAGGTCCGCGAGGTGCGGTCCACGCTGCTCGGCCAGATGGTCAACGTGAGCGCCTGCCCGCGCTGCCGCGGCAGCGGCCAGATCGTCGAGCAGCCCTGCGCCGACCTGCCGCGGTGACGGCCGCACAGAGCGCAAGCGGACGCTGCGGGTGACCGTGCCCGCCGGCATCGATGACGGCCATCAGATCCGCCTGACGGGGGAGGGGGAGGCCGCGCCCCGCGGCTGGCACGCCGGGCAACCTCTACGTCGTCACCCATGTGCAGGAGCACCCCATCCTCAAGCGCGATGGCACGGAGCTCTTCTGCGAGCTCAGGCTGTCCATGACGCAGGCGGCGCTGGGGGCCCAGGTCCCCATCGTCACCCCTGATGGCGAGGAGCTGCTCGAGATCAAGCCCGGCACGCAGCCGGGCACGGAGATCCGCCGCCGTGGCAAGGGTGTGCCGCACCTGCGCCGACCGGGCGCCCGCGGCGACCTCCACGTGCTCATCGATGTCGAGGTCCCCACCCGCCTGAGCGACCGGCAGCGGGAGCTGCTCGAGGCGCTGGCGGTGGAGTCCGGCGAGCGTGCCGGCGATGACGGCTCCGGACCGGCAGCCGGGCCTCGCACCAGGCGCGGCAAGCGCAGTCTCGGCGAGCGCCTCAAGGACGTCATCAACTGAACGGATCCGACGGTTGACCACGCCTCCTGACCATCCCGACCCTGCCCTGGTCACCGAGGAGGGCACCTCTGCCGCGGGGACCTGGCTGGAACTGCGTGTCGAGGCCGACGCCGAGGCCGTCGAGGCCGTGAGCGAGATCCTCGTCGCGCGTCGGCCAGCGGCGGTGTCTCCGTGGAGCAGCCCTTCACGACCGAGCAGGAGGGCCTGGCGGCGGTGCCCATCGAGGGCGCGCCGGCCACCGTCCGTGCCTACCTGCCCGCGCTCGACCGTGCCGCCGCAGAGGCCGGCATCGCCGAGGTGCGCGAGCGGCTCGGCCACCTCACCGCGTTCGGGCTTCGCCCCATCGGCGAGCTGCGCGTCCGCGCCGTCCACGAGGAGGACTGGGCGACGGCGTGGAAGGAGCACTTCCCGGTCATGCGCCTCGGTTCGCACATCGGTCATCAAGCCCACCTGGCGCGACTACGAGCCGCAGCCTGACGATGTCATCGTCGCGCTCGACCCGGGCATGGCCTTCGGCACCGGGCTGCATCCCACCACGCGGCTGTGCCTGGCGGGCCTGGAGCGCTGGCACGAGGCGGGCCTCGTCCGTGGCGCCTCGGTGCTGGACGTGGGCTGCGGCTCCGGCATCCTGGCGGTCGACGGCCGGGTTGCTCGGTGCCGGTCAGCTGCGCGCCATCGACACCGACCCGGTGGCGGTGGAGTCCACCCTCGAGAACGCCCGCCGCAACGGCGTGGCCATCGTGGCCACGACCGGCAGCCTGCCCGTTGACGGGAGCCCCGTCGACCTGCTGCTGGCCAACCTCGTGGCCAGCCTGCTGGTGGACTCTCGCAGCGGAGCTGGCGGCGGCGCTCCGGCCCGGTGACGGCTCGCCCGGCAGTGGCGGGCGGCTGCTGGCGTCGGGCATCTTCGTCGACCGGGAGCCGGAGGTGCGGCGGGCCTTTGCGGCGGCCGGTCTGCGGGTCGTCGGGCGCGAGCAGGAGACGGACTGGGTGGCCCTGGACGTGGAGCGGTCGGGGGGCGCGGACGGTCCTGCCCCTTGACCATCCCGCCGACGCTGTTCCCGATCCTCCTGACCACGCACGTCGTGCTGGCCATCTCGCTGTTCCTGCCAGCGTTCCTGCTGCCGTTCACGATGCGCACGCGAGGCACCGATGGCGAGCCCATCGTGGGCGCGAGGTCGGGCCGGTTCGTGCGGCTGCTGGTGTGGCTGGAGCCCACGGCACCGTCATCATCGGTGCGGGCGTGGCGGTCACCGGCATCGCCATGCTCATCGTCCTGGGCGGCGCCTTCCTCGACCAGCCCTGGCTCCTGGTGGCGCTGGCCATCTACGCCACCGTCCTCGCCGTCGCCTTCTTCATCCAGCGCCCGGGTGTGCGTCGTCTGCTGCGGTCTGCGGGAGGCGGCCAGCGAGGAGGAGAAGGAACGTTGGCGCTCCCGGGCGCGGCGGCAGCGCTACATCAGCTACCTGATGGCCGGCGCCATCGGCACCATCGGCTGGCTCATGATGAGCAAGCCCACGTTCTGATCGACAAGGGAGCTGAGATGACCGATTCGAACTGTCTGTTCTGCAGGATCGTCGCCGGCGAGATCCCTCGGATCGTGTCCACGAGGACGAGCTGGTCGTCGCCATCAACGACATCAACCCGGTCGCACCGGTCCATCAGCTGCTCATGCCGCGCCGGCACGTGGTCTCGGCGGCCGACCTGCGCGAGGAGGATGGCGAGCTGCTAGGGCACCTCTTCGCGGTCGCCGCCCGGCTGGCGCGTGAGGCCGGGTTGCCGGAGCGCGGCTACCGCATCGTCACCAATGTCGGCCCCGACGCCGGCCAGTCGGTGCCGCACCTGCACTTCCACCTGCTCGGCGGTCGCCGCTTCGCGTGGCCGCCGGGGTGATGCGGGTCGGCGGCTGGGTGGTCCTGGGGCTCGCCACGGCGCTGCTGACGGGCGCCTGCACGAGTCCCGATCGGCCCTCGGTCCAGGGCGATACCGTAGCCCTGCCCACGCCGCTGCGATCCTTCGACGCCTCTGTGGCGGCGACCGCGAGCCAGCTCCAGGCGGCGGCGGCGGTCGCCGGTCACCGCCTGGACATCGCTGCGGCAGCCTACCGTCCCTCCGAGCCCCAGTCCCTGTTGCAGATGCCCCGGGTCGTCATGCGTGCAGACCTGGCCGATCCCGATGACGGGTACCTGGTCATCTATGCAGCCGTTGGCGGCGAGGAGGCAGCGCAGCGGGCGCAGGAACTGGCGGACTACCTCGGCTCCGGGTTCGGCCAGACGAACTATCCCGCAGACACGCAGTTCTCGGTCGCAGTCCTCGGCGACACGGTGATCTTCACCAGCTGGTCGGCCGGCCGCTCGTCCGATCCCGATCGCGCAGCGGCGGTCTTCGAAGCCTTTGCCGGCGTCGGCCAGGAGGTCGAGGTCCGCAAGTAGCGGAGCGTTCTGCGCCTGCGCACGTGTGCTCCCCGTGCTCCCGCTTGCGTAGGAGTCACGTAACTGACCGACTCGGCACCGACGTGTCGCCCGTTCGACCGCCACGCACAGCGATGGCAGGTTGGCCTGCCCCCTGTGACTGGCACGCACGTACGCTGCGAATCAGGGCCTAGAGAGTCCCGTTACGTGACTGCCACGCACACGGGCCGGGGCCCGGGGCTTGGGGCCTGCGGTCTGAGCCCCGGGCGCTCTCAGCGATCCGTGTCCGCCTCACGAACGCGAAGGGCGATCTCGTCGCCGGCCCACTCGCGCACCTTGTTGCGGCGGATCTTCAGCGTGTGGGTGCTCGGGAAATCGGGCTCCGGCCAGAGGCGCCAGCCGACGATGCGCTGGTGTGGCGCGAGATCGGCGTTGGCAGCCTTGATGATGGCGGCGATCTCCTCGCGCAGCGTCGCCTTCTCCTCCGGCGACCGGGCAGCCGGCGCGGCCTGGTCGGCGCGCACGACCGGGTGGCTGCCCGGCGGCAGGACCACCGCCTCGATGCGCCCCGGCGCGGTCTCCAGGACGACCGACTGGGCGATGCCATGGTCGTTCAGCGCGGCCTCGACGTCCTCCGGGATACACGTTCAGCCCGTTGGGCAGCACGATGATGTTCCTGAGCCGACCGGACAGCACCAGATCACCCTGGTCGGTGAAGTGACCGACGTCACCGGTCACGAACCAGCCCTCCGCGTCGCGCGAGGCGGCCGTGGTCGCGTCATCCCTCCAGTAGCCCGGCGAAACGGTAGGCCCGTTCACGAGGATCTCGGAGGTCTCCGGGTGCAGCCTGACCTGGACGGGTGGACGCACGCGACCGACCACGCCCGCGGGGTGACGCCAGACGTCGTTGGCCGTGACGATGCCGCACTCGGTGGAACCGTAGCCCTGCATGACCGTGATGCCCACGTCCTCCCAGGCTCCCTGCAGCTCCGGGGGCAGGTAGGCGCCGGCCGAGACGAACAGGCGCAGCTCGCCCCCCAGCTGGGCGTGGAGCTGGCGGAAGATGAGCCGCCGCAGGCGGTAGGGCAGATGCCCGGCGATGCGACGGGCACGTTCGAACCGTCGTGTCTGGCCGGTCCGCTCGATCTCCCGCGTGAGGGCGCTCCAGAAGAGCTCCAGGATCTGCGGCGTCAGGACCATCGCGGTGACGCGGAACTCACGCAGCGCCTCGAAGATGACGCGCGGGTTGCGCGAGCGCACGTAGAGCACCTCGGCGCCGATGGAGGTGCCGTAGAAGAGGACCGGCGCCTGCTCGAAGAGGTGCGAGAGCGGCAGGATGGAGACGGCGCGCTGGTGGCGTCCATCGATGAGGTGGCTGAACAGCGCGATCGTCTCGAGGACGTTGCCGTGGGTCAGGAGCACGCCCTTGGGGTCGGCCGTGGTGCCGGAGGTGAAGACGACCTCGAAGAGCGAGTGGGCCGTCGGCGCGGGCCAGGCGGCGATCCGGTCCTCCCAGTCGTCGGGGAAGGACCCATCCGGGTCGGCTGTCAGATCCTCCAGCTTGAGGACCTCGAAGTGGTCGAGCCCGACCTCGAGCGGGTCGGGCGCGTCCAGGCCGCTGTCGATGGCCAGCCAGCGCGTGTCCGCACGGGTGGAGATGCGGTCGATGACCCCAGGGGTCATGCGCAGGTCGAGTGGCACGACCACGATATCGGCGCGCATGGCGGCCCAGTACACGGCCGGCAGCCGCGGCGTGGAGGGCGACCAGGTCAGAAGGCGGTCCCCGGGCTGCAGCCCGATGGCGCGCAGGCGCCAGGCCGCCAGGAGCGAGCGCCGGCGCATCTCGGCCACGGTCCAGGCCAGCTCGATGCCCTGGTCGGTGCGCAGGCTGTACATGATGCGGTCCCCGGGCCAGCGCGCGGCGGCATCATCGAGCAGCTCAACGAGCGATCCGTACTGCAGCACATCGGGGGCACCGGCCATGAACCGGGAGTGTAGTCGGGCCGAGCGTGGGCCCCTGCGAGTCCGGACCGCGTCCGGGTCGTACCCGGCCGCTCCGATCTGCGCTCGTCGCCTTCAGTCCGATTCGGCGCAAGCGCCGCGCTGACAGCCGCGCGACGGCGGCGATGAGTGGGATGACGGCACCGAGCACACCCGAGGCGCGAAGACATCGCGGTACTCGTCGGCCAGGAGCGCCTGGTCGACGATGCCCGTCCGTCCGAGCTTCGAAGCCTGGCGTAGAGCTTGGCTGCGCAACGCCGGTCGCGTCTCCCAGCGCACCACCGCTGGCTCGGTGGCGGTGGCGTTGCGAGCCTTGTGCGGGGTCCCGGCGAGCGATCTCCAGCCTCTCGCCCGCCGAGACGCTTCGTTGATCGACAGCAACGACGTAGACCATGACACCAGTTCGACCGCGAACGCTTCTCGTGTCACGGGTGGTAGTGCTGCGGCGGGAACGGACGACGAGCGTACTCGACCCGTTGCTCGTAGAGCTCCCCGTCCGTCTCCAGGGTCCGCAAGATCCAGTACGGGCGTCGGCGACTCCAGGAGGAGCTCTAGGACTGCGGCACGACCGATCTCCGTCGAGGTTGACGTCAGGACCGCCCACGCACCACGATACGCCATGACGCACGGTCCTCCCGTGCCGCGGGGATCGGTCCGGGTACGGGTCCGCTTGCCAGCAGGCCAGGACCGGCTGCCGTTTGACCGGCTCACGACGCGGGGGCTACACTCCGCGCGGCTTCTCGTGCGGTCCCGACAGCCGGTCGGGACGGTGCGCCACCAGGCTGCGCCCGGACGCACGAGCCGTCGTCGTCGGTCCCGGTCCCGACGGTGCAGGAGGCCCGACGCACGACCGGCGGGAGGTGATTTCCCAGATTGGCTGAAGTCAGAGTCGGCGAGAACGAGACGTTCGAGGCTGCCCTGCGTCGCTTCAACAAGAAGATCCAGCAGAGCGGCATCCTCGCCGAAGCCCGACGACGCGAGCACTTCGAGAAGCCCAGCGTCAAGCGAAAGCGCAAGGAAGCGAAGCGGAAGAAGGTGGCCCGCGGCGAGTAGCGCCGCGTTCCCACTGCCCAGAGGACCGAGCCCTCCATCCCGCCGAAGAGGAGGTCCGAGGTGAGCCTTACCGACCAGCTCCAGGCTGACATGAAGACCGCCATGCGTGATGGTGACACGGTGCGACGTGACACGCTGCGCATGGTCATCGCTGCTGCCCAGAACGCCGCCAAGGACAAGCGTGAACCGCTGTCCGACGAGGAGGCGCTGGTCGTGGTCATCGAAGGGAAGTGAAGAAGCGCCGCGAATCGATCGAGGCCTACCGCGGCGCCGGTCGTGAGGACCTCGCTGCCAAGGAGCAGGCCGAGATCGAGATCCTGACCCCGTACCTGCCCGAGCAGCTCGGGGAGGAGGAGATGCGCGCCCTCGTCGTCGAGGCCATCGCTGCCACCGGCGCCACGCTCGCCACGCGACATGGGCCGGGTGATGGGCCAGATGATGCCGAAGGTCAAGGGTCGGGCCGACGGCAAGCTCGTCAGCAGCCTCGTCAACGAGGAGCTGGCCAAGGTCGCCGGGCCTAGCGCGACAGCCATGCTCACCAGACGCGGCAGCCAGATCCTGGCCTTCACCAGACGCGATGCCGTTCGGCTCGTCCTGATCTCGACGCTGCTCGTCGACGGGCCTGACCTTCATCCTGGCCTTCGAGGACCTCTCCACGATGACGCTCATCGGCGACCTGGTGGTGCTCGCCGGCTGGTTCCTCCTGTCCATCGTCCTGGTCAGCACGCTGATGGCCTGGATGTGGCGGTTCCGCTCCCGCCTGTGGCATCGCAACAACGCCATCATGCTGATCGGCCTGACGCTGCTCGTGGCCGCGCATCCTGCGCCGTGGCCGGCGGACGGCGCCGTCACGCCATTCCTGGTTCCCACCGCGGCCGTCGCACTGCTGCTGGCGGTGCTGCTCGATGCCGGCATCGCCCTCGTGGTGACCGCCATGCTGGCCGTGCTGGCGGGTGTCATCACCGGCTCCATGGACCTCGTCGCCTACACCTTCCTGGGTGGCCTGGCCGGCATCATCGTCATCCGGCGTGGCGAACGTCTCGTCCAGTTCGGTCAGGCTGCCGTCGCCATCGGCGTCGTCAACGTCACGGTGGTCGTGGCCTTCACGCTGGTCATCCGCGATGCCGACCTCGATGCATCCAGGCGTTCCTGCAGCTCATCGGCGCGTCCGTCGCCTCTGCCGCTCGGCGCGGCCATCGTGGCCGCGGGCACGTTCGCACTCCTGGGCAACGTCTTCGGCATCACCACCTCGTACCAGCTGCTGGAGCTGGCCAATCCCACCCAGCCGCTACTGCGGCGCCTGCTGCTCGAGGCGCCCGGTACGTATCACCACTCCCTGATGGTGGGCAACCTCGCCGAGCAGGCCGCGGAGGCCATCGACGCCGACGCGCTGCGTGACGCGTGTGGCCGCCTACTACCACGACGTCGGCAAGCTCCACGACCCGCAGGCCTTCATCGAGAACCAGGCGGGCGGGGAGAACATCCATGACGAGCTGTCGCCGGACGAGTCCGCGGCCATCGTGGCCAGCCACGTGGCGCGCGGCATCGACATCGCCTACCAGTACAAGCTGCCCAAGGCGCTCATCGGCTACATCCCGCAGCATCATGGCACCGCGCTGATGGGCTACTTCTACGCCAAGGCGCGCCAGCTTGCGGCCGAGGAAGCGGCGCTCCGCCTCGGGTCGGCTGCGGCCGCGAGAGGCTGCCGACCAGATCGACCAGCGGCGCTTCCGTCACGCGGTCCCAAGCCGCAGACGCGCGAAGCCGCCATCCTGATGCTTGCCGATAGTGTGGAGGCCTCCGTTCGCTCACTGGCCAGTCATGACGAGCCGGCCATCCGGGCGATGGTCTCGCGCATCATCAGCGAGCGGCTCATCGACGGGCAATTCGACGAGTGCGACCTCACGCTGCGCGACCTCGACCGCATCCGCGAGTCGCTCATCAGCCAGCTGCTGGCCATGTACCACCGGCGCATCGCCTATCCGACCAACAAGATCGTCGAACTCGAGTCCCGCCGGGCCGTCGGGCAGAAGGGCGCCTGACATCGGAGCGTCCGGGCGCGCGATCGCGCGTCGAGCTGTCTGGTTCGCCCCGGTGTGCCCGAGCCTGCCGGCGATCGAGTGCCGCCGCGTGCTGGGGACCGCGCTCGAGGCCGCCGGCGCTCCGGCTGTCGCCACCGTCTCACTGACGCTCAGCGACGACGCCGAGCTGGCCGAGTTGAACGCGCTCCACATGGGCAAGGCCGGCCCGACCGACGTGCTCTCGTTCCCGTTGCTGCCGCCGGCGGCCTTCCCGGCGCATCCCGGCCAGGACCCAGCGCTGCGGGCACCCGGTGACGTGCCGGTGTTCACCCTGCCTCCGGGTCAGGGGGTCCACCTCGGCGACATCGTCATCTCCGTCGAGCGCGCCATCGAGCAGGCCGCGTCCGGCCGTGGGGGCCAGACGAGCGACATGGCGTGGGAGCCGGCTGACGAGCTGCGCCTGCTCATCACCCACGGCGCGCTGCACCTGTGCGGCTGGGACCATGCCGAGCCGGAGGAAGAGGCCGCCATGCGCGCCCTGGAGCGTCGCCTGCTCGCCTCCGCTCGCGGCGCCTGAGGGCCACTCGGGGGCGTCAGGTCTGCAGCAGCGAACCGACGGCCATGAGCACGGTGGCCAGAAGCGCCAGGCCCAGCATCGGCCGCCCGCCCCATCGCCCCAGGGCCCAGTCCGGAGCGGTCACCGGTCCTCGGCGTCGGGCGTTCACGTACATGGGGACGGTGACCAGGGCGATGACGAGGGCCGTGATTCCGCGGCCAGCTGCAGCAGCTCGAGGAAGCGCATCGCGCCGGCGTAGAGGAGCAGCAGCGAGGGCAGTGTCGCGAGCAGCCAGCTCGCCCGCTGGCCCAGTCGCAGCCGCTCGTCGATGATGTCCGCCAGGGCCAGCGACACGGCCCAGTAGGTCGTCAGCAAGGCGACCACGACGAAGACTCGAGCCGATGCCACCGGCCCACGGCCCCAGGGCATCGGCGATGCCGATGATGGCGACCTCGCTGACCTCGTCCGAGACAGCCAGGGCGATGATGGCCACCACGGCGATGAGCAGACCATTGATGACCAGCCCGGCGACGACCGAGCGTGCCGCTCGGCGTCCATCTGGTGCCAGCCCCTTCACCACCTGGGGCACGGAGAAGAAGGCATAGGTGCCGTACATGATCATGGCGAACAGGGCCAGTGCGTCACCCGGTGTCCCCTGCACGGTGATGGGCAGCTCGAACCGCGCGCCCAGGCTCCCCGCGAGCAGGACCACGACGCAGCCGATGAGCGCCATCGAGCCGAGACTCTCGAAGACCCCGACCGCTCGCAGCCCGAAGAGGACCACGCCCGCCGAGGCGGCGTACACGAGCAGGTGACAGAGCGCCTCAGGCAACCCCGTGGCAGCGCTGACGATCTCGCTCTGAGCCGCGATGTAGGCAGCCAGGGCGGCTACGAACGCGAGCGTGAGCAACGCAAAGGCCAGCCACAGCAGCCAGCGTCGACGCCCGCCGTCGAGCACCCACAGGCGCATCAGCTCGATGACCTGCAGTGGCTCACCGGTGCGCAGCAGGATCTCGATCAGCATGAGGTGGATGAAGGTCGCCGCGGCCCAGGCCACGACCAGGATGAGCAGCATCGCGGGGAGGCCGACCCGTTGGGCGAGGTAGGGCACGGCCATGATGCCGGCGCCGACACCAGCCCCCACCATCACGAAGGTCGCCCGCAGCGGCGTCAGCGCGGGCATCTCAGAGTGTCCCGATCTCGACGTGGCAGGGTCGCCCATCGAGTTCCCTGGCCGGGTCGGTCCCGGCGAAGGAGCCGAGGAAGACGTCACTGCGGTAGGTCACGTGCAGGGCGCGCGGAACCAGCCGCAGCAGCGGATCGCGCTCGTCGAAGCCCACCATCAGGAAGGCCTGTCCCTGCCAGGCAGCACGCTCACGAGCGGCCAGCAGGAGGGCGGCGAGCACGTCGGGGTCGTCATCGGCCAGGCAGCACAGGCACCCGAACGCGGTGTGGATGACCTCGCCGGCTCGCGGCAGCGGCCGCCCGCCCAGCACGCGGGCGACGAGGTCGTAGGCCGGTCGCAGGAGCCGCAACCGCGGCGCGTAGCCGGCTACGACCTCCTGCTTGAAGCCCGACTGGTCCCAGGCCCCGAGAACGCCGACGATGTCGCCGTTCCGACGGACGATGCACAGGTCCGCCGCTCGAAGGCCGCGCAGGGTGCATCCGTCGGTGAGGTCCTCGCGATCGATGACCGGGAAGAACTGCCGGCGTGGGCCGGCACGAAGGAGGAAATCCCCGACCTCGTCGAGTCGTCGTGCATCAGGCCGCTCCACTGGCAGCGGTGGGCGCCGACCGGGCAAACGGCTGTGCAGGATGAAGGCCAGCGAGACCAGGCGTGCCACGTGTGCCACACGCGGCCCCCCCGGTGGGCGGCGACCCGCGATAGTACCCAGCGCGACCGGGTTGTCAGTGGCGATGACGCCCAAGCAGGGCAGGGCAGCATCGCGCAGCTGGCTCATCTCGAGCACGGCGCGCGGCATCAGCCAGCGACCCTGGAAGCGCGGCGCGATGCGGATCTGACCGATATAGGCGACCCTCGATGGCCTGCCATTGATGAACACCCGACGCTCCGCGCGCACCATCACCGCGGCCAGCTCATCGTCGGAACGGTGTCGGGCGATGAGCACATCGCATGGATCGCCCTGGATGGTGGTGCCCAGGAAGTAGTCCGGCTCTCGCTCGAAGCGCACGCTCACGGCGCCGGGCATGGCCAGGCCGCCGACCAGTGCTCGGATCTCGGGTTCATCGGCCGTCGTGGCCGTGGCGAAGCGGAAGTCGGAACGCGCCGTCATCGCAGGCCGAGCAGCAGGCCCTGGCGCTTCAGTGCCTCGCGGCGGAAGAGCGGGTTGTAGATCACGTAGAGCGCGAAACGCGTCAGCGAGCGCATGTTGGTGGCCGGGTCGAAGGCACGACTGATGATCGAGCGTGGGCTGTTCCAGCGGCGCCGGCACTCCCAGGCCGTCGCGGTCAGCTCATCGGCGCTCATGCGGGCGGGCACGAAGGCAGCGCTGTTGAAGCGGTAGTCAGGATGCAGCCACCAGCGGCCGTCGTAGAGGAGCCGTCCCTGTTCCCGGAGACGTTCGTAGATCGGTGTGCCGGCGTACGGCATGAGCACGTTCCAGGCCGCGAAGGTGAAGTGCTGCTCGATGGCCCACTGGCACTGCGCCAGGATCGAGTCGGACGTGTCGTGGTCGTAGCCGAGCAGGAAGGCGGCCCAGGTCTGGAGGTGGTGGTCCCGCAGGCAGCGCACCACGGAGGCGTAGCGGTCGAAGCCGGCTAGGTTGGCGCCCTTGTGCATCTGACGCAGGTTGGCCGGGTCCAGCGACTCGAAGCCGACGACGTTGCCCAGGCAGCCGCTCTCGACCATGAGCTCCATGAGCTCGGGGTCGCGCACCTGGTCCACGCTGGCCTGCGAGACCCAGCGGACGCCGAGCGGGACCAGCGCACGGAAGAGCGCCTTGGCAGCCTCGTGGTCGGCGATGAGGTTGTCGTCGACGAAGAAGAGGTCCCGGCGCGGCTGGGACCTGATCTCGGCGATCACCTCGTCTACGGGGCGGACGTGGTGGCGATGCCCGAAGTAGCTGCCCACGGCACAGTACTCGCAGCGGAAGGGGCAGCCACGCCCGAACTGCAGCAGGGACACGGGCAGGTAGCCCTTGCCCCCGTAGATGTCCCGGCGAGGCTGGGTGCCCGGCTGCGGCCGCCCGATGGGCGCATCGTAGCGAGGCTTCAGGCGGCCTTCGTGAGCATCAGCCACCACCTCGGCCCAGCGTGTCTCCGCATCGCCCGTGTAGACGGCGTCGGCGTGGGCAGCGACCTCGTCAGGCAGGGCCGTGGCGTGGATGCCGCCCATGACCACCGGCACGCGCCGTCGGCGGTACTCGTCGGCGATCTCGTAGGCACGTCGGGCAGTGAAGGCCTCGACCGTGATGGCCACCAGCTCGGTGGGTTCGTCGTAGTCGATGACGTCGACCCGGTCATCCCAGAGGCGCACATCGACACCGCGGGGAGTGAGGCCCGCGATGACGCCCAGGTTGAGCGGTTCCATGCGGCCTTCGTCCACGAAGGGCCCGTCAGGATGGCGACCCAGCGTGGGCTTGATGAGCGTGACCTGCATCGCCCACCTCCCGCGGTCACGCTCGCATCGAGCTCAGCGGCGGGCAAGTGCCGAAGGAACCCCGACTGGCGAAGGAGCGACTGGAGCTACGCCTTCGGGTCGGCCAGGAAACCGCAGAGCGCGGCGCAGACCGGATCGCTGCAGGCATGGATATCGCTGCCGGGCTGACCGTGCCCGGCCTCCGCGTGCCTCGTCTGCGCGTACCGGTGCAGTCGTTCGCGCTCCCGCAGGGCACCTCGCTCCTCCGAGCGGCGCATCATGTCACCGAGGTGCTGGGAGACGTTCCTCACCGGGCTCATGCCCCCATTCTCCACCCTCGTCGATGGCGGCTGCCACCGACGAGGACACGAGGGACGGGAGGCTGCGCATGTTGCGCTGACATCGCTACCATCGGGTGGAGCCGCGCCCGGAGCCATCGGGTCGTGGCCCGTCGGTGTGCCCGGAGGATGCCGTGAAGAAGATCGTCGTGGGCCTCGGGAATCCCGGTTCACGCTACGAGAAGACCCGCCACAACATCGGCTGGATGGTGCTGGATCGCCTGGCTGATCGCATCGGCTCGGTGGGCCGCGCCAGGGCCCGCGACGGGGCGGCGAGCGTGCGCGGCCGCCTCGGGGGCGATGAGCTCATCCTCGTCAAACCCACCACCTACATGAACCTCTCCGGCCCGGCCGTGCGCAAGGTGATGGCCCGGGAGCGTGTGCCGCTGCGCGACGTCCTCATCGTGGTGGACGACATGGCGCTGCCCTTCGGGCGTCTGCGCCTGCGGGAACGGGGCAGCGCCGGCGGGCACAACGGGCTGCGCTCCATCATCGGCGAGATGGGCAGCGAGGACTTCGCTCGTCTGCGCGTGGGCATCGGCGCCGCGAAGCAGGGGGCCGTGGAGCACGTGCTGGGTGATTTCGCCCACGCCGAGCAGCGCCACCTCGACGCCATCCTCGATGCTGCTGCCGACGCCGTCGAGGTGTGGGCGCGAGAGGGGGCGCACCGGGCAGCCAACCAGTGGAATGCCTGGCAGCTGGAGCTGCCAGCCGAGGCCACGTCAGCGGCCGACATCGAAGACCCCGGACGCGCCGTGGCTGCTGACGCGGACGGCATCGTCCGGACCTCGACCGGCTGGCGGAGGTTGCTGCCGGATATCCTGGCTGGACGAGGCCGGGACGAGACCCGGTGATGGACGTCGCGCAGCGGGCGCTTGGCAGGCGCCGGCGCAGCCGGCCGGCAGCGGGGCCACCGCCCCCCGACCGCCACCGCATCCCGGACCTCTCGGTGCTCACCGGCCTGCTGGCCGGCAGTGGCGAGCTGGGGGCACTGGCAGAGCGCCTGGCCACGGCCGCATCGGGGCGGATCGGCCGCGACCTCCGACACGTCATCTACGCCGGTGTGCCGCATGGGGCCAAGACGTACCTGGCGGCCGCCCTGGCGCAGGCCTCCGGCGAGCGCATCGTCTGGATCGCCCGGGATGCCGAGATCGGTGACCGTGTCGTGGAGGAGCTGGTGGCCTGGCTGGGCGACCCTGAGCGCGTCGTGACCCTGGAGCCACGCACGGCGCTGGCCTACGAACGCTCCGAGCTGGTGCGTGACGAATCGGCGGCTCGTGTCGCGGCCCTGGCCGCCTGGCGGCGCACGACGAACCCCCCACGCATCCTCGTGGCCAGCCTCCAGGCGCTCTTCCAGCGCACGCTGGGGCCAGAGGACATCCCCGCCGAGCCCCTGGCACTGCGCCACGGGCAGCGCCTCTCGATGGACAAGGCTGCCCGGGCGCTCGTCCGGCTCGGCTACGAGCGCGTGCCGGAGGTCGGGGGTCGGGGCGAGTTCGCGCGACGCGGCGGCATCCTCGATGTCTTCCCGGCCGGCCAGCCGTGGCCGGTGCGCGTGGAGTGGTTCGGCGACGAGATCGATTCGCTGCGGGCATTCGATCCGGCCGACCAGCGCGGCACGGGTCCGGTCGAGGAGGCGGTCCTGCTCCCCGCCAGCGAGTTCCTGCTCGGGCCGAACGCTGGCGACGTGCTGACGCAGCGACTCGGTCGCGCCGCAGCCCGCCTTCCTGGGGCCCTGCAGGCCGACCTCGAGCGCCTGGGCAGCGGGAGCCTGGGCGACACGGCGGAGCTGTGGGGTGGCTACCTCGCCCCTGCGACCGCCCTCGACCACCTTGGCGAGGCCATCTGGCTCCTCGACGAGCCCGACGAAGTCGCTGCCGTGGCCGAGTTCCTCCAGGATCAGGCGGAGCAACGACGTGCGGAGCTGGAGCGAGCCGGCGAGCTGCCGGCACGGTGGCCGCCGGCCTATCCGGAGCCGCGGGACTGGAAGCGAGCCCTGCTCGAAGCGCGCACCCTGGAGCTGACCTGGGAGCCGGAGGCGCAGGGTGCGCCGCCAGGCGCAAACCCCTTCGGTTGGCAGGATCCCGTCCTGCCGCCGGCGCCCATCGGCTCGCTGCCGGTTACCCTGCGGCGCTGGCGGGAGCAGGGCGCCCGGATCGTGCTCACCTCCGACCAGTCCGCGCGCCTCTCCGAGATCCTCGCCGACGAGGACATCGTGGCAACCCCCGTGGGTGCCATCGGGGAGCCGGTCGTCCCCGGCGGCCTGGCGCTCGTGGATCGCAGCCTCAATGGCGGCTTCAGCGGCGGTCCTGACGGTCTTGTCTTCGTGACCGACCGTGAGCTCTTCGGGACCGTTCGCGTGCGGCGACCGAAGGCCATGCGTCGGGTGGTGCCGCGCGATCTGCTGGAGCGCCTGGAGGCCGGCGACATCGTCGTCCACGTCGACCATGGCGTGGCCCGCTACGTGGGGCTGGTGCGCCGTCCGGCGGGCGGGCCCGGGAGCGAGGAGCGTGACTACCTGGAGCTGCACTTCGCGGAGGCCGGTCGCATCTGGGTGCCGGTCGAGCAGATCGAGCGTGTCTCGCGCTACGCCGGTGGTGACCACCCGCAGCTGAGCCGCCTCGGCGGAGGGGAGTGGCAGCGGGCGCGCACCCGGGTGCGCAAGGCCGTCGGCGACCTCGCGCGCGACCTGCTGCGACTCTATGCCGAACGCGCCCGGGCGCAGGGGCGACCCTTCGGCGAGGACACCCCGTGGCAGTCGGAGATGGAAGCAGCCTTCCCTTACGAGGAGACGCCGGACCAGCTGCGCGCCGCCGTCGAGGTCAAGGCTGACCTCGAGCGCGATCTGCCCATGGATCGCCTGGTCGTCGGCGACGTGGGCTACGGCAAGACGGAGGTGGCCCTGCGGGCAGCCTTCAAGGCCATCCAGGCCGGCACCCAGGTCGCCGTCCTGGTGCCCACCACGGTGCTCGCCGCACAGCACCTGGTGACGTTCAGCCAGCGCTTCGCGGCCTACCCCATCACGGTCCGCTCGCTGTCGCGCTTCGTGGCGCGCGCCGAGCAGCAGGAGACGCTGGCTGGGCTGGCCGCGGGCACGGTCGACCTCGTCATCGGCACACATCGCCTGCTGAGCAGGGATGTCCGCTTCCGCGACCTGGGACTCGTGGTGGTCGACGAGGAGCAACGCTTCGGGGTGACGCACAAGGAGCGCCTCAAGCGGCTCAAGACCGAGGTCCACGTGCTGACGCTCTCGGCCACGCCGATCCCGCGCACGCTCAACCTGGCCCTTGTAGGCGTGCGGGACATGAGTGTCATCGAGACGCCGCCGGAGGATCGCCTGCCCATCCAGACGCGTGTCGCGGAGGCGTCCGCCGGGCTTGTCCGCGATGCCATCCTGCGCGAGCTCGACCGCGGTGGCCAGGTCTTCTTCGTGCACAACCGCGTCGAGACCATCGAGGCCCAGGCTGAGCAGCTGCGGCGTCTGCTACCCAGCGCACGCATCGCCGTGGCCCACGGCCAGATGCCGGAGGGGGTGCTCGAGCGGGTCATGCTGGCCTTCGCCACGGGGGAGCACGACGTGCTGGTGTGCACGACGATCATCGAATCGGGCCTCGACATCCCCAACGCCAACACCATCGTCATCGACCGGGCGGATGCGCTCGGCCTGGCACAGCTCTACCAGTTGCGCGGGCGCGTCGGGCGCTCGGCGCGGCGCGCCTATGCCTACCTGCTGTACCGGCGCCGCGCACAGCTCTCTGCTGTCGCCCGCAAGCGCCTGGCGGCCATCTTCAACGCCTCGGAGCTGGGGGCCGGGTTCCAGATCGCGCTCTCGGACCTCGAGATCCGCGGTGCCGGCAACATCCTCGGTGCCGAGCAGCACGGCCATATGGCCGCCGTCGGCTTCGACCTGTACACGCGCATGCTGGCGGAGGCGGTGGAGGTCGAGAAAGCCGCGCTGGAAGGCCGCGAAGTGCGAACGGCCCGGACCCAGGCCAAGATCGACCTGCCCGTCGATGCCTACCTGCCGGACGACTACGTGCCCGAGGAGCCGCAGAAGCTGGAGCTCTATCGTCGGCTCGGCCGCGTCGTCACGGATGTCGGCCTGGAGGAGATGCGACACGAGCTGCTCGACCGCTACGGCCCGCCGCCGCCGCCCGTGGAGCGCCTCCTGGAGGTGTCCCAGCTGCGCTTCCGCGCCGAGGAGGCCGGCATCACCTCGGTCGCGCGAGAGGAGGGACAGCTGGTGCTGCGCTTCGGGCCTGGCTGGTCACGCGCTGACACCATGCGCGCCCTGGCGCCGCGGGCAGCGGATGACCCGCTGCGGGCCCTGGCGGGCCGCTTCCACTACGCCTCCAACCACCTGCGCGTGCGCCCGCCCAAGGACGCTGCCCAGGCCTGGCGGCTGACCCGGCTGCTGGTAGAGCGCCTGGCGCGGGCTCAGACCTCGGCGGGGGAGAAGCGGGCCACGTACTCGGGGCGGTAGCGATCGTAGAGCGTCACCAGCAGGGTCACGAGGACGAGCATGAAGCCGATCCGGTAGAGGTCGATGGGGCTGCCCAGGGTCTCGAAGATGATGGCCAGCGACACCACGATGGCGGCGTTGAGCAGGCCGGTGACGAGGAACTGTCGCAGCGCCGGTCCGGGGCCGAAGCCACGCCGCTCCAGCCACGCGGAAAGCGCCGCATTGGTGACGATGATGAGACCCACCGTGAGCGACAGTCCCACCGCATCGGCCCGCAGCCCGAGCAGCTGCCCGAAGATGATCGAGACCAGGGCCAGCAGTGCCACCTTCTCGAGCAGGTCCCGGCGCCACATCGTGGCTGCGGCGCGCACCCGTTGCGCCGCCAGGCGACCGGGCGGGACCGCGCGGGCAGGCTCAGCGTCGGCGTCGATGGTGAGCGGTCGGTCGGGCGGTGGCGCCTTGTGCTTCAGGAGCCACCAGCCAGCATAGACCGCCGCCGCGGCTGCCCCCACGGCGATGACCACGACCCAGGGTCGGGCCGCGAAGGTCTCCAACCAGGGGGTCCCGGGCGCCACGCCGAAGATGCCCTCCTGCACCACGTCGGTGACGTCCAGCTGGGCGATGTGGATCCACCACTCCTGGGGCAGCTTGATGACGATCCAGATGAACGCCGTTGCGCCGAGGAGGGCCCGGCGGCTCATGCGCCGCGGATCCCAGAAGAGCCGCACGGCCTCGTAGAAGATGAAGAAGTACTCGAACGTGTTGGGGAAGAGGAACAGGAACCAGCGCTCGCCGCTGAGCTCGAAGAGCACCACGCCGACGAGCCGGTAGAAGATGAGGAAGCGAGCGATGGAGACCGCGAACTGGCTGGTCCAGTTGCGCAGCGTGCTGATGTAGGCGATGACCAGGTAGTAGATGTCCAGCGCCTTGTCGTAGCTCTGATAGCCCGACAGGTCCGCATCCGGGACCAGCGCCTGGAAGACGGTCTGGTCGACGGCGTCGATGACCAGGCAGGCCACGATGGCCGGCAGCGGGAAGCGGATGATCAGCAGCGGCACCGCCAGCCGCGACAGGATGATGCCGAGGACGACGATCTCGGCGAGGCCCAGCTCCATCAGCGGCCCGAGGGTCGCCTACAGACCCACGTTCTGGGGCATGCTGAAGATGAAGGCGACGCCACCGAGGAACAGCAGCACGCCCATCACGAGCATGCTGATACGGACACGGCGGCCCCTGAACTTCGTGCCCACGCCCGCGAAGAACAGCACCGCTGCCATGATGACCGCGGCGAGCACGAAGTTGTCCCCTCGCTGGTTGGCATCGCGCGCCTCCTGCGCAAGGGCGTCAGCCTGGCCGTTCAACTCCTGGGCGCGCGTCTCCTCTGCGGGCTGGTATTCATCCCGCTCGAAGGGCGTGCCCAGCGGGGTCTCGCCCTCAGGCGCCGTCCCCCGCCAGGCATCGAAGGCCGGCCGGAACTCCTCGCGGAAACGCGCATAGAGGAAGTCCGCCCCGGAGTCGTTGCCGGACGACCTCTGCGCCAGCCAGGTGAGCCAGGTCTGCACGTCGATCTGGACCTGGGCAGCGTAGCGGCTAGTGGCCTGTGTCGCCTCGGTCCGGCTCGCCGCAGCGGAGCTGTAGGCGTTGGCCTGCACGCCGCTCCAGCGCGTCGACTGGTAGGCAGACCAGGCCGCCATGATGGTGGCCAGGGCGAGCAGGACGGCGGCCGCCAACTCGATCCAGTCGCTCTTGCTGAACCGCTGCGCCAGCTCGTCGGCGCGGTCCTCGAGACTGGTCCCAGGCGCCGACTCCGGGTCGGTCGGTGCGGTCGTCATGTCCCGTGCCCTCCTCAGCGGTCGTGCGCGGCAGGTCACGCTCCGTAGCCGGGACGATAGCAAACTGCGGGAGCGCTAGATTCGTGTGGCAGATGCCTCATCAGCCGGACTCCATCGATGCCCTCCAGCAGGCCTTCCGCGACCGCGACTACGTGGCCGACCGCGCCCTGGTCACGGCGGTCTTCCTCGGTCTGCGACTGGGTCGACCGCTGCTCCTGGAGGGCGAGGCCGGCGTCGGCAAGACGGAGCTGGCCAAGGTGCTGGCGGCAGCGCTGGGCGCGCGGCTCATCCGCCTGCAGTGCTACGAGGGCCTGGACGTCAACACCGCGGTCTACGAATGGAACTACCCGCGTCAGATGCTGGAGATCCGGCTCCTCGAGGCGCAGGGCAAGCTCGACGACGCCCGCGCCCATGACATCTTCGCGCCCGCGTTCCTCCTCGAAGCGGCCGCTCCTCCAGGCGCTCGAGGCGCACGACGGGCAGCCGCCGGTGCTGCTCATCGATGAGATCGACCGTGCCGACGAGGAGTTCGAGGCCTTCCTGCTGGAGATCCTGTCCGACTTCGCCGTCACCATCCCCGAGATCGGCACGGTCCGCGCGGAGCAGCCACCGCGCGTCATCCTGACCTCGAACCGCACGCGCGAGGTGCATGACGCCCTGAAGCGCCGCTGCCTGTACCACTGGATCGACTATCCGGACGCCGCGCGCGAGTACCAGATCGTGCTGGCCCGCGTGCCGGACACGCCGGAGCGGCTGGCCAGCGCCATCGTTGCCTTCGTGCAGCGCCTGCGCAACGGGCAGCTCACCAAGGTGCCCGGGGTGGCCGAGACCATCGACTGGGCCGCCGCGCTGCTCGCCCTGGGTGCCGGACGCCTGACCCCGGAGATCGTGGACGAGACCCTCGGCGTGGTGCTCAAGTACGAGGAGGACGTGCGCGCCATCCGCGGTGCCGCTGCGCGGGCCTTGCTCGAGGAGGCGGCGGCCGGGGCCGCCTGATCAGCGCCGTGGTCGCCTCCGCTGCCGGTCCCTGCCCGCATCTCGGGCGCGTGCCTTCTTCTGGAACGCCCTCCTCTTCACCCGGGCCCTGCGGTGCTGCCGGGCTGACCACCGACCTGGGCGCGGCCATCGACTACTCGCGCGCCCTGACGCTCATCGACATCGGCGAGCGCGAGCAGGTCCGTGCCGCCGGTTCGGCCATCTTCGTGCGTCGTCGCGACGAGGTCCCCGTCTACGACGAGGTCTTCACGCGGTTCTGGCAGCGCCATGAGCTGGCCATCGAGCCCCTCGCATGCTCGATCTCCTGGCCCGACCTCGGCGAGGGCGCCGAGACGCGCTCCAGGCTCAGCCAGGTCGGTGAGGCGGCCGATCTCGAGGTCGAGGCCCTGGCGGCCGGCGCACGTGACCGATGTCGCGGCCGAGCTGAGCGATGCACCCAGCCGCGAGGATGCGTCCGCGGCGCTGTCCTGGAGCGAGCGGCAGCGTCTGCTGCACAAGCCCTTCGACCGCATGAGCCCCGACGAGCTGCGCGATGCCGAGCGCCTCGTCGATGACATCCGGCCGCGCCTGGAGATGCGCCGCTCGCGGCGCCAGGGACTGCATCGGCATGGACGAGTGGTGGCGGCACGCCAGATGTACCGGCGCAACATCCAGAACGGCGGAGATCTCGTGGAGTGGCTGTGGCGACGTCCGCTCCTGCGGCCACGGTCGATCACGCTCATCTGCGACATCAGCGGTTCCATGGAGCGACACTCGCGCCTGCTCATCCGCTTCGCCATGGCGCTGCGGCGCGTCTCGGCGGTACGAACCGAGGCCTTCGTGTTCGGGACGCAGCTGACGCGGGTCACCCACGAGCTGGCAGGGCGTGACCCCGATGCGGGACTGGCGCGGGTCTCGGCGGCTGTCTCCGACTGGTCCGGCGGCACGCGCATCGGGGAGTCGCTGCGGGCCTTCAACGTCGACTGGGCCCGTCGCGTGCTGCGCTCCAGCGGCGTGGTCATCATCGTCTCCGATGGCTGGGATCGCGGCGACCCGGGATCGGTGCGGCGCGAGATGGCCAGACTGCAGCGCAGCTGCCATCGCCTCATCTGGCTCGATCCGCTGGCCGGCTCCGACTACTACCAGCCGCTCGCCGGCGGCATGGCGGCGGCGTACCCGTTCATCGACGACCTGGTGGCCGTCAATGACCTCGCGAGCCTGCAGCGCCTAGGTGGCCTGCTGGCCGAGATGGCCGACCATCGCAGCCGTCGTCCCGATCGCGCCGGTCGCCCGCGACTACACCGCGAGCGCAGCGCGACGGCCGCTGCACTGACTGCCTGAGCGCCCCGGGGGCCCGCGCATGAGGGACTTGCTGGCCACCCTCGAGGTCTGGCGGGCCGAAGGGCAGGCCATCGCCCGCGCTGTCGTGGTGCGTACCTTCGGCTCGGCACCGCGCCCAGCCGGCGCGACGCTGCTGCTCAGCACGGATGGCCGCATCGCGGGCTCGGTCAGTGGCGGCTGCGTCGAGGGTGCCGCCGTCACCCTGATGGAGGAAGCGCGGACCTCTGGGCGGAGCCGGGTGGTCCGCTTCGGCATCAGCGATGAGCAGGCCCAAGGCGTGGGACTCGCCTGCGGAGGCACCATCGACGTGCTGGTCGAGCCGTCCCTGCCCGAAGCTGGTCGTCCTCGCCGCCAGGGCCGCCCAGCACGGTCGCGCCGGCGCTCGCGCGGTCATCACGCCACTGCCACAGGGGTCGCCCGGACCCCGGCTGTCGCCATCGGCCGAGGGGCCTGCGGCAGACCCGGAGCCCTGCCTGGTCGCCCATGCGGACGGCCGGCTGGAGGGCACGCTGGGGACCGCGGACGCGGACCGCGCCCTCGTCGAGGTGGCGCTCGCCGCGCTCGCTCGCGGCCGTTCTGAGGTCGTCGCGCTTGCCGGGCGAGAGCTGTTCTGCGAGGTCTTCCCGCTGCCGCCGCGCCTGGTCGTGGTCGGCGCCGTGCCCGTGGCCATGACCCTGGTGCGCCTGGCGCGGGAGCTGGGGTACGCCGCCGTCGTCATCGATGGTCGCCCGGCCTTCGCGACGAGCGAGCGCTTTCCGGACGTCGACCAGCTCCTGGTGGGCTGGCTCGACGAGTTCGCCGACGACCTCGAGCTGGGTCCTGCGGACGCGGTCGTGGTGCTCAGCCACGATCCGAAGTTCGACGACCCGGCCATCATCGAGGCGCTGCACCGCGGCTGCCGCTACGTGGGTGCCATCGGCAGCCGCAGGACGCAGCGCCAGCGCCGCGAGCGGCTGCTGGCGGCGGGCGTCGCGGAGCAGACGATCTGGCGCGCCTGCGCGGTCCCATCGGGCTCGACCTGGGCGGCCGTGAGCCGGCCGAGACGGCGCTGGCCATCATGGCCGAGATCGTGGCCGCCCGGTACGGCGCCTCGGGGCAGCCCATGCGGGACGTGCGTCGCCAGGGGGGTGTCGGACTCGCAGGTCCGTGCGCTAGACTCGGACGTGACCCTGAACCGTTCTTGATGACAGGAGCCTCCTGCCGTGTCCGCTGAATCGCTTCGCGCCAAGATCCGCGAAGTCCCCGACTTCCCCAAGCCGGGCATCCTGTTCTACGACATCACCACCCTGCTGTGCGATGCGGCCGCCTTCCGCGAGGCCATCGAGCTGATGACCGAGCCCTACCGGGACGAACGCATCGACATCGTGGTGGGCATCGAATCGCGCGGCTTCATCTTCAGCGCGCCGATGGCGCTCCACCTCGAGGCCGGCTTCGTGCCGGTGCGCAAGCTGGGCAAGCTGCCCTCCGAGACCATCTCCGTGGAGTACGAGCTGGAGTACGGCACCAACACCCTGGAGGTCCACCGCGACGCCATCCGGCCCAGGCAGCGCGTGCTCATCGTCGACGACCTGCTGGCGACCGGTGGCACCGTGCTCGGCACCATCGAGCTCGTCAAGCAGCTCAAGGGCGAGATCGTGGGCCTGTCGTTCCTGGTCGAACTGGGATTCCTCAAGGGGCGGCAGCGTCTCGACGACTACCGCATCGCCAGCGTCATCGGGTACTAGGGAGCGCGACCCACTGGCTGCCGATCGGGCCAACGAGACGCCACCACCAGCCACCGCCCCGGAGTCGGCAGCGACACGGCACTCCGGCCGTCGATGCCTCATCGCCGCCTCGACCGGTCTCGCCGAACCCCGACCATGACCCTGCCCGCCGGGCGTTCTTCCGGCAGTTCGGCCGAGAGGCCGTGACCACCGTCGGCCAGCTGGCCGGCGTGGCGGACATGGTCAGCCGCGCGTCGAGTTCGGCAGCGGCCGGCCTGCTCGGGCTCGCGGACCCCGTCGCTGGCAGCCCTGAGCGGGGCAGGCGCACGGACGTCGCCACGGCCCCGGTGGTCACACCCGCGCCGGTCGTCCCCGCCACCGACGACGCCTACCGCAGTCCCTACCGGCTGGCCGGTGACGAGCTGGTGCTCCTGGACCAGCGCGGTGTGCCCGAGCGTCTCGAGCGAGGTGTCGGCCAGGCGGGGTAGCGACGTGGCCTACTACCTGCGCCTGGGTGTCTGCCGGGGTGGTCCGCTGCTGGCGCAGGTGGCCGCCTACGGCCTGGCCCTGACAGCGGGCGAGCGGGTCACCCAGCCACCCGAGGCCCGCGACCTGGAGCTGCGGCGCACACGTCGCGCCCTGGCCGAGGCACGCCCGTCCGCCCGGCTGCCCATCTGGGCCATGGAGCGCATGGAGCGCTGCCAGGCCGACCTCGGCGATGCCGCCGACGGACATGAGGTCGCGGCCGCCCTGCGTGCCCAGGCCGACACCATCGCCGCGGAGCTACAGGCCGCCCAGGCCGCCATCGCCGGCGGCGCTCGCGGCGTTGCTGCCTCGATCCGCCGGACCGGGCTCTCTCCGTGCTCGTGCACGGGAACCCCGGTGCCCTCAGCGATGGGCTGGTGGGCACGGGCATCACGGCACTGCGCCAGCTGCGCGACCAGGGCAAGCAGCTGCGTGTCTTCGTCACCGAGACGCGACCCTTCATGGACGGTGCGCGCCTGGCCAGCTGGGAGCTGCGGCAGGCTGGCATCGGTCACAAGGTCATCCCGGATGCCGCGGCGGCCTGGCTCTTCGAGCAGGAAGCCATCGATGCCGTGCTGATGGCAGGAGAGTGGGTCGCGGCCGACGGGCGACACCGGGGCCGTCATCGGCAGCCGCGCCATCGCCCAGCAGGCTGCTGCCGCGGCCGCGGGTCGCGGGCCGGCCGGGACCTCGCGTCATCGTCTGTGCGTCCACCGCGACGATCGACCCATCGACCCCGGACGGCCCGGCCATCCCCGTCGAGCTCCGTCCCGCCCGCGAGCTGGTCTCGTACCTGGCTGCTGTCCCGATCCGGGCCGCCGACGCCCTGGTCCCCGCCAGCGACGTCATCCCGGCCGATGCCATCGCCGCCCTGGTGACCGAGCGCGGCGTGCTGGCGCCGCCGACGGTCGCAGCCATCGCCGCGCTGCTCGGCGCAGCCCCGGAGCTGCTCGGCGCAACCCCGGAAGACACCGGCTGATGGCGACCGTCACCCGTTCCGGCGTCGCGGGCACGAGGCGCCTGGAGGTCCACGGCACACGCGACCGCGACCTGCTGCTGGCGTTCATGCAGCGTGACCGCCTGTACGCGGCCTATGCCATCGCGGACATGGACGAGCTGCGAGTTCGCTCGCACCAGGTGGGGCGTGGCGTTCGAGGACGGCGCGCCCATCGCCGTGGTGATGGAGTACCGCGGCATCTCGCCACAGCCGCTGTTCGTGATGGGTGACCCCGATGGGGTCGGCGCCATCCTGCGGGATGTCGTCCGCCCGCGCATCGCCTATCTCGCCAGCACGCCTGACATCGTGCCCGCCGTGGCCGTGCACTACCGCGTCGATCCGCCCGGCGAGATGGTGCGCATGAGCGTCGATCGCGCCAGCTTCCGGCCGGTCCTCGGTGAGGCCGTGCGGCTCGACGCCGGCGACACGCGGCACCTCAACCGTCTGTACGAACTGGGCCTGACCGCGTGGCTGCCATCGGAAGCCGTAGGGGCCGGCATCTACTACGGGGTGCGACGCGGCACACGGCTCATCGCCGCCGCCGGCACGCACGTCATCAGCCCCATGTACGGGCTGGCCGCCGTGGGCAACGTCTTCACCCACCGCGACTATCGCGGCCAGGGACTGGCCAAGGTCGTCACCAGTGCCGTCACCGCGGAGCTGCTGCGCACGGTCGACGAGGTGGTCCTCAACGTCCGCGCGGACAATCCGCCGGCGCTGGCGGCGTACCGGGCGCTCGGGTATCGCGAGCACATCCGCTTCGAGGAGCGCCTGGTGCACCGTCGCAGCACGCTCTGGGATAGCATCGTCACGCCCATGAGGCAGTTCCTGTCAGAGCTCAGGAGGAATGGATGACCGACACTCCCGTTTCCGCCGACCCGATGCCGACCATCTCCGGTGACGCCACGACTGGCCAGACCGACTCCCTGCCGCCGCACGACGTCGCCGATCTGGGTCTCGCGGACGAAGGTGTCCGCCGCATCGAATGGGCCGAGCGGGAGATGCCGGTGCTCCGCCTCATCCGCGAGCGCTTCGAGCGAGAGCAGCCGCTCGCCGGGCTGCGCATCGCGGCCTGCCTCCACGTCACCACCGAGACGGCCAACCTGATGCGTACCCTGAAGGCGGGCGGCGCCGACGTCACGCTCACTGCCTCCAACCCGCTGTCCACCAAGGACGACGTGGCCGCCGCCCTCGTGGCGCGTTACGGCATCAGCACCTACGCCATCCGTGGCGAGGACAACGAGACCTACTACCGCCACCTCGACCTCGCGGCGGACACGCACCCGCACGTCACCATGGACGACGGCTGCGACCTGGTGGCGCTGCTGCACCAGCACCGTCGTGACCAGCTGCCGGAGGTGCTGGCCGGCACCGAGGAGACCACGACCGGCGTGATCCGCCTGAAGGCCATGGCCGCCGACGGCGCACTGGCCTTCCCGGTGGTGGCGGTCAACGAGGCGCAGACGAAGCACCTCTTCGACAACCGCTACGGCACCGGCCAGTCCACGGTGGACGGCATCCTGCGCGCCACCAACATCCTGCTGGCCGGGCGCCGCTGCGTGGTCGCTGGCTACGGCTGGGTGGGTCGCGGCATCGCCAGCCGTCTCAGCGGCATGGGCGCCCTGGTCACCGTCGTCGAGGTCGATCCGGTGCGCGCCATCGAGGCGCTCATGGATGGCCACCAGGTCATGACCGCCGGCGACGCGGCCAGGTGGGGCGAGGTCTTCGTGACCGCGACCGGCAACATCAACGTCTTCCGCGAGGAGCACTTCCGTGTCATGGCGGACGGCGCGCTACTGGCCAACAGCGGTCACTTCGATGCCGAGCTGGACCTGGCGGCCCTGACCCGCCTGGCCGAAGGTCACGTCCGCGAGGTGCGCAACGACGTCCGCGAGTACGACCTTGGCGAGAAGAAGCTCTACCTCCTGGCCGAAGGACGGCTCGTGAACCTCGGTGCCGCCGAGGGCCACCCCGCGGCGGTCATGGACATGAGCTTCGCCGGCCAGGCCCTCTCGGTCGAGTTCGTGGCTCGCAACCACGGCGCCCTCGACAAGGCCGTCCACGTCGTGCCGGCCGAGATCGACGCCGAGATCGCCCGCCTCAAGCTGGAAGCGCGCGGCATCTTCATCGAGGGCATGACCGAGGAGCAGATCCGCTACACCAACTCCTGGGACCAGGGCACCTAGCCTCAGAACGGACGGAGCAGGGCCGACAGATCGCTGCCGGTCGTCACCTCCCGCGTGGCGGCCAGGAGTCTGGCACCCTCCGCCCAGGCTGCGGCATGGTCATGCTTGAGGCGCCGCTCCTCGCCGAGCATGAGCGTCCACAGCTTGGGGTAGTGATCGCGCAGGTACTCGCTGCCACGGTAGCGAGTCACGAACTCGTTGACGAAGGCCGCGTAGCGGGTCACCGGGTCGGTGTGTGCGGCACGCCGCTCGAACTCGTGCTGATAGCCCGCAGCGGCCCGGAACCGTCCGAAGAAGCCACCCACGCTGTGGGCGCCGGTGTCCCAACCCTGCGAGTGGCCCCCGCGTCGCAGCAGGGGCGCGGGCGACTCGAAGACGCAGATGACCTCGCCACCGATCCGTTCTGCGCGCAGGGTGCCGCCGAAGGTGAGGTAGCGGTTGGCGACCCCCTTGCGGTCGATGACCGAGATGCGTCCCCACGAGAACTCGCCCTGGCGCGGCATGCGGCTGGCATAGGTGATGGTCTCGTGGACGCCGTGCTCCTTGTCATCGGTGACCCAGTACTCGACGAGCTCGGGATCGTAGTGACGAAGCGTGGGCTTGGCCCGGATGGCCACCAGCAGGTAGGCCGGGCCGGGGCGGTTGGGCAGGTCAGGGTCTGCCAGGAAGCCCCAGTTCGCGAGCAGCTCGCTGGCCAGCTTCGGGTCGATCGCTTCGGGCAGGTTGGCCATGTTGGCGCCGAGCATGGCGGTCGGCGACCGCACCTGGCGATGGCCATCGGTCCTGAACTGGCCTGCCGCCGGTCCCGGCTGTTGGGTCCCGATGGCCCGGTGTCCGGGCTGGCACGCAGCCGCGTGCTACCCTTCCGCGTGCCCCAGGACACCGCGACGAGGGACCCGATGACCAGCATCGTCGACGCCGACCAGTACCTCTTCACCTCGGAATCGGTCACCGAGGGCCACCCCGACAAGATGTGCGACCAGATCTCGGATGCCATCCTTGACGCCATCATCGCCGAGGATGCCGATGCCCGGGTCGCCTGTGAGACGGCCACCACGACCGGCCTGGTGATGGTGCTTGGCGAGATCACCACGTCGACCTACGTGGACTTCCAGGCCATCGTGCGCGACACCGTGCGCGACATCGGCTACACCCATGCCGAGTACGGGTTCGACTACCTCACCTGCGGCACCCTGGTCTCGGTCAAGGAGCAGTCGCCCGACATCGCCCAGGGTGTGGACGAGGCCCTGGAGGTCCGGGCGGACGCCGCGCCGCACCACGAGCTGGGTGCCGGGGACCAGGGCATGATGTTCGGCTTCGCCTGTCGCGAGACGCCGGAGCTCATGCCGCTGCCCATCGCGCTGGCGCACCGCATGGCGCGCCGCCTCGCAGAGGTGCGCAAGAGCGGTCAGCTGCACTACCTGCGCCCGGACGGCAAGACCCAGGTCACGGTCGAGTACGAACGGGGCCGGCCCAGGCGCGTGCGCACCGTGGTGGTCTCGTCGCAGCACGATCCCGATGTCCGCGTCGAGCGGTTGCGCTCGGACATCGTGGAGGCGGTCATCCTGCCCAGCATCGACCCGGAGCTTCGCCCGCAGGACCCCATCATGCATGTCAATCCCACCGGGCGCTTCGTGACCGGCGGGCCCATGGGCGACGCCGGTCTCACCGGTCGCAAGATCATCGTGGACACCTACGGCGGCATGGCGCGACACGGCGGCGGTGCCTTCAGCGGCAAGGACCCGACCAAGGTCGACCGCTCGGCGGCCTATGCAGCACGCTGGGTGGCCAAGAACGTCGTGGCGGCCGGCCTGGCGGATCGCTTCGAGGTCGAGGTCGCGTACGGCATCGGCATCGCGCGCCCGGTCTCCATCTCGGTCGAGTCGTTCGGCACAGGGGTCATCCCCGACGCCGATATCCAGCGCCTCATCGAGATGCATTTCGACCTGCGACCCAGCAGCATCATCAGCGCCCTGGACCTGTGGCAGCCCATCTATCGCCAGACCGCGGCCTACGGGCACTTCGGTCGGGTCGACCTCGACCTGCCCTGGGAGCGCACCGACAAGGCGGAGCTGCTGGCTGACGAGGCCGGGGTGACGATGCCGGTCAGCGAGCCGGCCACGGCCTGAGCGCCCGAGCGCGGCCACGGCTGGCCTCGCCCTAGGCGGTGCGCTCCGCCAGGCCTCGCGAGCGACGGCCAGGTAGCGATCGCACCGTCCGCTCCATGCTGAGTTCCCCGGCCAGCGCGAGGACGCTCGGGTCCGGGTCGGCCAGTGACCCCGAGAGCAGCTCGCTGATGGCCGTGCCCAGCGGCCGGGGCTCCGTCGGGCTGAAGAAGTGCAGCGCGCCTGGCGTTCGCTGCGCGTACTCGCGGAAGCCGGGCAGGTCGCTGACCAGCATCGGCTTGCCGGCCGAGATCCATGATGGACAGCGATCCTGATGCCGACAGGTCGGTGAAGGGCAGGATGGCCAGGTGCGTGGCTGCGATCCAGGTCTCCAGCTCCTCCTCGCTGAGGTAGCCGGTGATGCGGAAGCGGTCGCCGAGACCCAGTTCCTCGGCCTTGGCCATGGCCAGGTCGTAGACATAGCTCCGTCCGGCCACCGGACCTCCCGCGTAGACCAGCACGGCATCGTCGGGCATGAAGGGCACGGCCTCGACCGCGTAGCGGTGGCCCTTGCGGCCGTAGACGAAGCCCAGCAGCGTGACCACCCGTGCGGTCCGACAGACCCAGCCGGGCGCGCGCTTCCTCGGGGCTCAGTGGCAGCGTTCGCTGCTCCACGAAGTGAGGGATGACACGGATGCGCTCGACCGGGATGATGCCGCGCAGCCGCTCGACCTCGACCTCGGAATGGACGACGACGCGGTCGGCCGTGCGGCCCAGCCAGCGCAGGCTCCAGGCATCGGGGTGCAGGTAGCGCTCACGGAGGCCCTGCCGGTCGAAGATGTCGTGCAGCGTGACCAGCAGCGCTCCGCGGTAGGCGCGCCGGAAGCGCAGCAGCCGCGGCAGCGAGCGCCCGTGCCTGCCCCAGCCGCGCCGGTTCCACTGCATCACCACCGACTTCGGCGTCGCCCAGTTCTCGCGCCACGCTCGCGAGGTGGTCGGAGCGTTCGTCCACACGACCGGCCTCGGCTTCGTGGACGGCCAGTCCGGGCCGGGAGCGTGCTTCGTCGGCGATGAGCTGGCCGTAGCGGCGGACGCCGCTCTCGGGCCGGCCCAGGTGCAGGAACCCGAGGCTGTGCAGCTCGGCCGCCATGGCTCAGGGTCGGCTCTCGACCGTCAGTCGTCGTAGCCGAGCTGGCGCAGCAGGTCGCCGGCCTCGGCGTCGATCTCGGCCAGCTCCGAGGGGTAGAAGGTGCTGCGCCACGTTCCCACCGACGAGTCGTCGGCTCGCTGCAGGGCGGTCAGGAAGCGGTCGCGGGAGGTCACCTGCGCGTGATGCCCAGGAAGTCCAGGATGCGCTCGCCCTCGTCGAGGGGATCGCGCACGAGGTCCTCGTAGCGCAGCTCGTGATAGCGCTCCGGCCCGAGGGCGGGACCGTGCTGCCAGCCCGGTCGTCCGTGTAGCGGCGCCAGGCCCAGGCCATGCGGCGGGCGTCGCTGGTGCGCACGAACTCCTCGCGGCGCTCAGGCTCCACCCAGAACTTCGGCCAGGGCCCGTGCAGGTAGCCACCCGGTTCGCGCTCGCCGGACCAGGCGTCCTCGGCCCGCAGCCAGGGTTTGTGCATGTGCGAGGACGCCGCATCGCGCCCGTCACGGATGATGTGGATGAACTGCGATCCGGGAACGCCTTCGACAGGAAGGGGACGAGGAAGATGTTGGTGGGTGTCTTCTCGCAGAAGCGCAGGTCCCCGTCGCGCTCCACGCGCACCAGCCAGCTGTACACGAGCCGGAAGAACCAGCGCGAGCGACGGTAGCCCCAGAGGCCCTCGTAGACATAGCGCCCGGCGGCCTTGGTCGCCGGCGGTTCGTGGTGATAGCTGATCTCGGGGATGCGTCCGAGGCAGTCACCCAGGAACGTCGTGCCCGAGCGAGCGGCACCGATGATGAAGATGGGGCGATCGAGCCGGGGCAGGATGGAGGCGGCGAGGCGCCTCGCGGTCATGGGCCGATGACGCTCGAGCTTGAGGTAGTAGCGGCGCTCGGCGCGATACGTCTTCTGCGCCAGGCGCCACATGTCGCGGATGCCGATGGGCAGCGGCTCGGGGTTGGCATCAGGCGGGAGGCTGGGGTCCAGGCCTCGCGGTGGCAGTGACTCGGCGCCGCTGCCCACAGCGGTTCCGACGGGCTCGATCGACCGCCCGGCCGGCGCTGCGTCGGCCGGCGGGGTCGACTCCTGGGCTGCGGCTTCGGTCGTCGGTTCCTCGATCACGCTCGTGGTCTGCTGCCTCCTGCTCTCCGGGGGGTCGGGCGGATGATACCGTCCGAGGGTACGATCGTGGCCATGTACGCCGTCATCCTCGCCGGTGGTGGTGGCACGCGCCTGTGGCCACTGAGCCGTACCCGCAAACCCAAGCCCTTCCTGCCGCTGCTGGCCGGAGGTCGCTGCCTGCTGGAGGCTACGGTCAGCCGGCTGGCTCCACTGCTCGAGCCGGCCGACATCCATGTCGTCACCGACGCGAGCTACGCGGAGCTGGTCCGGGAGGCGGTGCCCGCACTGCCGCCCCGGAACATCCTCGGCGAGCCGATGGGGCGCAACACGGCCGCGGCCGTAGCGCTGGCCGGCCACCTCATCGACCGACCGGCCGATGACGTCATGATCAGCCTCCACGCCGATCACGCCATCGCCGACGAGCCTGGCTTCAGGGCGCTGCTCCAGGCCGCTGTGGCACGGGCGGAAGGTGGCGACATCGTCACCCTGGGGATCGAGCCGACCGAGGCTGCCACCGGCTACGGCTACATCCTCGCCACGGGCGAGGCGGTCGTGCACGCCGGCCGCGACACCTTCCGCGTCCAACGCTTCGAGGAGAAGCCCGCGCCGGCGCGGGCACAGGCGCTCATCGACAGCGGCCGTGCGTACTGGAACGCGGGCCAGTTCGCCTGGCGTCGCGATACGCTGCTGGCGGGCCTGGCCAGGCATGCCCCGGACGTGAGCGAGCCGATCGCAGCCTGGGCGGCCACGCACCCGCGTGACCGTGCGTTCGTGGACCAGCCGTGGCCTGCCGAGGTGCTGCGCGACGTCTACGCGGCCCTGCCCGCTCGCGCCATCGACTACGCGCTGCTGGAGCCCGCGTCGGACGGAGGCGCAGGTCGCGGTCGTGCCGGCGTCCATCGGCTGGAGCGATCTGGGATCCTGGTCAGCGTTGCGCGAGCACCGCGGCGACAGCGGTACCCCCGTCATCACCGCTGAGCCTCCTGCCCATGTCATCGACATCGATGGGCGCGACGTGCTCGTGCACGCTGCTGGTGGCCGCCTGGTGGCCGTGGTCGGGCTGGATGGCGTGGTCGTCGTCGACACGCCCGACGCCCTGCTCGTCAGCTCGCTCGAGTGCTGCCCAGGATGTCAAGCGGGTCGTCGATCAGCTCAAGGCCGAGGGCCGCGACGACCTGCTCTAGACGGCACCCCAGCCTCGAGACCCGAGATCCTGTCGTGCTCAGGTGCGCTGGCTGGCGGCCGCCCGGTAGAGGCCGATGTAGCGATCCATGATGCGCGGGGTGCGCAGTCGGCGCGCCAGTGCCTCGACCCGGGGGTCGCGCCGCTCGGTGGCCAGCGCCAGCGTGGCGATGATGCAGGCCGCGAGAGCGCTGGATGCGTATGGACTGAAGCGATGCAACGCGCCTGGTGCCAGGGTCTCGAGCTCGCGGAAGGGGGCGAGGTCCGAGGTGACGATGGGTCGTCCGGCTGAGATCCACGTGGCCAACGCTCCCGAGGCCGACATCGCCCGGAAGGGGCAGAGGGCGACATCGGTAGCCGCCAGGACCTGCTCGAGGCCATCCTCGGGCAGGTAGCCCAGGAAGCGGACGCGTTCCGCGACACCGATGCGCGCGGCGTGTTCCTCGAGCGCCAGGCGGACGTGATCCCGGTCCTCGATGGTGGAACCGACGAAGAGCGCTGTGACATCAGTCGGGAGTTCGGCCAGGGCGTCGATGACGAGGCGGTGGCCGCGTCGCTTGGTGATGTAGCCGAGCAGGGTGATGACGCGGCGGTCGGCGACCCCGAGCGCCTGGCGCGCTGCGGAACGGTCGGGCAGCTGCGGGCGGACCTCGACGAAGTGGGGTACCACCTCCAGCTTGTTCGCTGGCACCAGGCCATGGAGACGGCGACGCTCGTCTTCGGCATGGATCACCAGGCTTGCCGCCGCACGGCCAAGGCGCCGTAGGCCCCATGCCGCCGGTGACAGGCGTCGTGACCAGCGGCCCTCGGGGACGAAGACATCGTGCATGGTGACGAGCAGCGGGCGGCGCACTGACTGCAGCAGCACCTCGAGACGAGGCAGGCCTCCGAAGCGCGGGTCCCAGTCGGCGAGCTTCCACTGCACGTGGACCACATCGCTATCGCGCAGCCGGCGCGCTGCCTCGCGCAGCTCTGGCCACGAAGCATCACGACCCCCGATGTCGCTCTCGATGACCTCCAGGTCCGGTCGCGTGGCGGCTTCGGCGGCCAGGATACGTCCGTAGCGGCGCAGGCCGCTGCGCTCCCGTCCCACGTGCAGGAAGCCCACCCGGAGAGGCTGCCCCGGGATCATGCCGGGTCACGGCCGTCGAGGTACCCCAACTCCGCAAGCAGCGGCCCGTGGCGACGGCGTAGCAGGGTACGCAGGAAGGAATCGAGCGAGCGGCCGCCGGCTCCCACCCGCGAGCGGTAGATGGTGGCGCTCTCGCGGCCGGCCTCGCGTCGTTGCGCGGTGAACCGGCGATAGCGCTCGGTGGCGGTGTGCTCCGCCGGATCGAACTCCAGCAGGGCGGGCTGCCACGTCTCGCCAAGGAAGGCGAAGAGCCGCCGGGTCTCGCTCTCGGAATCGGCCACGAGGCGCTCGTAGCGCAGTTCGAGGAACCGGGAGCCGTCGAGCTGTGCCCCGAACGCGCGCGCGGCGCCGACGTAGCGGGCCCATTCGGTGCGCGCTGCGCGCGCCGCGGAGCGGTAGCCCCAGCGATCGCGGAAGCTGGCCACGACGTCATGACCATCGCGCAGCAGGTGGACGTACAGGGCCTGGGGGAACAGCTCTGCGATGAAGGGCAGGTGCAGCGTGTAGGTGGGGTCCTTCTCGGCCCAGCGCACCTTGCCCGAGCGGCCCAGCACCTCGGCCTGGAAGTCGGCGTAGAAGCCCTCGATCCGCCGCAGCCACCACGCGCGATCGAGGCCGTAGCTGGCGAGGAGGCCCCAGCGCCGCCCCACGATGGGCTCCAGGTCACGCAGGAAGTGCGTCTCCTCCCCGCAGGAGATGCGCGGGTGTGAGTCCAGGATCAGGCGCAGCAGCGTGGTCCCCGAGCGGGGCGAACCGATAACGAAGATGGGCGGCGCGGCGATGTCGCGACCAGCCAGCTCGCTGGTCTCGCTGTCGGTGTCCTGTGAGATGCCGGCCACGTGGTCCCTTTCATCGTCTGTGCCTGCGGCGCAAGTCTAGCGATGGGGCGCGGTACCATCGTGCGCGTCCGGCCTCGCCCGTCGAGGTCGTCACGCGAGGAGGCGAGGAGGGCCATCGATCGTGTCCGCATCACCGTCTGGCGCTCCACCCATCGTCTTCGGGACCGATGGCTGGCGCGCCCGCATCGGCGACGAGTACACCTACGACAACGTGCGTCGCTGCGCGCAGGGCGTGGCCGAGTGGGTCATCGACCAGGGTACGGTCGCGAAGGGTGTCGTGGTCGGCTACGACCGGCGCTTCGCCAGCGAGCACTTCGCGGCCGCCGCGGCCGAGGTGCTGCTGGCCCACGACATCCCGGTGCTGTTCGCCGCCGCCGCCATCCCCACGCAGATGACCTCATACGAGGTCGTCGCTCGGGGCGCTGCCGGCGCGGTGATGATCACCGCCTCCCACAATCCGTGGACGGATAATGGCTTCAAGATCAAGTCGCCGAGCGGTGCAGCGGCCGATCCCGGCATCCTCGCCAGGGTCGAGCAGGTCATCGCGGCCCGCGCTGATGAGGCGCCGCCGCGACGGCCCTTCGACGAGGCCGAGGCCGCTGGTGCCGTGGAGTACTTCGATCCCTACACCGGCTATGAGGCCTTCGTGCGCCGCACCCTCGATCTCGACCGCCTACGGGCGGAGGAGATGCGGGTGCTGGTGGATCCGCTGTATGGCTCGGGCGCCGGCTGGATCGGGCGCCTCCTCGCGGGTGGCCGCATCGTCGTCGATGAGATCCACAGTGAGCGCAATCCCTGGTTCGGCGGGGTCAACCCGGAGCCCATCCGACCGCACATCGATGAGGCACTCGAACGCGTGCGCAGCGGCGGCTACGACCTCGGTCTGCTGCTCGACGGGGACGCTGACCGTGCCGGAGCCGTGGACGAGCAGGGCGTCTTCATCCATCAGCTCCAGTGCATGGGTCTGCTGATGTACTACCTGCTCGAGCACCGTGGTGAACGGGCCCCGGTCGTCTCCACCATCAACGAGACGGCCATGGCCTTCCGCCTGGGCGAGCGCTACGGCGTGCCGGTCTACGAAACGGCGGTCGGCTTCAAGTTCGTGGGACCCAGGATGATCGAGACCGGAGCCATGATGGGCGGCGAGGAATCGGGGGGCTACGGCTTCGGCATGCACCTGCCCGAGCGCGACGGCATCTATGCCGACCTGCTCCTGCTCGACCTGTTCGTGCGCGAACGGGCTGCGGGCCGCCGCCCCGTCTCAGCGGCCGTGGCTCACCTGCACGACATCGCCGGGCCGTCGTTCTACCTGCGCGACGATGTGCACACCGATCGGGCCTCGTACCCGGCGCTGAAGGCCCGGCTCCTCGTCGAGCTGGCTGATCACTCGCCCGCGCGGCTTGGTGGCCGGCCGGTCGTGCGCACGGTCGCGCTCGACACCGGCGACGGCTTCAAGTTCTGGGTCGACGACGGCTCCTGGTTGCTGGTGCGCTTCAGCGGCACGGAACCACTCGTGCGCGTCTACACGGAGGCCAGCAGCGCAGAGTTGCGGGACGCTCTCCTGGCGGAGGGCGGGGCCATGGTCAGCGGCTAGGCAGGGAAGGATCGTATCGATGCATGACCGGGAGCAGGGCGACAGCGCCAACATCCTTGACGACATCGCGGCCATGGGTCGGGCCGACCCTGGCGGCATGCTCGGCCTGGTGGCCGAGTTCCCCGACCAGGTCGAGGAGGCCTGGCGGATCTCGCGCAGCATCGCGCTGCCCTGGCAATCACCGCGGGCGGTCGCCGTCCTGGGGATGGGCGGCTCGGCCATCGGCGGCGACCTGGTGAAGGGCATCTGGTCCGACCGCCTGCGCGTCCCGGTCGAGGTCATCCGCGGCTACGACCTGCCGGCCTGGGTGGGCCAGGACACCCTGGTCATCGCCAGCTCCAAGAGCGGCGGCACCGAGGAGACGATCAGCGCCCTCTCGACCGCGCTGGAGCGCCGCTGCCCGGTCGTGGTGGTGACCACGGGCGGGCCGCTCAAGGGCGTCGCGGAGCGAGCCGGTCTGCCCCTGGCGACGTTCCCGGCACATGGCACGCCGCGCTCCTCGGTGGGCTACTCGATGGGCATCCTGGCCGGCATCCTCGAACGTGCCGGCGTGCTGGCCCTGGATCAGGACGAGATCGCCGCCGGGGTCAGCATCAGCTCGTGAGATGGTCGCGCGCTGCGAACCCAACGTGCCCACGGCTGACAACCCCGCCAAGCAGCTGGCCTGGGCGCTCCTGGACCGCTACTGCATCGTGGTCGGCAGCGGCTTCCTGGCCCCGGTGGCGCGGCGCTGGAAGGCGCAGCTCAACGAGAACGGCAAGGCCACCGCGGCCTTCGAGGAACTGCCGGAGGCGACGCACAACACCGTGGTCGGCTTCGAGCAGCCGGAATCCCTGCGCGATCACCTCTACGTGGTCTTCCTCGAAGGTGCCCTTGACCACCCGCGCAACGTGCTTCGCGCCAGCCTCATCGGCGATCTCCTCGAGACCGCCCACATCTCGCACCAGGTCGTCCATGCGAGCGGCGAGGGCCGGCTGGGGCAGGCGCTCGCAGCCATCACCATGGGTGACTTCGTCAGCGTCTATGTGGCCTTCACCTACGCGGTCGATCCGAGCCCCGTGGGTGTCATCGACCACATCAAGCAGCAGCTCGCCCTGGCTGACCAGGAACCCGCCGGGTAGACCATTCGGCTCTGCCACTTCGCGGCGGACTCGCTAGTCTAGGAAGACAGGGATCGGTGACCGGCAGCGGCGGCTTCCCAGGCCTCGCCCGTCACCGCGCACGTGCCTCCGAGGCGGACATCGGGAGGCGGGAGGTGGAGAGCCATGCACTCCAGCGTCATCGGCAAGATCGAGAAGGCGCACCGGTACGCGCGAGAGCGTGATCGCATCACCGTCGAGAGCCTGAGCGTCACCTTCGCGGGGGACAACGATGCACACCGCGTCACCCTCGACGCCGATGGTTGGCAGTGCAATTGCCACTACTTCGAGAGCTGGAAGACCTGCGCCCACATCCTGGCGCTCCAGGAGATCCTGGGCGTGATGCTGCCGGAGGAGGCGCAGACGTCGCTGTTCCCGCCGGCACCCGAGGCGGCCAGCGAGTCCGTGGGCGCGTAGGGCGACAGTCGCGCCGGGTGTGCCACACCCGATCGTGCGCCCGTCGCCCCACTACCACCGTCGGATCAGTCGACCGTCAGCCGGTAGACCGTCCATAGCCAGCCGCGCTCGCGATCGAACACGACCTTCAGCTCGAGCAGCCACTCACCGGCAGCTGGCGCCTCCAACCCGGCCAGAGCGACCTGGCCCGCGGCGCTGTCAGTCAACACGCCCGACGCCTCGAGCAACGGGGGACCGTCCCCGTCAAGCCGCGAGAGGCTGCCCTCCCAGGCTGTGATGGCTGAACCGTCGCTGAGGCGCAGGCCCATGGTCTCGCTCACGCGCACCGGCAGAGCCTCCAGCGACGAGAGGGGCGGCAGGCCGCCAGTGTCAACGCAGAGATAGGCATAGCAGCCGCTCCCCGTGAGGCCGGTCGCCTGTCCCTGTTCGGACTCGATGACGACCTCGGGCGCCGGGATGTCGTAGAGGCCGTCAGGCGGCGGCTCCCGATCGGGGACGGCCACGAGCCAGGCGACGTGGTGCCGTGTCCCTTCGCCGTCCTGCACGGTCGCCACGAGCAGGTGGCTGCCCGGCCCATCGGGGCCCTCGAACACGAGGTCGCCGCTCGACAGCACCTCCCCCTCGGCGAGGGCATCGAGGGGCTGGGCGAGGACCTCGAGCAAGCTCATCCCGGCGGTGGATCCGTCTCGATGACGAGCGGCGCCCGGCGGACGAAGGCATCGAGCGGTGTGCCCATGGGCGCGACCGCCGCGGGCTCAGCGGGCGTCCCGGCGGGAACGCGTCCGAAGGGTCCGCGCAGGAAGACTGCCTCCCTCAGCTGCCGGTGCCGTCGGCGTTGCCAGCCCGGCGTTCACCTGAGCCGGGGAGGCTGACCGATCGGCAGCCGACGCTTCCTGGATGGGTGGCCGGGCGACGGTAGCCCAGGCCAGCGCCATGAGGCTGGATAGGAGTAATGACAGGGCGATCCTGGTGCTCATGTCTCGGGTTGGTCCTCGAAGAGCTCGACCGTCACGACGTTGGAGAGCGCAGAGCGCAGGCCCTCGTTGCGTGGCGACGCGATGGCCCGAAACTCCCATGCCTGTGTCGGTGTGACGTCGAGCACGTAGCGGCCACCGGAGGGGCCCGCTTCCATCGGGAGCACGGTCCATTCATCAGCGCTGCCGGCTGGGCGGTAGCGCAGCTTCACCGTGCGCCCGTTGAGTGCACTGCCCGCCAGCCGGCCGAGTTCACCGAGATCGGCGACCGAGAGTCTCGCGGTCAGCCGTACCGAGGCACCCGCGGGGATCGACCGCGACGAGGCACTGAGTCGTCAACCTGGTGGCCACGTCGTTGCAGGTCGAGATGGCGGTGTGGCTGTCAGGCGTGCCATAGAGTTCCTGCAGGGTGGCCACGTCACAGCGGCCGAAGGCGTGGCGACTGCTACCCGGGCTGGGCCGGGCGGGCGTGATGGCATGCATGACCGTCTCGTTGGCCTCCAGACGGAAGCCCTCGCTGGATGGATGGTTGAGACCGATGACGTGACCCAGCTCGTGGATCACGACGCGGCGGATATCGAAGCAGCCAGCGCCGCTGTCCTTCTGGCACCAGCGCAGGAACCCCCAGCTGAACTCGGTGCCGTGAGGCCGCAGCCACACCGACCAGAAGGTGGGCATGTTGCGCGACGCGCAGGCGATGCCGTAGCGACAGAAGGTGGGAAAGAGCGAGGTGTAGCGGATGCTGTCGGCGGCGGACCGGTCGAAGACGAAGCGAGGGCTCCGGGCACTGCTCGTGGCGAAGGTGTCGTCAGCGGCGGCCTTGACATGCGTACGTGCCCACTAGGGCGGCGCCTCGCCCGACTGCCAGCCGAACGCCAGGCTCGTGTCACGCGGCCAGCCTCCGGCCGAGAAGGCCGGCACCGGGCGGGCGGTCACCACCGGTCCGAAGGCTGCCGGGTCCAGCTCGCCGTCATTGGGGTAGCAGCTGGCGCTGCACTGGCCGTCGATCAGGGCTTCCGTGGCGCCTTGTTCGGCATCGAGCACCAGGAGGCCGTCGAACCAGTGGGTCTGCGGGTCATGGATCTCCAGCTCGAGCTCACCAGCCGTGCTGCTGATGGAGACATCGTAGGCAAGTCGGTCGAGCTCGCGCCCCCAGACACGACAGGCCCGAGCCGTGTCCACCATGGTGAGCGTCGTGCCGGTCTCCGAGCGCTCGCCGACGAGGACCCGGCTCTCCGAGACCGGGGCCGCGAAGCCGCGTCGTCCTGTCCGCAGGGTGATGTCCGTGCCACGACGACGAAGGGTCATGCGGTGCTCCACGACCACGCCATCGCGGTCGAGCACGGCCTGCCAGGGCGTGGTGATCTCGACCTCACCCGGCGTGGTCGCCTCGACATCCGCACAGTCAGGCAGGGACTTCGAGGTCATCCGGGGTCGCCATCGCGGTGCTGGGCAGGAGCGCCATCAACAGGCCACTCCCCAGCGCCACGCCGACCGTGCGACCGGTCCGATCATGGGTCTGTCCTTCCACGGTGCGTCCTTCCTCCGGCGGGTCGACCCGGCGGTGGAGGCGGTAGGCGGCAGTATCGGAAGGCGTCACTTAGCTGTCACTTAGCCGGCATGACGCTGTGCCGGGAGCGCTAGACTCGGAGCTGACAACCCGATAGCAAGATCCACCTCACGCGAAGCCGGTGAGAGTCCGGCACAGTCGCGCTACGGTGACCAGCGCAGGGCGCTGGAAGTCCGGTCGCCGTGATGTGGGTCGTGCACCAGCCCTTCGCACGAAAGGGGAACGCACATGGATCCGCGGAGCATCGATGGAGCCCTCGGCAGCCAGCCTGCCCGGGGGCTTCGCACTGTCCTGGCCCTGGTCGTCGTCATCGCCATCGGAGCACTGCTGGCGCCATGGTCCGGGGTGGCCGTGCGCGGGCAGGATGATGCGTTCCCGGTGACCATCGTCGACGACGAGGGCACGGCCGTGACCCTCGGGACGCCGCCGCAGCGCATCGTCAGCCTCTCTCCGGCCAACACCGAGATCGTCTTCGCGCTGGGCGCTGGCGACCGCGTGGTCGGCGGCAGCGCCTTCGATGACTACCCGCCGGAGGCCGCCGCTGCTCCCGGATGCGGCCACGTTCCAGGGCGTGATCATGGAGCAGATCGTGGCGCTCGACCCGGACCTGGTGCTGGCGGCCGGCAACTACTTCACGCCGCCGGAGGACATCGCACGGATGCGCGAGCTGGGCTACCCCGTGGTCGTGGTGTACGCGCCTGACGTGCCCTCGGTGCTGGCCGACATCGAGCTCATCGGTGCAGCCATCGGAGCAGTCGACGAGGCCGAGGTCCTGACCACCACGATGGCCGACCAGCTCGCGACCATCGCTGCGGCTGCGGCCGCGACCGGAGAGCTGCCGCGGACCTTCTACCAGATCGGCTCGGAGCCGGAGGTCTACGCACCGGCACCGGAGTCCTTCGTGGCCGACATGCTCAGGCTCGCGGGCGGTACTCCCATCACCACCAGCGACCCGGACGTGTTCTCCATCCCGCTCGAGGAGCTCATCGCGGCCGATCCCGAGGTCATCATCGTCGGGGATGCCATCTATGGGGTCTGTCCGGCTGACGTCGCTGCACGCCCAGGCTGGTCGAGCATGACCGCGGTCGTCAACAATGACATCCGCCCCGTCGATGAGACGCCGGTGACCCGGCCGGGTCCGCGGCTCGCCCAGGGGCTGGCTTCGATCGCCCGGGCCATCCACCCCGACGTCGAGCTGCCGGGCTTCCCGGCCGGACCCGCCGCTCTGCGCGGAACGCTGACCATGACGGCCCCGGAGCTGGCACGCGGGCGCGTCGCGGTCCAGCCTGGATACCTGGAGGCCCTGCGGCGTCGGCCGGTGCTGCTCGGCCTCGCCGGGCTGCTGCTGCTCGCGATCGCCATCGTGGCTGGCATCGCCCTGGGCACCGTGTCGATCTCGGCCGCCGACACCATCGCGATCCTCGCTCACAAGCTGCTGGGCTGGCCGGTCGCGGGGACCTGGCCGCAGACGTCGGAGACCATCGTCATGGAGCTGCGCCTGCCGCGCGTCCTGACCGCCCTCATCGTGGGTACCGGTCTGGCGGTGGCGGGGGTGACCTTCCAGGGCCTGCTACGCAACCCGCTCGCTGATCCCTACGTCCTGGGGACGGCCAGCGGTGCGGCGCTGGGAGCCGCCATCGGCGTGCTCATCCCCATCCAGGTCGCGGTGCTCGGCCTGGGGCTCGTCAACATCCTGGCCTTCGTGGGCGCCCTGCTCGCCGTGCTGCTGGTCCACCGTGTCGCCGGCGGCGGTGGCCGCGCCACGCTGACGACGCTGCTGCTGACCGGCTACGCCGTCGGCTCCCTGCTGGCGGCCGGCCTGGCCCTGGCGATGTACCTCTCGGGCGCGCAGCTGCGGCAGATCTTCTTCTACCTCCTGGGCAGTCTCTCCGGGGCGGACTGGCAGAGCCTTGTCGTGGGCCTGCCGGTCGTCGTCGTCGGCAGTCTCCTCATCATGGCCCGGGCGCGATCGACTGAACGGCCTGCTGCTCGGCGATGACACGGCCCTGCACCTGGGCGTCAACGTGCGCCGCGAGCGGGCCATCCTGCTCGCCCTGGCGTCACTGGTCACGGCTGCGGCCGTGGCCCTGGCCGGCCTGATCGGGTTCGTCGGTCTCGTGGTGCCGCATGTGGTGCGCCTGCTGGTCGGGCCCAATGCCCGGTTGGTGCTGCCGCTCTCAGCCATCTTCGGTGGCGCCTTCCTCATCCTCGCGGACCTCGGCGCACGCCTCCCCGGTGAGCTCCCGGTCGGCATCGTCACCGCTGTCATCGGTGCGCCGGTCTTCGTGCTGCTGCTGCGCCGCTACCGCACGGCGTACCAGCTGTGAACGACACCGGCCTGGACATCGACATCACGGGCCTTGGCCTGCGCTACGGACGTCGTGAGGTCCTGAGCGGCGTCGAGCTGCACATCGGGGCCGGGGAGCGCATCTGCCTGGTCGGCCCCAACGGTGCCGGCAAGTCCAGCCTGCTGCGCTGTCTCACCGGTCTCGTCGAGCCGACGCACGGTCTCATCAGCCTGGACGGCATGCCCCTGGCGGACATCGAACGCTCGACATCTGGCTCGCCTCATCTCGGTCGTTCCCAGCCAGGTCGATCTGCCCTTCGCGATGCGTGTCGAAGAGGTCGTCAGGCTCGGGCGCACTCCCGCATGAGAACCCCTTCAGCGGCAGCAGCGATGTCGACCGGCTGGCCACGGATGCAGCCATCACGCGGGTCGGCATCGACCATCTTCGTGGTCGCGACGTCCGGGAGCTCTCGATGGGGGAGCGTCAGTTGGTGCTGGTGGCCATGGCTGTGGCACAGGGTGGCCGGCTGATCGTGCTCGACGAGCCCACCGTCCACCTCGACCTGCGCCACCAGGTCGAGGTGCTCTCGCTGCTGGTGCGGCTGTCGGCTGCCGGGCTGACCGTCGTCGCCGTGTTGCACGACCTGCCCATGGCGGCGCAGTTCTTCCCCCGCCTGGTGCTCCTCGACGAAGGTCGGCTGGTCGCGGACGGGACGCCCGCCATGGTGCTCACACCCGGCGCATCCGCGAGGTCTACGCGGTCGATCCGCGCTTCGTGCCGGCGCTGGCCTGAGTCGAGCGTTCGGACACGTCCGCGTGCCCGGCTGCCGTCCTTCTCGGCCAGCTGCTACTCCCGGTAGCACGGGGCGACGTGACACGGCCGGCGCCGACCGCAGCGACCGGCGGGTCCTCGCTGCGCCGAACGCGACGGGCGCCTCCGTCGCGACCGAGCGCCTTCGTGTGTGGCAGCCGCTGTCCGCGGCAGCGCGGGGGCGAAGAAGGACGCCTCGCGTTACCCGGGCTGGCATTCGGCCAGGATGGGCGGATCGGGCGCACGTCGGGAAGCGCGCCATCCACCCGGTGCTGATCGGCCTGGCTGGCGCCGGCTACTCCCGCTTGCGTGGGGGATCGAAGAAGGGCAACTCGACGACGGTGGCACCGAGCCGCCCAGGCTCGCCCTCGACGGTCCATCTCCAGCTCGTACCAGGCTCCGATCCGGGCGGCCTGCGCCGGCAGGGTGCCGATGGCGAGGTTCTTCTTGAGCAGCGGACTCCAGGTCCCGCTGCTGGCACGGCCGATCTGGCCAGCGTAGTCGTAGACCGGGATCTGCTCGCGCCAGGCCTGGGCGGACAGGGCGGGCGTAAGGCCGTGCCGGGCGTGCAGGCGTTCCAGGTCCGCCCAGTCAAGGTCCAGGCCCACCAGCCGGCGAGGCGGCCCGCCGTGTTCCTGCTCACGCCGCAGCGCGCTGCGCCCCACGAAGGGTACGTCCTTGTTCGGCTCGACCAGCCGACCCAGGCCCAGCTCATACGGCGAGTAGGCCTGGCTCGGGGTGACGGCATGCCAGGCCGAGGTGTAGTCGACCTCGGCCATGATCAGTCCCGCCTCGATGCGCGCGATATCGAGTGCCAGGATGCCAGCCGGGCGGAGGGCGTAGGCGGCGCCCGTCTCGGTCAGTACGTCCCACAGCGCGACGGCCTGGTCGCGAGCGACCCACAGCTCGTAGCCGAGGTCCCCGGTGTAGCCGGTGCGGCTGACATCCAGGTCGATGCCGCCGACGCTGAGCGAGCGGCGCTCGAACCAGGGCAGGTCCGCCAGGGAGGACTGGCTGGCAGCTTCCAGCACCGCCCGCGAGAGGGGCCCCTGCAGCGCCAGCGCCGCCAACTCGTCAGTGTGGTCCTCGATGCTGACATCGAGACCCCGGGCGTTCAGGCGGAGCCAGCGCAGCTGCGCCTCGGCGGCGGTCCAGCGCCACGAGCCGTCATCGAGGCGGTGCAGGGTGCCGTCATCGATGACGTGCCCGCGCGCCATCGCACCACGGCGTGTAGATGACCCTCCCCGGCGGCACCGCCGAGGCGTCCCGGGTGATGACACGGTCGACCAGGCGCGTCGCGTCCCGACCGCTGACGCGATACTTGAAGAGCGGCGAGACGTCGATCACGGCGGCCGCGTTGCGGATGGCGTTGTACTCGATATCCACGTGTGGCGTGTAGGCGCTCGACGCGAACACCCCTGACCACTGGCGCCACTGGCGCCGCACGTTCAGCGCCTGGGTGCGAGTGTCGAACGGGGAGCCGGTGCTCATGGCGTTGTCAATGCTACGGCGGCAGCGGTGCGTCCACCGGCCCGGCGGTGCAGGTCACGGTGGCAGTCCACGCGCCTCCTGGAGCAGCGTCGCTCAGCGCTCGAGGGTCTCGACCGTCCGGAGGGCGGAACGCAGTTCGTGCTCGTGATCACCCGGGGACGGTCCAGCGAGTTCGGCCACCCGGGCCTCCAGCCGCAGCAGCCGCTCGGCGAGGTCGGTCGTCTGCGTCATGTCGGCGGGCTCGTGCGAGTGCCTGTGGCTCTCTGGAGGGTCCGGATAGGCCTGCGTGGCTCGCTTGACGATGGTCTCGAGCAGGTTGCGGGCTGGCGTCAGGGATGCCACCACGAGCAGCGTGGAGAGGATGACCGCGGCATCGGACGTGGTGCCCGTGAGGGCGACGAAGAGCTTCTGCAGGATCATCACCCCTGCCGAGTACACCCCGGCCAGGACGGCCATCAGCGGCACGTAGACGAGCGACCGCCCCAGCAGGTCGCGCAGGCCGAAGAGCCCCTCCCGTTGCACGGCGACGGCAACGGTGATGGGCAGGGCGACGGCGCCCGCGGCAGCGGCGAACACCAGGCGCTCACACTCGGGCCGACCCGACGGGAAGAGCAGCAAGACGACGACCAGCGCGGTCGGGCGCCCGGCCTCGAAGCTGGCCTCGAGGGCACCGCGAAAGATCGCGCGTCGCGGTGTAGTCGATGCGATAGCCGGTCCGCTCCTCGAACGGCGCCACGACCGCTTCGAAGGCATCCAGCTCAGGGCCCTCCCAGGACCCCGGGACACGCAGGATCGATGTCATGGTCGCGTCGGGGGGCCGCCGCCGGGCCCCGGACCTCCGCGCCGCCGTCTCGGGCCCTTCTGTCGGCGGCTAGAGTACGGGAGTGCCACAGCGCTTCGACGCGATCGTCATCGGTGGCGGCCATAACGGCCTCATCAGCGCCGCCTACCTTGCGCGGGGAGGCCTGCGCACGCTGGTCCTGGAGCGCCGCGAGGTCCTCGGTGGTGCGACCCTGACGCAGGAGGTCTTCCCCGGCTTCCGCTTCAGCGTCGTCTCCTACGTGGTCAGCCTGCTGCGTCCGGAGATCATCCGCGACCTGCAGCTGCCGCGGCACGGACTGCACATCCTGCCGCTGGACGGCACCTTCACGCCGCTCGATGGTGACCACCTCTGGCGTACCGACGACCACGCCCAGACCATGCGCGAGCTGCGCCGCTGGTCCATCCCCGATGCCGAGGCCTACGCCGAGTACGGGCAGTCGATGGCACGGATGGCTCGCTTCATCAAGCCCATCCTGGGTATGACGCCGACCGACCCGCGTCGGCCCGACCCGCGCGACGCGCTACCCCTGGCCTCGCTGCTCAAGGACTTCGCGCTGCTGCCCCGACGCCAGCAGCTGACCTTCATCCAGCTCATGACCATGAGCGCGGCGGAGTTCCTCGATCGCTGGTTCGAGACGGAGCCGCTCAAGGCGACGATGTCGGCCTCGGGCATCATCGGCACCTTCCTGGGTGTGCACTCGCCCGGCACGGCCTACGTGTTGCTGCACCACTACATGGGCGAGATCGACGGCGCCTTCCGTGCCTGGGGCATCCCCAAGGGCGGCACCGGGGGAGTGGCGGCCGCGATCGCCAGCGCCGCGCGCGCTGCCGGGGCCGAGATCCGCACCGCGGCCCCGGTGGCCCAGGTCACGGTCAGCGACGGTCGCACGACCGGAGTCGTGCTCGAGAGCGGCGAGGAGATCGCGGCTGACGCCGTGCTGGCCACCGCGGATGCTCGCCGCACCTTCCTTGAGCTGCTTCCGGCGGGGAGCCTGGAACCCGCCTTCGAGGCTGAGGTGCGGCGCTTCCGCTTCCGGGGGTCGTCCGGCAAGGTCAACCTGGCCCTCGATGGCCTGCCCTCGTTCAGCTCGCTGCCCGGCCCCGGGGAGCACCTGCGCGGCGCCATCAGCTTCTCGCCGTCGCTCGACTACATGGAGCAGGCCTACGACGATGCCAAGGCCGGGCGCTTCAGCCGGCGTCCCTACGTCGACGTGGTCATCCCGACCCTCGTGGACCCGACCATGGCGCCGCCGGGCAAGCACGTCATGAGCTGCTTCGTACAGTACGCGCCCTATCACCTCGCGGAGGGGACGTGGGACGAACAGCGGGAAGCCTTCGGCGACGCCGTGATCGGTGTCATCGCCGAGAGAGCCCCGAATATCCGCGACCTCATCCTGCACCGGCAGGTCGTCACGCCGCTGGACATGGAACGTGACATCGGCCTGACCGAGGGCAACATCTTCCAGGGCGAGCTATCCCTGGAGCAGCTCTTCTTCAACCGCCCCGTGCCGGGCTGGAGCCGCTACGAGACACCGGTCCAGGGCCTCTGGCTGGCCGGCTCCTCAGCGCACCCGGGCGGCGGCATCATGGGCGCCAACGGCCGCCTGGCGGCCCTGCGGGTGCTGGCTGCCAGGCGCTCGGGAGCAGCGACGTGAGCGGCCCTGAGCGCTGGGACGTCGTCGTCATCGGTGGCGGCCACAACGCGCTGGTCTGCGCTGCATACCTGGCCAGGGCTGGGCTGCGCACCCTGTTGCTGGAGCAGCGTCAGGAGGTCGGTGGGTCGGTCGCCACGTCTGAGATCGCACCCTCGGCTCGCGTGCCCACGCTCGCCCACACGGTCGGTCGGCTGGCCCCGGTCGTGGCCCGTACGCTGGACCTCGCAGCTCACGGCCTGCGCCTGGTGCAGCCGGCCGCCCTCGTCACCTCGGTCGGTGGCGATGGCCCGGCTATCACGCTGTGGTCGGACCCGGCGCGCACGGCGGCCGGGCTGGCGAGCATCTCGGCACGGGATGGCTCGGCCTGGGGCTCCTTCGATGCCGAGGTCCGCGCCCTGGCCTCGACCCTGTGGCGAGTTCTGCTCATGACGCCTCCGGACGCCAGGGCTCCGGACCCCGACGTGCTCGTGAGCGGCCTGCGCTTCGGCTGGCGCTACCGTCGGCTGCGAGCCGCGCACGCTCGCGAGTTCACGCGTGCCCTGCCGCAGTCGATCGCCGACTACCTCGAGGACCGACTCGACTCGGATGCCCTGCGCGCCATGGTGGCTACGCGCGCCATGCGCTACACGGCCATGGGCCCACGCATGGCCGGTACGACCGCGCTGCTGCTGACGGATGCGGCCGGGAATGGCGGGGGAGCAGCCGGCGAGACCGTCTATGCGCGGGGTGGCCCCGGCGCCCTGGCGGAGGCGCTGGCGGCGGCAGCCCGCCAGGCTGGCGTCACGGTGCGCACCGCCGCCGAGGTCGTGGCCATCCGTGACCGCGACGGACGGACGACCGGCGTGGCGCTGGCCAACGGCGAAGAGATCGGGGCTCACGCCGTGATCAGCGGCCTGGACCCGCGAACCACGTTGCAGGGCCTGGTGGACCCGGAGACGCTCGGCCCCGAGCTCGGCTGGGAGGTCGACAACCTGCGCGATCGCGGGGTCACGGCCAAGGTGAACGTGGCGCTCGCCGATGTGCCATCGTTCAGTGGCCTCGACGGCGAGGGTGCCGCCATGCGTCTTCGCGGTCGCATCATCGTGGCTCCATCGATGGCCTACCTTGACCGCGCTGCGGACGCCGCCAAGTACGGGCGCGTCAGCGAGGCTCCCTGGCTGGAGGCCACCATCCCCAGCCTGGTCGACCCGCTCCTCGTCGACGGCGCCCAAGGCAGCGGCATCCGCCACGTCATGAGCGTCATCGTTCAGTCGGCTCCCCGCGCGCTCCGCGATGGCAGCTGGGACGATGAGCGTGAGGCTCTCGGCGACCGGGTCATCGACATCCTGGACGCTGCCGCACCCGGGTTCTCCTCGCTCGTGGTGGCGCGACAGGTCCTGACGCCGCTGGACCTCGAGCGTCAGTACGGACTGTCCGGCGGTCACCCGCTGCACCTGGAGCCGGGCCTGGACCAGTGGTTCGCATGGCGCCCGCTGTGGGGCTACGCGCGCTACCGGATGCCACTCCGGGGCCTCTACCTGTGCGGTTCGGGCGCCCATCCTGGTGGTGGGGTGACCGGCCTGCCCGGCCGCGCGGCGGCCCGCGCCGTGCTGACGGACCTCAAGGCCACGAAGTAAGGCGCAGGCCGCGAGGTCGCACGGCCGGCGACCCGGTGGTCAGGGCTTGAGGCTGTCGCGAGCGCTGCCCTCGCCCAGCTGCCAATCCCAGCCCCTGATGCGCTTGAGCAGCCGCCGCGCGGTGAGGTCCAGCTGGATGGGCGTGATGGCCACCCGGCCGCTGACCACGGCGTGGAAGTCCGTACCCGGCTCCGCCAGCCCGGTGGGTGGTGGGCCGCCGAACCAGTAGTAGGGTGTACCCCGTGGGTCGAGACGCTCCAGCAGCTGATCCTGGTAGACGCGCTTGCCCATCCGCGTCAGCTCGATGGCGGCGGACTCCTGGCTGCTCCCCGAGGGCACGTTGACGTTGAGCAGCTCTCCGGGCCCCAATCCGTGCTCAAGGACGTTCTGTGCCACCAGTGCCGCGACCTGGCGGGCCAGCCCGAAGTCCGGGTCGCCGCTGACCTCCTGGCTCATGGCGAAGGCCGGGCAACCCGACAGCACCGCCTCCATGGCTGCCCCTACCGTGCCCGAGTAGGTGATGTCGTCCCCCAGGTTGGCGCCGTAGTTGATGCCCGAGGCGACCAGGTCGAAGCCGACGCCGAAGTAGCCCAGGAAGGCGAGGCCGACGGCATCGGTCGGCGAGCCGTCGACCGACCAACCGGCCGAGCCGTCGTCGAGGACCCGCTCGCGCACGCGCAGCGGGCGCATGAAGGTCATGGAGTGACCCACGGCCGACTGGTTCGTCTCCGGTGCCAGGACGAAGACGTCACCGATGGGCTCGAGCGCCTGCTTGAGCATCAGCAGACCGCGCGACTCGATGCCGTCATCGTTGGTGACCAGGATGCGCGGCCGTGTCTCCCACGCGTGGAGCGGTCTGGCCTGTCGCGGTGTGGCGCGCGCGGAGGGGATGTAGCGCTCGCTCGATGACAACGTGCCGGCGTGGCTGCCGGTCAGCGCGTCGACCGGGGCGCCGGCTCTGGCCCGCGCGGAGGGCGGGAGCTGGGCCGGGGCGCCTCGGGGTTCCGGTTCGTGGCTCACCCGTCCTCCTCCACGGGGGCGGGTCGCTCGTCGGGTGCGGCCTTGGCCGGGGGTCGACCGGCGGTGCCACCCGCACCCGCCGATGCCGCGGCCAGCGGGACGCCTCCGTGACCCGTCACCGGGGGCGGCGTGGGCACGCGGACCGGGTGGCCCTTGCGGGCCTCGACACGCTTGGCGGCCCGGCTGGCCACGTCCCGGGGCCCGCCCTGCGAGCGGTTCAGGTAGTGGAAGAAGAAGGCCGAGATGACCGCCGCGACGGGGATGGCGAAGATGGCACCCACGACCCCCTGGATGCGCAGCCCGATGAGGACCGAAACGAGCACCACCACCGGATGGATGCCGACGCTGCTGGCCATGACGCGTGGCTGCACGATGTTCATGGTCACGAACCAGCCCACGGCCATGATGATGGTGATGGGGATGATGGCGTCAGGCTGGGTCAGGATGGCTGCCACCACCGGCGGTGCCCAGGACACGAAGGGCCCGAAGAACGGGATCATCTGGAAGATGGCCACGAGGGCCGTGGTCAGGGGCACGAACTCGATGCCCAGTGCCACGCTCCCGGCCAGCGCGATGGCGCCATAGACGAGGCCCTGGACGGCCTGACCACGGATGAAGCCCCCGAACGAGCGAAGCCACGCTGGTCTGGAAGAGGCGTACCTCCTCGGCGAACCGTGGCGGCGTGATCTGGTTGATGAAGCCCAGCAGCCCGTCCTTGTCGATGACGATGAAGAGCGACAGGAAGATCATGAACATGAGGTTGCCGAGCGTGCTCAGGCTGGCCAGCGCCAGCTCCTGCAACGGTCCCAGGAACTGGCCCGAGGAGCGGGCGATCTCCTCGAGCGCCTGGTTGGAGACGAGTACCAGGTCGACCTGCAGGCCCAGCTCCGAGAGCCGTTGCGTTCCACGGCGCCAGGATCTCCGGCAGCCGCTCCTGCAGCGTGGGCAGCTCGTCGGTGAAGTTGACGATCGACGCCGCCAGCTCGCTGGCGATGACCAGCACGATGGCGCTCAGGATGAGGAACAGCACCGCGTAGACGATGACCACGACCAGCGAGCGCGGAGCCACCGGCAGGAAGCGCTTGATGCTGCCGACGATCGGTGAGAGCACGAAGGCGAACAGCCAGGCCATCACCAGGATGAGGATGATGTCGCTGAAGTAGAGCACCACGTTGGCGGCAAGGCCAGCGAACACCAGAGCCACGGTGAGCGTGGCCAGGATGATCAGGGCGCGGATCCAGCGCCCCTCGGATTCGATGAGCCTGAGCATCATGGCCGCAGTCTACCCTGCGCCTCGCGGGTCACTACCATCGCGCCAGCCTGGCGAGGCGCCCTCGCGACGGCAGGTCGCTCGGGTGCTCAGCGAGGGGCCAGGCCCATGCGGGCGTGGCACTCGGCCAGGGTCGCGCCGGCCATCGGCGCGAGCTTCGCGGCCCCGGCGCGGAGGACATCCTCGACGATGGCGGGACTGGCCTTCAGCTCCTGGTAGCGCTCGCGGGCCTCCGCGAAGGTCGCCAGCATCCGGTCGGCGAGCAGCGTCTTGGTGTCCACGCACCCGGTCCGGGCGCTGCGCTCACCCTCCCAGATGTCCTGGTAGTCGTCGGGGCTGAAGATGCGGTGGAGCTGGCAGACGTTGCAGACCTCGGGGCGTCCTGGGTCGGTACGGCGCTGACGCTGGGTGTCGGTGACCATGCTCATGACCTGGCGCCGGATGGTGTCCTCGTCGGCGAAGATCTCGATGACGTTGCCCAGCGACTTGGACATCTTGTTGACGCCGTCGGTGCCCTTCACGATGGGCGCCTCGGAGAAGACCGCCTGCGGTTCCGGGAAGGTCTCGCCGTAGCGGCCGTTGAAGGCACGCACGATCTCGCGCGCCAGCTCCAGGTGCGCCGCCTGGTCCTTGCCCACGGGTACGTAGCTGGCCTTGTAGATGGCGATATCAGCCGCCTGCAGCACGGGGTAGTTGAGCAGCGCCAGGTTCACGTCATCGGGCTGGTTGCGCTTCTTCTCCTTGAAGGAGGGCGTGCGCTCCACCCAGCCGGTGGGAGTCACCGAAGCCAGCAGCCACATCAGCTCGACGTGTTCGGGCCGGTCCGACTGGCGGAAGAGCACGGCCCGCGTCGGGTCGAGTCCCAGGGCCAGCAGCCCCAGCGCCATCTCATGTGTGTTGCGGCGGATAAGCTCGGCATCGTGCGTGCTGGTCAGGGCGTGGTAGTCCACGATGCAGTAGATGGCGTCGTGCTCGTCCTGCATGGCGATGTAGTTGCTGAAGGCTCCGAGGTGGTTGCCGACATGCGGCAGGCCGGAGGGCTGGACACCCGAGAAGACGCGTGCGCGCTCCGTGGCGGCGGAGGGCCCGGTATCCGAGGTAGCGGTGTCGGTCATCGCCGCGAAGACTAGCAGCCCGGCCGTCCCCTTCGATCACACCCGGTCGGGACGGCGGCCCTGCGCTACGATCGCAGGGTGGATGACGTGATCCCCGAGTCCGCCTCGGATCGACCCGAACGCCCTGGCAAGCGCATCGGACTGCTGGGCCTGGGCACGGTCGGGTCGGCGGTGGCCGCGCAGCTGCTGGACCCGGAGTGGCGCGCCAATGCCACCGCGCGTGGGCACCGGGTGCCCACACTGGTGGCCGTAGCCGTGCGCGACCCGGAGCGGTCCCGCACGATCGTGCTGCCTGACACGGTCCGGGTGGTCGATGATGCCGCTGCCGTGGCCACCGCGGCGGACGTGGATGTCGTCGTCGAGCTGATCGGCGGCACGGAGGTCGCTGCCGCAGCCATCAAGGCTGCCTTCGCCGCCGGCAAGCCAGTGGTCAGCGCCAACAAGGAGCTGCTCGCACGGGCCGGCAAGGAGCTCGAGGAGACCGCCCGCCAGGCTGGTGTCGGGCTGCGCTTCGAGGCCGCGGTGGCGGCCGGCGTGCCGGTCCTGGGCCCGCTCGTCTGGGACCTCGGTGCCAATCGCGTGCTGGCGCTGCGTGGCATCGTCAACGGCACCACCAACCACATCCTCTCGACCATGGCCGCAGAGGCACGCGAGTACGACGAGGTCCTGCGCGAAGCACAGGCGCGCGGCTATGCCGAGGCAGACCCCAGCAGCGATGTGGAGGGCCTGGATGCGGCCTACAAGCTGACACTGCTGGCGCGCCTGGCCTTCGACGGCTGGCTCGACGTCGATGCCCTGCGGCGCACCGTCCCGGCCATCGGCAGGGAGCCCAGCCCCGGGATCACCGGCGTGACCCGGGCGCACCTCAGTGCCGCCGCCAGGCTGGGACTGGCCATCAAGCTCGTCGCACGGGCCGAGCGGGCTCCCGGCGGCGGCGTGCGCGCTGCGGTCACCCCCATGGCCGTCTCGGCGGGCTCGCCGCTGGGCTCCACCAGGGGTGTCACCAACGTCGTCGACTTCGATGCCGAACCCGTCGGCCGGGTGACCATGGCCGGTCCCGGCGCGGGCGGACCCGCTACCGCGAGTGCGGTCCTGGCCGACCTGTTGGTGTTCTCCAACAGCAACGCCTCGACCTGGGAGCAGCTGCCACCGGCCGCGGATGTCAGCCGTCGAGGACGACCTCTCGATCGAGCGAGGCTGGTTCGTGCCCATCCCCGGCGTCGGGGCGGCAGGCCTTCCGGATGTCGTGAGGGAGCTGGCCCTCGCGATCACCGACGAGGGCGTCGTCACGCGGCCCATCAGCCTGACGAACCTGGCGGCCCGGCTCGCTCTCCTGGAGCAGCCCCTCTCCCTCTACCCCATCCTCGCGGACGCCTAGCCGTGCGCATGAGCGAGGTCCTGCGCCAGCTGCGCGCGGAGCAGTCCAGCACCGGGCGTCGCCCGCGGTTGATGGAGCGGTTCGCGGACTTCCTGCCCATCGGTGATGACACGCCGCCGCTGGGACTCGGCGAGGGCTTCACGCCGCTGGTGCACGCGCGCACACTGGGGCGCTCGCTCGGTGTCCCGCTGCTCTACCTCAAGATCGAAGGCCAGAACCCCACCGGTTCGTTCAAGGACCGGGGCATGGTGGTGGCCGTGGCCAAGGCCATCGAGGCGGGCACACGCGCCATCATCTGCGCCTCCACCGGCAATACCTCCGCATCGGCGGCGGCCTACGGCGCTGCCGCCGGCATCGAGGTCGTGGTCATCCTGCCCCGTGGCCGCATCGCGGCCGGGAAGCTGTTGCAGGCACAGGCGGCCGGGGCGCGCGTGGTCGCCGTGGAGGGCAACTTCGACGACGCCCTCCGCGTGGTCCGCCAGCTCACGGATGAGCCCGATCCGGAGAACCTGGTGACGCTCGTCAACTCGGTGAATCCCTATCGTCTCGAGGGCCAGAAGACGGCCGCCTTCGAGGTCTGCGAGGACCTTGGCGGCGCGCCCGACTACCTGGCCATCCCGGTCGGCAACGCCGGCAACATCACCGCCTACTGGCGCGGCTTCAGGGAGTACCGCGACGCCGGCCTCGTCGAGACGGCACCCCGCGATGCTGGGCTTCCAGGCCGCCGGCGCCGCACCCCTGGTGCTTGGTCACGACGTCCCCGATCCGCAGACCGTGGCCACGGCCATCCGCATCGGCCGTCCCGCCAGCGGGAGCCTGGCGCTGGCCGCCCGGGACGAATTGGGCGGTCTCATCGACTCGGTCAGCGACACGGAGATCCTGGCCGCCTACCGCGACCTGGCTCGCCACGAAGGCATCTTCTGCGAGCCTGCCAGCGCCGCCTCCGTGGCCGGCGTGCGCAAGGCCGCGGCCGCCGGACTCATCGATCCGGGGGCCACCATCGTGGCCGTCCTGACGGGCCTTGGACTGAAGGACCCGGACACGGCTGCGAGCCTGGCCGAACCGCCACTGGAAGCCGACCCCAGCGTCGAATCCGTCCGCGGCGTGCTGGGCTGGTGAACGCCCCGGCCGCTCGTCCTGACCTGGTCGGACGCTCCGTCAGCGTCGATGTCCCCGCCACCACGGCCAATCTCGGGGCCGGCTTCGATGCCCTGGCCATGGCGCTCGACCTGGCTGACGTCATCCGCGTCGAGGTGGTGGCGGCCGGGGCTGATCCCGAGGTGCACGTGGAGGTGCAGGGCGAGGGTGCCGGTCAGCTGCCCAGCGGGCCGCACAATCGGTTCATCCTGGCCCTCCTGGCGGGCTTGGCGGAGGCCGGATCCAGTGTCGCCGGCCTGGGCTGGCGCGTGCACATGGACAATCACATCCCCATCGCGCGCGGGCTGGGCTCCTCAGCTGCGGCCACGGTGGCGGCACTGCTGGTTGCCGACAGCCTGCTCGACGGCGCCCTTGGCCGCCAGCGCGTGCTTGAGCTGGCGACCCGCTTCGAAGGGCACGCCGACAATGCCGCGGCCGCCATCCACGGTGGCCTGTGCGTGGTGACCCAGGTCGATGGCCGTCCGCAGGCCGTCCGCCTCGATCCGCCGGCAGGCCTGCTGGCGGCTCTGTACATCCCCGACAGGCACCTCTCGACGGCGGTCATGCGCGCAGCGCTGCCGGCCGCGGTGCCCTTCGCCGATGCCGTCCACAACGTCGGCGCCGCGGCGCTCCTGGTGGCTGCACTCAGTCAGGGCCGTCTCGATCTGCTGGGGGCGGGCACGTTGGATCGTCTCCATGAGCCCTACCGTGCGGCGGCGTATCCGGAGCTGCCTGAGCTCATCGCCGCGGCCCGGGCGGCTGGCGCCAGGGGGGCCTGTCTGTCGGGTGCCGGTTCCACCATCATCGCCTTCAGCGACGAGCCGGCGGTCGCGGCGTCCATCGCAGCAGCCATGGAGCGCCGCGCCCTGGATCTCGGCCTGGCCGGCCGGGCCAGTGTCCGGACCGTCCGCGCCCAGGGTGCCTGCATCATCGCTGCCGATGACGTCCGGCCCGGACCGTCGGGGCGGCGACCTCACGTAGACTGAGAGCATGTCCCGACTCATCGTCCAGAAGTACGGCGGATCGTCCCTCGCGGACGCCGAGCGCATCCGCCATGTCGCCGGGCGCATCGCACGTGACCGTCGCGATGGTGCCGATCTCGTCGTCGTCGTCAGCGCCATGGGTGACACCACCGACCATCTCCTCGACCTCGCTGCCGCCATCACCGACGATCCCGACCCGCGGGAGATGGACCTGCTGCTGGCGACCGGGGAGCACATCAGCGGCACCCTGGTGGCCATGGCCCTGCAGGCCGAGGGCATCGAGGCCATCTCGCTCACCGGCCCGCAGGCCGGCATCCGCACCGATACCAGCCACGGTCGTGCCCGCATCGCCAACATCGACCCGGCTCGCATGCGGGCCGAGATCGAACGCGGTCGCGTCGTCATCGTGGCCGGCTTCCAGGGCTCGACTGACGCTTCCTTCGCGACCGGAGAGGTGACCACGCTGGGGCGGGGCGGCTCCGACACCACGGCCGTCGCGCTGGCCGCCCGCCTCCGCGCCGACGCCTGCGAGATCTACACCGACGTGGAGGGCATCTTCACGGCGGATCCGCGTGTCGTCCCCGACGCGCAGCTCATCCCCGTCATCGGCTACGAGGAGATGCTCGAGCTGGCGCACCAGGGTGCGCAGGTCATGCAGACCCGCGCCGTCGAGCTGGGCTGGGTCAACGACGTCATCATCCGGGTGCGCTCCACGTTCAGCGACCACCCCGGCACCAGCATCCAGGAGGTATCCGCAGTGGAGCTGCGCGACAAGGTCCGCGCCCTGGCGCTCGACCGCAAGGTAGCCAAGGTCACCATCGTCGGCGTACCCGACCGCCCGGGCATCGCCAAGGCCATCTTCGCGCCCATGGCTGACCAGGGCATCAACGTCGACATGATCGTCCAGAACGTCGGCCACGACGGCAGTACCGACCTCTCCTTCACGGTGGAGCGTTCGCAACTGGCACGCACGCAGCGCCTGCTGGAGCTGCTGGTCGGGGACCTCGGGTTCAAGGAGGTCACCACCGACGCCTCGGTGGCCAAGGTCTCCATCGTCGGCGAAGGCATCCACAACTCGCCCGGCTACGCCGCCCAGATGTTCGGCGCGCTCGCCGACGAAGGCATCAACATCAGCATGATCTCGACCTCCGAGATCCGCATCACCTGCATCATCGCCGAGGACCAGCTCGATGCCGCGGCCCGTGCCGTGCACCGCACCTTCCGGTTGCAGGAACCGGAGACGGCCGAGCCCGTGGACCCGGCGCTGCATGCCTAGTCGGCGACCCGCCGGCCTGGCCCCCCGCTACATCTCGCGCCTGGAGCGCTTCGAGCGGGTCGCTTCCACGCAGCTCATGGTGCGCGACTGGCTGGACGATGGCCTGGCCGAGGTCTGCATCGCCGTGGCCGACGTCCAGACGGCGGGACGCGGCCGGCTCGAGCGCAGCTGGCAGGATCAGCCCGGTCGGACCCTGCTGCTTTCGGCGGGGTTTCGGCCGCCCGCCCTCCCGGCCATGCAGGCCTGGCGCCTCCCGGCGGTGGCCTCCATGGCCATGCTCGACGCCGCGGTCTCGTTGCTCGGTCCGACGCCGGATCGGCTGGCCCTGAAGTGGCCCAACGACATCGTTGCCGTCCACCAGGGGCGGGTGCTCAAGGTCGGCGGTGTGCTGGCTGAAGGTGTCAGCAGCGGTGACCGCATGGCCGAGTCGGTGGTGGGCCTGGGCCTCAACGTCGACTGGCCAGCCCAGGAGTTCCCGAGCCATCTGGCGGCATCCATGTGGAGTCTGCGCGAGGTGTGTGGTGGTCGCCATGTCGACCGCGAGGCACTGCTGGCGAGCTGGCTGTGGCGGCTGGAGCCGCTCTACGCGGCGCTGAGGCGCGGCCACTTCGACAGCCGCCGCTGGGCCCAGGTCCAGGTCACCACGGGGGCACGGGTCGAGGTCGAAGTGGCACAGGACGTCATCGTGGGCACGGCCGTGGGTGTCGATCACGACAGCGGTGCGCTGCTGCTGCGGACCGAGAGCGATGGTCCGCTGCGCGTCATCAGCAGCGGGGATGTGGTGCGCTGCCACATCGACCGGCCTGCCTGACGCCTGTAACGGCTAGACTGCCCCGGTGTTCTGGAAGGGGAGAGGGCGTGCCGATGCTGCCGCTGTCGTCGTCCCGTTCGACGCGGATCGTCGCGCGGTCGAGGCGGCCAAACGGGACGCCACCGCCTTCGAACCGCTCTATCGAAAGTACGTGGCCCACATCTTCAGCCTGGCGCTCTACGAGACCCGCGACCCGCACGCTGCCGAGGACATCACCGAGCAGGTGTTCCTCAGCGCGCTCGAAGCGCTGCCCCGCTTCCGCGAGCAGGGCAGCGGTAGCCAGAGCACCTTCAAGGTCTGGCTCTACACCATCGCCCGCCACGCCATCGCCAACGAGCGTCGCACGGAGCGGCGGCACCCGGTGGTGGCCATCGAGGCCGCGCTGGACCTGCGCGCACCCGACGATCCTGCCGCCGCCGCCGAGGCACGCCTGGAGACCCAGCGCGCCTGGCGCGCGGTGATGGACCTGCCGGAAGACCGGCGGCAGGCACTCCTGCTGCGACTCGTCCACGAGCTCAGCGCCCGCGAGATCGGGCTCGTCATGGACCGCTCCGAGGGCGCCGTGCGGGTGCTCATCCACCGCGCCCTCGCCAGCGTCCGCAACCAGCTGGCTACATGAGCTCCGGGCAGGAAGCCGCGACCCAGCTGGACGTCGCGCTGGGCAAGCTGCTCGGCCAGCCGGGGCGCCTGGCCACGGTCGATGAGGACGAGCTCCTGACCACCGCCCGGCTGCTGCGGGGCGTGTTGCCGGCCTTCCATCCCGCCTTCGGTTTCGAGGAGCGACTGGCCGGCGCTGCTGGCCTCGAGGGTCCCTGCAGCGAGCGTGGTGGGTGAACCGGTCTCGCTGCGAGCGAGGCTGCCGGCGGGTGACGGACCTCCTGCGGTGACCTGGTCGCGACGGGGACTGCTGGCCCGCGGGGCCATCGCTTCGGGTGTCTCCCTGGTCATCCCCATCGCGGGTGCCGTGCTGCTGGCGTGGCGACGCGTTCGCGCTTCCGCGGGGGTCCCGTAGTGCCCATCCGCCTGCCCTTCCGGCCGCGCCCCGAGTCCTCCCGTTCCGACCTCTGGACGAGCTGTCCGGGCTGCAGCGAGATGGTCTACAACAAACAGCTCGAGAAGAACCAGCGTGTCTGTCCCAGGTGCGGGCACCACTTCCGGTTGCGCGTCGATGCTCGCCTCGGGTACCTGCTCGACGTGGACAGCTTCGAGGAGCACGACGCCGGCCTGGAGTCGCTCGATCCGCTCGGGTTCGTGGACCTCAAGCCGTACCCCGACAAGGTCAGGGAACAGCGGGCCAAGACGGGCGTGCGGGATGCGGCCGTGTGGGGCTTCGGGCGGATCCGTGGCCGGCGCGTGGCCATCTGCGCCATGGACTTCGCCTTCATGGGCGGTTCGATGGGATCGGTGGTGGGTGAGAAGGTCACCCGCGCGGCCGAGGCCGCGCTGGAGCAGCGCGTGCCGTTCATCGCCATCAGCACCAGCGGCGGAGCGCGCATGCAGGAAGGCACGCTGGCGCTGATGCAGCTGGTCAAGACCTGCGCCGCAGTGGAGCGGCTGGCACATGCCGGGGTGCCCTTCATCAGCATCATGTCCGATCCCACCACGGGGGGTGTGTTCGCCTCGTTCGCGGCCCTCGGGGACGTCAACCTTGCCGAGCCCAACGCGCTCATCGGTTTCGCCGGGGCACGTGTCGCTGCCGGGACCACCGGTGACGAGCTACCCGAGGGCTTCCAGCGGGCCGAGTTCCTGTACCGCCACGGCTTCATCGACCAGGTGGTGCCGCGTGGTGAGCTGCGCGACCGGCTGTCCTTGCTGTTGCGGTACCTGCAGCCCCGGCCGGAGCGCGCTCCCGGCCGCCGATAGCGCCGTCGACGCCACCCCTCCCGGCCGTCGCCGCGCCGGCCAGACCGGGGCCGCCCAGCGAGACCGGCAGCGACGCGGAAGCCGTCCGTGGCTGAAGCGCAGCAACCGCGCACGCACCACTGCCACGTCCGTGTCGGTGGAGCCGTCGGCGGAACCGCCGGTGGATGACGAAGCGCTCCGCGAGGCCGTCTGGGCGCGCGTGCAGATGGCTCGCAACGTGCAGCGGCCACACACGCTCGAGCTGCTGGCCGGCATGGCCGAGGACATCGTGGAGCTGCACGGCGATCGCGGCTTCGGGGATGACGCGGCCCTGGTGGGCGGCTTCGCCAGGATCGGGGAGCAGCGCTTCGTCTTCGTGGGTCACCAGAAGGGTGCCGAGGTCGAGGAGAACATCAAGCGCAACTTCGGCATGCCGCACCCGGAGGGCTATCGCAAGGCCGGGCGCCTGATGCGCCTGGCGGAGCGCCTGGGGCTGCCGGTGGTGACCTTCGTGGACACGCCAGGCGCGGCACCGGACGCAGCTTCGGAGGAGCGTGGCCAGGCTGAGGCCATCGCCCGGAACATCGCGCTCATGACCAGCCTGCGCACCCCCATCGTCACCGTCATCAGCGGCGAGGGCGGCTCCGGCGGCGCGCTGGCCATCGCCGTCGGCGACGTGGTCATGGCCCTCGAGAACGCCATCTACTCGGTCATCTCGCCGGAGGGCTGTGCCAGCATCCTGTGGCGCAGCCCGGATGCTGCCAGGCAGGCTGCCGTGGCCATGCGCCTGACGGCACGAGAGCAGCAGGCGCTCGGGGTCATCGACACCGTCATCAGCGAGCCCGGCGCAGGTGCGCACGCCGACCCGCGCGAGACCGCGCGCCGGCTCGGCGAGGCCATCGCGGCCCAGCTCGAGTCGCTCGTCCACCAGGACCTCGACGCGCTGCTGGAGGCCCGCTACGCGCGCTATCGTGACTACGGCGCGTTCACCACGGCCGACCTGCCCGTGCGCGAGCGCCGCGAGCGGCAGAACATCGTCGACCGGTTGCGGGCCCTGCTCGATTCCGGTCGCACCGTGCTCAGCGTCGGTGAGGGTGAGCCACTCGACCCGGAGGTCGCCGATGACCGGGACGGCGGCCGCGACAGCGAGATCTCAGGCCACGCACACCTGCCAGCAGAGGGGAATGAGAGTTGACGGATCAAGCAGCCGGGCGCGGGCCGACGACGACGGTCGACGAGTCGGTCGGCCTTGACGCCCTGACCGAGGAGATCCTGCCAGCGCTCATCGCCCGGCTGCGTGCCAGCCGCCTCGGCGAGCTGGAGGTGCGCAGCCATGGCTGGCGAGTCCGACTGCGTCGGGATCCCGGTCACGCCTCACGGCACCCGACCCGGTCGCCCACCGGGGAGGGCGGATCGAGCGAGGCTGAGGACGATGTCGCGACCGGCGTGGCCCGTTCACCGGCCGTGGGCTACTTCAGCCCGGCGATCGTGCTGGTCGTGGGGCAGTCCGTGCAGGCGGGTGACCAGCTGGGCAGCGTGGACGTGCTGGGCATCTCCCACGAGTTGATGGCACCGCTGGGTGGCATCATCAGCGCCGTCCTGGCCGAGGCGGGCCAGGCTGTCGAGTACGGTCAGCCGCTGGCGGAGATCGACCCGCTGGAAGCCGTCCTGCCGGACGATGACCCAGCGGAGGGCGAGGCGGTGACGGTGGACGGGGCCGACGTCGAGCGGTGGGATCGCGGCGGTGTCCCGATGATCGAGCGAGTGCTCATCGCCAACCGCGGTGAGATCGCCGTGCGCATCCTGCGCGCCTGTCGCAGCCTGGGTATCGAAGCGGTCGTGGCCCACAGCGAAGCGGATCGCGAATCACGCGCGGTGCTCATGGCCGACGAAGCCATCTGCATCGGCCCGGCCGAATCGGCGCGCTCCTACCTGTCCACGGCGGCAGTGATCTCGGCTGCCCTGGTCAGCGGCTGCGATGCCATCCATCCCGGCTACGGGTTCCTCTCCGAGGACGACGGCTTCGCGGAGATGACGCGGGCCCATGACCTCATCTTCATCGGGCCACCGGCCGAGGTGCTGGAGCGCTTCGCCTCCAAGGCCGGCACGCGCGAGCTGCTGGCCAGCCACGGGCTGCCCGTCGTGCCCGGCTCGCACGGCATGCTGCGCGACGATGCGCATGCCCTTGCCGAGGCGGAGCGTATCGGCTATCCACTGCTCATCAAGCCCTCGGCGGGCGGCGGTGGCAAGGGCATGCGCATGGTGCGCACGCCACGCGAGCTGCAGCAGGCGCTCACGGTCTGCCGCTCCGAGGCGCGCGCCGCCTTCGGCGATGACTCGCTGTACCTCGAGAAGTGGCTGGAGCGCACCCGCCACGTCGAGGTCCAGGTCATCGTCGATGCCTACGGTCACGGCGTGCATGTCGGTGAACGCGACTGCTCCGTGCAGCGGCGCCACCAGAAGCTCGTGGAGGAAGCGCCCAGCCCGGCCCTCGACGATGCGGCCCGCACGCAGCTCGCCGAGGCCGCTGTCAGGGCCGCGGTCGCGGCCGGCTACCAGAACGTGGGCACGCTCGAGTTCCTCGTCGACGGCGAGGGTCGCTACTACTTCATCGAGATCAATGCCCGCATCCAGGTGGAGCATCCCGTCACCGAGATGCTCTCGGGCATCGACATCGTGGCCGAACAGATCCGCCTGGCTGCCGGCGAGCCGCTCGGCTACGGCCAGGAGGCGGTGCGCCTGCGTGGGCACGCCATCGAGTTCCGCATCAACGCCGAGGATGTCCGGGCCGACTTTCGGCCCCAGGTCGGGGTCGTCGAGCACTACGTGCCTCCGGGCGGGGCAGGCATCCGCATGGAGACACACCTCTACAGCGGCTACGAGGTGCCGCCGTACTACGATTCGCTCCTCGGCAAGCTCATCGTCTGGGGTCCCGACCGGGACGGCGCTATCGCCCGCGCACGGGTCGCCCTCAAGGAGCTGCTTGTCGAGGGACTCGAGACCAACATCCCGTTCCATCGCGCCATCCTCGAGGATCCCACGTTCCTCGCGGGTGGCTTTGACACCAACCTGCTTGACAGGAAGGGTGCGGCCGCATTCCTGGATGCGGTCGCGCTCAGCGACGAGGCCTGACCAGGCCACCGAGGCGAGAGGAGCCATGACACAAGACCCGGCGCAGCCCCCGGCCCAGCGCGGCGCGGTGCTGCTCAGCACTGCCGAGCTGCAGCAGCTCATCCCGCACCGCTGGCCCTTCCTGCTCGTCGATCGGGTCCTCGAGGAAGATCGTGAGCGTGGCTACATCCGCGCCGAGAAGGCGGTGACGGCTGGCGAGTGGTTCTTCGGTGGTCACTTCCCGGACCTCCCGGTCATGCCGGGCGTCCTCCAGGTGGAGGCACTGGCGCAGACGATGGCCGTCTACGTCGCTCGTGGCGAAGGCTTCGGCGATCGCATCGGCCTCTTCGCCGGCATCGACGAGTGCCGCTTCAAGCGCATCGTCCAGCCCGGTGACCGCATGACCCTGGAGGTCACCATGGAGAAGCTGGGTCGGCGCTTCGGCAAGGGCCGGGCGGTCGCCTCGGTCGATGGCGAGGTCTGCTGCGAGGCGCTCATCTCCTTCGTCATCCCACCGGCGGAGGCGTTGCGATGACGACGCTGCGGCTGGCCCTGATCGCGGACATCCACGGCAACGCCGCGGCGCTGGAGGCTGCCCTGGCCGACATCGCCAAGCACCATCCGGACCGCATCGCCGTGCTGGGCGATCTCGTGCTCAACGGCCCGCGCCCGGTCGAGGCCGTGACCCGTGTCATGGAGCTCGAAGCCGCCGGCGCCCTGGTCATCGCCGGCAACACCGACATCGCCGTCGCGGATGGTGACTACGCGGCGGCCTTCCCCTGGCTCGACGAGGTGCCCGTGGGGCATCGGGTCGCGGCCGAGTGGGCGCGTGATCAGCTCAGCGATGAGCAGCTCGAGTACCTGCGCCGCTTGCCGGCCGAGCGCCGGCTGGCGGTCGGTGACGAGCTCGTGCTGGCCTGTCACGCCTCGCCGGGCAGCCAGACCAGCGGCATGCCCGCGGACCTCGACGCCGCGGTCACGATGCAGTACGCGACGCGAACGGATGCGCGCGTCATCTGCTGTGGCCACACCCACATCGCTGACGTGCGCGAGCTGGGCCGCAAGCTGCTCGTCAACCCGGGTTCCTGCGGCTACGCCTTCGATGGCTCCCCGGATGCCTGCTGGAGTCTGCTCACGATGACCGAAGGGGAGGAGCCGCAGGCGCAGCTCTTCCGCGTCGCCTACGACGCGCAGGCGAGCGGCCGAGGAAGTCAGCCTGCGCGGCCTGCCCTCCGATGTCTACCGCGCTGCCACCATCCGCACGGGGAGGTTCGTGCGATGAGCGATGCCGCCGGCGGCCGCCGCGTGGTCGTGACCGGCCTGGGTGCTGTCACGCCCCTGGGTCAGCGGTGTGCCGACCTTCTGGCGCCGGCTGGTGGCAGGTGAGTCCGGCGTCCGTCGCATCACCCAGTTCGACCCGCTCGGACGTGGCCAGCCAGATCGCGGGCGAGGTGCCCGATCTTCGACGCCTCCGGCGTGCTCGACCGAAAGGAGCTGCGGCGCAACGACCGCACCACGCAGATGGCGCTGGTCGCGACGCGGGAGGCGCTCGATGACGCCGGCCTGCCGGGGCGACTGGAGGGCAGCCTGGCCGAGCAGACGGGCATCCTGATGGGCACCGGCCTCGGTGGCAGCGGTACGCTCATCGAACAGATCGGCATCGTGACCCTGAGTGGCCCGGGCCGGCTCAGCCCCTTCTTCATCCCCATGGCCATCGCCAACATGCCCTCCGGCGTGGCCGGCATCACCTTCGGGGCCCTGGGCCCCAACTTCTCCACCACGAGTGCCTGTGCCTCTTCGGGTCATGCCATCGGCGAGGCCTACGAGATCATCCGGCGCGGCGACGCCGAGATCATGGTCGGCGGCGGCTGCGAGGCCCCCGTGTACGCGGCCACGGTGGGTGGCTTCGCGGCGATGCGTGCGCTCTCGACCCGCAATGACGATCCGGCCGGCGCCAGTCGGCCGTTCGATGCCGGACGGGACGGCTTCGTCGTCGCCGAGGGCGCCGCCGCGCTCATCCTCGAGGAACTGGCACACGCCCTGGCCCGCGGTGCGCACATCCACGCCGAGGTCTGCGGCTACGGCGCCACGGCCGATGGCGCATCACATCACGACACCGTCACCCGGTGGCGCCGGAGCCGTGCGCGCGGCTCGACGGGCGCTGCAGAAGGCCGGCCTGGAAGCCGACCGCATCGACCTCGTCAGCGCGCACGCGACCAGCACCGGCGAGGGTGACCCGACCGAGCTGATCGGCATCAACACCCTCGTCGGCGACCACGCCCGCAACGTCAGCGTCACGGCCACCAAGTCCTCCATCGGGCACACCCTGGGGGCTGCCGGAGCCGTGGCCGCGGTGGCCACCGTCAAGGCCCTCGTGGAGGGCGTGGTACCACCGACCCTCAATCTGGTCGACCCCGATGAGCGTGCCGGGGAGCTCGACCTGACACCCCTGCAGGCGCGCCGTCGCGATCTCGACGTGGCACTACTCAACTCCTTCGGGTTCGGTGGCCAGAACGCCGCCATCATCCTGCGACGCTGGGCCAGCTGATGGAGCATCGTCAGCAGATCGCCGAGCTGGTCGCGCTCGTGGACCGACTGGAGCGCGCTGCTGGAGCGCTCGGCGCTCTCGGAGCTGGAGGTCGAGGTCGGACAGACCACGGTCATCCTGCGCACGCCCGCCGCCATCGCGACGGGACCTGAGGCAGCATCCCCGGCGCCATCGGACGACCCGGCGGGCGAGGCGGTGGCAGTCCCGGAGGATGCCGCTCGCGCCGCAGGTCTCGCACGCCATCGTGGCGCCCCTGACCGGTGTCTACTACCGCTCACCGTCGCCCGGGGCCGAGCCCTACGTGCGCGAGGGCGGCACGGTCAGCGCCGGACAGGTCATCGGGCTCATCGAGGCCATGAAGCTGTTCAACGAGATCAAGAGCGACGTCACCGGTACGGTTCGCCACATCGTGGCCGGCGACGGGGACCTCGTGAAGGCCCGACAGACGCTCATCGAGGTGGATCCGTCATGAGCGGCCCAGGGGCACGCTCGTCCGGACCGGTGCGCAGCGCGCGCATCAGCGGCTGGGGTTCGTACGTACCCGAGCGCATCCTGAGCAACGCTGACCTCGAGCGCATCGTGGACACCTCGGACGAATGGATCCGCACGCGGACCGGCATCCGTGAGCGTCGCGTCGCGGCGCCACATGAGACCACGGCCACGTTGGGCGCCATCGCCGCCAAGCGTGCCATCGCGGTCGCAGGGCTGGAGCCTGACGACATCGACATCATCATGGTGGCCACGCTCACACCGGACTACCCCATGCCCTCGACCGGCGTGCTGGTGAAGGAGGCCATCGGCAACACCTCGGCAGCGGCCTTCGATGTGGGGGCAGCGTGCTCGGGGTTCGTGTACGCGCTATGCTGCGGCCGACTCGTTCGTGCGCAGCGGCATGGCTCGCCACGTGCTCGTGGTCGGAGCGGAGCTGCTGACGCGTTTCGTCGACTTCAGCGACCGCTCCACCTGCATCCTCTTCGGTGATGGTGCCGGAGCCGTGGTGCTCTCGGCGTCGGACGAGGAAGGTGGCGGGCTGGCCGGCCTGGAGTTGACCACCGATCCTGATGGCGCCTACATGATCTGGCTGCCCTCCGGAGGATCGCGCAGTCCTTCCAGCGTGGAGACGTTGCGCCGCGGCGAGCACTTCATCCGCATGGAGGGTCGTGAGACGTATCGCTACGCCACGCGCACGCTGGCCGCCTCCGCCCTGGCCGCCATCGAGAAGGCCGGCTGGACCCCGGACCAGGTGGACCTCTTCATCCCGCACCAGGCCAACGTGCGCATCATCGAGGCCGTCGCCAAGGGTCTCGGCCTGCCCATGGAGAGGATGGTCGTCAACATCGACCGCTACGGCAACACGTCCGCGGCATCGGTCGGCATCGCGCTCGACGAGGTCGTTCGCGACGGTCGCGTCCAGCCAGGCGACAAGCTGGTCATGTTCGCCTTCGGAGCCGGCTTCACCAGTGGCGCCGCGGCCATCACCTGGACCGCCGATCCGGCCGACTCGCATCGCAGCGACGGGATCACCCCGTACGCCAGCGTCCGAGCACCCCTCGACTGGGCCTCGGTGGACCCCATGCCGCCCCGGCTGGCAGAGGTACTGGCCGATCCGAGCGGCCCGCCGGTGCCGCTCGACGACGTCGTGCCCGGAGAACCACGGCCGGCACACCTGGAGGAACAGCCATGATCGACCTCTCCGGCAGGAGTGCTGTCGTCACCGGTGGGTCGCGTGGCATCGGCCGTGCCATCGCGTTGCGCCTGGCGACCCAGGGCGCTGATGTCTGCATCAGCTATCGCGGCAATCGCGAGGCGGCCACCGAGGTCAGCGCTGCCATCGAGGCCCTCGGCCGCCGGGCCCTCGCGGTCCAGGCTGACGCCGCCGAACCGGCCGCAGCCAGCGGGCTCATCGAGGCGGCCCTGGCCGCCTTCGGCCACATCGACATCCTCGTCAACAACGCCGGCATCACCCGCGATGACCTCATCATGCGCATGAAGCCCGAGGACTGGACGGACGTCATCGCCACCAACCTGTCGGGCGCCTTCTTCACCATCAAGGCTGTCACCCGGCCCATGCTCAAGGCCCGCTCCGGACGCATCGTCAACATCAGCAGCGTTTCCGGCCAGGCCGGGCAGATGGGCCAGGCCAACTACTCCTCGGCCAAGGCCGGGCTCATCGGCCTGACCAAGGCGACCGCCCGGGAGCTGGCCAGCCGCGGCATCACCTGCAACGCGGTGGCGCCGGGCTTCATCGAGACGGAGCTGACCGCGGACCTGCCGTCCGAGCTGCTCGACGAGCTCAAGGCACGGACCCCGCTGGCGCGCTTCGGGGCCGCCGAAGAGGTCGCCGCAGCGGTCGCCTTCCTGGCCTCGGATGAGGCCGCCTTCATCACCGGACAGGTCCTGGCCGTCGATGGCGGCCTCGTGATGATGTAGGCGAAATCGGGGTACTGTTGGACCTCGATGCGACCCTTGTCTGCCGCGGCCCGCCCCGTCCTCCTCATCGCCCTGCTGGCCTGGGTCACCAGCCTCGCCCCCGTCGCGGCCATGACGCCCGCGTCGATCCACCATGAGGGCGGGCTCCAGGTGGCCCTGGATTCGATGCGTCAGCTGGCCACGGACACGCGCTCCAACAAGACGCAGAAGCGGACCACGCGGCCACGCCCGGGCCTGCCGGTGAAGCTGGGCAAGGACGGTCGCCTGACGGTCCTGCTCATCGGCTCGGACTGGCGACCCGAACTCCGGGGGTGAGCGCCTCGACGTGCTCATGGTGGCGACCATCGACCCGACGACCGGTCGTGCCGCCGTGGTGAGCATCCCGCGCGACATGTCCGGCATCCCGCTGGCTGGTGGTGGCAACAGTGGCAGTACCCGCGTCAACTCCATCTACTACCTCCGCTATCGCGACCCGGCGCTGCCCCATGCGGCCGTCGACCGCAAGGGCTTGAAGAAGTTCAGCCGCGATATCGGCACGCTCCTGGGGACGGAGATCGACTACTGGGCCCTGACCCGGTTCGCGCACGTTCGCCAACCTCATCAACACGCTCGGTGGCGTACGCCTGGACATCGAGGAGGAGGTGCTGGACTCGTCCTACCACCACGGCGCATCACGTGGCATCTGGTTCCCGGCCCAGGATGACTACAAGCTCAAGGGTGACCCCAAGTGCAAGCCCAAGCCCAGGAAGTGCCACTCCGCCCTCGTCTACGTGCGCTCCCGCAAGGGCACGCATGGGTGGCCAGTACAACAGTGACTATCGGCGTGCCGAGCGACAGCAGCAAGCTGGTGCGGGCGGCCATCCGGGAGGTGCTCGAGAAGCATGGCGCCGGCATCGGCTTGCTGGGCACCCTGCTGCGGGTGCGCGACAAGATCGAGACGGACATCCCCACCACCGTGGAGGCCGCCGGTCAGCTCTACGCCCTGCTCGGCAAGCTGAAGCTGCCGCGCAGCGACATGAAGGTCCTGGCGCCTGCGACCTGGGCGGGCACGGCCGGCGATGGCAGCATCAAGCCCAACCTGGCGGCCATCCGCGCCTGGGTCGACAAACGCTTCTACAGGGTCTCCTCTCCGCGCGTGCGCGACTGAGCCTGCCCTGGCCGTCGGCGTGAGGTCCGCGGCTGTGCCATCCTCGAGCTCGTGACCGCAGCGCTTCCCGAGCCTGACCGAGCCTCCGGCGTGCCTGATCTCGAGATCGGCGCCTGAGTCGATCGTGGACGCTCAGCTCACACGGCGCCTGTCGCGCGCTCGAGCCGTGTTCGCGGGGAGTCTGGGGGGCCTGGCGCTCGCAACCGCCTGGCTACTCGTCGAGGGGGGCATCTCGCCGGTCGAGGTCGTCGTCGCCCTGGGCTTCGCTGCTGCTGACGCTGACGCTCTACGTCATCGCCACGACGACGGCCGCGCTGACGCGGAACCGCATCGAGCGCGAGGCCGCCTTGCGGCGCATCGTCTCGCGCCTGTCGCGATCGCTGTCGCCCGAGTCGGTCGTCGACACGGTCATCTCCGATCTGCGCGCAGCCACCGACGCGGACCACGTCGTGGTCGCCCGTGTCAGCCAGCCGGACATGCACGTCGAGGTCACCCTGGTCGCATCGCGAGCCGACGCGCCCCCGTCGCGCACGCTGCTCCGTCCCGACCTCGAGAGTCCCGGTACCGTGCCTGAGGGTGCGTCTGACGAGAGCGTCGGTGAGCACGCCGGCGACTCTTCCGACGAGGCCGCCGCGGCGGCCGAGGAGATCGCGCGACGCGTGCGCTCGGCCTATGGTCTGGCACAGACGCTGGCCACGCCGCTGGTCGCCGAGCGACGCTTCCTGGGCGCACTGCTGCTGGCGCGTCGCAACCGCGAGGCCTGGAGCGAGGGTGACCGGCGGCTGCTCAGCTGGGCCGCCAGCGAAGTCGCCACGGCCTTCGCCCGCGCCTATGCGCTGGAGGCTGCCGAACGGGGCGCCAAGATCGACGTCCTCACGGGACTGCCCAACCGGCGCTACTTCGATGAGGTCCTGGGCATGGAGCGGCCGCGCCGTCGTGCCAACGACAGCCTGGGCATCCTGATGATCGACATCGATCACTTCAAGATCCTCAACGATCGCTTCGGGCATGCCACCGGGGACCGGGTGCTGCGGGCGGTCGCGGGGGCCATCGCCCAGGGCGTACGTGCCGAGGACACCCCTGCCCGCTATGGGGGAGAGGAGTTCGCGGTCCTGCTGCGGCGCGCCTCGGCCGAGCAGGCCATCGAGGTGGGCGAGCGCATCCGCCGCGCCGTGGTGCGGCTTCACCCGGCCAGCCTGGGTATCGATGAACCGGTCAGCGTCTCCGTCGGTGTCGCCGTCGCGGGCGCCGACCAGGTCGCCATCCCGGGCCTGGTCGAGCGTGCCGACCAGGCGCTCTACCGCGCCAAGCGCCTGGGCCGGGACCGCGTCGTGGCAGCCTGACGGGCGACGCCGGTGCCCAGGGACCGGACCAGACCCGCGGCCGACGGAGGCGCCCTGCTGACCAACGCGGCGTCTCGCCGCGCTGCTGGTCGAGATCGCCGACCTGCTCGACATCAAGGGCGACTCGCCCTTCAAGGTGAGCGCCTACCGCCGGGCCGCGGATTCGGTGGCACGCAGCTCGGTGGACGTCGCGGCAGCCTACCGTGCCGGCCAGCGACCGCAGCTGCGTGGTGTCGGCGAGTCCATCTCCGAGCGACTCGGCGCAGCTGGCCGCGAGCGGGCGGTCGTCCTATCACGATGCCCTTCGCGAAGAGGTGCCGCCCACGCTGCTCGACCTGCTCGCCGTCCCGGGTGTCGGCCCGCGCACGGTGGGGGAGGTCTGGCGTGACCTGGGCATCGCCACCCTCGGAGGAGCTGGAAACGGCGGCCCGCGCTGGTTCGCTGCGCCGTATCCGCGGGGTCAGCGCTGCGACCGAGGCGCGCATCCTGGCCGGCATCGAGGAGTTGTCGCGACGGCCGTCGCGACGGCTGCTCATGGGCGAGGCGCAGGCCATCGCGGCGCGGATGGTGGCGCTGATCGAGACGCTGCCGGGTGTCATCTCCGCGACCGCGGCGGGCTCGGTCAGGCGTCGGTGCGAGACGGTCGGCGATCTCGACGTGCTCGTCGAGACCGAACGACCCGCCGACGTCATCGAGCGGCTGGCGGTGCTGCCGGTCGTCGTGCCCGCTCCCGGCGCGGGCGGCCTGCGGGACCGGCACGACCGCATCACGCTGCGACTGCGCGATGGTCCGCAGCTGGACGTCATGACCATGTCACCCGGCGTGGCCGGCAGCTATCTCCTCCATCTCACTGGCTCGGCGGCGCACAACGTGGCTCTCCGCCACCGGGCCAGACAGCAGGGCTGGTCCCTCTCGGAACGCGGCCTGCAGCCGCTGCAGGGAGGTGCTGTGCACACCTTCGAGCGTGAGGCCGCGCTGTACGCGCGCCTCGGTCTGGGTGACATCCCCCTGAGCTACGCGAGGGACGCGGTGAGATCGAGGCGGCCGAGGCAGGGACGCTGCCACGCCTGGTGCGCCTCGAGGACCTGCGAGGCGATTGCCACAGTCACTCTGACTGGTCCGATGGCCGCGAACCCCTCGAGGTCATGGTCGAGTCGGCGCGTGCAGCTGGTCGTGAATACCAGGTCCTGAGCGACCATTCGGTCAGCCTGACCATCGCCAACGGGCTGGATGCGCGGCGCGTCGAGCGGCAGCGCCGCGTCGTCGCCGAGCTGAATGAGCGTTTCGCTCGTGAGCAGGCGCGCGGCGACCTGCCCGCGGGGGCGCATCCGGATGGTTTCCGGCTGCTGCACGGCTGCGAGCTCGAGATCACCATCGATGGCCGCCTCGACTACGACGACCGCCTGCTGGCGGGCTTCGATGTCGTGGTCGCCTCGCTGCATGTCGGCCGTCGCCAGCCGCGGGAGCGACTCATGGCTCGCTATGCGCTGGCCATGCGCAGCCCGCACGTGGATATCATCAGCCACCCTTCCGGGCGCAAGATCGGGCAGCGACCCGAACTCGACCTCGACTGGGAGGCCTTCTACCGACTGGCAGCCGAGACCGGCACCCTGCTCGAGATCAACGGCAGTGAATCGCGGCTGGACCTCGACGAGCACCGCATCCGGGCGGCAAGCCAGGCTGGGTGTCGGTTCGTCATCGACTCGGACGCGCACGACCGCAGCGAGTGGCAGAACCTCGCCTGGGGTGTAGCCATCGCCCGGCGGGGCTGGCTCGAGGCTGAGGCGGTCGCCAACACGCTGCCGCGTGATGCCTTCCTGGTACTGCTGGGCGAGAAGGCCCAGCGCACGTAGTCCCTGGGTTCGCGATCGCCTGACAGCGTGGCCCGAGCGGTCGGATGTGTCGCACCGGCCGGGCGCCGAGGGCGACCCTTCGGTGGTAGGATTGCCGTCCGCCCCGATGTGACGTTTCCTTCTGCCTCCGAGACCGGGGAGCGCCGTCCGAGCGGCCCGCCAACCACGACCCGAGGAACGCATGAGCTTCGACCCGCTGACCGATAACGAGCCCGCCGCCGTATCGAGCATCATCACCGCCAGCCGCCAGAAGCGACAGTACGTCGAGCAGGCCATCGATGCCGCTCGTCACGCGGATTGGGCCGCCGCGGTGGAGGCCAACCAGAAGGTCCTGGAGATGGGTCCGGACAGTGCCGCCCAGAACCGGCTCGCCAAGGCGTACTGGGAGCTGGGCGAGCTGTCCCAGGCCCGTGAGCACTACCAGTCAGCCCTGGCGCTCGATCCCACCAACCGCATCGCCGAGCGCAACATCGGCCGGCTGCGCCAGCTGATGGTGGAGGCCGGCTCGAGGACCGTGGCGGCCACTCCCGGCAGCAAGGCGCCCGTGAGCCTCTTCGTCGAGGAGACGGGCAAGACAGGCTTCGCTCACCTGGTCGATCTCGCCAGCCCATCTGATCTGGCCCAGGTCAACCCGGGGGATTTCGTGGAGCTGGCGCCGGCCGGCCCACGCATCGAGGCCCGCTCCAACGGCGTGCATATCGGCTCCGTGGAACCGCGCGTCGCAGCGCGCCTGCTGCGCCTCATGGCCGACGGCAACAAGTACGCCGCCGGTGTCACCAGCCTCGGCGACAAGGACGTGCGCATCATCATCCGTGAGACCTACCAGGACCCGGCCAACTACGGCAAGGTCTCGTTCCCCACCGCCGCCAAGGTCTCTGACCTGCGTCCCTACACCAAGGGCACCCTGGTGCGCGAGGAGGCTGATCTCGAGGAGGAGCTCGAGTTCGACGAAGAGGACGAGTCGATCGAGGACATCAGCGCTGTCCTGACCGCGCAGGGCGAGGCCGAGGAGGGCTTCCAGATCGAGGGCGATGGACTGCCCGAAGACGAGGACGACGAGGGCGAAGCCGACGAGGATGACGAGCTGGGCGAGGACGACGAGGAGCTCGACGAGGACTAGGCGACCGGCCACCCGTCGATCGCCATCGTGACGGGCCGGTCGCTCCCGGGGACACGCCTGCTCGGGCCTGGCGGCCGGGTCCGTCTGCTGCCGTGTCCGCCGACCACCGATAGACTGGGTTGACACGATGGCGGACCAGCAGAAGCGCTCCACGAACGCGTCCGGCGGACTGCTGCTGCCCGCCCTGGAGCGGCTTGCTCCGGTACCGGACCTGGCCGCCCTGGGGACGCAGATCAGCACTCGAACCAAGGCTGGCGACGTCGTCCTCGAGTTGCATGGTCGCGGCGGCTGGGTCACTCGCAGTGCCATCGACCAGCTGCGCCGTGCGTTCACCATCGAGACATCGGCCCTCTCGCGCCTGGTGGCCGAGATCGTCCTGAGGCCGCCTGATCTGCGCCACCTGGACGCCGCCGTCTCCGGCATCGCCGTGGACGCTCACGGCACCGCAGGTGGTCTACGCAGCGTCATCGAGGATGGCTACGCCTCACGCTGCCCCACCTGCGGCGGCCCGGTCATCGTGGCCGAGTTCATCTGGGATGCCGAGGCGACCGATCCTTCGCGCAAGGTCTTCCGCTGTTCGCGCTGCCGCGACAGCCGGCCCGAGGGCCGATCGGTGCCGGTGGATGCTGACGATCTCTACCGCTCGCGCTCCGTGGACGCTACCGCGGCTCGCGAGGCCCTGCGTGAGCGCTTCCCGACGCCCAGTGCCGGGCATCAGCTGCCGGATGAGCTGGTGGACCTCTATCCTCCGCGTGCCCAGGTCGCGATGGCCGCGATCCTCGAGCGCATCGAGACCGAGCTGCGGGCGCCCTCGGTGCAGGCGGCGTTGCGCCTGGCCGTGGTGCACATGGTGCAGCCCTGCAGTCGCCTCAACGGGTATCCGGGGCGTATCGCCGCCGTGCGCATCAGCGCCGGCCAGGTTCGAGGCTCCACTTCACGGCAGTGGCGTGAGCGCAACGCCTGGGCGGTCTTCGAGGAGGGCACCCGCATCGTGCGCGCCTTCGTCCAGTCGCTCGAGACGAGCGGCGCGCGGACGCCTGCCCGGGTCGGGCCCGACCTGCGTGCTCTGCAGGACGGCTCGGCCAACGTGGCCCTGCGTTTCGGCATGCCGCTGGGGCGCGAGACGTTCGGACCGCCGCCGCGCCCCGGAGCCCAGCCGGGAGCCCGCCCGCGTGTCTCGCCAGGCATCCGGCTGGTCCTCAGCCAGATGCCCATCCACTGGTCCGCGGAGAACCTGGCCTTCGCCTACCTGGCCACAGCCCTGGCGGTAGGCCCGGAAGGCGCGGCCTCCTTGCCACTGGCGGGCATCTTCGGGGCGTCGCCACGCTCCGAATGGGCGCGCGATGCTGCCGCCCTGCAGCGGGCACTGAGCGCGGTCGAGCCGGTGTTACTGCCTGACGCCCAGACCGTCCTGCTGCTCGAGGGCGCCCCTCCCGAAGCCCTGGTGGCTGCGGTCATCGGTGCTGTCGGGGCCGGCCTGCGTTTCGATGACGCCGTGCTGACCGAATCCGAGCGCGGCATCGACGGGACGGTGCAGTTCGCGCTGCCGCGTTCGGCCGTCTCGCCCGAACGCGACGTGGCCATCCAGCCAGCCTCGGACCCGAAGGGACCGTTCCCGATGTCGGCCGTGGAAGCCGCCATCACGGACATCGCCGTCGCGGTCATGCAGCTGCGTGGTGAGCCCACTCGCTTCGAGCGCATCCTCGGTGAGGTGCTGCTCGGACTCGACCATCTTGGACACCTGCGGCGACTGGTGGGAACGCCGCGCTCGGCGGAGGTAGACGACGAAGAGGAGACGCGGCAGCCGGGTCTCCTCGGAGTCGTCAGCGATGTGCCCGACCCGGCGACGAAGCGGCGTCACGGCGGGCGTGGCGCCGGGTCAGGCCAGGACGAAGCCAGAGCGGCTGTGCCGGGGTCCGCGTCGGAGGCCGTTCCGGGCAGCGGGTCCGGTCCACTCGGCACGACGTGGTCCGAGAAGACGCCGGCATCCGATCCGGTCCGCCTCACGCTGGACATCATCCGCAAGGAGCTGCGCAGGCCGGACCATCCACGCCTGCGCGAGGTCGACGAGGACTCGTGGTGGCTCCGTGATGAACGGGACCTGGCGGCCGCGAAGCCACCCCTGTCGGAGCGACTCGAGTGGGGCATCTTCAGCCTGCTCTCGACGAGTGGCGGGATCAGCCAGGCGTCCTTCGATGAGCGCATCGGTCACCTGTTCCGCGGCCCCGAGACCGCCGATGCCGAACTGGTACGGACGTGTCTGGAGAGCTATCGGTCGAGCGAACCCGCCGCCGATGGGCTCATCCGTACCGACGAGTCGTTGCCGCGGCGGTACGCCGAGCACGGTGAGATCGTGGGCCTGCTGACCGACTTCGCCCATCGCCTGGGCATGCGTGCCTGGATCAGCCGGCGGGAGCAGCGCCGCAGCTACGGGGGCAGGCCGTTGGCGGAGCAGCTCAGTGACCCGGAGCGGCGCGTGTACCTGCCACTGGTGGCGCCCGGCCCCCAGGAATCTGCTCGAGGAGATCGACTGTATCTGGTACGTGCGTGGCCGGGGTGCCTTCCTCTTCGACGTGGAGTGGATGGCCGTGCTCCATGAGCCGGTCATGAGGCGCGGAGCGCGCATCGAGGCGAGTGACACCCTGGTGCGCTTCCTGGTCGTGCCTGACGAGCGCGCGCGGCTGGTCCGTCTGCGACTGGAGCGCTCACCTGTCCTGCGCGCTCGTCTCGAGGAGGACAACTGGCATATCCTCAAGTGGAGCAACGTGCGCCGACTGCACGCCACCAAGCGGGCCAGCCTCTCGGCCCTCGGTCCACTGCTGGGACTCGACCCGCCGGTCGAACGCGGTGATGACCAGATGGGCATGTTCGGCACGTCATAACAGCATCGGCCTGATCGTTTCGCCCGGAGGTACATCGTGTCCGTCGCCGCAACCGCTGGCAGGCCTGTCCATGTCTTCGCCGAGCGCGCCTGGGAGCAGTTCCTCGAGCTCAACCCGCTGTGGGCGACCGCTCAGGGCGACGAGCGCTGGGACGACCGTCTTGACGACCCCGGCCCGGACGGCCGCGCCGCCCAGGTGGCCATGTTCGAGGGCTGGGAAGCGGAGATGCGCGGCCTGTTCGGGCTGGAGTCGTCGGTCGAGGATGCCGTCACGCTGGATCTCATCGGCGTGGTCGTGGAGCGGATGCGTGAGGCCCACGCGCTTCGCCTCTGGGAGATGGAAGCCATCGACCAGTATGGTGGGCCGCAAGGTCTCATCGGAGACCTGGCCAGGCTGCAGCGCACGGACAGCGCCGAGCGCTTCGAGCGTCTGCTCACCAGGCTGGCCGCCTACCCGGGCTGGATCGACGCCCACATCGCCAACGTGGAGGAGGGTCTGGCCAGCGGCCGTACGGCCGCAGCCGCGGTCGTGGAGCGCTGCATCACCCAGACGCGACGCCTGGTGGAGATACCAGCCGAGCAGTCGTCCGTCGTGCTCGCCAATGCGGCGCTCACGGATGCGCAGCGCCAGGCTCTCATCGACGCTGTGCAGCGCCACGTGCGCCCGGCACACGAGGCCTGGCTGCGCCTGCTCGAGCGCTACGCCGGTCAGGCCCGTGCCGGTGAGGGCGTCTGTCATCTGCCCGATGGTGATGCGCTCTACCGCCACCACATCCTGGCCTGGACCACCATCAGCGAGGACCCAGGGTCGATCCATGACTATGGCCTGGCACGCCTGGCGGAGATCGAGACGCAGGAGCGGGCCATCGCCGCGGAACTTGGCTACGACGACGTCGCTGCGCTGCGTGTCTTCCTTGACAGCAGCCCAGACAACCACGTCGAGGAGCCGGAGCAGCTGGTTCGCTTCGCCGCAGAGCTCATCGCGCGGGCGGAGGCCGAGGCGCCGCGCTGGTTCGGTCGCCTGCCCGGGGATGGTTGCGAGGTCCGCGCTGTAGAGGCGCACATGGAGCAAGAAGCTCCACCGGCCTTCTACGTGCCGCCCAGCGAGGATGGGTCACGCCGGGGCATCTACTACATCAACACCTACGATCCGGCGTCACGGCCGCTCCACCGCATCGTGGCCACGACCTATCACGAGGCCGTGCCCGGCCATCACTTCCAGATCGCCATCGAACAGGAGCTGCGCGATCTGCCGGCCTTCCGTCGTTTCGGTTCGCGGCTGGCGGGTGGCTCGTACGTGGAGGGCTGGGCGCTCTACGCCGAGCGGCTGGCCCACGAGATGGGGCTCTACCGGGAACCTCACGAACGGTTCGGAGCCCTCGAGTCGGAGGGCTGGCGCGCGGCTCGCCTGGTCGTCGACACCGGGCTGCATGCGTTGGGCTGGACCCGCCAACGGTCCATCGACTTCCTGCGCGAACGCGCCGGTCTGTCAAGGCTGGAGGCCGAGACCGAGACCGATCGCTACATCAGCTGGCCTGGACAGGCGCTCTCCTACATGATCGGGCAGCGCGAGATCCTCGCCCTGCGCGCCGACATCGAACAGCGGGACGGCGATCGCTTCGACCACCAGGCCTTCCATGACCAGACCATCGGTCACGGCTCCCTGCCCCTCTCGACACTGCGGGCGCGGCTGCCTGAGTGGGTCAGGCCCAGGGCCGGCTGAGGCGCGGAGTCGTCGTTCTCGGGGCCGTCCTGGTCGCCCTCAGGCGCCGACCAGCTCGAGCAGGGCCTGGCCCAGCCGCTCGACCTCCATGGCGGTGTTGTAGTGGACGAGTCCGATCCGTACCATGCCGCCGCTCTCGGCCAGGCCCAGGGTGCGGATGAGCTCCCAGGCGTAGTAATCGCCATCCCACGTGTAGATGCCGCGCTCGCCGAGGAACCGGGCGATGTCCCGCGGATGGTGTCCGTCGATAGTGAAGGCGATGGTGGGGCAGCGTTCGGCGTGGCGTGACGGGTCGGTGATGCCGCGCAGGCGCAGCCCGGGCACCGCGCTGACCCGTTCGATGAGCTGCTGCAGCAGCGCCGACTCATAGCGGCGGGAGGCACTCATGGCGGCCAGCAGGCGAGACCGCCGCAGGCCATCATCCGTGCCCGGCAGCCCGGGTGCGCCTCCCTGCGTGATGCCCACCTTCTCGAGATAGGCGATGGTGCCGCCGAGACCGGCCAGCAGCTCGTGCGCCTGCGTGCCGCTCTCGAAACGGCCGGGGATGGCGTCCCCGGCGGGACGCACGTGGTAGGGCGGGAGCGCCTCGAGGAGCCCTCGACGGCCCCACAGCACGCCCACGTGTGGCCCGTAGAACTTGTAGGCCGAGCAGACCAGGTAGTCCGCCCCCAGCGCCTGCACGTCGATGGCGACATGCGGCGCCGCGTGGACAGCATCCACCCACAGCTGGGCGCCGGCTGCGTGGGCCAGCCTGGCGATGTGTGGGATGGGGTTGATGGTACCGACGGCGTTGGAGGCCAGGCCCACCGCGACCAGGCGTGTCCGGGGGCCGAGGGCGGCCTCCAGATCGGCCAGGTCGAGCGTGCAGTCTTCCTCGTGGATACCGACCCAGCGGACCGCCAGGTCCCGCTCCCTGGCGATCGCCAGCCACGGCGCCACGTTGGCGTCGTGATCGAGGCGCGTCACGACGATCTCGTCGCCAGGCTGCAGCGTCGCCCCGATGGCGCGGCTCATGGCGAAGGTGATCGTGGTCATGTTGGCGCCGAAGCTGACCTCCTGGGCATCGGTCGCCCCCAGGAAGTCGGCCACGGCGGCGCGGACGTCGTGGACAAGCGCATCGGTCTCGAGACTGGCCCCGAAGGCGCCACCATGATTGGCGTTGCTGCCCAGCAGGTAATCGTTGATGGCGCGCAGGCAGGTATCGACCACCTGCGTGCCGGCCGGCCCATCGAGCCACGCCACGGGTTCGCCGTCAGGGCCGGGGCGTCGGAGGGAGGGGAAACGGGAGCGGATGGCATCGATGTCCCAGTCCATCATGCCTGCCATCCTAGCGGGCGGGCGATCGCCGATGTCGCTGTCACCGCGGCCGCGGGAGGGTGCCTCGCCGCGCTTCATTCGGGCGAGTCAGCGCACGTCCCGGTATCGTGCCGTGGTCACCTGGCGTGGAGCCCCTGAGGCCAGGCGACGAGCCCAGGAGGACGTGACGAGTGACTGACCAGCTGCGGCCGGGCAAGGGCCCGGAGATCGAACACCTCATGCCCGAGGGCCGGACCTACCCGCCCGACCCGGCCTTCAGCGCCCGGGCCAATGCCAGGCCCGATCTCTATCTGCAGGCGGACGAGGATCCCGAGGCCTTCTGGGCCACCCTGGCGCGGGAGAAGCTTCGCTGGATCGAGCCGTTCGGCAGGACGCTCGACTGGGAGCCCCCGTTCGCGCGGTGGTTCGAGGGCGGCAAGCTCAACGTCGCCGAGAACTGCCTCGATCGGCACGTCGAGGCCGGGCTCGGCGACAAGGTCGCCTACCACTGGATCGGTGAGCCCGGCGATACCAGGACCCTGACGTTCGCCGACCTGCACCGGGAGGTCCAGAAGGCCGCCAATGCCCTCAGGGAGCTCGGCATCGGGACCGGGGACCGGGTGGCCATCTACATGCCCATGATCCCGGAGCTGCCCATCGCCATGCTCGCCTGCGCCCGTATCGGCGCACCGCACACCGTCGTCTTCGGCGGCTTCTCGGCGGAGGCTCTGGCCAGCCGCATCAACGACGCCCAGGCCCGCCTGCTCATCACCGCCGACGGCGGCTGGCGGCGCGGCAAGGCCATCGACCTCAAGTCGGCCGCGGACGAGGCCCTCGAGCAGACACCCAGCATCGAGCACGTCCTGGTGGTCGAACGCGTCGGCGATGCTCTCCCGGTGGCCATGCAGCAAGGCCGGGACGTGTGGTGGCACGACCTCGTGGATCACCAGGTGGCCGATTGCCCGCCGCTGCCCCTGGACTCGGAGCACATGCTCTATCTGCTGTACACGTCGGGGACCACGGCCAGGCCCAAGGGCATCATGCACACCTCCGCGGGCTACCTGCTGGGTGCCAGCTTCACTCATGAGATGGTCTTCGATATCAAGCCCGACGACGTCTACTGGTGCGCCGCTGACATCGGCTGGGTGACCGGCCACTCCTACATCGTCTACGGCCCGCTCGCCAACGCCACGACCGGCGTGCTCTACGAGGGCGCGCCGGACACGCCCTCCTGGGAGCGCTGGTGGCAGATCGTCGAGGAGTACAAGGTCAGCGTGCTGTACACGGCGCCGACGGCCATCCGGGCGTTCATGAAGCAGGGTGAAGCGCTACCGGCCCGCCACGATCTGTCCTCGCTGCGGCTGCTGGGCAGCGTCGGCGAACCCATCAATCCGGAAGCCTGGCTCTGGTATCACGAGCACATCGGCAGGTCTCGCTGCCCCATCGTGGACACCTGGTGGCAGACCGAGACCGGCCAGATCCTCATCACGCCGCTCCCTGGGGTCACGGCCACCAAGCCCGGTAGTGCCACCTTCCCGTTCCCCGGCATCGAGGCGGACGTCGTCGATGCCAGCGGCCGATCGGTCCCGCCCGGAGAAGGGGGGTACCTGGTCCTGAGGCGCCCCTGGCCGGGCATGCTGCGCGGCATCTATGGCGATCCCGAGCGCTATCGGGCCACCTACTGGAGCCGCTTCCCGGGGGTGTACTTCGCTGGTGATGGCGCCAGGCGTGACCAGGACGGCTACTACTGGCTGCTCGGTCGCGTCGACGACGTCATGAACGTGGCCGGCCATCGCATCAGCACCATCGAGGTGGAGTCGGCGCTCGTCGACCACCCTGCCGTGGCCGAGGCGGCCGTCGTCGGCAAGCACGACCCAGTGACCGGCGAGGCCATCTTCGCGTTCGTCATCACGCGCGCCGGGGTGGAGACCAGTGATGAGCTGGCGGCCGAGCTCCGCGCTCACGTCGCCCAGGTCATCGGGCCCATCGCCCAGCCCAGGTACCTGTTGTTCACGCCGGACCTGCCCAAGACCCGCTCGGGCAAGATCATGCGGCGCCTGCTTCGCGATGTCGCCGAGGGTCGCACGCTCGGTGACACGACCACGCTGGCGGACGCGGGAGTCGTCGAGTCCATCCGCCTGGGTGCAGGCTCGGCCGAAGAGGGCTAGGCTCGCCACGCGAGCGCGCTCTTCGCGCACCCGGCAGCGGGCACAGTCAGGAGGTCGGATGGGCACAGTGGGGCTGGAACGCGGCTTCGCCATCGTGGCCGGGGCCGTGCTGCTGATCCTGGGTATCGCCGGCTCGATCGGGAACCCCATCGTCGGTCGCCCGGAGACGACGGCCCTCGTTCGTGACCGGCTTCGGCCATGACCTGGTCCACCTCGTGACCGGCGCGCTCTTCCTGCACGCTGGCATCGCGCTGAACGGCCGCAACCGCGCCTATGGCCTGGTCGGCCTGGGGGTCTTCTACGTGGTCAGCGGGCTGCTCAGCCTCATCAGCGCCGACCTCTTCGGCCTGTACGACGCAGCCGCGTCGGGGCTCGACCAGCTGGCCCACCTGCTCCTGGGGGTGGCCGCGATCGTCATCGGCTGGATGGGGCGCGGAGAGGAGCGCCGCGAGTTCGGCCGTTCGGCGTCGCGACCGGTGCGGGATCGAAGGGCGGCGCGGTAGGTGGGTGTGGCGTCGGGTGGAGCCGCCGCTGCATCTGCCTGTCGCTGACCGACTGGTACGGCCGCTGCGCGACCTGCGCGTGTCGGTGACCGATCGCTGCAACTTCCGCTGCACGTACTGCATGCCCCGGGAGATCTACGGGCAGTCCTTCCGCTTCCTGCCCCATGAGCAGCTGCTGACGTTCGAGGAGATCACGCGGCTGGCGCGGCTGGCCGTCGCCCTGGGTGTCCGCAAGATCCGTCTGACCGGCGGTGAGCCGTTGCTGCGGCGCGACGTCGAGGCGCTTGGTGCGCATGCTGGCCGCGATCGATGGCCTGGTCGACCTGACCCTGACCACGAACGGTTCACTGCTGGCCACCAAGGCGACGGCCCTGGCGACGGCCGGGCTGCAGCGTGTCACCGTCAGCCTGGACTCGCTTGACGACGGGGTCTTCGCGCGCCTCAACGATGTCGACTTCCCGGTCTCCCGGGTGCTCGCCGGCATCACCGCGGCAGAGCGGGCGGGCCTGACGCCGATCAAGGTCAACATGGTCGTGCGACGCGGCATCAACGAGGACAGCATCGTGCCCATGGCCCGCTTCGCACGAGCGCACGGCTACACGCTCCGCTTCATCGAGTACATGGACGTGGGCCACACCAACGGCTGGGACATGGCGGAGGTCGTGCCCGTGGCCGAGATCCTCGCGCGCGTGGATGCCGCGCATGCCGCTCGAGGCCCTGCCGCCGCAGTACCCCGGCGAGGTGGCGACACGCTGGCGCTACCGGGACGGCGATGGCGAGGTCGGCGCCATCGGGTCGGTCACGCAGCCATTCTGCTCGAGCTGTACGCGCGCCCGGCTCACCGCGGAGGGGGCTGCTCTTCACCTGCCTGTTCGGCGTCCAGGGGCACGCGACCTGCGCGAGCCGTTGCGGCGAGGGGACGACGACGCGGCCCTGCTGGAGCGCCTGCGCCGACATCTGGGAACGGCGCACCGATCGCTACTCGGAGATCCGCTCGGAGGCGACGGCGGAGCTGCCCAGGGTCGAGATGTCCCGGATCGGCGGCTGAGTACCGTGACCCCTGCCACGAGGAGTCCCGGTATGCTGGCTTCCAGAGCGCGTCGTGCTGCACGATGGCTGTGTCGTGGCAGCCGCGCATGGGCGTTGGGAGGACAGGGATGACGCAGTCCCGATCGCCGCAGGATCGGTCGCCCGAGGTCGACCAGGAGCTGATCTGGGATGCCCCCGCGGACGATGACCTGGCCGTCGCGGAAGATCCTGCTGCCTCATCCACAGGGGTTCCCGCTCGCGCCGCCGGTTCGCCATCGCAGGGGGGTCCGCTGCGCCTGCCCGGTTCGCCGGGCACGTGGAGCCAGTCGCTGACCTCGACCGCGCCGCTGCCCGGACCGGCCGGCCTCCTCCTCGCCGATGTCCCCAACCGCATCATCGCCTTCATCCTCGATGTCATCGCGCTGGCCATCCTGGGGATGCTCCTGGCCCTGCTCGATCGGCGGCGCCTTCGGCGGCCTGGAGACCGGGAGGCTCGCTCGAATCGGCGGGAGGAGGTCTCAACATCGGCGCCTTCCTGGTGGTCGGGGTGGCGCAGCTGGCCATCAGCTTCGGCTACTTCGGCTACTCGTGGGTGATGCTGCGGGGCACGTTGGGCATGAGGATGCTCGGACTCCACATCGGCGACCAGACCGACGGCCACTCCATCTCGTGGAATCAGGCTCTGCTGCGCTGGCTGCTGCTGGGCGTCGCCGCGACGCTGGCGCACCTACCCCGTCTACGTTCCCAGCGCTGTCGGCCTGGTCCTCGGGATCCTGGCGTGGGCATGGCTCGGTGTGCTCCTCTACTCGATGGCTCAGAGTCCCACCAAGCAGGGGTTCCACGACCGCTACGGCCAGGACGATCCTGATCAGGACGGCCCGGCGCGCCGCCTGAGGGCAGAGGCTGGCCCGCGTCGTCGGGCTCGCCAGCGCCAGGCCGCACGCGGCGCGCGGGCGGGGTATCCACCGCCTGTCCACATCGGGCACGAGATCGTGGATGAAGCCCATGGTCTGCCGGTCAAAGTCGTGGACAACCGCGTTGACCCGGTCCCGCTCCGCCCGGCATAGTCTGTCTTGCCCGGAGGGGCCAGACGCGAACCAGGGTCGCCGAGATCGCATCAAGGCGGACCAGGAGCGCGAAGGTCGCTCCGGGCGCTTCGTCGTCCTGCGGCTCTCCGTCAAGTCCCGGGAGGCTGCGTCGTGGCCTATCCCGGCCGGGGTGCGAAGCCTGTCCTGCGGTCCGTCGAAGGCCGACCGCGACGGCTACCCTTGGTGCATGGCGTCGTTCCAGGAGGGTGTTCCGCGATGACCGTGGCGTTCGATGATTTCAGTTGCCGGCTCGACGAGCTGGAGGCCCGGGTCCGGGTCGAGAGTGGACTGCGCCCGCGCCTGGGTATGGTGCTCGGTTCGGGCCTGGGCGGCCTTGCTGACGAGATCGAGGATGCCGTCGCCATCCCCTTCGAGGAGCTCCCCGGCTGGCCGGCGCCGTCCGCTCCCGGCCACAGTGGCCGCCTCCTGCTGGGCTTCCTGCGAGGCCTGCCGGTGGCCTGCCTGCAGGGTCGCCTCCACATGTACGAGGGCCTGAGCGAGCGCCTGGTGGTGGAGCCCGTACTGCTCATGGGGCGGCTGGGGGCCCAGATCGTGCTGCTGACGAACGCGTCTGGCGGCGTCAACCCGGCGTTCGGCGCGGGCACATTGATGGTCATCAGCGATCACATCAACCTCACCGGGCGCAACCCGCTGCTGGGCCCCAACGATGACAGCCTGGGGCCGCGCTTCGCAGACATGAGCGCGGTCTGGGACGGTGAGCTGCGCCGACGGATCCACGCGGCGGCGCGGGCCGAGGATGTCGAGATGCGTGAAGGCATCTACCTCGGACTGACCGGTCCCACGTACGAGACGCCGGCGGAGGTGCGCATGATCCGCGCGCTGGGCGCCGACGCGGTGGGCATGTCCACGGTCATGGAGGCCATCGCGGCGAACTGGGCGGGCCTGCGGGTCTGCGGCGTCTCGCTGGTCACCAATGCCGGTGCAGGGTTGTCGGCGACACCCCTCTCACACGAGGAGGTGCTGGCCGCCGCCAATGAGGCCGGCCCGCGCCTGGCGCGGGTCATCGGTCGCTTCGCAGCCGACCTGGCAAGCTGACCGCGGGGCGCTGCCCGACCGGCGGGCGCGGAGGCCCGCTCAGAGGGTCGGCAGGTCCCGGCCGGCGGCCCTGGCGGCGGCCCTCTTCTCGGCCCAGGCCGCCAGCACGTTGTCCTTGTGTGGCCGGATGGGGCAGTGCTCATCGCGGTTGCGGTCCTCGTCGCAGTAGCCCAGCGGCACGCACTTGGGTGCCAGGAAGGAGCCCAGGAAGGGGCTGACCGTGAAGACCTCGTGACGGATGAGCTGGAAGAGGCGGCGGATCTCCCACTGGGCCATGGTGCAGAGGCGCAATCCGGCCATGTGGATGAGCGCCCGCAGGTTGGTGGTCATGACCAGGTTGGTGCGCGTGGCGTTGGGCATCACGAAACGGGCATCCTCACCCGGGATGCCTGCCTGCAGCATCTCCTCGTAGACATCGAGTGAAGTCGCCAGCTGCGCGACGAAGCGATCGCGCACCTCATCGTCGGCGTCACTGATGGAGCCCGGCAGCATGTAGCTGGGCGCCTTGTAGTTGACGTAGCGCTGTGACTGCTGGTCGAAGGCGAGCCCGGCCCGATGGCGCACCAGCTGGTGGGACAGCGTGCGGCTGACGCCGCTGATGGCGAAGGTGAAGACGATGTGCTCGATGGTGGAGCCGTGCCCTGAATCGATGACCCGCCGGACCAGGTCCTGCTGCTTCTCGCTGGCCACGCGACCGCTGATCGCACGCTCGAAGATCTCCTGCGGCTCAAGCTCGCTGTAGCACGTTCGGCAGGCCGTGTAGACGAGGGGCACGTAGAATCGCTCGGTGATCTCGCGTGTGGGGAAGAGCAGCGTGGCCCGCATCCCCAGGTCGCGCGTGGCAGGGCTCCGCGGGGTGGCGCTGCCGGGCGCGCCGCTGCCGTCGCCGGGGGAGGAGGTCACCGAGGGAGTGTACGAGACGCAGCACCGATGGCGCAGGCTGCCGAGGGGGACGTCCGGGCTTCCGGCGGTGTGCCGTCAGGTCGGCCGGAGCAGTGTTCGCAGGGTCTCACGCGAGGCCGAGAGGATGAGCTCCTCACCTGCCTGCAGTCGGCGCTCGGGCGGCGGATGGGCGTCGTACTCACCGGGGCCGCGCACCACCGCGAGCGTGAAGATGCCCCGCTCGAGGAGGTCGCCCACGGTCGTGCCTTCGAGTGGCCCCCCGCCAAGGACGCGGTATTCCTCGATGGAGAAGGAGAGCTGCGCGCGTGACAGTGCGGCGTCGATGTAGTCGCTGACGGCCGGACGAACGGCCAGCTCGGCGATGCGGTGCCCCGCCATGGTGTAGGGCGAAACGACGCGATCGGCACCGGCGCGCTTCAGCCGTGCCTCCGCGGCGGGCAGGTTGGCGCGCCCGACGATGAAGAGACCGCTGTTGAGCGTACGGGCCGAAAGGACGACATAGACGTTGTAGACGTCCTCGTCGATGGTGGCGACCAGCCCGGCCGCGCGCTCGACACCCGCCGCCAGCAACGTCGCCTCCGTCGTGGCATCGCCCTCCACTACCAGGAACCCTGCCTGCCTGGCACGCTCGGTCGAATCGGGCAGGATGTCCACCACGACGACCCCACAGCCGCTGTCCTTGAGCTCCCTGGCCACGGTCGAGCCGACGCGGCCGAATCCGCAGACGATGTAGTGGCCAGCCATGTGCTCGATGCGTTCCTGCATCTTCCGTCGCTCCCTGCGTCCGCTGCCGATCTCCGCCAGCAGGACCTCTGCCATGATGCCTACTCCGCCGAAGATGAGCGCGGTGCCCACGAGGGCGGCAGACATCGCGACCAGCCGGCCACTCTCATCGAGCGGCTGCACCTCACCGAAGCCCACGGTCGTGAGCGTCGTGACCGTCATGAACAGGGCATCCGAGAACGACCAGCCCTCGAGGGCCTCGAAGAGGAGGGTGAAGGCGATGACGGAGGCCACGACGGCGATGACCCAGGCGCGCACGTGGGCCGCTGTCACCGCAGTGCGTCCGGTCACATCGCGCCGCGGCGACCCCGTCGATCCGGACTGGCTCCCGGCAGCGCTGCTCACGAGGGCAGTCTACGAAGGCGCCAGGTGTTACGCTCGGCCCTGCTGCCGACGACCCTGGTCCGGACAGGCGATCGCGGTCCGTGCTAGCGTCAGCCGCGGCAGCGACGTGAAGCGTCCTGGCTGTGCGTCCGGCATCAGCAGGCCCGGTGGCCGCGGCGAGGCGCACGGAGGCTGCCACGAAGTGAGGTAGCGATGGTCCTGCGAGGTCTGTTCCACGGCGGCAAGCCAGCCCGCGTCGCCGGCTGCCGTCCAGCCGGAGTCGCCCGTGCGGGAGACGGAGTCGATCCGTCGCATCGCCAGTGAGATCGAGGCCCTGCCCATCGAGCAGCGTCGCTTCGTGGCTGGCTTCGCCTACGTCCTGGCCCGGGCTGCCCACGCCGACCTCGAGATCAGCCCGGCTGAGCTCGCGTACATGGAGCGCGCCGTGGTGGAGGTCGGCCATCTCAGCGAGGCCCAGTCGGTGCTGGTGGTCGAGATGGCCCGCAACATGAGCGAGCTCTACGGTGCCACCGATGACTACGTGGTCACGCGTGAATGGGCGCGCACGGCCAGTCGTGAGCAGCGCGAGGACTCTGTTGCGCACAGCCTTCGCGGTCGGTGCGGCCGATGCCTCGATCTCGGCCGCCGAGAGCGCGGAGCTCAACGAGATCGGCAAGGAGCTGGGGTTCCGCTCGGACGAGGTGGATGCCATCCGCAACGAGTTCCGCGACCAGTCTGGCGGCCATCCAGGCCATGCGCGCCGCCCGCGGCGCGTAGGTACGCTCCACTGAAGGCACGACGAGCAAGACCGCCCGAACGCTGCTGCCAGGGATGGCATCATTGCCGCTGATGGAACTCGACCCGACCACTCGCCGCCGCCGTCCTGGTCGCGGGCCCCGGCGCGTCCGGGTGTTGCGGCGGGCGAGGCGACGAGCCCGCTTCCGGGAGTCGCTCGTGAAGCTCGGGCCCACATCACGTCGGGTGACCCTGTCGGACGGCCGAACCCTGGGCTTCGATGACTTCGGCGATCCGGAGGGTACGCCGGTCCTCTTCTTCCACGGCTTCGGTTCGTCGCGCGTGGTGCGCCATCCCGACGACGAGATCGCCACCGAGCTGGGCGCCCGCGTCATCGCCATCGACCGACCCGGCATCGGCATCTCTACCCGCCAGCCCAACCGTCGTGTCACCGACTGGCCCCGCGACGTCGAGGAACTGCTGGACATCCTGGGCATCCGGCGCTGCTCGATCCTGGCCTGGTCGGGTGGCGGTCCGTATGCACTGGCCTGCGGCTGGCAGATGCCGGAGCGCTTCTCGGTCATCGGTGTCATCAGTTCGCCCGCTCCGCTCTCTGGCGTGCCCGGCAGCACCGGCTACACGTGGCGTCGCCACCGCGCCATGTCCCGCACGGCGGATCATGCGCCGTGGGTCATCGCCCTGGCGATGTGGCGCTGGTCGCGGCAGCAGAAGTCAGACCCGGCCAAGCAGCTCGATGAGGCCATCGCCGGGATGATCGAGGCTGACCGCGAGATCCTCGGTGACCCGGCCCTGCGGGCGGTGATGATCGCCAACGCCAGCGAGATGTACCGCCAGGGCACCGGCGGGGTCTACGACGAGGCCCTCTGCCTGGCCCGCCCGTGGGGCTTTCCCATCGAGGGTGTCGCGGTACCGGTGCGCATCTGGCACGGCTCGCGCGACAAGGTCGTGCCGGTGGGGATGGGCAAGTACATCGAGCGCGCGGTGCCCGGTGCGGTGGCGACCTTCTATCGCCAGGAGGGACACCACTTCGTGTACCACCGCTGGCGCGAGATCCTCGCTGTCATCGTGGCCGAGGCGCGGGACCTGGCCCGATCGTCGGCACCAGCCCGGCTCGCGGCAGAGCGACGCCGACCCATCGCCGGCGCCATCGGTCCCGGGGAACGTGGCGGCCGGGTGCTCCAGCCGGACCGGGCAGCGCGCGAGGCGGGCTCGCCGTTCCGCCAGCCGGCGCCGCTTCCCGACGCCGGCTAGACAGGGGCGACGTCAGAGGCGCTTCTCGATGGAGCCGCCGCGACCCTTGGGCACGATCTGGTAGTAGGTCTTGTTGAAGAAGATCTTGCCCACGTGCCAGAGCCGACTCGGCTTGGGCGGCTGGGGCGGGTGTTCGTAATCGAAGCGCAGCAGCGTGCCCTTGCCATCGCCGACCTCGAAGAAGCACATCACCTTGCCGGTGTAGATGGACTCCTTGGCATGCGGCTTGCGCCCCTGCACCATGGCCGCTACCCGCTCGGCGACCACCGGAGCCTCGAAGTGAGCCGTGGAGCCGGCCTTGGAGAGCGGCAGATTGGTGGCATCGCCGATGGCCCAGACGTTGGGGCGATCGCCCACGTTGAGCGTCTTGGGATCGGTCGGCAGCCAGCCACCCGGGCCTGGAGCGAAGCCGCTGTCCATGAGCACCTGGGCGCCCTTGTGCGGCGGCACCAGCACGAGCAGGTCGTAGGGGAGCTCCTCGCCTTCGAGGCTCATGACCACCTTGCGCTCGGCATCGATGGCCTCGACGTTGAAGAAGGTGTGCAGCTCGATGTCCTTCTTCTCGAGTTCAGGGGTGACCATCTCGCTGACGCTCTCGATGGTGAAGGCGCGTGCGATGGGCGAGCAGAAGTGGATCTCGGACTTGTCGCGCAGCCCGCGATCGCGAAGCTCCGCTTCGATCAGGAGGGCCACCTCCAGCGGTGCCGGTGGACACTTGTAGGGCATCCCGGCGATGCCGACCACGACCTTGCCGCCGCTGAAGGCGTCCAGTGCGTGGCGCAGCCGCAAGGCGGCCTCCTCGCTGTAGAAGTGGTGCGCCTCCTGCTCGAAGTGCTCGATGGCCTCGGGCAGGATGCGCGACCCGGTGGCCAGGACCAGGAAGTCATACTCGAGCGTCGTGCCGTCAGCGATGCTGACCGTGCGCGCGTCCTCGTCGATGCGAGTGATCTCGCCGATGACCAGGTCGACCCGGCTGTCCAGCAGCCGGCGCTCCGGCTTGCGCAGTGACTTGGGGTCCTCGTTGCCCATGGCGATGTACATGAAGCCGGGCTGGTAGACATGCTCGCCTCGCTCGTCCACGACGGTGACCCTGGCTTCGCCGGCGTCGATCTGCGGCTTGATCTTGCGGCTGATGAGGTTGGCGACGAGGGTGCCGCCGACGCCACCGCCGAGGACGAGGATGTGCTGCATTCGGTCACTCCTGGGAGATGTACGGGCCTTACTTGAGCTTCTTGACGACGATCTCGTCGTAGCCGTCGTGCGGGAACACGCCGATGAGCTCGTGACCGGCCTTCTGGACCCACGCGGGGATGTCGGTCTTGGAGCCGTTGTCGCTGGAGATGACGGCGAGGATGTCACCGACCTGGCCCTCGCGGATGTTGCGGATGAGCTCCATCAGCGGGCCGGGACAGTAGCTGCCGCGGGCATCGATGGTCTTGGTGGGGTTCGTCTCAAGCTCGAGAGCGGTCATGGTGCTCCTTTCGGGGATCGCGGTGCTGACGACAGGCGGGGCGACGGGGGCGATCAGATGAACAGCGAGGCGGTGTGTTCCTGGGTCATGAGCTCGAGCACGGTGGCCGCGCCGACCGGGTCACCCAGGCCGTCGATCATGTCCTCGCGCTTGAGGCCGAACATGTCCATGGTCATCTGGCAGGGCAGGAACTCCACGCCCATCAGCTGACAGGCCTCCAGCAGCTCCTTGGGCGAGGCCACGTTGTACTGCTTGCTGAGCTTGCCGATCATCCACGGACCCATGCCCAGGAAGTTCATCTGGGACATCTTGAGGTGGCTGATGCCGGGCCGCTGCATGAAGGAGAGCATCTTCTGCATCCAGTTCTCGCCGGTGATGCGCCGCTCGTCCTTGACGAAGGGCAGCAGACCCCAGAACGTCAGGAAGACGCTGGCCTTGTAGCCGCTGGCGGCGGCCACGCTGGACATGATCAGCGTCGGCTGGACCTTGTCGTACTCGCCACTCCAGTTGATGATGACCAGCTGGCGCTGCGCGGCAGCCCCAGCGGCCTCCGGCTGGGCGGCCGCGGCGATGGCCGCGCTGAGCTGCTCTTCGGCGGCTCCAGCAGCCTCAGCCGCCGTCGCCGGAGTCTCGGTCGTCATGCGTGGGTCCCTTTCTGTGTTGGGTCGCGGGGGCACTCAGGCCTTCTTGATGACGAAGCGATAGACGCTGCCGTCCTCGGTCTGCTCGACGATGGCATTGCCGGTCGAGCGGGTCCAGGCGGCGAAGTCCTTGACCGACCCGGGGTCGGTGGCAAGGACCTCGACGAGCGCGCCGGCGGGCACGGTCTTGACGTGCTGGGCGGTCTTGACGATGGGCATGGGGCAGGACAGGCCCTTGGCGTCGACGGTGGAGTGGATGGCTTCGGTGGTCATGGCGTGCTCCTTGGTTGGTTTCGGTCGCGTGGGCTAGATGAACATGATCTGGCCGTCGCCGGCGTTGAGGTAGAAGGCCGTCACGCCCTCGACGCCATCGACCAGCGGATCGAGGTCTTGCTCCTCGATGCCGAGGACGTCCATGGAGAGGGAGCAGGCCTGGATCTCGACACTGCCAAGCTCCTTGGCCTGCGCCATCGTCTCGTACCAGGGCGCCTGGCCGGCGGCGCGCAGTGCATCGACGGCCGCTTTGCCCTCGGCACCGGCTTCCGGCGCCAGGCCGTGGTCGTTCCTGATGCGATCGGCGCGGAAGGCGTCCAGCGCCCAGTACTGCAGGAAGACATGCACCGGGCGGCCGAGGGCCGCGGCGCCGGCAGCCATCACGGCCGCGGCGTTGAGCTTGTCATCCGTGCCACTGAAGAGCACCAGGGCCAGGGGCTGATCTTCCATGTCCGAACCTCGTTGCTGTCGCTAGCCTGGGGTGACCGATCCGCTGTCGTGCTTGCCCTCGATGGTTGCCGACAGCTCCGCGTAGCGGGCGAGACGGCGTCGCATGACCTGGGCCATGAGGTCGCAGGCGCCGATGACGCCCGGATCGGTGAGCCGGTAGGTGGCGCCCCGGCCGTCGCGTTCGGCCTCGACCAGGCCGGCTGCCCGCATCACCGCAAGGTGCTGGGAGGCATTGGGCTGGCTGATGCCGAGGTCTGCGGCCAACCGGCCGACCTCGCGTGGCTCTTCGGCGAGGAGGTGCAGGATGGCGATGCGGGCCGGGTGGGAGAGCGTGCGGCAGATCTCCGCCTGCAGCTCGTGGATGGGATCCATGGTCGCATCATGGACATATGCGAACGTGCGCATGAGTGCTATTTGTCACATCCGCCCGGGCCACTCGGCCGGTGGCAGGGCCGGACGAGTGCGCGGGCGTCAGCTCATGAAGACGGGCTGGACCCAGGCTGAGAGACCGTCGGAGTCGTCGATGCGGGCGCGGACGTAGCCCTCGTCCCCGCGGATCCGATAGCGCGGCTCCACCCCATCGCGGACGTCGAGGACGCGCCCACCGTGCCCGATGAACGTGGTCCGATAGGCGAGGTCGTACTGCTGCACGATATCGATGGCTAGCTGGCTCGGCGTTCCCGAGACCTCGGCGAGCTCGATGCCAGAGGAGGCGTAGAACTCCCCCGCACTCAGTGCCTCGAGGAGGGTGGATTCGGCGAGCCGGGAGGCCCGGATGTGGACCCAGCCGCGTCCGGGGTTCGAGTAGGGCCGTCCGAAGACCCTGAAGAAGTGCGCGTCATCGACGGCGATGGCGTGGAAGCGTCGGCCGGCCGAGAGGACGGCGTCCCAGAGCTCATCGTGGGACGGACGGCCCAGCCCTCCGTCGTTGCTGGTCTCCGGCCCGCCGTTGAAGACCTCCAGGAGGCGACAACCCTCCAGGGCGATGAGATCCGCCGCGCGAACCTGCCAGCGGTAGTTGGGATGGTTGACGGAGGCCATGCCGCCGTCCGCGCGGACAGCGTCCACGTTCAGCTGCAGTGTCTCCGCGACGGAGGCACCGATGACGGGCGGGATGGTCGCGCTGATGCCGAGGCCGTTGACGTGGACGTCCCCGGCGGTCACTTCCTCACCGTGGACCAGCAGCATGGGCCCGGCCGCCGCGGCGTGGTCGCTCGGCAGCGTGAGCAGGTCGTGGTCGGTGAGGGCCAGGAAGTCGTAGCCCGCATCGCGGTACCAGGCGACGACCTCGTCCGGAGGTGAGTCACCGTCGCTATTGGTGGTGTGCGTGTGCAGGTTGCCCCGGAACCACGGCATGGTCCTTACCCTCCTGGGACTAGAGTACGCCCGATCACCGAGCAGGGCTTGCGCCGTTCATCGGGGAGATCGACCGGGCGTCACCTATCCGTGGCGAAGACCGGGACCGCCAGGACCGTGACCCGGACGGCGGTGCCGGGCGCCAGCTGGCGCGCGTCGGACGCCGGCACCTGGGCCACCGCGAGGCTGCCGTCGGGGAGCCCGACCTGTACACGGCACAGCGCGCCGAGGAAGCTCACCGCGATGACGCGAGCGCTGCCCTCGGGGTCCGGTGCCAGCCGTACCGACTCCGGGCGCACCAGCGCGGTCACCGTACCGCGACCTGCCGATCCCTCGAGGAGAGGGACCGGCGTGCCCAGGATGGCGACGACACCATCGTGCGCGGTCCCCGACAGGCGATTGGTGAGGCCCACGAACTCGGCGACGAACGTCGTCCGCGGCCGCTCGTAGAGCTCCGCCGGCGGCGCGATCTGCTCGAGGCGACCGGCGGACATCACGCCCACGCGGTCGCCCATCGCGAGTGCCTCCTCCTGGTCGTGGGTCACGAAGACCGTCGTGGTGCCCACCGTGAGCTGGATGCGACGGATCTCCTCGCGGAGCTGGCGGCGCACCTTGGCGTCCAGCGCCGACAACGGCTCGTCGAGCAGCAGGACCTTGGGCCGGATGGCGAGCGCACGAGCCAGGGCCGTGCGCTGCTGCATGCCGCCGGACAGCTGGTGCGGGTAGTGATCGGCGAACGCGCCGAGGCCGACCAGGTCGAGCAGCTCATCGGCGCGCCCGCGCCGCTCGGAGGAGCCCATGCCGCGCAGGCGCAGGCCGTAGGCCACGTTGTCGCGCGCGGTCATGTTCGGGAACAGGCTGTAGGCCTGGAAGACGACCCCCATGTCGCGCCGATTGGCCGGCACGTGGGTGATGTCCTGGCCATCGACCACGATCCTCCCGGCGTCGGGCTCGTCGAGACCCGCAATGGCGCGCAGGGCCGTCGTCTTGCCGCAGCCCGAGGGACCCAGCAGCGCCACCAGCTCCCCGGGGGCGATGTCGAGCGTGAGACCGTCCAGGGCGCGCACGTTCCCGAAGTGTCGATGGAGGTCCTCGAGGCGGACGGCGACGCCCGCCGGAGCGGGGGATGACGGGTCGGCGGGGTGGCTCATCGGGAGGGCTCCTCCGGAGACGGTCGTCCTCGGCCGACCGCCGGCCGGTCGGCGCAGCGATCGCGAGCGCCAGGATGAGGATGAAGGCGAACACGAGGGCCGCGAGGGAGACGGCGACCGACACGAACGCGTCGCGCTTGCCCAGGAGGTTGATGACGACCTGGAGCGTGTTGTAGTTCAGCAGCGACGAGATGGTGAACTCGCCCAGGACGAGCGCCACGGAGATGACCGCCGCCGACAGGATCGCCACGCGGATGTTGGGGACGATGACCTGGGCGATCACCCGGGGCCAGCTCGGCGCCGAGGCTCCGCGCCGCCTCGGCCAGGGTGATGACGTCGATGGACCGCAGTCCGGCGTCGATGGCGCGGTGGGCGAAGGGGAGCACGAGGACGATGTCGATGAGCACGAGCATGAGGGGCGAGCCGCTGACCGAGCGGCGCAGGACGGAGAAGATGGGCGCGATGCCCACCACGATGACGACGGCCGGGATGGCCAGCGGCAGCAGGCACAGGAACTCGATGGGCCGCTTCATGGCCGGCACCCGCAGGTACGCCCAGGTCATCGTGGGGACCAGGAGCAGCAGCACCCCGAGTACCGTGAGGGCCGCGATCTGGAGCGTCACGATGATCGCCGCGACGAGGTTGCGGTCCCGGCCGATGGCCAGCCAGGCATCCAGCGTCCGGGCCCCGCCCGCGTCGCGGGTCGAGAACTCCAGCATCGCGAACAGCGGCAGCAGCATGTAGACGGCGGCGAACAGCGAGGATCGCCCAGCGGGCCATGGAGCGGCCGCGGTCCTCATGGCGGGCGTTCGTCATCATCGCTGCCCCTCCATCAGCGCACCCACCGTGACGCGCGCCGCTGGACCAGGGCGTAGAGGAGCATGACGATCGCCACGACCACGATCATCCCGAGGGCCAGGGCCTTGCCCACGTTCGCCTGGCCCAGGACGACCTCGCTCGTGAGCGCCGTCCGGATCTTCAGCGGGCACGATCGGGCTGCCCTGGCTGATGAGGGCGGCAGCGGTCGCGTAGGCGGAGAACGCGTTGGCGAAGAGGAGCAGCAGGGCGCCGAGGAAGCTGGGCGCGATGATCGGTCCGCCGACATGACGCCAGTACTGCCAGCTGGATCCGCCCAGGCTGGCGGATGCCTCCCACCACTCCCTGCGGAGCCCATCGAGCGCCGGCAGGAAGACGATGACCATGAGCGGGACCTGGAAGTACGTGTACACGACGGCCAGGCCGTTCATGCCGAAGATCCAGACGCCACCGGCCATCAGGTCGATGTCGAGGTGCTGACGCAGCATGACGGTCACGATGCCGGTGAACCCGAAGGTGGCCAGGAAGGCGAAGGCGAGCATCACGCCGCCGAACTGCGCCAGCACACCGGACGCCGCGAGTACCACCTGGCGCAGGACGCTGCCAGGGCGCGACGAGGCCACGGCCCACGCCAGCAGGCCGCCGAATGATCGCGCCTGCGAGCGCCGTCTGGGCCGACAGCGTGATGGAGCGGACGAAGGCCTCCCGGAAGGCCGCGCCGGCGACGATCGTCTGGATGTTCTCGAGGGTCGGCAGCCCGGCGTCGTCCTGGAAGGCGCCGACGACGACGATGAGGGTGGGGAGGAGCAGGAAGATGCCCACGTAGACGAGGAACGGGACCATCGCCAGGTAGTCACGGAGCCCACGCAGGCGACGGGAGCCGGCCCCGCTTGGCACGGGGCCGGCTCCTTCGGTGGAACGCGCGTCGGACCGGGTCGTCACGACCTCAGCCACGACTGGCGTCGCAGGTCACTGGATGGTGATGTCCCAGTTCGCGGCGAGGTAGGCCTGGGCGGCCGCGGCCTGCTCCTGGGTCAGGACCACGGGTGCCTCGGTCGTGGGCGCAAGCTTGCCGAGCGCCTCCTCGTCGATCGTCCCGTCCGCGATCAGCTTGTCCTGGAGCACCGGGCGAGCGTAGCCCCGGAGCCAGGCGTTCTGGCCGTCGGACGAGTAGAGGTACTCCTGCCACAGACGGGCTGCGGCGGGATGCGGCGCATCCTTGTTGATGGCCTGGATGTAGTAGGCGGCCACGGGTGGGGCGTCGCTGGGGATGGCGACCTGCCAGTCGATCTGGCCGGCCAGGACATCCGTCTGGGCTGCGTTGTTGTACTCCCAGTCGATGACGCACGCGGTGATCCCGGACGCGATCGTCGCGGGGGTGGGGTCGACAGGGAGAAGATTGCCGGCCTCGTTGAGCTGCTGGAAGAAGGCCACGCCCGGAGCGATGTCATCGACCGAGCCGCCGTTCGCCAGGGCTGCCATGACCACGCCGTAGAAGCCGGCCGCAGCTTGCGTCGGATCGCCGTTCAGGGCCACCATGCCCTGGTACTCGGGCTTGAGCAGGTCGGCCATCGTGGCCGGCAGCGGGACCCTGCCGACGTCGCAGCCGATGGACATGAAGCCCGCGTAGTCGCTCACCCAGAGGCCCGTCGGCTCCTTGAGGTTGTCGGGGATGTCCGTCCAGGCCTCGACCTGGTAGGGGGCGAAGATGTCGGTGTTGGCGAGGGCCACGGTGACGCCGAGGTCGAACACGTCCGGGGCGTCGGAGGTGCCCCGCAGCGTGTTGGCGGCGTTGATCTCCTCCTGGCTGTTGGCGTCCGGCTGAGCCTCGTTGACCGTGATGCCGTACTTGGCGGCGAAGCCGTCGATGATCTCGCCGTAGTTCGCCCAGTCCCTGGGCAGCGCGATGACGTTGACCGCCCCCTCCGCCTGGGCGGCCGCCACGAGGGCGTCCATGCCGCCGAAGTCCTCGGCCGAGGTCGCCGTCGCAGCGTCGGTCTGGGCCGATGCCGGGATGGCGGTCGCGGCCACGAGGACGGATGTGGCCGCCGCGATCCCGAGTGCGCGTGCTCTTGTCCAGTGCATGTGCTGCCTCCTCTATGGGGATGGACCAGTCGTCTGGTTCGTCTTCGATGCTCGCCTGGTGCGACGACCAGCGCGTCACCTCTTGACGACCATCTCCGGGGCCGGCCGGCGGCTCTGCTCCGGAGTCGGTGCCACCCTCCCACCTGCAGTTTAACGACAGGCAAACCCCGTGTTAACGATGAAGTCACCGCCTCGCGCTCGTCCCTGGGGGTCGCCGCGGGACGCGAGCAGGCGTGCACACCGGCGGACGCCTCGGATGCCGTGACGGTCGGGCGAGCGCAGCGGCTGGTCCGTCTAGGCTGAGCTGCCGGCTTCGCTCGGAGTCACAGGGGATGGGCTGGCCTCGACCGCCTCTGGCTCCGCAGTGGGCGCCGGCGTCGTCGGCGGCACGTACTCGCCCGGCTCGATGCGCATCGAGTCGACCAGCTCCATCGAGGCATCGAGCAGACCTCCGAAGGGAACGCCAGGGAAGGACTCGATGGCGATGACGATGACAGCACCGTCGACGTCGAGGACGATGAAGCGGGACTGTTGATCGGCGACCTGGACGAACTCGCCGCCTTCTGCGATCGGCAGCGCCCAGATGAGCAGGTCGGGAAGGCTGCATTCGGTGTACGCCGGCGTGGCGACGTCAAGGCGGAGCCCCTGGTAGCCATCCACCTCGATGATGGCTGGCGGTCCCGGGTTGAGGTAGGGATTGCCGGCGATGATCTCCACCAGCCGGGGGACGGTCGGCTCCACCCGGGAAAGCGAAGTCGGGTCGCAGGAGTCGAGGAACGCATCCCCATCGAAACGCGTGATGCTCAGGACAGTGCCCGGCTGATCATGTCGCTCCAGCGTGAAGATGGGTCCACTCGCCGTGGGTCCCACGAGCCAGCCGTCATCGACGCGGAAGTCGATCCGCGGGCCGACCGCGTCGCTGACGTAGCGACCCGGCTCGAGGAGCGTTCCGGTCTCGGGCAGTGGTTCGGCTTCTGGAGCCTGGGCCAGCGCCGAGACCAGGCAGGCTCAGGAGGAGCAGCAACCAGAGGACGCTGGTACGTGCCGACACCGCTGCGATGGCGGTGCGGCCGATGCGCATGCCGTGCTGTCCGGCCATCGGTTGATCAGGTCCTAGCCGGTTTCCGAGCCGTCAGCCGCGGCGGCCTCGATCTGCGCGGCCAGGTCTTCCCAGGTGGGAACACCCCTGATGACCTCGCCGTTGACGACCAGCGATGGCGTGCTGTTGACGCCGAGCTGGCGGCCCTCCTCGAGCTCGGCGTTGACCGCCGCGAGGTGCGCGGGGTTCTCCATCTCGGCCAGGAAGTCATCACGGTCAAGGCCCACCAGCTCAGCCATGTCGGCGAGCCGATCGAGGCTGAAGGCACCGCCGTTCTCGCCATCCTGGTTGTGGAAGACCAGCTGGTGATAGTCCCAGAACTTGCCGTCCAGCGCCTCGGCGGCGCGCATGGCCACGGCGGCGTCGAACGACTCAGGACCGAGGAAGGGGAAGTCCTTGTAGGTGAAGAAGACCTGGCCCTCGGCGACGGGTCCGGCCACGAGCAGGGGCTCGATGCGCTCGGTGAAGAGACCGCATGCGGGACACTGGGGATCCTCATAGGCATCGACCGTCACGGCAGCCTCGGGGTCTCCCAGGCTTCGTCCCACGCGCAGCGCCTGGGCCGGTGCCGGCACATCGGGCCTGGAGACCGCCTGGACCTCGCTGCCCCCGAGCCCGCCGCTCACCGCCACCAGCGCGACGATGGCGACGATGCCGATGAGGACGGCGATGCTGCTGATGACGAGCATCGAGGGTCCCGTCGATCGAGGTGCCTGTGGGGTCGCGGCGCCGCCCTTGCGCGCGGCTCGTTCGGCAGCCCGGCGCTCCTTGCGCGTCTGGCCGCCGCTGGGGGCCTTCTGGTCGTTCCTGCTCGTCATCGTGACATCACCGTGCGGGGAGTTGGTACATGGACGCCACAGGATACGGCGGAGTCGGCGATGTCGCTGCTGGCTGACGCTGCTGCCCCGCCCCAGGGAGCGTGACCTGGTCAGTCGCGGGGGGCCCGGTGCAGCGTTCGATGCCCGGCGTGCCACGACGACGTCGGCCTTGGCATTGGCGGCCACGTGGGCAGTGACGCTCTCCATCCAGGGCATGCCTTCCCTGACCGCTCGACTGCTGCCCACGACGATGGTGTCGTAGCCTCGTTCGTTGGCGAGGCGCTCGATGGTCTCCGCGGGGTCGCCGGCGGGTTCGATGAGCCCAGCCTCCACCCCATGGTCGCGGAGGATGCCGCGTGCCTCGACGAGCTCACGGGCGTGCTCCACCGCCGGCTCCTCGGCCTGGCCGTCGACGTGACCGAAGCCCTCCGGCACGACGCTGACGACATCGACGCGAGCGCTGAAGGCGTGCGCCAGTCGGGCTGCCATCTCCAGCGCCCGCTGGCCGGCCTCGTGTCCGTCGTAGGCAACCAGGATCTTCTTCATCCGGCCGTCCCTCCAGGCGCACATCCCTTGTCGCCCGATCCCTGTTCCGTGGCGCAGGACCATGGTGCTCGTGGCCGGTCTGTCCATGACAGGTCCGTCCCGTCACGAAGGTCGGGCCGAAGGTCCCGAAGCGGCCACCCGGCCGGGTGACGTTCGTGACCCGGGCCGCTCGATCACAGCGAACGGCGGCGTCGCGGCCAGAGCCGTGACGCCGCCTTGGGCAGCGAGGAAGAGGTGGCGCTCGCCCGCTCCCCCCGACGGGTTGCCCCGTCGCGGGCGAGCACCGGTCGATCGCGGTCAGCCGGTCAAGGAGCTGTCCGCAAGCGAACACGTCGATCGTGGCCGCGCATCCCGCGAGCTGGCGATGGCCGGATGGCACTCATCCGTGGGCCGATCGGCCCGACGCGCGGACGGGCCGATCGATGCTCCGAGGATCGGTTCATGTGGACGCGTGTCGGTGTGCCGTTCGGCCCGTTGCAGGCCGGTCGGACATGACAAACTAGTACTCGTGAGGTTGGAATTGACGCATCGCGGCGCCTATGCCATCCGCGCCGTGGTGACGCTGGCGCGCGAGGGTGGTGAGGACGTCGTCCCCGCTCGCCGCATCGCCAAGCAGATGGACATCCCGGTCCGCTTCCTGCCGCAGGTGCTCGGCGACCTGGGCCGGGCCGGCATCGTCGAGGCGCGGCTGGGTCGGGCCGGTGGCTACCGCCTGGCCCGGGACGCCGGCGCAGATCAGCCTGCTCGACATCATCGAAGCCACCGAGGGAGATGCACGACGACAGACCTGCGTGCTCACCGGTCAACACTGCGGCGATTCGAACGTGCCCTGTGACGTGCACCAGGTCTTCAGCGAGGCCCAGGTGGCCATCCTGACCAGGCTGGGGGAGACGTCCGTCGCGGACGTGCTGGCCAATGCCGAGTTCGACGAGCGCCGGCCGGCCCGTCCATGCGGCGGTCGAGCCCGGGGGCTGAGGACCGGTCCCGGATCCGGCGGCGAGGTATCCGGTCGCGTTCTAGAAGCTGGAGCCGGGCTTGTGCTTGGCCACGTAGGCGGCGGCCTGGGCGCGGCGCTGCAGGTTCAGCTTGGAGAGGATCGAGCTGACGTAGTTCTTGACGGTCTTGTCGGAGAGGAAGACCTCTGCGGCGATCTCCTTGTTGGTCTTGCCCTCCGCCACGAGCAGCAGGATCTTCTGTTCCTGTGCGGTGAGCTGCGCGAACTCATCCGTGTAGGCACTGGTGGCGATGCGGCGGACCCGCTCCAGGACCTTCTCGGTGACGGCCGGATCGAGCAGTGATTCGCCGCGGCCGACTGCCTCGAGCGCCGAGATCAGATCGCGCGCTCGCACCTGCTTGAGCAGGTAGCCACTGGCGCCGGCGACGATGGCCGACAGCACCGCCTCCTCATCCGGGTAGCTGGTGAGCATGACGACGCGGATCTCGGGATGCTCGGCGCGGATGTCACGGCAGGCCTCGATGCCGGAGCCATCAGGCAGACGGACGTCCATGATCACCAGGTCCGGGGCGAAGCGCTCCACCGCGGCGAGCGCCTCCTCCACGGTGCCGGCCTCCGCCACCACCTGGAAGGCCTCGCGGCGATTGAGCAGTGCGGCGAGGCCCTGTCGCACCACCTCGTGGTCGTCGACGACGAGCAGGCGGAGTGCCTTGGGGGGTGATGACGCATCGCTCCCGCCCCCGTGCCGCGCGATCCCCCGGGGCTCCATCGGGTCCGTCATCTGCTCGACTCCTTGCCTGTGCCGCGGTCTCCTCGTGGCATCTCGAAGACCACCCGGGTGCCGTTCTGGCTGCTCTCGATCATCAGCGTGCCACCGAGTGCATCGGCGCGCGCACGCATGTTGGTGAGGCCATGATGGCCGGGTCGCTGGCTCTCGCTGGTATCGAAGCCGCGGCCATCGTCGATGATAGACAGGCGCAGCAGATCGCGACGATCCTCGATGTTGACGCGTACCTTCGTGGCCGATGCGTGGCGGGCCACGTTGCTCATGGCCTCCCGCGTCAACTGGATGAGCTGCAGCGTCTCGTCGCGATCGAGGGGCACGTCCGGATCGCTGACCAGCTCGACATCGATGAGCGTGCTGCGCTCGAACTCGTCGGTCAGCGCGGTCAGTCCTGCCAGCAGGTCGACGGCCGTTCGCGCGTCGGGGTCCAGACCCATGATGAAGTCGCGGATCTCCTGGATGGTGCCGTGGATGGTCTCGATGGCGTGGTCGATGCGCTGCGATGCCATGCCCGCATCGATGTGCATCAGTTCCTCGGTGTCCTCGAGCGTGAGGCTCACCGCGTAGAGCGACTGGATGGAACCGTCATGGAGGTCCTGGGCGATGCGCTCGCGCTCCTGGAGCACCGCGAGCTGGCGCAGCTCCTCGTGCATGCGCGCGTTGTGGATCGCCAGCCCGGCGTGGCGGGCGAAGGACTCCACGAGGTGTTCATCATCCTCGCTGAAGGGCACGCCGCCCTCCTTGTCGGTCAGGTACAGGTTACCGATGACGCGCCCCTCGACACGCACGGGGACACCGAGGAAGCTGGTCATGGGCGGATGGTGTGGCGGGAAGCCGACGCTGCGCGGGTCAGCCGCGATGTCGGTCACGCGGATGGGCCGGTCCTCCCTGATCATCACGCCGAGGAGTCCGTGTCCGCGCGGTGGGTGACCGATCGCACGGCGGGCGTCATCGCTGATGCCACTGGTGATGAAGCGCTCCGTGGAGCCCCGGTCGTCCGGGATGCCCAGGGCCGCGTAGCGGGCGCCTACGAGCGGCCGCACACTGTCGACGATGATCTGCAGCACGCGCTCCAGGGAGAGCTCCTGCGAGATGGCGATGGTGGCCGCGTCGAGGGCCTCCAGCCGTCGCCGGGCCTCATGGGCAGCCGCGGCCCAGGCCTCCGCCGCCTGGATAGCGGCGGCCAGCTCCTCGGTGGTCGGCGCTGCAGCCGCCACGTCCTGGTGGGTGGAGTGTCGATCCATCGACTGCAATCTACCAGTCCTGAGATGACCAATGGCCCCCGCTCATCCTTCCGACGGCCCTGCGCCCCTGTGGCGAGGTCGATGAACCTTCCGCCATGCGTGCGAAGACTGCCCCCCAGACGTCTGACCAGGCCGGCCCGAGCGCTGCTGTCGTCACGGATGCAGCTGCGTCCATGGCGGGACTCGGCCCGCCCGTTGACCCGGATGCGCTGGTGCCCGCGTCGTTGCTGGTCTCCTCGCGACGCGGCTTCCTGCGTGGCGCCATCGCCGTGGCCGGTGGCACGGCTGCCGCAGCGGCACTGGCTGCCTGCGCACCCGCCACCGGCAGCGCCTGGTCCTATGCGCCGCTGCGATCGCTGACGGCTGCCGCCGGCACCGCCGGGGCCGAGTCGTCCGAGATCGAGGACCCGGCCGCCGTTGTGGCCGCGACGACGGAGCCGGTCACCGCAGGGCAGACGGTCGCGGAGCCTCTCCCGGCCGGCTGGACCGAGCACGACATGGCTGCCCGTGAGAAGGTGCGTCGCTTCGTCGGCAACCTCGCCGGGCCACTGGGCATGTCGGCCTATCTCGGACGAGCCGGAGCAGGACCCCGAGTTCACGCTCGTCGAACACGGCAACCAGCCGCTCGAGCCGACCGTCGACGGTGACTGGAAGGTCTTCGACGTGACCGTGGACCAGATGGACTGGCGCATCGACGCCATGAAGGAGCCCGTCCGGGCCCTGGGCTACAACAGGATGTGGCCAGGCCCCGTCCTCCGCGTCACCGAGGGCGACAAGGTTCGCATCAACGTCACCAACAACCTCGATGAGACGACCGGCGTGCACATGCACGGCATCGAATTCGACGACTGGCACATGGACGGCATCCCCTTCGTGACCCAGCCACCCATCATCCCGGGCGAGACGTTCAGCTACGAGTTCGTGGCCAGGCCCTTCGGCTCACACATGTACCACTCGCATCACAACGCCACGGACCAGGTCGGCCGCGGCCTGCTCGGCGCGCTCATCGTCGACCCGGCGGACCCTGCCGAGCGCTACGAGAACAAGTACGGCATCACCCAGGAGTACATCTTCATCCACAACGACTCCCTGGGCGGCTTCACCATCAACGGACACGGCTTCCCGGCCACCATGCCCATCGTCGCCAAGAAGGGCGAGCGCATCCTCATCCGCTACCAGAACGAAGGGGTGATGATGCATCCCTGGCATACGCACGGCTTCCGCCAGCACGTGGTCGCCCGTGACGGTGCACCCCTTGGCTCAGCCGCCTTCTACTGTGACACGCTGGGCGTCAACCCTGGCGAGCGCTTCGACGCCATCGTCGAGGCTGACCGGGTCGGGGTATGGGCGTTCCACTGTCACATCCTGCCTCACGTCGAGGGGCTCGACGGCATGTTCGGGATGGTCACCGCGCTGGTCGTCACCGAGTAGGCGAGGCAGGGGAGAGCAGGCATGGGGTTCTTCGCGCTCGCTGCGGCCGGCGATCGCACGCCGGCAGAGGTTCGCCCGATCCGGACCATCCTGCTGGCCACCGACCTGACGGCGGCATCACGCGAGGCCACCGAACGCGCCATCGACCTGGCTGGCCGCCTGGGCGCGCGCCTGCTCATCGTCAACGTGCTCGAGAAACGGCGTCTTGTCGGCGGTGGCTCACACGAGCGCGTCGACCAGGCTCGCAGCGAGCGAGAATCGCTCCTGGTGAAGGTGGTACGTGACGCTCGTGCCGCCGGTGTCACGGCTGAGTTCCTGGTCTGGGAAGGTGACCCGGGTGGGTCCATCGCGGCTGCCGCGGAGGCCGAGGGTGCCGATCTCGTGGTCGTCGGGACGCGCGGCCGGAGTGGCGCCGAGCGGATGCTCCTGGGTTCGGTCTCGGATCACGTCGTGCGCCACGCCGAGTGTCCCGTCCTCGTGGTGCGTCCGTCAGCCCGCTCCAGTGACGGTGTCTAGAGCGACCGGACGAGATGACGAGACCCAGCTCGGTCGATCCGGCTGGGCGGTGGACATCCGTGGGCCTTAACGCCCGCTGGCGGTGACCGATCCTCGCTGGCGGCCTGGTCTGATCGTGCTCCTCGTGGCCATCCCGGTCCGCGGGCTGGACGAGACGTCACCCGACCTGGACGTGGTGCTCGATTCGACGCAGCACTGGATGGGCACGAATGACGTGCTGCTCAGCGTCTTCGATGCCGGGGGCGGTTCGCTGGCCAGCCGATCAGCGCCACTGCGGATCGAGCTCACCGCGCCGAGCGGGGCGACGCTGAGCGTCGAGCCGGCGATCGAGCAGTTCGCCACCTACGGGCGGCCGCTCTATCGAGCCCGGGTGTCACTGACCGAGTTGGGTCGCTGGGAGGTGGCGGTCTCCACGGAGCGTCGATGGCGATCGGCTCTGCCGGGACGGCCGTGCTGGATGTCTCGCCCGACGAGGGCACTCCGCCGCTGGGCACACTGGTGCCGGGCGGTGACACGCCCACCATCCGGGATGCCCGCAGCCTGCTCCATCACATCAGCTCCGACCCCGAACCGCTGACGGCCTTCTACACCTGGTCGCTCGATGAAGCGCTGCAGCAGGGTCAGCCCACGCTCTTCGTGCTCGATTCATACGCGGCCAGCCCCAACGCTGCCTGCGGGGGCATCCTGAACATCCTGCACGAGGTCTTCATCGACTATCCCGGCCTGACCATCATCCACGCCGAGCCGTGGCACACATCGGCCGGGCCTGACGGCATGCTCCAGCTGGATCCGCCCGGAGGGCCGCCGCTGCTCACCGACTACGCTCGCGCCTGGGGTATCGAGGAGCCGCCGTGGGTCTTCGTCATCGACCGCGATGGTCGGCTTCATGCGAAGTTCACCGGCGTCATCGGCAGCGACGAACTCCGTGCGGCCATGGCCTCGGTATCGCCCTGGGTGCCGGTCGCCTGAACGACCGGACGACAGTGCGCACTCAGCGAGACGGTCCGTCCACCAGGAGTGCCGCTTCTGCCTCGCCGATCCGCGCCACGACGCCATCACGCAGCTGATCCAGCCCAGCGCTGACGGCGCTCGCGGCGGTACCGATCGTGGTCAGCTTCACTTTCAGCGCGCGCAGGGCATCGAGCTCTCCGCTGACGCGGGCGAGTGCCTCGCGGACCGCACGGGCGTCGATGTCCGCCGTGTCTCCGCGGACGCTGCTGAGTGCCAGGAGCCGGGCCAGGCGGACCGCGGCATCAAGGGTGGCCGGCTCAGGGTCGTCGGGATCGAGGGCACAGTAGACGTCACCAAGGCGCACGTCGAAGGGTGCGATGCCAGCCGGTGCGTGCCGGGAACTGAAGACCACCAGGCCGACTGCGGCGTCACGGTTGCGGCGAGCTTCCTCCAGTTCGTCGCGCATGGCACGCCCGGAGACCGTGCGGTCCTTGCACTCGACGACGATGCGCAGCGTCGCCCCACGAGCAGCGACAGGGTCCAGGGTGATGACGAAGTCCCCCTTCTTGGAGCGCAGCACATCACCGGCGGCATCAGCTGTACGTTCGACGAGATGGTCCGTGCCGCGCAGGGTGTGCGCCAGCAGGTCCTCGACCAGGTCTTCGAAGTCAGCGCCCTTGGCGGCGGAGCGCGCCCGCTCGCTGGCGCGTGCCGTGGCCGCGGCCTCGATGGCGGTGAGGCGCTCGTTGAGTCGCTCGAAGCCCTGGCTGACCTCCATCCGGAACTGGTGCAGTGGGGAGCCCAGGCGCGTGGGATCGAGGAGCTGGGCCAGCCTGGAGGCGTCGATGGCTGCGATGTTGGGGTGCGCCTGTGCCAGCTGTGTGTCAGATGCTCCGGTGAAGGTCCTCGAGACCGAGCGCGAGATCCTGCGAAAAGCAGCCGCCTTCTTCGCTTCAGGAGACCGAGCGGACCCGGTGACCCGGTTCCGCTTCGTCGAGCAGGAGAAGGCGAGCCATCCGGTACTGATCCTCTGCTCCGCCCTCGGTGTCTCCCCGAGCGGCTACTACGCCTGGCGCGCACGGGGCCCGTCTGCCCGCGCGCGCTCGCCGACGCCGCCCTGGCCGCGGAGATCCGGCGCTCCCACGCCCGCAGCCGCGGGACGTACGGCGTGCCCCGCATCCACGCCGACCTCGCCGAGGCGGGCCACCGCGTCTCGCGCAAGCGGGTCGCCCGGCTCATGCGGGCGCGAGCATCTCGCGGGCGTCCATCGTCGCCGCTTCGTGCGCACGACGATCCGCGACGAGCACGCGGCGCCCTTCCCCGACCTCGTGGACCGGGACTTCACGGCGCAGGGCCCCGACCGACTCTGGGTCGCCGACATCACCGAGCTCCCGACGCGGTCCTACCCTGCGGACGATGCGTGTCGTCCTCGCCCACGGAGCCTCCGGCAGCGCCGTCTCCATGCGGGCCCATGTCGATGGTCTCGAACGGCGCGGCGTGGCCACCACTGCCATCGACCTGCCCTTGCGCAAGGCCGAGGCGGCCGTGTCGGTGTACCGTGAGCGGACCCTCGACCTGGCCGAGCAGACCACCCATCTGCTCATCGGCGGGCAGTCCTACGGCGGGCGGGTGGCCAGTCTGCTCACGGCTGCCGACCCGGATGCCTACGCCGGACTCATCTGCTTCAGCTACCCGCTGCACCGTCCCGGTCAGCCCGACTGGGAGGGCCGCAGCGCCCACTGGCCCGACATCCAGGTGCCGGTCCTGCTGCTGTCAGGCGAGTCGGACCCGTTCGCGCGCATCGACCTGCTTCGTCGTGCCAGCCGGGCACGGCTGCGGAACGTGCAGCTCACGGACGTATCCACGGGTGGGCCACAGCCTGGGCTCGGTGCTTGACGATGCGCTCGACCGGGTGGCCGAGTTCGTGCGCCATCTCGACAGGGCACAGGCCTAGGGTCTGGGGTCAGCGCCAGCCCGTGGCTCTCCTCCGCGAGCGGCAGCTGCTGCTGGAGCCGGCCCCGGGCAGGGGGCACCTGCAACGACGAGCCGACAGGCATGACGCGGACGATGGTGTCCGGGGCCAGCCGTCGGACCAGCTGGGCGAACTGGTGGGGTGGGTCGATGCGCGTGGATGGACGCATCCAGCGGAAGCCGAGGGGATGGAGCGTGCCCCAATGGATGGGCACCGCGTAGCGTGGCTTGATGGTCGCGATGGCCCGTGCTGCCCCGAGTGGATCGAGATGCTCGCTGGGCTTGGCGGTGGGGCCCCAGCCCCACACCGGCACCAGCGCCAGGTCCAGGCCCATGTCGAAGGCGGACATGCCTGCGAAGTAGGCTGTGTCACCGGCGAAGTAGTGGCGTTGCGAGCCGTGGACGATGTAGCCGATGGACAGCTCGGTCCCCCCGACCGGCGGCCCGAAGCCCTTGTGCTCGGCATGGACGGCCTCGATGCGCACGCCTTCGAACTCGACGTCATCGCCCGGTTCGACCTCGATGAGGCGCCGGAAGCCCCGGCGCCGGAGTGCGACGGCCATGCCCCGGGGTACGACGATGGGCATGTCCGAGCCGAGCATGCGCAGGGAGCCATAGTCAAGGTGATCCCAGTGGGAATGCGAGATCAGCACGACGTCCACGCCGCTCCACTGCTGCTCCTCGATGGCGCCTCGCATCCGCACGAGCGGTCCGACACGGTTGCGCAGGATGGGATCCGTCAGGACGCGCACGCCGTCCATGTCGATGACGATGGTCGCGTGACCCAGAAAGGTCACTCGCGAGTCGGCGGGGTGGGTCACAGGCGAAGTATGGTCGAACGCCGCGGCGCCACGGGGAGTACCATCGCCCTGTGATCAGTCCGGACATGATCCACAGCGCACCCAAGGTGCTCCTGCACGACCATCTTGATGGCGGCCTGCGCCCGGCGACGCGTCATCGAGCTGGCCCAGGAGGTCGGCTACGCTGATCTCCCGACCGAAGATCCCGTCGAGCTGGGGCGCTGGTTCCGCTCCGGCGCGGACCGCAAGTCCCTGGAGCTCTACCTGGAGGGCTTTCGTCATACGGTCGCGGTGATGCAGCGCGCCGATGCGATCGCGCGTGTCGCTGCCGAGTGCGCCCAGGACCTGGCTGCTGATGGTGTGGTGTACGCGGAGGTGCGCTACGCGCCAGAGCTCTCGACCCAGGAAGGACTGTCGCTGGAGGCTGTCATGGAGGCCTGGCTCGATGGTCTCGAGCGTGGCGCCACGGCTGCGGCGGCAGCCGGTCAGCCCATCGTCATCCGTGCCATCGTCACCGCGATGCGCCAGTTCGCCCGCTCGGTGGAGATCGCCGAGCTCTCCGTCAGATACCGCGATCAGGGCGTGGTCGGTTTCGATATCGCCGGCCCCGAGGCGGGGTTCCCCCCGAGCCGCCATCTCGATGCCTTCCAGCTGATCCATCGCGCCAACTTCCACATCACCATCCACGCGGGGGAGGCGTTCGGCCTGCCGTCCATCTGGGAGGCGCTGCAGTGGTGTGGTGCAGAGCGGCTGGGACATGGCGTGCGCCTGGTGGACGATATCGAGGTGAGCCCGGATGGCGACATCCGGATGGGGCGCCTGGCCCAGTACGTGCGGGACGTGCGCGTGCCCCTGGAGATGTGTCCGACCTCCAACGTGCACACCGGTGCCGTGGAATCGATCGAGACACATCCCATCGACCTGCTGCGCCGGCTTCGCTTCCGCGTCACGGTCAACACCGACAACCGGCTCATGAGCGGGGTCAGCCTGAGCGACGAGTTCAGCACGCTCGTGAAGACGTTCGGCTTCGGTCTTGACGAGATGCAGTGGCTCTCGACGAATGCCATGAAGTCATCCTTCCTGGCCTTCGATGAGCGACTTCGCCTCATCAACGGCGTCATCAAGCCCGGCTATGAACGGCTCAAGGCGGAAGCCCTGGCGCAGTCGCCGACCCTCGTCTAGCCGACCGGGTGTGGCCGGTCCGGACCTAGGCGGCCAGCTCCAGGGCGGGTTCCGAGTCCGCGGCGACGAGCACGCTGGTGCCGCAGTCCGGACAGCTGAAGGACGCCTCCAGGGCAACGACGTCAGCCAGCGCCAACGGCTCATCCTCGTCACACCAGGGGCAGCTGATCATCACCATCGTGCACTCCTCCCGTGCGTGGGCGGGTCTCCGACCCGCGGCCTCGTGGGCAGGATGCAGCGCGGCCGTGTCAGCTAGCCTGACACGCCGATGGAGACAGCAATCCGATGGCCGCGGCGCGATGTCCGGTCCGCCTCCGCCGGAGCGCGGTCGCGATGGCGCACGAAACAGCCCGGCTGGACCTTCGCTGCGGCTCCCAAGTGACTGGCGGACCAGCCTCTCCGGTTCCGTTTCGATGGCCCCTCCGGGCTGAGTAGAACGATAGGGCCTGGAAGCGGACGTGGCAAGAGGGGTTGTCAACGAATCCGGGCGGACCCTCGCCACTTGTCCACGATCGATCCACAGCCGCCGTCCACGATCGATCCGAGGACTGTCATCGTCAGCCGTGCGCGGCGGCTGCAGGACCGTGGCATCTGGCCGATGATGTCAGGCAGCATGGCAGGCACAGCATCGTTGGACGGCACCGGACGCCAGGGGCCGTCAGCCTGGGCTCACGCGTGGAGTCAGTGGCGCCTGGTCGAGCATCCGCATCTCGCTCGGGCCGATCCTGCTGGCTGGTCTGCTCGCGACATCGGTCGCGGCCGCTGAGCCGACCGAAGACGATGCGTCGGTCCTCGACAGCACGCTCATCGCCGAAGCCCTGGACGTCCTGAGCGAGCACTACGTCGACGAGGGCGCCCTGACGACCGAGAACCTGACTGCCGGCGCCATCCGTGGCATGGTCGAGGCGCTCGGCGACGAGGGTCACACCGAATACCTGACGCCGGACGAGTACGCTGCCACCCAGGATGCCCTCGAGGGTCGCGTCATCGGCATCGGGGTCGTGCTCGACCAGCGTTCGCGCCTGCCGCTGGTCATCTCGGTCATCGACGGTTCGCCGGCCGATCGCGCCGGTCTGCGTGCCGGCGATGTCATCAGCAGCGTCGACGACATGGAGACCGCGCGCCTACCCCTCGATGCCCTTGCCGAACTGGTGCGTGGCCAGGCTGGCACGACCGTGCGCATCGGCGTCGAGCGCCCTGGTGAGTCCGAGCCACTCGAGTTCCCCATCGTGCGCGAGGATGTGCGTATCGCGCCCGCGAGCTGGGCCGCGGTCCCGGGCTCAGAGGTGGCAGTGGTCCGCATCGTGCAGTTCTCGGTCGCGACCGGCCACCGCACGCGCGAGGCTATCGAGGCAGCCATCGACAGCGGCGCCCGGGGCATCGTGCTCGACCTGCGTGGCAATCCAGGTGGCCTGGTCGACGAAGCACTGGACGTGGTCGCCGCGTTCCTCGACGGTGGCGTGGCCTACCAGGAGCAAGGGCGCGAGGGTCCGCCTCGCGACGTGGCCATCCCCGAGGACCGCACCATCGCACCCGACATCCCACTCATCGTGCTGGTGGACTACGCGACCGCGAGCAGCGCTGAGATCCTGGCGGCCGCCCTCCGCGACAACGGCCGGGCGGTCATCGTCGGCGAGCAGACGTACGGGACAGGCACCGTGCTCAACACGTTCGATCTCGCGGATGGGTCGGCCCTTCGCGTCGGGGTCCTCTCCTGGCTGACGTCCCAGGGCGTACCCGTCTTCCGCGTCGGCATCGCGCCCGATCACGAGGTGGAGTCGGCGCCCGGCGCTGCGGTGCTGCGCCCCGCGGACCTGGCGCTCATGACCCCCGCCGAGTTCTCGAGCAGTGACGACCTGGCGCTGCGCCGGGCCGTTGGCCTGCTGGCTCCGGCACCGCGCTAGTCCAGCGCTGACCCCGACCTTCGTCCTGTTGTCCTGGCGCACCACCCCGAGGCACGCTGCGGGGCGACCAGATGCCGTGATGTCCGGAGGACGACGTGCCCGATCGTGCGCCTGCGCTGGCGCAGCAGACGAAGCTGATGCTGCCTGGCCTGCTGCTCAGTGGCATGCTCGCCATCGGGCTGCTGGCCATCGTGCCAGCCGTGCCGGCGGCAGCGGGACTCCCAGGCCATGGCGAGCAGGTTCGCTTCATGTGGGCCATGGCCGGGCAGGAATCGGGCTGGGACTACTACGCGCGCAATGCGTCATCAGGCGCCTTCGGCAAGTACCAGATCATGCCCTTCAACTGGCCGGTCTGGGCGGCCCAGTACCTCGACGACGCCAGGGCCGATCAGACGCCCTGGAACCAGGAGACGGTCGCGTACGGGAAGATCCGCGACCTCTATCGCTGGCTGGGTTCCTGGAAACGGGTGGCCTACTGGTGGCTGACCGGACGCACCGATCGCAACGAGAAGCGCTGGTCCGCGTACGCTCGAGGATACGTGCTGAACATCATGCGTCTTCGCGAGCGTGCTCCGGCCCAGGGGGCGCCGATGCCGGCGCGGACCAGCTCGAGGCCGGCGCGCGGGGACTGGCGCCGCGCCACAAGCCAGCTGCGGCTCCGTCTCGGTGTCAATGGCCGTGTCTGGCCCAGGCGCGGCGAGCTGGGCGACGGCCAGGTCCTCAAGGTGGACCGCGTCGTCAGCAAGCCCAACGGGGCCCGCTGGATCCGGGTGGTCACCCGCGATGGACGCGTCGGCTGGCTCGACCAGCTCAGCACGGTACCGGCCGGGCGACCGCCCCGCGCCCGACGCTGGGCCGACATCCTGGACCGCGGCCGGACGGTCCACGCTGCCGACCGGCGCATGGCGCGGCCACGGCCCCGCTGAACGGGTCTAGCCGACTTCCAGGATCCGATAGCGCATCCTGGCTGCCGGGGTGGCGACGATGACCTCGTCGCCGACGCGACGCCCCAGGAGGGCCTTGCCGACGGGCGAGACGGCGCTGATGCGCCCCGACCCCGGGTCTGACTCGGTGGAGCCGACGATGGTCAGCACGCCTGGCTGGCCATCGATCTCGTAGCGAACGGTGGAGCCCATGGCGATCGCGCCGCGGGGCTGTGACTTGATGACGATAGCGGTGCGCAGGCGGTGTTCGAGCTCCTGGATGCGACCCTCCAGGAACGACTGTTCGTTCCGGGCAGCCTCGTAGTCAGCGTTCTCCCGGAGGTCACCCAGCTCCCGGGCATGCTTGATGCGTTCCACCACCACCGGCCGCTCGATGGTGCGCAGCCGCTCCAGCTCAGTCTCTATGACAGCCAGCCCCTCGGCCGTGAGGTGGGTGGGTTGCTCTCGCCTGGCCTTGGTGGGCACGTTCGTCGCGCCTGTCCCCGTGGTCGTGCGACGCGGAGAGCGCGTCATCGTCGAGGTCGTGGACGGTGTCCGGCGCCGGACGGTGGCCGAGGCGTCGGAGCGGCGTACGCCGGACACCCTGGCGGGTGTGGCTTCGGCACTCAGCAGGAAGCCGGAGAGACCGGTGGAGCGCACTGCCCCACCGATGGACTCCAGGTTCGCCCAGGGCAGCAGGGTACCGGCAGTGCCGAGCTTCTCGCGGACCTCACTGGGGATGGTGTCCGCGAAGGCGCTGATGAGGGCGTCCTCGTATTCCTCGGCGGCGTCGGTCTCGGCCCACCACAATCGGAGGCTGGACTGATCGCGGAGCGTCTTGAGCCAATGCCCCCCGGGGTGGGGTCGCCGATGGCCGAGCTCGGTCGCGTACATCGCGGCGACACGCTGCGCGAGTCCCTTGCTTGTGCGACCGACGTAGAGCAGCATCTGGCCGGGGACCCAGAACGACGCCAGGCGCTGTGCCAGCAGCGTCTGTGTCGGGCGTTCACCATCGAGGCGAAGTTCGGGCACGCGCTCCAGCCAGCGGCGCACCGCGGTCAGGTCGATGGGGGCGACCGGAAGCGGGGTGGCGGTCTCGACCACGAAGACGCCCGCCGCCCGGCTCGTCGGCAGGGTGCCCCAGCGTACGGGCCCGTCCACATCAAGGCCAAGGGAACGCATCAGATCGGCAGCGTCGGGTGTCCGGGCCATGGTGCAAGGGTGACACAGGTCCGGGCAGGACCTCCGGAACGGCGCGTATCCCTGTGGTGCGGGGTCAGATACGTCGTGGATAAGCGTCGTCACGCTAGAATCGGGACTCCGGATCCCGCCACCAGGAGCTGCCCCAGACGATGCCTCGATCGACCGGCGGCCAGGGACGCGATGTCCTCTACCGCGCTGATGCGGTCGACCGGGCAGCTCGCGTTCACGATGTCAGCTACGGACTCCTGTTCGAGCTGACCGAAGGCCGCGATACCTATCGCGGCCAGGCCGTCATCGACTTCCGCTTGCGCTCGACCGATGAGCCCATCTGCCTGGACTTCACAGGGCGCCCCGGGAAGCTGGTGCTCAATGACACCGCCGTGGAGCCCGATCATCGGCACCATCGCCTGTGGCTGCCACAGCAGGGCCTCGCGTTCGCACAACCGTGTCGTCGTCGAGTACGAGAACTCCTTCGACCTGACCGGCGATGGCTTCCACCTTTTCCGTGATCCCGAGGATGCGGGGACCTACCTGTACTCCAACCTCGAGCCATTCTCGGCGCATCGGCTGTTCCCCTGCTTCGACCAGCCCGACATCAAGGCCAGCTACCGCCTCTCGGTCATCGCGCCGGCCGACTGGCGCGTCATCTCGGCGGAGGCCACCCGCTCCGCGACCGCCCTGCCAGATGGCCGTCGCCGGCACGAATTCCCAGCTACGCCGCCGTTCTCCAGTTACCTGTTCTCGCTCATCGCCGGCCCCTTCGAGCGCATCGGCGGCGAGCACCGCGGCCTGTCGCTGGGGCTCCTGGGCAGACGCTCCATGCGGCGCGAGCTGGAGCGCTCCGCGGAGGAGATCCTGGAGATCACCGCGGAGGGGCTGGACTACTACGCGGAGCTCTTCGGGCGGCCCTACCCGTTCCGCAAGTACGACCAGCTCTTCGTCCCGGAGTTCAATGCCGGCGCCATGGAGAACGTCGGGGCCGTCACGTTCCACGATCGCTTCCTCTTCCGTGACCCGCCGACCTACCGGCAGCGCCTCGCGCGCGGCGAGGTCATCCTCCACGAACTGGCGCACATGTGGTTCGGGAACCTGGTGACCATGCGCTGGTGGGATGACCTCTGGCTGAACGAGACCTTCGCCACCTACCTGTCCTACCGCTGCCTGGCCGATGCCACGCGTTTCGGGGATGCCTGGCAGGCCTTCAATGGCGACCTGCGCCCGGCCGCCCACCGGCAAGACCAGTTGGTGACGACGCATCCCGTCGCCACGCCGGTCGAGCACACCGATGAGGCGGTCGGCAACTTCGATGCCATCACCTACGAGAAGGGTGCCGCCGTCATCCGGCAACTCGTGGCAGCCATCGGCGACGAGGCCTTCCGGGTCGGCCTGGGGATGTACTTCGATCGTCATGCCTGGGGCAATGCGACGCTGGCGGACTTCCTGGGCGCCCTCGGAGAGGCAGCCCAGCAGCCACTGACGGAGTGGGCCCAGCTGTGGCTGCGTTCGGCATCGTTGAACACCCTCGGAGTGCGCTGGTCCAGCGCTGACGGCCGCATCGTGGAGATGGATCTGGAGCAGACCGCACCGTCGGCCCATCCCACGCTGCGGCCCCACGCCGCCAGGCTCGGCCTGGTCTGGGAGCCGCCGGGGCTCGAGCCACTGGTCATCGAGTCGATCCCGGTCCAGATCGACGGGCCCAGCCGCCCGGTCCCCGAGGCGGTCGGCCGGGTGGCTCCGGTCTTCGTGTACCCGAACCATGAGGATCTTGACTACGCGCTCGTTCGCCTCGATCCGGTGTCGCTCTCATTCGCGCTCGAGCGCCTCTCTGACCTGCCTGACCCGCTGCTGCGTCAGCAGGTCTGGTCCACGCTCTGGGAGATGGTCAGGGATGCCACGCTGTCCTCGCTCGACTATCTGGCCGCGGTCCGCCGCTTCACCCCGAACGAGACCGATCGCGCGCTGCTCGAATTGGTCCTCGAGCGGGCCACGGAGGTGCTGCTGCGCTTCGTCCCAGAGCGGCGCTCGCGCGAGGAGGCGCATGCCCTGCTGACGACAGCCGTCGCCGCGCTGGGCTCTACCCGGGACGACCTGCGCCTGGCCTGGGCGCGCGCAGCTTCCACCATCGCCGCCGAGGAGGATGATGTGGCCCAACTGCTGGGGCTCGTCGATGGCAGCTGGTCCGTCGATGGCTTCGTCCCCGACCAGCAGTTACGCTGGTGGCTGGCCATCAAGGCGGCTGCGTTCGACCTTGATGGAGCGGTCGAGCGCCTCGACGAGGAGCGGCGGCGCGATCGATCGGACCGCGGTCAACGGGCGTTCATCAGGGCCCTGGCCAGCCGCCCTGACGACTCCGTCAAGCGGGAGGCGTGGGAGCGCATCCACGGCGATGGCTATGGCTCTGACTACCTGACCCGCGCGGCCATCCGGGGCTTCCAATGGCGTCACCAGCGCGACCTCCTGGAGCCGTTCCGGGCGCCCTTCTACGAGCATGTCGCAGTCGTCTACGGCTCCCGTGACCACGCCTACGCCACGGCATACCTTCACGGCCTGGTCCCCGATCGCTGGGCCGAGCCCGCCGAGCTGCGACGTCTCCGTGACTTCAGGTCCGGACTGGCGGAGGGCCACGACCTGCTCGGTCGACAGCTCGATGAGGTCACCGATGACCTCGCCCGTGATATCCGCGTCCGCGCCTTCGCAGAGGCAGCGTCCGGGGAAGATGGAGCCGGGTCCGGCCGCGTCTCCGCTGCGCTGGCTGCTGGTTAGCCGGCGGCGGGCTGCCGGCTGCTGCGCCGCGCACCGCCCTGTCGTGCAGGACCGGCGCTCCGGCGACTTCGCCCCCCTGACGCGCTGCCGCCAGCCCGGCCGTTCCGTCCAGCGGGTCGCGTCGCTCGTGCGCCCGCGTCCACTTCGAACCCACGGACCTGGCGAACCGGCAGGTCCCGCTTGAGCATGCGGTTGATGGACCTGAGCTGGTCCTCCTCGTCGAAGGAGACGAGTGAGATGGCGATGCCTTCCATGCCAGCCCGGCCAGTGCGCCCGATGCGGTGCACGTAGTCCTCGGGGTCGTAGGGGATCTCGTAATTGACCACGACGGGCAGCGCTTCGATATCCAGCCCCCGCGCGGCGACGTCGGTGGCCACCAGGACACGGACCTCGCCTGACTTGAACTGCTCCAGGGCGCGCTCACGCTCCGGTTGGGTGCGATCGCCGTGGATGGCCGTTGCCTCCACGCCATCGCGGTCGAGCTGCGTAGCCAGCCGCCGGGTCATCTGCTTCGTGCGTGTGAACACCAGGACCTGGCGGAGGTCACGAGAGCGGACGAGGTGCGCCAGCAATTCCCGCTTGCGGTCGGCATCCACGAGGTAGGCGATCTGCTCGACCAATTCGGCGGCCGAGATGGTCGGGGCCACGTCCACCGAAGCTGGATCGTGCAGGAACGTGCTGGCGAGGGAACGCACCTCGGCGCCAAGGGTGGCCGAGAAGAGCAGGTTCTGGCGCCGCGCCGGCAGCAGGGCGAGGATACGCCGGATGTCGTCGATGAAACCCATGTCCAGCATGCGGTCGCCTTCGTCGAGAACGAGGACCTCCACCTGGCCCAGGTTCAGGGTGCGGCTACCGGCGTGATCGAGCAGTCGACCCGGCGTGGCCACGACGATCTCGACGCCGCCCAGCAGATCGCGCTCCTGGGGCCCCATGGGGACGCCGCCGTACACGATCGTGGAACGCAGTCCGACGTGGCGGCCGTAGGAGCGGAAGCTGTCGTGGACCTGGATGGCCAGCTCGCGCGTGGGCGCCACCACGAGGACACGGATGGGATGGCGCGCCGGCGAGAAGGAGGTGTTGGCGTGGACCTTCATGCGCTCGAGGATGGGCAGCGCGAAGGCAGCGGTCTTGCCGGTGCCGGTCTGGGCACGGGCCATGAGGTCGCGTCCCGACAGGACGATGGGGATGGCCTGGTCCTGGATGGGGGTGGGCTCGGTGTACCCCTCCTCCGCGACAGCGCGGAGGAGCTCCGGGCTCAGGCCCAGCTGGTCGAATGGCATGCGGTTCCTCTGGATATTCGTGCCGCCCACCCCGCAGGGCCAGGTCCAGGGCTGACAGATGTGGATAGCGCGGCTGGCGCTGGGCACCGACCCAGAGGTGCTGTGGCGTTGGTCAACGAAAGCGCAGTGTGATGACGTCGGCAGTGTAGTCGTTCGTCTCGGCGGTCATCGGTCACACGCTGGCGGTCGGGCCGACGGGCACGAGACGAAAGGCCGGCCCCGACCCCAGGCGCTCGGCTGGCGTGCCGTACTTCATGATGAGCGCAGCCACGGTGGCGTGGTGGTCGCGCTCGTCCAGTGGGATGGCGCGGTGCTCCAGGCGAATGCCTTCGCGCTCCACGAGGCAGCGCGGCTCCGCGAGAGCAGGTTGAGGGCCCAGTGCGTCGTCCGCACCACTGGCGGCGACCAGGAGCGACCCGTCCGGAGCCTCGACGAACCCGACCACCGCCTGCCGCGGCCGGCCAGAGTGGTGCCCGAGGGTCTCGATGAGCAGGACCTTGCCCCAGCGCATGAGATCCGCCTCCAGCGCACGTTCGGACGGGCGGTCACGGCCATGGCCAGCGACGCTGCCTATCGTGAGATGGCCCCGTCGAACCGGCTCATGATGTCGTGGCGGTCGAGATGGCGTCGCTGCTGGCGCGGAGTGGGCGCCAGGCTGTTCAGTCGGGTGACCGCCTGGTCGTGCGCCTCGGCCAGTTCCTCGAGGCGTTGTCGCAGGCGATCGCTCGCCGACGGCACGGCCCGACCAGCGGCGATCAGCGTGGCGTCGATGTCCGAGCGCACGGCCCGGACCGCCTTGTCAGCCTCGATCCATGGCGGGGCCAGGCCGGCGTTACGCAGGATGTGATGAGTCAGCGCCATGTCGCCTGCGTAGCAGGTCATCGTTGACGTGCAGTGGTCGTCCATGACCGGGCAGGCCTTCGAACTGGCCGGCCTCCTGGGCTTCGCGGATGAGCCGCTCGGTCAGCGATTGCCAGCTGGAGGCGAGGCTCAGGTCGCCATCGGCGTCACGTCGCACGATGGGGCCTGACGAGGTCCGCGGTGGCTGGCTCACGACGACCATGCTCGCACGCTCGGGGCGATATCGTTGGCTCCGTCAGTGCGGGCGCTGTTCGGACGTCGTGGCAGGGATGGGGCGGAGGCTGCGTCGCAGCCCGCAGATGGGACAGGTAGCGCTGTGCCCGGAAGCGTCGGGCACGAGATATGTCGCGCAGCCGTTGGTGCTGCAGAACATGCGGTGTACGGCTGCACGGCGCACGCGGCGCTGTGCCTGACTGCGCCGGCTCAGAGTGCCGGGGGCATGGGGTGTGCGGGTAAGCATGGGTTCCTTTCGGCCAGCGGCGCGAGTCGGGGCGCTCGATCTGGCTGAGTGTCAGTGGTGTCGCTCCGCGCATCCCGACGGAGGAGCGACTCATCATCTGGTTCGCGTCCGCGGGAGCACTCCATGTGCTGGTGCTCGACCACGCGCGAGTCGGGGATGCACAGTCAGTGTAGCGCATCCGCTCGAACCCGCCTGTGGACCATCCGGAGGGTACTCTCCAGCCATGAAGTCTGACAGCACCCGACCGTCTTCCGTTCACAGGCGATCCAGACGCCGACACGCTGCTCGCACGTGAGCCCCTGGCTCTGCTCATCGGGTTCGTGCTCGACCAACAGGTGAGCGTCCAGAAAGCCTTCAGTGGGCCGCTCGAACTGCAGCGCCGCATCGGCAGCCTGGATGCACCGCTCATCGCCGGGATGGACCCTGCCGAGCTGGAGGAGGTCTTCCGAAGGCGTCCTGCCCTGCATCGTTTCCCGGCCAACATGGCGCGCCGGACGCAGGAGCTCTGTGCGACCGTCCGTGAGACGTACGGTGCCGATGCCTCGCGTCTGTGGCACGAAGCTCGTGACGGACAGGACCTGGAGGCACGCCTGCTGGGCCTGCCCGGCATCGGTGAGATGAAGGCCAGGACGCTGATCGCCATCCTGGCCAAGCGCTTCGGCTTGTCCGTGCCGGGCCTGGAAGACGTGATGCCCGCGTATCCCACGCTCGGGGACGTCGATTCGGCTGACACGCTGGCTGCGTATCAGGCCCACAAGCGGGCCCACAAGCAGGCGCTCAAGGCCAGGGCTGGCTCGACCGACCCGCAGGCGGAGCCGTCAGGACCGTAGCCAGCAGGCACCAGCAGGTGTCCGTTGGGGGCTTCCCACGAGGCTGGAGCGGGTGTAGATTCCAGGTCGGAGGTATGGCTGACCACATGGTCGATCCCCGCAGCCGGCGTGGCCGGACCAGTCGGAGCTCCAGGGCCGTTGAGCGGTCCTGCGTGCTGCCGCAGACCGCGGATGGATCCCTGGGGATGAGCAACCTCTTGACCGTGCCCCGTGCGGGCAACATCTCATCTGACACCCGCGCCGGCATATCCGTGTGACCGGGGGCGTGAGGGCCTGTGCCCGTTCCCCCGGCACTCCTCGCGTGATCGTCGACCCACGCTGTGAGGCGTGGGTCGTGGGATTCCCGGGCTCAGGCGTTGGAGTGTCGTGCAGCTCCGGCAGCCCGCCGCAGCGCTCCATGCAGGGTCGCCGCCGCCGTTCCAGGCCACCCCGATCCGATGGCCTGGCCATCCAGACGCACGATGGGCATCAGCTCGCGGATCGATGACGAGGTGAACGCCTCATCCGCTGCCGCCAGATGGTCGAGGGGGAACCAGCCTTCCTCGGTCTGGTAGCCGGCCTCTCCGGCGAGGCGCAGCACCCAGGCTCGGGTGACACCGGCCAGGATGCCCAGGTCGAGCGCCGGTGTGTAGAGGACCGTCCCGCGTCGCCACCACACGTTGGTGGTGGGTCCCTCCAGGATCGAGCCATCGGCGGCCACGAAGATGGCGTCGCCGGCTCCGCGTCGCTCGGCCTCCTCGTGGGCCGCCATGTTCACGGCGTATGACGTCGACTTGACCCCATCCAGCAGCCAGGGTGCATCGCGACGGGCGCGTGGGTCCGTGCCCAGCCGCAGCGAGATGACGGCGATGCCTCGTTGCCGCAGGTCGTCGAGGCCCCCCGGCAACGCGCCCACGATGATGATGGCTACCGGCGCTCCGCCCTCGCGACCCCCGGTGACCGTGAGACGAAGGGTGCAGTCGGGTACCCCGGCAGCGCCGATGGCGTCGTCCGCCAGTCGCTCCAGCTCCGCCAGGTCGGGCACCGCGAAGTGCATCCGTGTCGCCGAGAGCCGCAGTCGCTCGAGGTGCTCGGCCATGGCGAAGGGTCGACCACCGTAGACGCGCAACGTCTCGAAGGCGGCCAGGCCGCGCAGGAGGCCACGGTCATCGGCGTGGATGATGGGCGTGTCCGGATCGATGATGCCGCGCCCCAGGACGGCCACCGCCAACGGCCGTGTCGTGGGTCTCAGGCTGTCGGTGCTCATGCGGCGGCCTCGAGCGCTTCGAGCAAGGGGCGGGCCTTGACCCACGATTCCTCGACCTCGGCGAGTGGGTCCGAGTCCCAGACGATGCCACCCCCGACCCAGAGGTGGATGCGGCCTTCCCCGATGGCGAAGGTCCGGATGGTCAGGGCCAGGTCGAAGTCGCCGTTGGGCCAGACCGTCCCGAGGGCACCCATGGATGCGCCACGGCCGACCGGCTCGAGGGCGTTGATGTGATCGAGCGCCGCGATCTTGGGCGCTCCGGTCACCGAGCCGCCCGGGAACATGGCCGTCATCGCGGCTGACCAGGAGACGTCCTCGCGCAACGTGCCCGCCACGAGCGAGACGAGATGCTCGACACCGGCCATCGTCTCCACCCTCATCAGCCTGGGCCAGTGAACGCTGCCGGGCTCGCTGATGCGCCCCAGGTCGTTGCGTTCGAGGTCCACGATCATGACGTGTTCGGCCGCGTCCTTGGTTGACGACACGAGCTCGTGGCCACCGCCCCGCGGTCGGGTGCCCTTGATGGGCATCGTCCAGATGCGCCGGCCACGCCTGGCCAGGAACAGCTCCGGAGACGCGGACACGATCGTCCAGCCGTCCCCGGAGTGGACCTGGCGGTGGATCGGAGCGAAGCGGGCCAGGGCCGCGGCCAGGCCCCTGGGGTCACCCTCGAACGACGCGGAGAGGTGCTGCACCAGGTTGACCTGGTAGAGCTCACCAGCGGCGATGGCCTCCTGGGCCTGTCGCACGGCCGTCGCATAGGCAGCGGCTGACCAGGTGCGTTCCCACGCCCCCAGGCGATACCGCCGGGTCACCGTGGCGGGTGCGTGGCTCTGCGCATCCCGGATGCGACAGGCCGCCAGGGGCAGGCGCAAGGGCTCCGGCCGCGCCGCTCGAGCGCTGCGGCGCAGCGGCTCAGACAGGCCATAGCCGAGGTAGACGTCGGCACAGCGCCCGGCGGCCTCGCGTCCATCAGCGCTGAAGAACCCGGCATCCTGCAGGTGCCGCTCCAGGCGCACGAAGGCCCCCACGGCCTCGTGGATCTCGACCCGGTCGTCGGCGGCGATGCTCGTCACCATGGATCTGGGTTTGGCTTGCCGGGCGGCGGATGGAAGCTGACGATGACCTGCCAGGGCCCCGTGACAGGCTCGCTGGTGAGGAGATCGAAGGCGCCCGGATAGTGCTTGCGCAAGGCTGTCCGCAGATCGGGCAGCGTCCGCTCCAGCAGGGCCACGTCGGCGACGTCCTTGGCGAAGGCCTCCACCTGCTGGGCTGGTCGGAAGCGTGCCCGGACCACGATGGCCTCATAGCCATCGGCGTGCCAGGCGATGCGGATGGAGCCGTCATGCTGGAGCATCGCTCCATGGTATGCGGCCATGCCGCTGGCCTGCCTGCGCGGACCGGGCGGCCAGCCGTTCACGCCTGCTGCCGTCTATGCTGGGCAGCACCATGTTCGATGAACGTCCCGACATCCAGGCGCGGCTGGACGACGAGCTCGTGGCCTGGATGACCACCGTGGATGCCGCAGGACAGCCCCAGACCTCGCCTGTGTGGTTCCTGGTCGAGGGCGAATCGATCGTCGTCTACTCGCTCGGGCGGACTCCTCGCACCCGCAACATCGCCGCCAACCCACGGGTCTCACTGAACCTCAACTGCACCCGATCCGGCGGAGAGGTCGTCATCATCGAGGGCATCGCCGAGGTCATCGCCGACGGGCCAGCGGCGCACGAGGATCGGGAGTACGTGACCAAGTACGAGACGGCCATGGAGGACCTGGGCATGACGCCCGAGTCGTTCGCAGCCGACTACCCGGTCCGCATCCACATCCAGCCCACGCGGCTGCGCGCCTCATGACGGGCTCTTCACCACGCGCCGTCGCGGACCCCGCCGTGGCGGCCTACGCCGCAGCGCACAGCACGCCTCCTTCCGAGCGGCTGCGAGCCGTGGCCGAGGCCACCATGGAGTGGAGTGACGTCCCCGACTACATGATCGATGAGCTGGAGAGCCGGCTGCTCACGCTGCTCGTGGCCATCAGCGGCGCAGGGCGCATCCTCGAGGTCGGTACCTTCACCGGCTACTCGGCGCTCAGCATGGCCGAGGCCCTGCCACCGCACGGCCACATCATCACGCTCGAGCTGCGCGCTGATCACGCCGCCAAGGCTCTCGAACACGTCGCTGCGGCCGGCCTGAGCGAGCGCATCACGGTCATGCAGGGTCCGGCGCTCGACTCGTTGGCACACCTTGAGGGACCGTTCGACATGGCCTTCATCGATGCCGACAAGCCTGCCTACCCGGCCTACTACGAGGCGGTCGTACCGCTCCTGCGACCAGGCGGGCTCATCGTCGCTGACAACGTCCTGCGCCGTGGTCGTGTGCTCGACGCGGACGCTCACGCGGCGGATGTCGTGGCCATGCGCGCGTTCAACGATCGCGTCGCAGCTGACCCGCGCGTCGAGGCCGTCATGCTCACCGTGCGCGATGGGATCACGCTCATCCGCATCCGTGACTGAGGTGCCGCGAGGCCCGCAGGCTGGTCGGTTGACGGTCCTCTACGATGCGCGCTGCCGGGTCTGCACGCGCATCGCCGCGCGATTGGCCGGGCTCGATCGCGAGCGCCGCCTCCGCCTGGTGCCCTTGCAGCGGGCCACCGCGGATCGACCCGAGGTGCAGCGGCTTCGCGCCGCGCGCGACCTGCGTCGCGCTCTTCACGTCATCGACGAGGATGGCGACTGGGCCTCCGGTGGCGAGGCCGTGATCCGGGCCCTTGAACGCGTCCCGTCGCTGCAGCCACTGGCACGCCTGGCGCGCCTGCGGGGCATCAGGGGGCTGGTCGAGCCCGGCTATCGGCTCTTCGCTGACCACCGCGCTCGCTTCGGCTGCTTGGCCGGTTCATTCCGCGCCCGCGCAGCGCATCGGTGGGGGAGAGGCGCGCCGCGCGCATGGCCGGGTAGAAGCCGGCCATAGCGCCGATGGCGAGAGCGGCCGCGACACCGCCGACGACCGCGACGGCCGGGACGATGGGCACCCAGGACTGGGATAGGGCGTAGGCCACGGCGATGCCGGCGCCCGCGAGCACCCCGAGCAGGCCGCCGACGAAGGCCAGGGCCAGGGCCTCGCTGACGAACTGCAGCGCGATGTGGCGGCGGGTGGCCCCGAGCGCGCGTCGCAGGCCGATCTCCGAGCGCCGTTCCAGCACCGACATGAGCATGACGTTGGCGATGCCCACGCCGCCCACGATGAGCGCCACGGCTCCGAGGCCCAGGAACAGCTCGGTGAAGGCCGCGGCCGCGGCCGCCCGGGCTTCGAGCACGTCGGAGGGGCGGGTGACTTCGACCTCGCTGGGGTCCTCGGGGCTGGCCGTGCGGCCCATGACCGCGCGGACATCCTCCAGGTACTCGAGCTCGCTGCGCACGTAGATCGTCGACGGACTGCCTTCGTACTCGAAGAGCCGCTCAGCCAGTGGGATGCCCACGAACGCCGAGGAATTGAGCTCGCTGGCCAGCGTCACCGGGGCCAGGACGCCGATGACGCTGAACCAGCGGTCGGCGATCCAGACGCGGATGCCGGGCTCGTCGATCCCGAGCCGGCGCGCCGCGGTATTGCCGAGCACGACGGTCGGCAGCGAGGCGGAGGCCTCATCGAGCCAGCGACCGACGGCGATCTCGGCGCGGAGCGTGTCGAGCAGGTCGAGGTCCGCAGCAGTGACGCTGATGCCCCCGGTGCGGCCCTCGTCGATGAGGTCGGTGCGGCGAACCGTGGCATCCACGATCGCGACGCTGGCGACCGATTCGACGGGGCCGACCCGGGCGATCATCGCCTCGGCCTCCGGGGCCAGCTCCGCGGTCCCCCCGAAGAGGGTCTGCCCCGGCGTGACCCGGAGCATGTTGGTGCCCAGCCGGTCGAGCTGGGCGAGCAGGTCGGAGCGGCTCGATTCGCTGATGACCAGCACGCCGACCATGGCGGCGATGCCGATGGCGATACCGGCCATGGTGAGGGCGGCCCGGATGCGCCTGGTGCGTAGTCCGATGGCGCCGAGGCTCAGCAGGTCGGATGGGTGCAGCCGGCTCGACCTGGGCTTCCTCGGCTCGCCGCGGGGCCATACTGGCGGCACGGGGCGGCCCGGCCTGCGGCAGCCTCCCGGCAAGAGCGCTCATGCCGCCACCCCAGCGGCCGAGTCCCGAACGATGCGACCATCGAGCGATCTCCAGCCGCCGCGGCATCCGCGAGGCCACCGCGAGGTCATGGGTGATGACCACGATGGTGGTGCCGTCCTGGCGATTGAGCTCGACCAGCAGGTCCAGGATGCGCCGGCCGGTCACCGAATCCAGGTTGCCGGTCGGTTCGTCGGCGAGCACCACGGCCGGGCGTCCCACGATGGCCCGGGCGATGGCGACGCGCTGGCGCTCACCCCCGGAGAGCTTGCCCGGCGAATGATCCGCACGATGGGACAGCGCCACCCGCTCCAGGGCGTCGCCAGCGAGTCGTCGTCGCTGGGATGGGCTGATGCCACGGTAGAGGAGACCCGTGGCGACGTTGTCCAGGGCGGTCATGCCTTCGAGCAGGAAGAACTGCTGGAACACGAACCCGACGTGCTCCGAACGCAATCCGGAGAGGGCGGCGTCGGAGAGCCTGGCGACGTCGAAGCCGGCGACCCTGACGACCCCCTGGCTGGGCTTGTCCAGCGTGCCCAGGACATGCAGCAGCGTCGACTTGCCCGAGCCGGAGGGACCCACGATGGCCACCAGCTCACCCGCGCGCACGCGCAGGTTGACGCCACGGAGTGCCTCCACGGGTGGGTCACCGGGGTAGACACGGGCAGCGTCAGCGAGGTCGAGGACGACCGGGCCGAGGGCCCGGGCGGGCGCCGGTCCGAGGGTCCGTGCGGGCGTCGGTCCGAGGGCCGGAGAGGAGGTCATGCTGCCGGGACGGACCATGCCCGGTCGGCTGGGTGGGGGTGATAGCAGCGGTGATGCCAGGCGTGGGGGCGGAGCCGGCCTCGGCATCCTGGGGGCAGGACGCAGGGGCATCATCGTGCCGGCACGACGACGACATCGCCAGCTTCGATGTCGCCGCGAACCTCGACGCCGTCATCATCGAAGAGGCCGACCTCCACGCCCACGAGGTAGCTCGAACCGTCGGGCGCGACCAGCTCGAGCGCGTAGCCGCCCTCGCGCAACGCCAGCAGCGCATCGACCGGCACCGAGAGGACATCCGGTCGCGTCTGCCGCACGACGTTGACCGTCACCTCGGCGCCATCGAGGTTGCCGGTCGTGGCGTCGTCGTCGAGCTCGATGGTGACCTCGACCGTGGGCTCGCTGGCCCCCGGCAGGGTCTGCGCGACACTGTCGATCTCGACGACCACGCCGCCCGAGACAGCGCCGTCCGGCAACTCCACGCTGACGCTGTCGCCGACCGCCAGGATGTCGCGGCGATCGGCTTCCAGGTTCACGCTGACCACGAGCTTCGTCCCGCTCGTGCGCGCGACCACGCTGCCAGCACGAGCCGTCGAGCCCAGCTCCGGCACGACCTCAGTGATGCGCACATCGCCGGGCAGGAAGGTCGATCTGGCCGGGATCGATGTCACCGTCCCGCTCCTGGCCAGTGCGGCGCTCCCACTTGCGCACCGCGTTGACGGTCTTCTGCCGGTAGTTGCCGTCGGCTTCGACGTTCTCGTCGAGCAGGCCGAGCTCCTTGAGGCTGAGCTCCAACTGCCGGACGTCCGGGCCGCTCGCGCTGTCATTGCTGAGCGGGCGCCAGGCCGGCCGCTTGCCGTACATGAGGTAGGAACTGGACTCGCCGTTCACCTCGTAGATCTCATCGCCCAGGGTGAGGATGTCGCCGACCTTCGGCAGTTTCGTGAAGGTACCGTTGAGCCCAGCGATGATGACGCCCTCTCCGGCGTAGCCGAGCGTGCCGTCGAACTCCTCGGTCGACTGCATCGTGCGCTGGACGATGGTCGCGGTACTGAGCGGGATGATGGGGGTGGCAGCCGCAGAGGTTCCGTCGTCCGTACCGGCGAAGGGTAGATTGGTAGCGAGCTGCAGCCGCCCCAGCCAGGACGGCCAGCGCGCCGGCGACGACGACGAGGCGCGACATCAGCCACCAACCCTGGGGGTCGGAACCGGCGGCGCCGGGACCGGGGCGACCGGGCCCGACCTCGACGCCCAGCTCGGCAGCACATGTCTCGCGGGCCAGCTGGAATCCCTCTGAGCTCGGGTCGAGACCCAACTCCGCGAAGGCGCGACCCCCGGTGCGCTCAAGGCGTCCATCAGGCGCCGATGAAGGGATCGGGATAGTCCTCGATGCCGTTGTCACGCATGCACTGCGCCAGCAGTAGCAGCTCGTCCATGCGCTCGGCCTGGGCCGCCGGGTCCAGTTCCGGACGGGCGGCTTCCAGGATCGGCGCGCAGGCCATCTGGGCGGCCTGGAACTCGTCGCCCTCGAGATCCAGTCCCGTGTCACTCCCGGCGCGGAAGAAGCCGCGCCCGCGCGTGGTTCCGGCCTGCGGGTCGTCCATGTCGATACCGTTGTCGCGCATGCACTGGGCGTACGCCAGCAGCGCCTCCTCGCGATCCTCGAACGTCGGGGCGACGGTCTCCTCGGCGGTCGGGCTGGGCTCGGCACCCTCGTCGGGACCGACCAGCGTGGCCACCTGCGCCGACGCTCCGCCGGCGAGCGTGATCGCCAGTGCGGTACCGAGCGTCAGCGTGGACGAACAGCGTTCGGAAGGATCTGTGAGGCATCGTCATCTCCCTGGGCGGGCGGCGCCCCGGCTCTCTCGGCGCGACAGAAGGTGAGCATGCGTCCGCGGCGTCAGACGCGTGCCGCTCACGAGTAAGGCCCATGTCATCGTCATGCCGATCCCCCGCGTGCGTCTCCTCCCTCAGGGGCTCATGCCCGCCGGGGTCCCCAGGCCCACTTCCGCAGCGCAGATGCTGCTGGCGTCGAGGAATCCCGACGTGAACGGGTCGATCGTGAGGCGGCCATCCTCGCTCCTGAACGATGCGATGGTCAGGCCACGAATGGGATCAGGATCGGGGAAGTCGATGCCTTCGCGCCGCATGCATTGCGCGAACAGGAGCAACTGCTCGTTCTGCTCGGCCTGCTGTTCCGGGTCGATCTCCGGCTGCACGGCGGCCAGCAGCGCCTGGCAGGCCTCCATGGCATCGAGGAACTCGCTGCTCATGAAGTCGATCTCGGCGAAGTCCCCGCTGAGGAACCCACCCATCACCCCGAACTGCGGGTCAGGGATATCGACGCCGTTGTCGCGCAGACAGGCCACGAACTCGAGGATGGCCTCCTGCCCGTCCACCTCTTCGGCTGGCGGCTCCGTGGCCTCGGCGGCCGGGTCCGGGGTACGCAGCGTGGCGACCTGCGCCATCGCGCCCGGGGCCGTGAGCAGCAGGCCCAGCAGCGCGATGAACGTGACGACGATGGCTAGCTGGCGTGATCGCACAGTGAGAGGATAGGCGAGGCGCCGAAAGGCGTCAGGAAGGTGGCTGACCCCTCACCTCAGGGGCCGAGCTGGTCAGTGGACGGGGCCGCTCCCGGAGCCACGGTCGCGCAGGAAGCGCTCGATCTCGCTGATGAGCTCAGTACCGGAGGGCAGGCGCGCCTCGTCAACCATCTCCTCGAGGCGAGCGATGTACGAGCGGGTCGATTCGTCGGCCGTGGCCGCCGCATCGAGCCGGGTGCGGATGCCCCGGGCCTCCAGCTCCAGGACGGCGGTGGTCAGACCCTCACCGATGTGCTGCTCCACGGCGCGGACCAGCGCGATCGCGGCAGCCGGGTACTCGCCGCTGACGTAGTGCGGGACCTGGGCGAAGTAGCCCAGGGAGGGGATGCCGGCCTCCGCGACGGCGATGTCGACCACCGAGACCGCAGCCGCAGGAACCTTCATCGATCCAGCCGGACCGGGTTCGACACCGCCCCTGAGGAGTCCCGAGCGCGATTCGATGCCCAGCACCGGAACGGGACGGGTGTGCGGCACGGCGGCAGGGATGGCCCCCAACGTAAGCCACTCGGTGACCTCCAGGTCCTGCGCCAGCATCACCAGCTCCGCGGCGAGCTCGCGCCAGCGGTAGTCGGGCTCCGGTCCACTGAGGACGAGCGCATCCCGCCCGGCGAAGCGGCGGTGCACGACCTTCAGCTCCGGCCACTCCAGTTCTATGGGGTGGCCATCCACGATGCGCAGAGTGGGGCGGCGTGAACGATAGTCATAGAGGCCGTCGGCGTCGATCCCGGCGATGGTGGCTCCGCCTTCGCCGACCAGGGCGGCGGCACTGGTGGCGGCAGAACCGGCATCCACCCAGGCGTCCAGCGCCATGATCATGAGCGGGTCGTTGAGCTCGGAATGGTCGAGCAGGTGGTAGAGCGTCACCGCTACAGGATATGGGCAAGACCGCCCCGGCGCTGACGTAGATCGGGCCCCATGTGGCTGGACCGGGCGCTTCTCAGGGACGCGCGTTCCGCGCTTCGTTCGCGGGCTGGCGAACGATCGAGCACAGCTGCGACTTCTTCTCGTCGATGCTGGCCTCCACCGCCCTCAGCGACCTGGCGCCGTACGCGGGCTCGATGCTCCTGGTGGTGGGGACCGAGGAGGCCGATCACATCTGCAACGTGCTGACCGAGGACCAGACCCTCGCCGAGCAGGCTATCGAGATGACGGCCGACTGGTACGCCGAGAGACTGGGGGCGACGTCACCGCCACGCCCCGCCGCCCAGGCTGCCGCTCGGCGGGAGGCCGTCAGAACGTCCTTACAGCGGCGTTGTGCGCCTGCTGATGCGCTCGAGTGCCGCATCCCAGCCCGCGACGAAGGGCCTGCCCGGCTCGTCAAGGTCGATCACCACGGGTGCGTGGTCGGATGGTGTCGGCGGGCCCTTGCGGGCCTCGCGGTCGATCTCGGCCCAGACGACGCGATCAGCGACCGCTCGGGTGGCGTACAGAAGATCGATGCGCATGCCCTGGTTCTTGTGGAACATGCCGGCCCGATAGTCGTACCAGCTGAAGCGAGCGGTGTCGGGCTGGTACGCCCGGTACGTATCGACCAGGCCCCATTCGCGCAGCCGGGCGAGTGCTGCCCGCTCCGGTTCCGAGACGTGCGTGGCACCGTGTACGGCCGCGGCATCCCAGACGTCATCGTCGCTGGGGGTGACGTTGAGATCTCCGCCCAGGAGCACCGCGTCGGCCGGGGTGGCGGTCTCGTCGAGCCAGCGGAGCAGTCGGTCGAACCAACGCAGTTTGCCCTCGTACCACGGCGAACCAAGCTCGCGTCCGTTGGGTGCATAGAGGCTGGCCACCCGGATCTCACCGCACACGGCGCTGACCATGCGGGCCTCGGTCAACGGATCGAAGTCGACCGCGCTGGGAGCATCGCTGGGGCCGCGGCTCTGACGCACGGGCCCGTCGCCGAAGTTGGTGATGGGCCCCTCGATCCCGAGCCTGCTGGCGATGGCGACTCCGTTCCAGCGGCCCTCGCCGTGGTGAAGCAGCTCATATCCGGCCATGCGGAAGGGCATCTCTGGCACGTCGTCGTCCGCGAGCTTCGTCTCCTGCATGAGCAGCACATCCGGCGCGGCGCGCTCCAGCCAGCGCTCGACCGCCTCTAGTCGGGCCTTGAGCGAGTTGACGTTCCAGGTGGCGATGCGCATCAGCGCGAGCGTAGCTTCTCAGCCGGGCACCGGTGAACCAGGCAGCCCCGCCTCGCCGCGGGGCTCCGGGATGGCGAGGGCCGCTGCTGGGGTCGTCAGCTACAGCCGCTCGTGGTGCCGCAGTTGAGGCACTTGTAGCAGCTGCCGTTGCGGACCATGATGCTGCCGCAGTCCATGCAGGATGGGGAGTCCGCGCTGATCGAGAAGGCCACCCGCGGACCCGCGCCCAACGAGGCCACCACGGCGCTGCTGACGGCATGGCCGTTGCTGCCGTTGGCGTAGCCGTTGGGGGACGGGATCGAGGCAGCTGCTGCCGTGGAGATCCGTCCGGCCGCAGCAGGCCGCTCCCCGCCCTCTCCCTCGGAGGAGGTCGAAGGAGCGGGCGGGGACACGGCCGCGGTGGAGTCCAGGGATGCACTGGCGAGGTCGAGCGCTTCGGCGGTCGTGTCGGCATCCGGGGGAGCCTCCGTTACCACCGCGCCACCCAGGATGCCGAGGGCATCGCGGTCGTCCTTGGGCAGGAAGCGGGAGCCCATCCAGCGGAAGATGTAGTCGACGATGGACTTGGCGATGGGGATCTCGGCGTTGCCCGTGAAGCCGGAGGGCTCGAAGCGCACATGCGTGAACTTGCTCACCAGGTCGCGCAGCGGCACGCCGTACTGGAGCGCGATGGAGGTCATCGTCGCCAGCGTGTCCATGAGGCCGCTGACCGTGGAACCTTCCTTGGCCATCTTGAGGAAGATCTCGCCGGGGGTGCCATCGGGGTAGAGACCCACCGTGACGTAGCCCTCGTGCCCGGCGACCTGGAACTTGTGGGTGACGGCGCGGCGTTCATCCGGCAGGCGGCGCCGGTATGGCTTGGGCTCCCCAGTGAGCTCAAGCCCCGGCGCATCGCCTGCCGTGGGGATGGTCGCTTCAGCGCCTGCTGTCTTCTTCTTGCCGGTGGAGAGCGGCTGGCTGCGCTTGGAGCCATCGCGATAGATGGCGATGGCCTTGAGGCCCAGCTTCCAGCCCTGCAGATAGACATCCCCGATGTCCTGCGCGGTAGCGCTCTCGGGCATGTTCACGGTCTTGCTGATGGCTCCCGACAGGAACGGCTGCGTGGCGCTCATCATGCGCAGGTGCCCCATGTGCTGGATGGAGCGCTCGCCGTTGACGGGCTTGAAGGCACAGTCAAAGACCGGGAGATGCTCGGGCCGGAGGCCGGGAGCGCCTTCGATGGTCTCGCGCTCATCGATGTAGGCCACGATGGCCTCGATCTCGTCAGCCGAGTAGCCGAGGCGGCGCAGGGCCACCGGCACCGTGCCGTTGACGATCTTGAGGAAGCCCTCGCCGACCAGCTTCTTGTACTTGATGAGGGCGATATCAGGCTCGATGCCCGTGGTATCGCAATCCATCATGAAGGCGATGGTGCCGGTGGGCGCGAGGACGGTGACCTGCGCGTTGCGGTAGCCGTGCTCCTCACCCAGCTGCAGGGCCTCGTCCCAGGCGGCCTGGGCAGTCCTGACCAGCGACCGTGGCGCCTGGTTCGCATCGATCCGGTAGGCCGCGTCGCGGTGCTTGCGGATGACGCGGAGGAAGGGCCCCTCGTTGATGGCGTAGTCGTTGAAGGGACCGCCATGGTCGCGTGCCACGATGGCCGACTGGCGGTAGGCCTCGCCGGTCATGATGGCGGTGATGGCGGCGGCGTAGGCGCGGCCCTCGTCAGAGTCGTAGGCCAGTCCGCGGCTCATCAGCAGCGCACCGAGGTTGGCGTAACCCAGGCCCAGCGGCCGGAAGCGGTGCGAGTTCTCCTCGATCTGTGCCGTCGGGTAGGAGGCGTTGTCGACCAGGATCTCCTGCGCGGTGATGGTCAACCGGGCGGCGAAGCGGAAGGCCTCGGCGTCGAACTCACCATCCGCATCGACGAACTTCATCAGGTTCAGCGAGGCCAGGTTGCAGGAGGTGTCGTTGAGGAACGAGAACTCCGAGCAGGGGTTGGTGGCGTACTGGCGATCGGTGTTGGCGACCGGGTTCCAGTCATTGATGGTGGTGTCGTACTGGATGCCCGGATCGCCGCAGATCCAGGCTGCTTCCGCCATGCGCCGGAAGATGGTGCGCGCCTGGTATGTCGCGGCGGCTTCACCGGTGGTGACCTCGTGCGTGGTCCAGTCGGCGTCGGCTTCGACCGCGGCCATGAACGCATCCGAGACGCGCACGCTGTGATTGGCGTTCTGGAAGAACACCGAGCCGTAGGCCTCGCCGGTGAAGGACGGGTCATAGCCAGCCTCGATGAGTGCCCAGGCCTTGCGCTCCTCGCTGGCCTTGGACTCCACGAAGTCGAGGATGTCGGGATGGTCCGAATCGAGGATGACCATCTTGGCGGCTCGACGTGTCTTGCCGCCGGACTTGACGACACCGGCAAAGGCATCGAAGCCCTTCATGAAGCTGACCGGACCGCTGGCGATACCGCCGCCGGACATCTTCTCCCTGCGAGCCGCGGATGGGCGAGAGGTTCACCCCGGCCCCGGAGCCGTACTTGAAGAGCATGGCCTCCGTCTTGGCCAGGTCCATGATCGAGGACATGGAGTCCTGCACCGAGTTGATGAAGCAGGCCGAGCACTGGGGGCGCGGCTCCACGCCGACGTTGAACCAGACGGGACTGTTGAAGGCCATCTTCTGGTGCAGCAGCAGGTGCGTGAGCTCTGCCTTGAAGGTGGCCAGGTCCTCGTCGCTGGCGAAGTAACGCTGCGTCGCCGCCCAGCTGGTGATGGTGTTGACGACGCGGTCGATGAGCTGCTTGACGCTGTGCTCGCGCTGCGGTGTGCCGACATGGCCGCGGAAGTACTTGCTGACCACGACGTTGGTGGCCAGCTGGCTCCAGAAGGAGGGCACCTCCACGCCCTTCTGCTCGAAGACGGACTTGCCGGATTCGTTGGCGATGCTGGCGTCCCGCCGCTCCCAGGTGACCTCGTCGTAGGGATGCACGCCCGGCGTGGTCCAGCGCCGCTCGAAGGTCAGCCCGGTGGAGGTGGCGCCGGTGAAGCGGAAGTGCTCATCCATGGCTGACCGCGTCGTGCTGCGCTTGCCGCGCGCGCTGCTGGAACCTGACCGGGCCGTCGCCTCCTGGGCCGGCGTGCTAGTGCGGACCTTGGCGACAGCCTCAGCCATGACCTCTCCTCTCGACGTCCTGACGCCGGTGTCGTCGCCGGCGTGTCAACTGGCCGACCGGGACACTCCGTGCGGCACCCTTCACCCTCGCTGGATGACCGAGCCCGGGGCTGGGCAGCGGCCTTGTTCCCGTCTCCGATCATCGCGCGGAGGGCACTTCCTGCTACCAGAGAGGGTCCGAGGATTGTGGGCTGCAGCCTCGCCGTTGTCAAGCCCGCAACCACTACATATGGGGGTCATCGAGCCACAGCACCACACCATATGTTGCGGTCGTCATCCCTGCGAGGCCGACGCTGTGGATGGCCGGTGAACGCCGCTTGTGGACGGTCTGCGGACACCGGGCACGGCTGGTCGTGCCGGGACCAGGCCGGCGGCCGCTATGTGCCCGGCGGTGGTGCCGACGTTCCCCGGATGACCAGCCGGACGGGCAGCTCGATCAGACGCGGCGGTGCCGCGGGGTCTCGCAACTGGTCGAAGAGCAGCTCTACCGCAGCGGTGGCCATGGCCCGCGTCGACTGGGCCACCGTGGTCAGCGGGGGCGTCACGTCGGCGCCGAAGGCGATGCCGTCGAAGCCGACCACGGAGATGTCGGTGGGGATGCCCAGCCCGGCGGCATGTGCGGCGCTGAGGGCGCCCAGGGCCATGAGGTCGTTCTCGGCGAAGACAGCGCTGGGACGCTGGTCCTGGCCGAGCAGCGTCTCCATGGCCACGCGTCCGCTGGCGACCCGGAAGTCTCCCCGGGTGATGCGCTCGGGTGGGATGTCGATGCCGGCAGCCAGGAACGCCGCACGGAAGCCCTCGAGACGCTTGGCGCTCGTGCCCAGGCCACCGGGTCCGGCGATGACCCCGACATCGCGGTGACCCAGCTCGATGAGGTGTTGCCCGGCCAGGCGTCCACCGTGATCGTTGGCCACCATCACCTGGGACACGGGCAGGCTATCGAGCTCGCGGTCAACGACGATGGTGGGGGGCCCGGTGTCCAGGAGGTGGCGCAATCGCTCGGATGACTGGCTGGCGGCGATGAGCAGGAGGCCGTCGACCTTCTTGGAGAGGAGCACGTCGAGGTAGCTCGCTTCCTTGCGGTCATCGCCGTCGGAGTTGCAGATGATGGCGCTGTAGGCGGCCTCGAACAGGGCGTCCTCGAGCCACCGTGCGAGGTCGCCGAAGAAGGGGTTGGCGATGTCGGGCACGATGACACCGACGGTGTGGGTGCGCCCGCGCCGCATGCTGCGAGCCAGGGCATTGGGCCGATAGCCAAGCTCCTCGATGGCCTGCCGCGACGCGCTCGGAGGTACCTGGATCGACCCGCCGTGTGCCGTTGATGACGTGCGAGACGGTGGTCGGGGAGACGCCCGCCTGTCGGGCGACGTCCCGGATCGTGCGTCATGGTCTGTCGCAGGCCTGGTCGAGGCGACGACGTCGTTGACACCGGCATGCGTCAAGGATAGGCTCACGCAAACGGTTGCGCAATCGGTAAACCCGGACGTGCTCCGAGCCGCGCCCGAGTCGGGGGGTGAACGAACCTGATGGCCCAGTCAGCCAGTGCCGGGACCGTGATCGTGGCCGGCTCCATCAACGTCGACCTCATCGTCAGCGTGTCCCGCCTGCCCGCGGCGGGCGAGACCGTGCTCGGTGACCGCCTCGTCCAGCAGAATGGCGGCAAGAGTGCCAACCAGGCCGTGGCGGCCAGCCGGGTAGGCGCGCACGTCATCATGCTCGGTGCCGTCGGCGGCGACGATCTGGGCCGCAGTGCCCTGGATGGCCTGGCCGCGGAAGGTGTCGATATCTCTGCCTGTCGTCGCCTGGAGGATGAGCGCACCGGCCTGGCCCTCATCGTCGTCGACGCCCACGGCGAGAACCAGATCGCGGTCGCGCCCGGTGCCAACGCTCGCCTCGATGCCGAGATGATCAGGGGAGAGGTTGCCCAGCTGCGGCCCCCTGCCGGTTCGGTGTGCCTTCTCGGCTTCGAGGTCGGTGACGACGCGGTCCTGGCCGCGGCGCGATGGGCCGAGGAACGAGGCCTGCGCATCATCCTCAATCCGGCGCCGGCCCGACCGATCCTGGCCGAGCTGCTGGCAACGGGGCCGATCCTCACGCCCAATGAGACCGAGGCCGAGATGCTGACCGGTGCCGGCGACGCCGAGGCGGCCGCCCGGATCCTCGCCGGTCGGAGCGGTGCGCCGGTCATCGTCTCGCTCGGTGCCGATGGGGCGCTGCTGTGGGCCGATGGGCGAGCCAGGCATCTGCCGGCCACGCCGGTCAGGCCCGTCGACACGACCGGTGCCGGCGATGCGCTCAACGGCATCCTGGCCGCGGAGCTGGCACGCGGGGCCCCGCTCGAGGAGGCGCTGCACTGGGCCATGGTGGGTGCTGCACTCAAGACGACACAGGCTGGTGCGCAAGCCGGCCTGCCCACGCGCGACGCCATCGCCGCGCACATCGCGGCGGCCTGAGCGGCGAGCCGTGGACGCATCCGCAGGCCCGCCGGACCGGCACGACCCTGCCGACATCCTCGTCAAGCTGTACGAGCTGCCACCGCTCGACCTGACAGCGCTCGAGGCCGCAGGTATCCGCTTGCGGCGGCCCATCGGCCCCGAGAGGCACCTCCTGACCGCCTGGGTCGGCGCGCACTTCGGCCCGGGCTGGGCCAGCGAGACGGAGGTCGCGTTCGGCTAATCGGCCACGTTCCTGTTTCGTCGCTCTCCGGGACCAGGAACTGCTCGGCTTCGCCTGCTACGACGCCACCGCGCTGGGCGTGTTCGGCCCCACGGGCGTGGCGGAGTCGGCCCGCGGCCACGGCGTCGGCGCTGCCCTCCTGCTGCTGGCACTGCAGGCCATGCGCGAGCAGGGTTATGCCTACGCGGTCATCGGTGCTGCCGGCCCCATCGAGTTCTACCAGCGGACCGTGGGAGGCATCGTCATCCCCGGCTCGTGGCCGGGCCTCTACGAGGGCATGCTCGAGGGCGAGGTCGAGGGTGAGGCCTGAGTTCGGTGCGCCTGGTCCTGGGTGGGTCTGCGGGTGGTCGGGAGCGGTTCGAAAGCGATCCCCCCAGGTCGATGGCTGCACCATGCACGGCCCTCCGATCGTCGCCCCCTCCCACGCGATCGAGGGTGACCAGTCACTGGCCGCTCATGAGGTGACGTCTTCATTGGGCGACGACAGCTGCGAGCGTCCTCGGCTTACCGTTGCGGCGGGAGACGCGTATAGTCCGCGGTAAACGGTTGCGCAATCGGTTGCGCGTCATCGGTCAGACGCCAACGTCTGGCTGCGGCAGCGATGCCGACAGGGACTCCGAGGCCCCGCCCGCAGGGAGGTGATAGCAGTGGAAAAGCACTCTGGCATCGAAGCGCTCCGGGCGGCGATAGTAGCCGCGTCGTCCTCTCGCTGGTGGCTATCGCAGAAGTGGCGGTACTGTCCTGGCCCAGGACGAGGGTGGCCTCTCGAAGGTGATCCTCGATACCGACATGGTGGAGTTGTTCGACGACGGCATGGCCATGCTGCTGCTCGACCAGGCCCCGAGCATCGACCTCCTGGGTGTCACCGTAGTGCCGGGAACACGGCGATGCCACGGGGATGGCGACAGGTGCACGCCAACTCGAGGCGCTCGACTCGACCGTCCGATCTACGAAGGCAGCCGGCTATGGCATCCGCAACTGGCGCGCGATCCCGGAGGTGCTTGACGCCGAGATGGTCGTGAGCTCCGGTCGTGTCCTGGGCGGGGTACCTCCGAGAAGGCCTCGAGGGTATCGACAATGATCCCATGGCCGACTGGCGTCGAGGTCTACGAGTATCTGTACGGCGAAGCCCCGACCTACCCATACGTGTACGGGGCTGGTGACCCCGACCCGGACGGCGCGAGGAGGCGATCGAATTCCTCGTCGATCCGGCCAGCAAGTATCCAGGTGAGATGTCGATCGTCGTGATCGGCCCGGTGACCAATATCGCGCGGGCGATCATGGCGGACCCAACCTTCCCGTCGAAGATCAAGGAGATCGTCTACATGGGCGGTTCGTTCTACCTGCCCGGCAACTCGTCGGCAAGCGCCGAATTCAACTGGTGGGCCGATCCCGGATGCGGCCAAGATCGCGGTCCGACAGCAATGGGGCGACACTCCACAGAGGCGTACGAACTCTATGGCAACCAGATCATCGATGGCCTGGAGGCCAACCACAACACCGGTGCCATGCCGCTTGATCTGTACGACCAGATGGTCGCCAACACGTTCCCGGGGATCCAGGAGCTGTTCCTGAAGCGGGAAGCGGCGATCACCGAACGAGGTGGCACGAACTTCGCCCCGTCCAACATCTGGGATCTGTACGCGGCTGCCTATCTGATCGATCCGTCGATCGTGCTCTCGTGGAACGATGATCCTCGACCCGAGGATGGGGTCCCACAGGACATCTACGGCGTGTACGTCGATGTCGACAGCAACATGGGCGAGAACTACGGGCGCTCCACCGCGTACCGCGAGGAAGTCGGACCGGTCGGTGCCCGGAAGGGTGCGATCATGAACTTCATCGACGAGGAGAAGTTCTGGAACGACATCGTCGTCCCGCTGGCCACGGGCCAGGGCGAATAGACGCAGGGTCTGGAGCCAGATGCCCCGGCCGTCACTGTGACTGGCACGATTCGTCGCTTGACGGCCGCATCCGGCGCCACCTAGACTCGGCGAATGGATAGCACGCAAACGGTTGCGCGCATCCAAGACAGTGAGGGCCCGAGGGGGCCAGGAGGAAGTCTCAAATGATTGGACGCACAGGACCCAACCGCTGGTTCGTCCGTTGGCATGAGTGCCCTCATGGCGATCTCGCTCGCGGTCGTCGGTGGTGGCATCGCCGCTCGGCCAGGACGAGGAGTGTGCGCCGGTCGAGCCGACCGGGCCGCTGCCGAACCTGGAGGAGATGCTCGGACACAAGCCCAAGGTGGGCCTGGTCATGAAGTCGCTGGCCAACGAGTTCTTCCAGCAGATGCAGGCCGGCGCTGAGGCCTACGCGGCCGAGAACGCCGACATCTTCGACTTCGAGGCCGTGGGCATGAAGGACGAGCGCGACTTCGCTGCCCAGGTCGGCGCCGTCGAGAACTACATCACCCAGCAGTTCGACGTCATCGTCATCGCGCCGGCCGACTCCAAGGCGATGGTCGAGCCGATCGCCCGGGCGCTGGAGGCCGGCATCAAGGTCATCAACATCGACGTCCAGCTCGATCAGCAGGCCATGGCCGACGCCGGCATCGACCTGGCCTTCTTCGGTCCGGACAACCGCGCCGGTGCCAAGCTTGCCGGTGACGCCCTCGGGCAGGCCCTCGGCGAGGGTGGCAAGGTCGTCATCCTCGAGGGCAACCCCGAGGCCGACAACGCCGTGCAGCGCAAGCTCGGCTTCGATGACTCAGTCGCCGAGTACAGGCTGGACCTCCTCGACTCCCGCACGGCCCACTGGGAGACCGCCGAGGCCGAGGAGCTGACCTCCAACTTCCTGACCCAGTACCCTGACCTGCAGGGCATCATGGCCGCCAACGACTCCATGGCCCTGGGCGCCATCGCGGCTCTCGACGCTGCCGGCAAGACCGGCGAGATCCAGGTCGTCGGCTTCGACAACATCCCCGGCGTGCGTCGGCTACATCGCCGACGGCGCGATGCTCGCCACCGTCGAGCAGTTCGGCGCCGACATGGCCAAGTTCGGCATCGACTTCGGCCTGCGCGAGCTGGCCGGTGAGAGGTTCTGCGGCTGGGTCCAGACCCCGCTCGAGATCGTCACCGCGGAGAACGTGGTCGTCGAGTAGCCAGCAGCTGGCATGGCATCAGCCGTCGGGTCTCGGCCCGGCGGCTGATCCATACTCACAGGCCCGAGGAGGATCCATGGAACGGATCGGGAGCGACCTCGCGCCGGCCCATGATGGCAATCGTGAGCGTACGTCTGCGAGCACAGCCGCCACTGATGGAGATACGGGAACTCAGCAAGGAGTTCCCCGGGGTCCGGGCTCTCGACGCGGTGAGCATGACCATCCTGGCGGGCGAGGTCCACGCGCTCGTGGGCGAGAACGGGGCCGGCAAGTCCACGCTCGTCAAGATCCTCTCCGGCGTGGAGCAGCCCGATGGCGGGGCAGATGTTCCTGAACGGCCAGCCGTACCTGGCCCGCACGCCGCAGGAGGCCCTGGCGGCGGGCATCCGGGTCGTCTACCAGGAGCTCAACCTGCTGACCTACCTGACCATCGAGGAGAACCTCTCCTTCGAGCATCTGCCCTCGCACCGGGGTCTGGTGGACCGCCGCGAGCTGCGACGGAGGGCGAAGGAGCTGCTCGAGCAGGTGGGTCTCGACGTGCCGCCGGACACCCCGGTGGAGGAGCTGGGCATCGCCCAGATGCAGATGGTCGAGATCGCCCGCGCGCTCCTCACCGACGCCAAGCTCCTGATCCTCGACGAGCCGACCGCGACACTGACCCCGCGCGAGGTGGACCGCCTCTTCGGGATCATCCGCCAGCTCGCGGCCCAGGGCATCGGCGTGCTCTTCATCTCCCACCACCTCGACGAGATGAAGGAGATCGGCGACCGCGTGACGGTCCTGCGCAACGGTCAGTGGGCGGCCACGCGCGACGTCGCCGACGTCAGCGTGGCCGAGGTCATCGAGCTCATGGTCGGCCGGGCCATGGCGGAGGGCTTCCCCTTCCGCAAGGAGGTCACGGCTCGGCGAGGAGCTCCTGGCCGTGGACGGGCTCACCTATCACGGCAATGTCGAGCCCGTCTCGCTGCGGGTCCACGCGGGTGAGATCCTGGGCATCGCGGGCCTCGTGGGCTCGGGGCGGACGGAGGCGATGCGCGCGATCTTCGGTGCCGACCGTGCGACCGGGGGGACCATTCGGGTGCGCGGCGATCCGGTGCGCATCCGCGAGCCGCGGGACGCCGTACGCGCCGGCATCTGCCTGCTCACCGAGGACCGCAAGTCGCAGGGACTCATCCTGGACATGACCTGCGCCCAGAACACGACCATCACCCGGCTCGAAGCGGTCGTGCACCGAGGCCTGCTCCAGACCGCCAAGGAGGCCGCGGAGACCGAGGTGCTCATCGAGGCCCTGTCCATCAAGGCCCAGTCACCCAGTCAGATCGTGCGCTTCCTCTCGGGCGGTAACCAGCAGAAGGTCGTGGTCGCCAAGTGGCTCTTCGCCGAATCGCAGATCCTCATCTTCGATGAGCCCACGCGCGGCATCGACGTGGGTGCCAAGTTCGAGATCTACAACCTCATCTGGGACCTGGCCGATCGTGGCAAGGGCATCATCGTCGTCTCCTCCGACCTGCCCGAGCTGCTGGGCATCTGCCACCGCATCGTGGTCTTCTCCAAGGGCGCGGTCGTCGGCGAGCTGCCCCGCGAGGACTTCAGCGAGAAGGCCGTCCTGGAGCTGGCCTACCGCAACTACCTGGCCTCGGCGTCGACCGCCGAGCGGGCCACCACGGATGTCACGGGGATGCCGTCATGAGCACACCAACGAGTCCCTCCCAGCAGCAGCCCACCCGCGTCGGGGAGATGCCCCTCGCCAGCCGGGCCGTCGTCTTCGGGCTCCGCGAGGCGGGCGTCGGGGTGGCGCTGCTCGTGCTCATCGTCGTCTTCAGCATCGTGGCGCCCTATTTCGCCTCCACGGACAACTTCTCGGTCATCCTCGGTCAGATCTCGATCAACACCATCCTCGCGGTGGGCATGACGTTCGTCATCCTCATCGGCGGCATCGACCTCTCGGTCGGATCGATCCTGGCCCTGACCACGGTCGTGGGAGCCGGCATCCTGGCGCCCACCGTGATGACCGGCTTCGGTGGCTTCGGGCTGGACCCGATGGTCTCCATCCCGCTGACCATCGTGGCCTGCCTGGGCGTCGGTGCGCTCTGCGGCCTCTTCAACGGTTTCGTGACAGAGCACTGGCGGGTGCCCTCCTTCATCGTCACGCTGGGCATGATGAGCATGGCCCGGGGCGCCTCCCAGGTCCTCTCCAACAACTCGACCATCACCGGCCTGCCGAAGGTCTTCAAGGACGCCGGCAACGTGCGCTTCTTCGATCTGGTGCCGGCCTACTTCGTCATCGCCATCGCCGTCGTGCTGGTGGCCTGGTTCCTGCTGCGCTACACGGTCTTCGGGCGCTTCATCTACGCCATCGGCAACAACGAAGAGGCGGTGCGCCTCTCCGGGCACAACCCCAAGCCCGTGAAGATCACGGCCTTCGTCATCTGCGGCCTGCTCGCGGGCCTGGCCGGGTTCGTCTTCCTGCTGCGCCTCAAGGCCGGCAGCCCCATCGCGGGCGTGGCCTATGAGCTCGACGCCATCGCCGCTGTCATCATCGGCGGCACCAGCTTCTCCGGCGGCAAGGGCTCGGTCATCGGCACGTTCTTCGGCGCCTGCCTGCTCCAGGTGCTGAGCACCGGGCTCATCCTCCTCGGGGTCGAGGACAACATGCGCGTCATCATCACCGGCCTCGTCGTGGTCCTGGCGGTCATCTTCGACACGTACCGCTCACGCATCATCGCGGGGCTACGCACGCGGTAGGCACCGAGCCGGCCAGCCGCTCGGAGAACTGCTGGAGGGCGCTTCGGTTCGTCACGCCGCTCAGGCCATCAGGTTGCCGGCCGCGCGCGCGCTGCGCAGGCCAGCGAGGGTAGCTGCCAGGAGGAGCCCCGCTGTCGCCGCCAGGCTGGCGCCGGTCAGCAGCAGGCCGACCGCCACGAGGCCATCAAGACCCTGGGGGATGCCCACCGTCAGGGCCGCGACGCCCATGTCGGCGCCGACGATGCGAGTACCGCCTGCCTGACCCAGCAGGCGACGCTGCCGGGCATGTGTGGCCGGGTCACCCGGGCCGATGGCAGGCACCAGGTGTGTAGCCGAGGCCAGCACGGCGAGGCCGGCCCAGCCGGGGACCAGGGGGCCAAGGAGGATCGTGGCGCTGGCGGCTGCCGGGTCAGCCCCTGCCACGAGCAGCCGCAGCGCAGCCAGCAGGGCGCCTACCTGGAACCAGGCGATGGCGCTGACGAGGCCGCCCATGGCGAAGCGATGCCAGCTCTCGTCGCCGGTCCACGATCGCTTGGTGCGCCACGTCTGCGCCGCGTAGATGGCCAGCGACAACGCCCCGGTCAGGCTGGCCAGGGCGCCGGCCCGCACGACCCAGTCGGCATCGATCGCGAACCCTCCGGCCACGAGGGCGGTGCCCGCGGCCAGTCCGAGGACCGTCAGGTAGGCGCTCGGGCTGCGCAGGATGCGGGCCCCGATGACGGTGGGGAAGAAGTGCAACAGGGTGGTGGCGATGATGAGCGAGACGAAGCCCATGAGGTTGAGCCAGGCGTGCGCCGGCTTGAGGCTGCCCCACGCCTGTGCCACGGGGGTGACGCCAGCCAGGAAGAGCGTCGCGAGCAGGGCACCGATCGCCACCAGCAACAGGGCGGCTGTATAGCCGAGGGTCACCACGCCGCCCGAACGTGCCAGCGGTCGCCGCACCGGGATGATGGTGGCGTAGCCCACCAGGGTCATGCCCGCGATGTACGCGGCTCCGCCGACCGCCGCGAGCCGGAGGTCGCCTGCCGCGTAGCCAGCCGTCACCACCAGACCGCCGAGTGCCACAGCCAGCAGGGACGTCCAGCGTACCCGCGCTGCGACCGGTTGCGTGGTGGCGAAGGCGGCGCTGAAGAAGGGCATCATGCCGGCGATGGCCGTGGAGGCAGCGCCGGCGAGGGCCAGATGCAGGGGCAGCCAGGTCCCGACCCGTGTCGTGGGCGGCAGGAGGGTGGCCAGGGTCGCCGCGCACAGGAACGCCAGGGCGAGCACGAGGGACGCCATGGCCACCAGGCGGTCAGCACGACGGTCGACGGCCGTGCGGCGGGCACGTCCGCTGTCGAGCTCGATCACCGCCTCGCTCCCGGGATCGCCAGCGGCCTTACAGCCCTGAGTAGGAGTGCAGACCGGCGAAGAAGAGGTTGCCGAAGTAGGTGAAGAGCACGGCTGCGAACCCGAGGACGAGGATGAGGGCGGCGGGCCGGCCGGCCCAGCCGCGCTGGCTGCGCGCGTGCAGGTAGACCGCGTAGATGAGCCAGGTCACCAGCGCCGAGGTCTCCTTCGGGTCCCAGCCCCAGTAGCGTCCCCAGGCGATGGAGGCCCAGTAGGAACCCAGGATGATCATCGTCGCGAAGATGGGGAAGCCGATGATGACCGAGCGGTAGGCCACCGCATCGAGGACCTTGCGGGCAGGCAACCAGGCGAAGCGGTCGTCGTCGCCCTGGAGCAGGTAACCGACGGCGGCCGCGCAGGAGATCGCCAATACCCCGTAGGCGATCATGGCCATGGCCACGTGCACGGTCAGCAATGGGGCATTGTCGAGCGCCGGCACCAGCGGTTCGATGGTGGCTGGCAGGGTCGCCGCGTAGCCGGCCAGGAACAGCGCCACCCCGACTGGCAGGAAGGCCAGCGAACGGATCGGATAGCGTCGCTCGAGGAGCAGATACCCGCCCAGGATGCCGACCGCGAAGGCGATGGAGAACTCGTACATGTTGCCCCACGGTCCGCGTCCCACCACGACCGCGCGTGCCGCCAGGCCGGCGGCCATGAGCAGGAAGCTGGCCCACACGAGACCGTGTCCGAGGGCCCCGAGGGTGACAAGGCCGTTGTCCGGTGCCGCGGTCACGGTCCTGCCTCGGAACGTTCCCGGGCTGCTGCCGAGCTCTGTGGCACCGACCAGCTGGGGCTCGGTGGACCTCGTGGTGACGACGTTCCCAGCCGCCAGTGCGACCGAGGCGCGCCGGCCTATCGCCAGCCATGTCGTGTAGGCCACGGTGGCCATGAAGGCGAACAGCAACAGCAGCACACCCGTGACGAAGAGGTACTGCGAGACGGTAGCCATCCTCCCGATATCGCCCGGTTCGCCGACCTAGGCGATGGCGGCGCCGCCCTCGGGCGGACCGTCCGGGGAGACCACGGCGATGGCGCTGGCCGTGGCCCCGAGCTTGAAGCGGGTGCCGCAGGCGGAGCAGGTCTCGACGCCGGCGGCGCGAACGGTGCCATCGACCGGGCAGGCGACCAGCAGGTCAGCTCCGTCGAGCTGGCATCGACGTGCTCGTGACGGATAGACCAGCAGGTGTGCCTCGCAGTAGGGCACGTTGGCCGGGAACGCGACCGTGCCGTCCTGAAGGCGTGGCGCCGGCTCCGGCTGTGCCTCCGCACGCGTGACGCGGCCGCGACGGCGCGTCACCAGGTGCCATCCCCACATCAGCGCCAGGAGCGTGATGATGGGACCGACGACGGCCACGATGAGGACGTACGGCAGCAGGGCGATGAGCTCACCCCAGCTGGGCACCAGGACGGTCGTCAACCAGTCCAGGAACGCGGTCCAGGGATCGGGGGACATGCGCGCAGTCTACCGTTGGCGCGACGCCTTCGCGCCGCGTCGGGGGTTGCCCTTCTTGCGGGTCGCGCCGCGTCCCGGTCGCCAGGGCTGAGACGAGCCGTCGGGTTCTGCGGGTTCAGGATGGGAGTGACGGGGCGCGCGCCCCTGCCCGATGCCCACCGGGCGCCGGGGGCCCGGACCGCCGCTGGCGACAGCATCGGATCCGAGCTGAGCGATGAGCCAGTCCACCGTGCGAGTCATGCCTCCAGTCCGACGCGCCCTGTCTCTGAGAGCGTGATCGCGTGTCACGATCAGGGTGCGTGCCCGGTCGCTGTAGGGCCTGGCGCCGAGCGTTTCGATGAGCAGGTCATCTGCGCTTCGTGAGCCCGAGTGATGGAACTCGATGCCGGGCGCGACCCGCCGCCGACTGCTCTCGCCGGGGGCGGGGTGCCCGTCGAGCGCCACGATGATGCGCAGCTGCTCAGGCTTCCAGCGCCAAAGGCGTGGCAGGAGCCAGGCGACAGCGCCTGCGTCACGGTCCGCGTGGACCGCGCGGAGCAGATTGTCGCCGTCGATCAGCAACAGCTCGGTGACCTCGCGCCAGGTACCCTGGCTGGGCCGCCGCCCGGGCTCAGCTGCCGCCATGTCGCGAGATGGCTACCATCGGATGGTGCTCCTGCTCGTTGATCTGGATGGTGTCGTCTACCGTGGCCCGGAGGCGGTCCCCGGCATGCCCGAGCTGCTGACGCGGCGTGAGGCCGCAGGCGACATCATCATCTACGTCACCAACAACTCGCGCTGGCACCGCTCCGAGTACCAGGCACGCCTCCTGGCCATGGGTGCGCCTGCGCTACCCGATCGTATCGTGACCTCGGCTCGCGGCATCGCCCTGGCCCTGGCGACGCGAGCGGCCCCACCGCGCCTGACGCTGGTCTTCGGGGGTCCCGGACTGGGGCGCGAGCTGGACGACGCTGGCCTGGCGACCGTCGCGTGCACCTGGAGGGCCTGGCACAGGGCCCGGACGCCATCGCGGTCGGTGTCGACTTCGACCTCAGCTACGAGCGTCTCTCGGTCGCGGCCGAAGCCGTGCGGCAGGGCATCCACTTCGCGGTCACCAATCGCGACCCGGTCTTCCCCACGCCTGGTCGGCTCATGGCTGGCGCCGGCTCGCTGGTGGCAGCACTGGTGGAGGCATCAGGTCGACAGCCGGACCTTGTCATCGGCAAGCCTGAGCCGGGCCTGCTGCAGGAGGCGGCGGCGATCGCTGGCCTGCCCGTCGAGCAGGCCGTGGTCATCGGTGACAGCCTGGGGACGGACATCCTGGCGGCTCATCGTGTCGGCGCGCGGAGCGTGCTGATGCTGACGGGCGTGAGCACCGCCGAGATGGCGGCAGCGTTGCCGCCTGGCGAGCGGCCCACGGTCATCGCGGCGGGTCCACGCGAGCTGGACGCGATCCTGGATCGGCTGGCCGCCTGAAGCGTACCGGGGTGCCGTTGGGGACCTCGAAGCGCCGCGGTCTGCTCAGGCCGGGGGCGGATGCGCTGCCACCCACGCCTCGAACTGTTGCAGTAGCTCCGCTCGACGGGCCTCGTCGTGCTGCAGAAAGGCAGCCACGTGGGCCTGTCGCATCGTCGTGACCAGCTCTGCGGGCGTGACGCCGAGCTGCCGGACGGCCCGTTCGAGCTCGCGCACCAGGGTCAGGTCGCTGACCGTGCGATCGTCGGTGCTGACGGTGACCGGCACGCCAGCCCGGATGAGCCGGGGCAGGGGGGCGCCGGCATCGAGGCTGCCGATGCCAGCCTGGAGGTTGCTCGTCGGACAGAGGTCGAGGGTGATCCCGCGTGATCGCAACTCTGCCACCAGGTCCTCGTCGTCGACGGCCGGCGCGCCGTGGGCGATCCGCCACGGATCGATCGCCAGTGCCGCACGCACCTGGGCGGCCCCGCCCCACTCGCCGGCATGGCAGGTGATGCCGAGGCCGCCCCGGCGAGCCACCTCGAAGGCAGCGGCGAAGCGTCGCGGATCAGGAGCCTGGCGCTCGACGCCGGCGAGGTCGAACCCGGTCAGCGCCATCGTCGCATGAAATCCACCGCCGCTCGTGCGACGTCCGCTGCCACCTCGGGCGCGTGTGTCCGCAGCGCGACGGCGATGAGCCGGACATCGATGCCCGCGGCAGCTGGCGGCCGTGCGCGGCACCGCGCACCACGGCGGCGATGCCGGACGCGCAGCGTCAGGCCACGCTCCAGGTGCAGGGATGGTGCCCAGCGGATCTCGGCATAGTGGGTGCCCTCCGCGGCCACGTCCTCGACCAGCTCCGCGGCACAGCGCTCGAGACCCTCCGCGTCCTGCAGCAGCGCCACCGGCAGGTCGAAGGCTCGCAGCAGGTCGGCCTGGTCCAGGCAGCGTGCCGGCGCCACGAGTCGAGCCCGCATGGCCACCACGTCGGTCAGGCAGGTCGGCGAGCGCCGGCCGCCGCTCGCGGGCCAGCTCCAGCGCGGTCTCCGGACGGAGCGAGCCATCGAGGTGCAGGTGCAGCTCGGCCTTGGGCATGGCCCTCAGCCAGCTCGTCAGATCCGGAGGCGCGCCGGTCATGCGCTGCATGCTAGTGCCCGCTGCCCCTGGTGCCATGGCTCAGTCCCGCTCCTGGGCCGGTCGGCGATGCTGTCGCACCGGCGCCGATGCACCGGCGCCGATCACCGGCGCCGATCACCGGCGCCGATCACCGGCGCCGACGTACCAGCCGAGGTGCTCGAGCTGACGCGAGCGCCGGTCTGCTCGCGGTCGTTCCTGTCATCCAGTCCCCGGGGGACTGGCTGGGCAGACCCCGCCCGGGCCGACGCGCCTCCGCTGTCGCGGTGGGCCGTGCCGGAGGTCGTCGCCTCGCTCACGCCGAGCGCCACGGGCCCTGCCGCCGACCAGCTGGCCGCGCCGCGCTGCCGTCCTCTGGTCCAACAGTCCGACCGCCGCATAGGTGACAGGAACCGACCGCCCGGTCGGCCGGTCGGCCGCCGCAGTGCGGTCGGGCCGTCAGGGCGAGGCGGGTCGACACTGCGGAGGGACCCGAGCGCGGAAGGGTCCGACGCGGGCCGGGGTCAGTGACGCGATAGACTCGAGTCCTCCCACCATCAAGCCCGACCCGACCCACCCGCCCGGCGCGAGTCACGAGTGAGGAAGCGAGACCAGCAGAGCATGCGTTTGGACGTCGAACATCGTCTTCCCTGGGACATCGAGGCCGATGTCCTGGCCGTCCCGGTGCCTTCCGGGGTCGAGATGCCCGAGTACCTCGCCGAGGTGGATCGCCGCCTCGATGGCAGCATCGAGGCCATGCGTACCCTCGGTGCCATCAAGGGCACGCTCTGGGAGACGCGGCTCATCCCTGCCGCCGGGATGGGTGTGCGGTTCGTCCTTGCCGTCGGCATCGGCGACGGCCGCACCATCGACCGACTGGGCGCCCGGCGGCTCGGTGCGGTCATCGTACGTAGTCTGACCGGCTGCGACGTCCGTCAGCTCGCGGTCCACATCCCCGACCAGCTCGTGGGCCGGGGTGGGGCGCTTCAGGCCGCCGTCGTGGAGCTGCTCACGAGGGGCCTCGTCGAGGGAGCTGCCGAGCCTGCGACCATCTACGGTGATCCTGACGACCGCCTGCCGCCGGCGCTCGATGCCTGCACCTTCACGGTCGAGTCCGGCGATGCCGACGAGCTGTTGATGCGGGCCGAGCGCGGCCAGATCATCGGCGACGGCAGCAACCGCACCCGGCGGCTGGCTCAGCGGGCCGCCAACGACGTCAGCCCCGAGGTCCTGGCGGACGAGGCCAGCGACGTGGCCCGCCAGTTCGGCATGGAGCTGCGCGTCTTCGGGCCGCAGGAAGCTGCCGAGATGGGCATGGGCCTGTTCATGGCCGTGGGCAGGGGCTCTTCGAATCAGCCCCGCTTCATCTCCCTGCGGGCCAGTCCGGATCGTCAGCGAGATGCCCGCGGGCGACTGCTGGCCATGGTCGGCAAGGGTGTCACCTTCGATACCGGAGGCATCAGCCTCAAGCCGCCTCCCAACATGGGCCAGATGAAGACCGACAAGACCGGTGCTGCCACCGTCATCCACGCCATCGCCACGGCCACGCAGCTGGCGCCCGGCATCCCCATGCTGGCTGTCGCACCGGCCGTCGAGAACATGCCTGGTCCACACTCCAGCCGACCCGGTGACGTGGTGCGGGCTCTCAACGGCAAGACCGTCGAGATCACCAACACCGACGCGGAGGGGCGGCTCATCCTCGGCGATGCGCTCACCTGGACCGAGCGGCAGGGCGCCACGCACATCGTGGACGTCGCCACGCTGACGGGGGCGATGTCGCGAGCACTGGGCCGCTACATGACGGGCGGGTTCGGTGACGTCGAGGCGTGGTGGTCGGACATCGCCTCTGCCGCGGCCCGGCAGGGTGAGCCCCTGTGGCGGATGCCGCTCGTGGACGACTACCGCAAGGACATCGATTCGCCCTTTGCCGACATGGCCAACAGCGGCATCGCCGAAGGCAGCGCCATCACCGCCGCGCTCTTCCTCAAGGAGTTCGTGAGCGTCCCGTGGGTCCACCTCGACATCGCCGGGACGGCCTACCTCGAGAAGGGCGACGCCTGGTCGGCCAAGGGCGCGACGGGGGTGATGCACGCGACGCTCGTGGAACTCTGCCTGGATGGGACGGACGGGCCGATGTCGACGTTCGGGGAATCCGATCTCGCTCCCGGGGCGGGCTGATCCGCGCCGGAGCGACGCAGGCTCCGTCAGCCCGGTAGCTGCGCAGCGTCAGCCCGGTAGCAGCGCGGCGATGATGCCGGCGCCGATGAGCGCGGGGCCGAAGGGGATGGCCGTCTTCAGCGAGATCCGTCGCGCCAGCAGCAGCACGACCACGACGATGGCGAACAGGATCGTGGCGACCAGGAAGCCCGTGAACAGGAGCGACAGGCCGGACATCAGTCCCAGGCTCACCGAGAGCTTGAGGTCACCCATGCCGAGGGCGCCCTTGAAGAGGCGATCGCTGATGGCCAGCAGGGCCGGGGCGGCGACAGCCGCGGCGATGGCGCTGATGCTACCCAGCTCCTTGTCCGCGAGGAGCGGGTTGAGCTCCACGTCGAGGACGAGAGGCAGCAAGGTGACCGCGGCAGCGTAGCCGATCAGCGGCAGCGTGATGACGTCGGGCAGGAGCTTCTGGTCGAGATCGGTCGCCAGCAGCACCATGAGCGCGGCCATGTAGATGCCCAGCACCACGAGGGACACTGGGTCCGTCCACCGCGAGACCAGACCGCCGAAGGTGACAGCCGAGGCCAGGATGACCACGACGCTGCGCCAGTCCACGACCCGCACCTCGCCATCCGCATGGACCGGCCATCGCGCCGCTAGCCGGTCGGCGGCGGATCCGAAGGCCGCACCCAGCAGTGCGGCAACGACGGTTTCGACCTCAACGGACATGGGATGACCGACCGATCCGCAGCATGGAGCAAGCCTGCCGTCGTTGTTGCCCGGACGCACCGGCTCGAACGTACTAGGCCGGTGCAGAGTCGTGCGCACGTGTTTGCGGTGGTCGGCCATCAGGAGTAGCATGACCTGCGACCGAAGCCGTGAATGTCGGTCGACCCCCGTGCCCGGGGCGCTGCGTTACGGCAGCAAGTGGGGAGTTGCATAGCTAGATGTGCCCAGCGTGAACGCGCGCGCGCAGCGGACCGGTGTGCCCCGGTCACTGGTCGCCATGCTCGTCTTCGTCGTCCTCGTGGCGCTGCCCGTGAGCGCACCGCCGCCGGTCGCTGGTGCCAGTCTCAAGGACCAGATCGCTGCAGCCAAGGAGCGCCAGGCGGACCTCACGTCCTCCATCGCGAAGTCGCAGCGGATGGTGGAAGAGCTCAAGCGCGAGGAAGACGCCACACGAAACGCGCTGGCCGCAACCATCGAAGAGCTCAAGGACATCCGCACCGACCTGGTCGCGATGAGGAAGCGGATCGAGCAGGTCGGCGAACGGCTCGAGCGGATCGAGGAGCGGCACGCCAACCTCGTGGAGGAGCAGCGCCAGACGGACTTCACGCTGGGACTCCTGGAGCAGGAGCTGGCCAACGGCGAAGACGACCTGCAGGCTCGCCGGCAGGCGCTCGGCCGCCGGCTGGCTGAAGCACACCGCGCCGAGAACACCACGCTGCTGGAGCAGGTCTTCACGGCCGAATCCTTCTCGGATGTCCTGACGGACACCTCCGCATATCTCGCCTACGGCGACCACGACGCGCAGCTTGCCCAGCAGATCACGCAGGACCAGCAAGCGCTCGACAACCTGCGGCTGCTGACGGCCTCCACGCGGCTGCGCACGGACCAGCTGCGTCGTGCCACCCTCGAGACCCAGGCCCAGGTGCTGGAGCTCCGGGCCAGCCTCCGTCAGGCCAAGGCGCGGCTGGCGCGGCTGGAGAAGAAGACAGAGAAGGCACGGGAACGCCAGGCAGCCCAGATCCTTGCTCTCGCCAGGACCAAGAAGGAAGCGCAGCAGCGCGTTCGCGAGCAGATCGCGGCTCGTGCCCAGCTGCGGAGCCGCATCAACAACCTCGTGGCCTCCGCGCAGCGGCGTGCCAGCGCCGCGTTCGGAGGCGTGGCCCCCGGCCAGGGCACCGGGGTGTTCGACTGGCCCACCACCGGCTATATCAGCCAGGACTACGGCTGCACCGGGTACTGGGTCAACCCGCCGCGCGGGGATTGCCCGCACTTCCATGACGGCATCGACATCGCCAACGGCTCAGGCACGCCGATCCGGGCTGCGGGCTCCGGGGTGGTGGCATTCATCGGCTACAACCCCTGGGAGTCGGTGCCTGCGTTCATCGCCGTCATCGCACATGGCGGAGGCATCTCGACCCTGTACGCACACATGCTGCCGCGCTATCCGGTGAGCCAGGGGCAGGTGGTCAGGAAGGGTCAGCTCATCGGCTACATGGGCAGCACCGGTGGCAGCTTCGGTTCGCACCTGCACTGGGAGGTCTGGCAGGGCGGCGACTGGCTGCCCGTGAACCCGCGTCTCTTCCTCTAGCCTGCCGCGTTGCCCAGCCTGTCGCGCGCGGCTGGACAGTCGGTCAGGAGTCGCCGGGTCAGCGATCCCTGAGCACCCAGACCGCCCCGCCATACCCGGAGACCCAGATCTTGTCGGCGGCGTTGTCGTAGGTGACCCCGATGGGGTGATGGCCCAGGTAGCTGCTTTGCAGCTGCCGCAGATCGCGCGTGGCCAGCTTGACGATGGTGCCAGGGTAGTAGTCGACCACGTAGAGGGACCGGCCGTCGTCTGACAGCACGGTCGTGCGAGGCTCCGCCAGCGGTTCGCTTGTAGCGACGATGCGACGCTTGCGCGTGTCGTACTTCACGATCTGTCCGTCCACCTTTCGCGGCTTTTCCTGGCCCTGGGATGTGATGTAGAGAAAGCGGCCGTTGGCGCTCATCACGAGGTGGCGCGGTCGCTCGCCGATGCCGACGATGTCGCGCTTGACCTGGTAGGTCTTCATATCGATGACGAGGATGCGATCCTCACCCACCAGCGTCACGTAGGCGGTGCGGCCATTGGGGCTGAAGGCGATCCCGCGCGGTGCCACCCCGGCCTCGATGCGCCGGATCTCCCGGCCCTTGCGCAGATCCACCACGCTGATGTCCCAGGAGCACCAATTGCCCACCAGCATGGTGCGGCCGTTCGGTGTGATGGCCAGGTACTTGGGCACCTCGCCGACCTCGATGATCCTGGTCTTGCGCAGCGAGCGGGTGCCGATCTCGTAGACGAAGCTGCGGTCGATGCGGTCCCTGGGTACGCACAGGTCGAAGCCGGGGTTCCTGAACCCGGCTCCGTACATCGAGTAGTTGCTGACGTAGATCTTCCTGCCATCCGGCGATACCGCGGCTTCGACGGGGGCGCCCTGGACCTTGTCGCGGTAGCCCGTGTAGCCGTGCCTTGACAGGTCCACGGAATCGGAGATGTCCTTGACGCGCTTGTAGCGGCGGTTGAAGACCGTGATGGTGTGGTTGTACATCATGTTCATGGCGAAGACGCGGCCGTTCTGGTCGGCCACGATGGACTTCGGCGTGAGCTCTCCCGTGATGGTCTTCACCAGCACCATGCGACGCTTGTCCGAGGGCTTTCGGGAACCCCTCCTGTCGTCACGCCTGGCTTTGGCGGTACGCGCGAGGGCCTGCTCATCCCTGGAAGCCAGCTGTGCGGATGCTCGCGGCAGGCTCTCACTCGGCCAGCGCGACCAGGCGCCATACCTGACGAGAGACAGGCTCGCCCAGGGCGGTCCGCGTAACGTCGGATGTACCGGCGGCGACGGATGCGCTAGGGGCAGCGAAGGGCGGCGACATGGCGAGGTCGGGCAGCGAGGCTGCCGCGACGGTCGTGGACGGTACCTGGGGGCCGGTTCGCCGCTCGGCGGCACCACTGTCCCAGAGACCCCCCAGCGTGCCCGCGGACACCGCCAGCGCGGTCCCGAGGGCGATACCGACCCCGCCGACACGAACGATCGTTCGAAGCACGGCTTGACGAAGACCTGGCACGGCTTATGGCTCAGTGGAGGCTAGCAGGGAAGACCCGGCCGTGCAGCGCCGGCCCGGTCACGATGCCGACCGCGGAGCCGGGGTCGCCTCAGCGACCGGCGTGCAGCGGATCCATCGTGCGGAAGTCGCGGCTCACCTCCCAGTGCACGTGGGCGCCGCTGGTATGGCCGGTCAGCCCGATCACGCCGATGACCTGTCCACGGCTGACGCGCTGCCCGGCCCTGACCCGACGGGTCGGGGCCAGGTGCGCGTAGATGGTCTCGAAGCCGCGCGCATGGCCGATGATGACCACGAAGGCACGGCGACCGCGGTCCCAGGGGTTCCAGCCGACGTAGGCGACGTACCCGTCGGCCGAGGCTCGCACGCGTGTTCCCCGGGGGCTGGCGATGTCGACGCCATCGTGGAAGCGCACACACGTGGCCGCGCCGCGCCTGCTGCGCCTGGCCTGCTGGCATCCGTAGTCCTGGCTGATGTGGCCCGCGGCCGGGCGCCTGAAGCTGCGCGACGAGGAGGCGGCCAGGTGCACCGCAGCCCGCGCCTTGGACAGTTCGAGCATCCGCATGATCTGGTCACCGAGCACCGCTTCGGCCCGCTCACGTGCGTTCCTGCGGGCCTCGATGCGAGCCCGTCCGACGCGACGCGCCAGGGCCTGCCTGCGCGCGCGAGCTCGTTGCACCCTCACGGTCGATCTGGCGGTCTGGCGTTCGAGGTGTTCGACCTTCGCCTTCAGGTGGATGACCCGCCGGCGAAGCCTGGGGCGGTCAACCAGCTGGATCCCGGACGGGTTGGGGTGCACGCGCAGCTTGCGGTCACGGACCGCTCGCTCGGTGCTCAGGTCCTCACGCACCTGCAGCGCGCTGCTGGCGAGCGCGGTCTCGCTGCTCGATGGCGCGCTTGAGCTGCCGCCTGGCCTGGTGGAGACGCTTGGTATGGGCGCTGCGTTGCCGTTGGAGTCGTCGCAGCTGGCGTTCCGCACGCCGCATCGAACTCTCGGCGCGCAGCTGTCGCTGGCGGATAGCGGCGACGACATCGCCGTTCCCGCGTGCCTCGACCGGCTGGGTCACGAGCCCAGCGGCGGACAGGAACAGCAGCGCAGCCAGCACGGCCAAGAGGATGCGCGAGATGACCGCGGCAGGGTTGCGGGCAGGCGCTCGGACCATGCCCGTGATGCTGGTTTGGTGCGTTGTCGGGTGGCACCACCCGACCGTCGGCCCCCCGGGGGACCATCGTGGGTCCCGCTAGAAGAGGGCCAGGGGATCCAGCGTGATGCGGCCGCGTCGCAGCTCCAGGTGAAGGTGTACGCCGGTGCTTCGCCCCGTGTTGCCCATGTACCCGATGATCTCACCGCGTCGGACGAGCTGTCCGACCCGGACGCGACGCGTCGGCAGCACATGCCCATACAGGGTCTCGTAGCCGCCGGGGTGCGCGACGACGATCATGAAGGCGCGTCGCTTCTGATCCCAGGGGTTCCAGCCGATGTAGGAGACCACGCCGACCGCGGCGGCGCGGATGGGTGTACCGCGATAGCCCGCCACATCGACGCCGTCATGGAAGTGCCGGCACGAACCGCGGGCTGGATTGAGGTAGAAGCCGGTGCACCCGTACCGCTGGGTGATGCGCCCGCGGGTGGGCCAGGCGAAACCGGAGTTGTGACCGGGGCGGACGGTCGTCTTCTTGGCCACGCGCCGCTGCGCCAGCCGGGACATCGACAGGATGGCGCTGGCGAGTCCGGCCTCCGCACCCTCACGCCGACCGACAGCGGCACGTCTCGACCACCTGAGCGAGGCGACGGTGCGGGCTCTCGTGACGCTGGGTGTGGGCGGCCCTTCGAAGCCTGCGCTCGGCTTTGCGAAGGGCGCGCGCGTCCTTGCGGGCCGCCTGCTCGAACGCATCGACCGTCGCCTGGCTGATGACGGCGATGTCGGGTCCCACGGCAGGCAGTTCTGCGACCCATGGGATTGCCGCAGCGGTCTCGGGGTCAGGGGCCGCTGTCGCGGTCGTGGCCGGAGCGGGGGCCGTCCGGACGGGGGTCGCCAGGACGAGGGAGGCATCGGCCCCCTGGTCCTGCTGCGCGGTCGCGATCTGCCACTCGGACGGCAGGATGCCGGCAGGTAGCGGGTCGGCTGCCAACGGATCCGCGAACGGGATCACGATGTGTTCGGTCGGATGAGATGTCTCAGCGCTCTGGGCGGCCAGCGTGAGGCGCGCGGTCCTGAGGCGCGCCGCGCTGGTCTTGTAGCGTGACTTCGCCTCCGCCCGCCGCTGCCTGACCTGCCTGAGGAGTCGCTTCGACTTGGCGAGCCGGCGCTGTGCCCGCCGGGCGTCCCGTCCCAGGCTGCGGAGCTGCTGGTCTGCGACGCGCATGGCCGCCTCGTACGCGACCTGGCGGCTCCGGGTGGCCGCGATGTGCCTTGACCAGTTGGTGGCCTCCACGGGCGAGGACATCCCAGCCATGGCCGTGCAGACGACGACCAGGGCCAGAGCGCTGCTGCTGGCACGCAGCGCGTGACGGCGCAGGGCTCGCGCCGAGATGTCGATGGCAGGCACAGGCAGGAGGCTCCCGTACTGGTGGCGCCGCCCGATGCCCTGGAGCCGCCGGAGCATCTCTCCGGCGCGACGCCGCCGCGGCTTGATGCTAGTGAGCGGCCCGCCGGCCGCGAACTGGTCCTTCGGTATCGAGGCCGGGGGGGACCATCGCCGGGTGCGTGCGCCGTGCCGTCGCCTGCGTTCGCGATCGCAGCACGAGCGCAGGCGGTGGGGGTGTAGCATCCTCGACGTGAGCCGAACTTTGGCGGTCGTCCTCGCCGGCGGAGAGGGGGAACGCCTCTCGATCTTGTCGGGTGTGCGCGCCAAGCCTGCCGTGCCCTTCGGGGGCAAGTACCGCATCATCGACTTCACGCTCTCCAACTGCGTCAACTCGGGCCTCACCAACGTCATCGTCCTGACGCAGTACGCGCCGCTGTCGCTCAACGACCACATCGGTGCCGGCCGGCCCTGGGACCTCGACCGCAACATCGGTGGCATCCGCATCCTGCAGCCCTTCGTGGCGCGTGGCCGGGCGCGGGAGTGGTATCGCGGCACCGCTGATGCCGTGGCCACCAACCTCGATGCCATCCAGCAGTCGGGTGCGGACATCGTCCTCATCCTGGCGGGTGACCACATCTACAAGATGGACTACGGGCCGTTCATCCAGCAGCATCGGCGCAAGCGGGCGGACGTGACCATCGCCGTCAAGCCGGTGCCCCTGGCGGAGGCGCATCGCTTCGGCGTCCTGACCCTCGACGACAATGACGCGGTGACCGAGTGGCAGGAGAAGCCGCGCCAGCCGCGCAGTGACCTGGCCAGCCTCGGCATCTACGTGTTCTCGCGCAAGGCCCTGGACATGTGGCTGGGCGAGGGCCGTCACGACTTCGGCAAGGACATCATCCCGGCCATGCTCGATGCCGGCGCACGGGTCTACGGCTACCGCTTCGAGGGCTACTGGCAGGACGTGGGCACGGTCCACAGCTACTGGGAAGCGCAGATGGAGCTTGCTCGACGATCATCCGCCGCTGGACCTGTACGACCGCGACTGGGTGGTGCACACCCGTTCGGAGGAGCGCCCGCCGGCACGCATCGGTCCGACCGCCAACGTCCATCGCAGCCTCATCAGTCACGGCTGCGTCATCGCCGGGACGGTCGAGCACTCCGTGCTCTCGCCCGGCGTGCGTGTCGATCCCGGGGCCATCGTGCGTGACAGCGTCATCATGTTCGACACCGTCATCCGCGCCGGTGCCGTGGTGGACCGCGCCATCATCGACAAGGAAGTCAGCGTCGGGCCCAACGCGGTGGTGGGCACCGGGACGGACTTCGACACGCCCAACCAGGACGAGCCCGAGCGCCTCAACACCGGCATCACGCTGGTCGGCAAGCGAGCCGTCATCCCTGCCTCGGCGCGCATCGGCCGCAACGTGCGCATCGGCGAGAACGTCCGGCCGTCTGACTTCAGGTCGCGCCGCGTCAAGAGCGGCGGCAGCGTCGAGCATCGAGCCAGCCGGCCGAGGACTCGCAAGGCCTGACCAGACAGGCCGGCTTCATGTCGCGGACCGAGGCAGCCCTGGTCGATGCCTGGTTCGGCGACCTGGGCCTGGAGCCGCTGGAGCGGGCCGAACGTGGCGGCATCAGCAGCTGGGACCTGCGGCTCGACGGCCTGCGGCGGGCCGACATCCGCCTGACGGTCATCCTTGACCCGGCGCGCTTGCTGCTGCTGTGGGTCCACTTCGCGCCGCCCATCAACAATTCGTTCCGGGTCTCGTATCGGCAGTTCCTGCGCTGGAACGACGAGCTGCCCTTCGTCAAGTTCGCCCTCTCGGACGACGACCGGCCCGTGCTGACGATCGGAGCTTGCGCTTGAGGGGCTCGACGCGAACGGCTCGGGCTCGCCATCTGCCGCCTCCTGGCGGTCTGCGACCTGACGCTCGATCGACGCGTGGTGTGGCTCTTCCCGGGCGCCGGAGTGCTCCGCCGATGTCACGCCCCTCCCGGCAGGCAGCCCTCTTCGAGCGCTACGCCGGGGACGTGGCTGAACTGATCGGCGCTCCGGGTGACGACGCGCGATCCAGCGGGGCCCGCTGAGCGAGCCTGAGCCATCCGGTATCCTCGCGTCGCTGAGGGTCTCCAGTTGCTACACTCGCGGACCAGATGGAAAGCGTGAACCGGGAACGCCGGCGCCCATCCATGGACGTCCTCAGTGGCGACACCGCCGACGTCTACTTTCGGCGTGCCGACGAGATCCTGGAGGGCGAGGGCCTGGACCCGGTCGTGGTCATGGAGATCTTCTCACGGCAGGCGGGCATCCTCTGCGGCATCGACGAGGCCAAGGTCCTGCTGGCGCACGTCCTTCGAGGGCGGCGAGGACGAGGCGGTCGTCGAGTCGCTCGCCGACGGTGACACCTTCTCCTCCAAGGAAGTGGTCATGCGCATCCGCGCTCGCTACCGCGTCTTCGGGCTCTATGAGACGGCCATCCTGGGCATGCTGGCGCAGTCGACCGGTTGGGCCATGGCGGCCCGCGAGTGCGTCGAGGCTGCCGCCCCGCACCCGGTCATCAGCTTCGGTGCTCGGCACGTGCACCCGCACATCACCGATTCCCTCGACTATGCGGCCATCGTGGGTGGCTGCGTCGGTGCCAGCACCCCGGCCGGTGCACGCCTGGCTGGTCTATCGCCGACGGGCACGATGCCGCACTCCCTGGTGCTCGTGCTGGGCGATACGGTGCGCGCGGCGGAAGCCTTCGATCGCCACGTGGCCCCGGATGTGCCGCGCATCGTGCTCGTCGATACGTTCAAGGATGAGGCCGAGGAATCGCTGCGCGTGGCGCATGCGCTCGGCGATCGCCTCTACGGCGTGCGCCTCGACACGCCGTCGGAGCGCGGCCGTGTCACGGCTCGACCTCGTCAGCGAGGTGCGGGCCCGTCTCGATCAGGACGGCTTCGAACACGTCAAGATCATCGTTTCTGGCGGCCTGACGCCCGACCGGATCCGCTACTTCAAGGACGCCGGTGCGCCGGTCGACTTCTTCGCCGTCGGCAGCTACATCAGCGGTGCCACCCCCGTGGACTTCACCGGCGATCTCAAGGAGATCGACGGTCAGGCCATCGCCAAGCGCGGTCGCATCCCCGGCGTGACACCCAGCCCGAGATTGACGCGCATCGACCTGCGGGAGTGGCTCCCGGCTAGCGGCCCAGCTCTCCGGCATCCGCCAGCCGGGCCAGTCGCAACAGGCCCACCAGCGTCTTGGCGTCGACGATCTGGCCGTCCTCGGCCATGGCCACGGCCTCCCGCCAGGACACGCGGAGCTCGAGGAACTCGTCGTCGTCTGGTCCCTGTAGCCTTCCAGCGGCAGCAGGTCGGTCGCGAGGTACAGGTGCATCAGCTCGTCGGTGAAGCCAGGAGCGGTCCAGAAGCGGCCCAGCGGGCGCCAACTCTCGGCGCGGTAGCCGGTCTCCTCGTCGAGCTCGCGGGGCGCGGCGAGCTCTGGGGCCTCCATCGAGCCATCGGGCAGGCGGTCGAGCTTGCCCGCGGGCAGCTCGAGCAGGACTCGGGCCGACCGGCGTGCGGAACTGCCGCACCATCAGCACATCCGTCCGAGGATCGGGATGACGCACACCGCACCGGGGTGCTCGACGACCTCGCGCGTGTGCCGGCCGACCGTCTGGATCCTCGATGGTGTCGATGCGAAAGGTGATGAAGCGGCCGCGATGCAGCACCCGTCTCCATCGTGGTCTCGATCAGGTGTTCGTCGCTCATGCCGCAGCATAGGCCCAGGGACCGTCGAGGGCAGGTCACCCGGGTGGTGCGTCGCGCAAACCCCGTCCTAGTACCACTTCGCCATGGAGGTGGCTCATCAGTCCGGCCACTATCACGCTCGTCAGGGGCATCCCCCGACCGAGTACCGAGTGACTCGCTCAGCCACGGGCAACGGCCCGACCTCAAGGGAGACTCAGGATGAGCCGATACAAGGATCTGGCACTCCGCCTCGCGGTCGTCGTCTGCATTCGTGCTCGTGCTTGCCGCGCCGCTGCGCTGGTAAGTCCCGCCGCGACCACTGACACCTGGGGCCGGCGACACCCCTCCTCGCGCCAGTCGCTGGTCCCGCACCTCTTCTGCGCGAGACCCGATGACCCTGCCGCCGGCGCCCGGTGCGCCGGCGTCCTCAGTCGGAGGCGTCGAACCGACGTGCTGCTGCTGTACTCCATCGCTGCCGGGCTGCTCATCGGTCGCCTTGCCGGTGGACGCGTGCGCAACCTCGAGCGGATCGAATTCGTGTGGTGGCAGCCGGCCCTTGTCGGGCTCGCCGTGCAGCTCGTCCTCTTCGCGGGGCCGGTCGACGAGCGAATCGGGACCGTGGGACCGGTCATCTATGTCGCTTCGACCCTGCTGGTCATGGCCGCGCTGCTGCGCAACCTGGTGCTCCCCGGCGTGCCCATCATCGCCATCGGGGCCACGCTGAACCTCATCCCGGTCATCGCCAACGGCGGCGCGATGCCCTCCGCTCCGGAAGCCTGGCTGGCCCTCACCGGGATCGCCGCCCTGCCGGTGAGCCACTTCTCGAACTCCGTGCTCATCGGGCCGGACACGCTCTTCCCGTTCCTGGGCGACGTGTTCGTCTGGCCGCGACCCTTGCCGCTCGCCAACGTCTTCTCGATCGGCGACGCCATCATCGCCGTGGGCGCAGTGATCTTCCTGGTGGGCGCCATGCGGGAGCCCAAGGGAGGCGCTGCCACACAAGCTGGGCCGGTAGCACAGCCCGTGCGACGATGACGGTAGCGGGCACCCCCGAGACGACGGCCGCACTGACCCGCTTGGCGGATGCCATCGACGCGGACCGCGGAGCCCGCCTCTACCTCGACCGTGGTGACGGTGTCCTGGAGCTGATCGCGGCACGGTCGGACCAGGCCGGCACGACGTCCGGGAAGCTGCCCCGCGACGGACGGCCACACGCTGGTGCGCAAGGCCGCCTGCGACGCTGGCTGTCGATACCGGGGTCCGGTGCACCGGGAGCCGTGGCTCATCTGATCCTCCCCGACGAGCGCGGCGGGCTCCTGGTGCTGGAGCGCACCCGGCGCGAGCCGTTCAGCGAGGACGACCTCGCTGTCGCCCGCGTTCAGGCGCGCCGCCTGGTGGGTACCGTCACGACGCGGCTGGGCCCCCGCCCCATCACCTGGTCCGCGCAACTGGAGGCCGTCCAGAGCGTAGCCGCGCAGCTCACCCGCCTGACCAGCGTCGAGGAGGTCAGTGCCGCGCTCTGCTCCCAGACACAGCGCGTGGTGGCGTTCGACAACGCTCGTGTGTACGTGATTCGTGAGGACGGCCGGACCCTCGATCCGGTGGCCTTCCGGGCGCATACGACCGAGTACCAGGGGGAATCCGAGGCAGGGCTGCGCGTCATGGTCGGAGAGGGCATCACCGGCTGGGTGGCTGCCACCGGCCGGCCGCTCAACATCCCGGACGCAGCCGCCGACCCTCGTGCCGTGGACGTCCCCGGCTCCGTCGATCTGCCCGAGGAGTCGATGCTCCTCGTACCGCTGCGTTCAGAGGGGCGCGTCATCGGCGTGGTGGTGCTGTCCCGGTTGGGCCTCGAACGCTTCTCGGATGACGAGCTCCGCCTTGTCGGCGTGCTGGCTGACCAGGCGGCCGTGGCCATCGAGAACGCGCACCTGCTCTCCGAGCGCGACCGCCACGTCTCCGAGCTGGCGGCCCTGCTGGACATCAGCCAGGCCGGCGGCGGCTCCAGCAACGAGCGTGAGTTGGCCGACATCCTGGCCGCCAAGTTGCGTAGCGCAGCGGGCATGGATTCCTGTCTCATCTCGCGCTGGGACGAGCGACACGGCAACCTGCTGACCATCGGCGCCAGTGGCCGCCCGCTGGATGGACCTGAACGCGACGTGACCGTCCATCGTGCCGCCCGGCAGGTCCTCATCAGCGATGAGCCACTGCGCCTGGATCCGAGCGTGGACGTGCTGGAAGCAGCCGAGCTGTCGCGACTCGCTGCACTCGATGGTGCGGCCGCCCTGCTGGTCCCGCTCTCCACCGGCGGCCGTGTCGTTGGCCTCGTCGAGTTCGTCTCGGGCCACGTCGGGCGCCACGTCCATGCCGGTGAGACAGCCTGGCTCCGCACCATGGCCAACCAGGCTGCTGCTGCCCTTGAGAACGCCAGCCTCGTCCGTCAGCTGCGTGACGCGGCCGAGACCGACCTAGTGACCGGTGTCTACAGCCACCGCCATCTGCAGGACCGCCTTCGCCAGGAAACGGCCCGGGCGGCCAGGTCGGGTTCCCCGCTCAGCGTCCTGATGCTCGACCTCGACGACTTCAAGCGCGTCAACGATGAGCACGGGCACCAGGCGGGCGACCGGGTGCTGCGCGCCATCGCCGGCGCGCTGCGTGCGGCCGTGCGCAGCAGTGATGTCGTGGCGCGGTACGGTGGGGACGAGTTCGTGGTCCTGATGCCAGACACCGATGCAGAGGAGGCCGCTCAGGTGGTTCGGCGCGCCAGTGAAGCGGTGGCGCGGCTTGCGCACCCCATGGCGGACGGCGCAGCGGTGCAGGTCTCCTGCAGTGTCGGCCTGGCCCTGCACCCACGCGACGGTGCCACGGCACGCGAACTGCTGCGCAGTGCCGACGCCGCGATGTACTCGCGCAAGCGTGCCCGCTCAGAGGCTGCGGGAGCCTCGCGTGGGACAGGTAGTGGATCCTCGACCGGTGTGACCGGGCCCGAGACGGGCGCGATCGACCAGCAACCGGCGAGCATGCCGATCTACCCAGGCTCGAGGGTGCCCGCTTGATCGTCCCTTCGTGCGAGTGCACCGTGAAGGTGCCAGACGGCTACTCGTGGGCCCGCTGCTCATGTGAGGCTCCTGCGACAGCACCCGCTGCTCACGCTTCGCACCAGTACCGACGGTCGAGCGCTCGGACGGGTGGCGGAACACGGCCACCCGGCGGCTGTCTCTGACCCGCCACGTGTCGGGCGGCCGCCGACGGCACAGAGCGGCGGCGGCGGGGCCTTCGTCGGTCACTGCTGACCTCACCGCTGGGATGTGAGCAGCGACGGCTCGTCGAGGTGGGTCGCAGCCACGGGTCACCGATCCGGGGGACCGTCCGGGGCTAGCTGCCAACTTTGTAAACAATCTTGACAAAGTGCGCTACACTAAGGTCGATCCAGGCCCGTTGATGTAGCGAGGTCGATGCCCAGCGCGACTGCCGAGAAGGCGACCCACCGGCTCACGCGACGCTCCAACGCGCGGCTGATCCTGCGTACCGTGTACGAGCAGGGGCCCCTCAGCCGCGCTGACGTGGCCCGGTGCACCGGCCTCACCAGGACCACCGTGTCGGAGGTGGTGGAGGGGTTCGTCGCGGATGGGCTGATCGCGGAAATGGGCACCGGTCCGTCCACGGGTGGCAAGGCACCCATCCTGCTTGAGGTGCCGGCCGATGCCCGTCATCTGGTCGGCGTGGACGTCGACCAGGATGAGGTCAACGGCGCTGTGGTGGACTTGCGTGGAGCAGTGCAGGCGCGTGCTTCCCGTGGCCTGGCCGGCTGCGACGGCGTGGCGGCCCTGGGGGAACTGGAGGCGCTGGTCCTGGATTTGATGCGCGCCTCCGGCAGGCCGCTGGTCGGCATCGGTGTGGGGACGCCCGGGCTGGTGGACATGGCGTCGGGAACGGTGCGCTGGGCGGTGGGGCTGGACTGGCGCGATGTCCCGGTGGGTCGCCGGCTGGCCACGCTCACGGGCCTCCCGGTGATGGTCGTCAACGATTCGCAGGCAGCCGCCATGGCCGAATGGGCCTTCGGGCACCACGACACCTCGTCGGCCATGATCGTGGTCAAGGTGGGCGATGGCATCGGTGCCGGGGTCGTCATCGGCGGTCGCCTATACCCCGGTGACGACTTTGGCGCTGGCGAGATCGGCCACACACGGGTCATCGACGACGGCGCCACGTGTCGTTGTGGCAGCACGGGTTGCCTCGAGACCGTGGCCAGCCTGAAGGCTGTCCTGGGCAGCATCAGCGCACTCCTGCCCGGCTACCCGGGATCGTCGCTGACCGGCAGACTCGTGACGCGTGAAGCAGCGCTGCAGGCGTTCCGAGCCGGTGATCCGCTGGTACGCCAGGTGGTGCTCGACGCCGCAGCTCCGCTGGGTCGTGTGCTCGGGGCCATGATCGGCACGCTGGGCGCGCGGGATGTCGTGCTCGTCGGCCCCATGACTGACTTCGGCGAGCCGTGGCTCGAGCAGGTGCGCATCGAGACGCATCGCTCGGCGCTGGGGCTGCTCGTGGAGCAGTCCACCATCCGCATCGGTACCACCGGCCCTGATGTCGTGGAGCTGGGCGCGGCAGCGTTGCTCATGACCTCCGAGCTGGGATTGGCGCTCGCGGCATGAGACGCGCAGGCGGCCGGACTCAGCGGCTCAGCAGGACTACGATTCATCCCCACGAGGACCATCGCGCCTCCGGAGTGGAGGACGCAACAGGGAGGAGGGCAGCGAGGGTCTGATCTTCGTCGGCCGTGCGCACAGGTGCGTCCCGGCCATCCAGTCAACCCTTCCCGCCCGGCTGTCGGGCGGGATCAAGGAGGAGGTGTGATGCACACCAAGAGATGGACCATCGCCGGCACCGCGCTGGCGACCCTGGCCCTCACGTTCAGCAGCATCGGCGTGGTTGCCCAGGACGAGATGGTGGGCGTGCCCACCGCGCCGACCGGGTACGCGGAGCTCGACCAGGCCCTCAATGGCGACTTCGCCGGCACATCGGTCTCGTTCCAGACCCAATGGATCGGTGGCGAAGGTGCGAACTTCGCCGAGGCCATCGCCAACTTCCTGGCTGCCACCGGGATCCAGATCAAGGTCGACAGCATCGGCTCGAGCCATGAGACCGTGCTGAAGGCCCGCGTCGATGGCGGCGCACCGCCCGATATGGCGGTGCTCGCGCAGCCCTCGGTCATCACCGGCGAGTACGGTGCCGGCGGCAAGATCGTCGACATCGCCACCATCATGGACACCGAGAAGCTCGCGGCAGAGCACGCCGCGACCATCGGCCTGTATTCCACCGGCGACAGCATCTGGGCCATCCCCTACAAGGTGGACGTCAAGGGCGTCGTCTGGTATCCCATCAAGGCCTTCGAGGCCGCGGGCTATACCATCCCCACGACCTGGGACGAGTGGATGGCCCTGGCCGACCAGATCGTGGCCGATGGCAACGGCAATCCGTTCTGCGTTGGCATGAATGCCGGCACCGCGACGGGCTGGCAGGCGACCGACCTGGTCGAGGTGGCCATGCTGCGCACGGCTGGACCCGAGGCCTACGACAAGTGGATCTCGCACGAGCTCCTCTTCGATTCCCCCGAGGTCCGTGCAGCTCTCGACCTGGTCGCAGGCATCTACTTCACCCCGGATTACGTCCTGGGTGGCAACACGGCCATCATCAACATCCCCCAGACCGAGCCGATGGACCCGATGTTCGACGCCTTCGACGAGGAGATGGGTGGCATGCCGGGTTGCTGGATGCACATCATCCCCTTCTGGTATGGCCCCGACTTCTTCCCGGACGTGCGCATCGAGGGTGCGAACGATCCCAACTACGTGACCCCGTATACGGTCGGCGAGGAGATCGGCATCTTCCCGATCCCGCCGGTCACTCCTGAGCTGAACCCGGCGCTGGGTGCCGGCGACGGCATCATGGTCTTCGTCGACCGGCCCGAGGTGCGTGCCGTGGCCCAGTTCCTCTCGACGCCATCCGGCATCGAGACCTGGGTGAAGAAGGGCGCTGCCATCTCCGCGAACACCGCCGTGCCCGCGGAGTGGTACGAGGGCAACTACGAATCGGAGGTCGCCGCGGGCCTGCTCGCCAGCGCCACGAGCTTCCGGTTCGACGCGTCTGACCTGATGCCGGCCGCAGTCGGCGCCGGGTCCTTCTGGACCGAGATGGTCAACTGGATCTCCGCCAACGGTGAGAACACTGACGCGGTGCTCCAGGCCATCGACGCCTCCTGGCCGTCATAGGCTGAAGCATGGGTGGGGAACGTCGCAGGAGCGGCGCTCCCCACCGCAGCCATCCTGATACCCTGCCCGTGGGAGAGGGCTAGCAGCGATGACCAACATGGCGCCCGCGGAACACCCCAGTGGCTGGCGTGGCCTGCTGCTGCCGATCGGTGCCATCGTCGGGCTGGTCGGTATCGTCCTGGGCCTCATCTTCCTGTCTGACAACCAGAACTCCGCCAACCTGGCGGCGCTCTTCTACGAGCTGATCGGGGACTCCGAACAGGCGAATCGGCTGCGCCTGAGCGGCGCGGCGGACCTGCCATCGAAGCTGGTCGGTCTCGTCGCGGCATTGCTCATCGGCGTCGGCGGCGTCTGGCTCTTCTACAGCGGGCTCAACGTGCTCGTGGAGCGCCTCGGCAGCCCATGGTCGCTTCGGCTCATGCCGTGGGTCTTCGTCGGACCGGCACTGCTGCTGCTCTTCATCTTCCTGATCTGGCCGGCAGTGCAGACCATCTTCCTGAGCTTCGGCATCGACGTGCGCCTGATCCCTCCCTCCCTCGCGGTCACCGACGGGGCCGGCTTCTCGGACTGGCAGTGGGGACTGACCGATCCCACCAACCACCAACGCTATTGGAACAACCTCGTCTGGCTCGTCGTGGGTACAGCCGGGTCGGTCGGACTGGGGCTGCTCATCGCGGGCTTGGTGGACCGCGTCAAGCATGAATTGACCGTCAAGACGTTCATCTTCCTGCCGCTGGCGATCTCCCTGGTCGGCGCATCGGTCATCTGGCGGTTCGTCTACGCGTGGGCGCCCGGATCGCGACCCCAGTACGGGCTCCTGAACGCCATCTGGACCGGTCTGGGAGGAGAGCCGCAGCCCTGGCTGGCCATGCCGCCATTGAACACGTATCTGATGATCATCATCCTGATCTGGCTCCAGACGGGCTTCGCCATGGTCGTCCTCTCGGCGGCCATCAAGGGCGTCCCCGTCGAGATCACCGAGGCGGCTGGACTTGATGGCGCCAGTGAGCGCCAGAAGTTCCTGCGCATCATCGTCCCCATGATCAGGGGTTCGCTGGTGACCGTGACCATCACGGTGGCCATCTTCACACTCAAGATCTTCGACATCGTCTTCGTCACGACCGGCGGCAACTTCCAGACGGACGTCGTGGCCACCCAGATGTACCGACAGATGTTCCAGTTCTACGATGAACAGCGTGGCGCTGTCCTCGCGGTCGTGCTGTTCTGCGCGGTCCTGCCGCTGCTGATCCTCAACGTCCGGCAGATGCGTCGGCAGGGGCTGCGCTGATGGCGAACCAGCCGCCAGGCGGGAGCACCCGGGGCGCCCCCGGACCGCAGCCCTGGCGCAACACGTTCGTGCGGCGGGCGCCGCTGCGATTCGCGGTCATCGCGATCGCGATCGATCTGGTCCATCCCGACCCTTGGCCTGCTGGTCACGTCTGTCCGTGACCCCAGGGACATCACCAAGACGGGCTGGTGGGAGGCGCTGCTCTCGCCGCTCGACTTCACGCAATGGACGCTGCAGAACTACGTCAACGTCCTCAACGCCGAGGGCATGGCGACCGCGTTCATCAACAGCATCATCGTCAGCATCCCAGCCACGGTCATCCCCATCACGATGGCAGCGTTCGCGGCCTACGCGTTCGCGTGGATGCGCTTCCCCTTCCGCATCCCCCTGTTCATCCTGGTGGTCGGGTTGCTGGTGGTGCCCTTGCAGATGGCGCTCATCCCGGTCCTCCAGATCTTCTCGGCGCTCGGTCTGTCCGGGCAATTCCTGGGCATCTGGCTCGCGCACACGGGGTTCGGCCTGCCGCTGGCAGTGTTCCTCCTCTACAACTTCATCTCGCAGCTGCCCGAAGACCTGTTCGAGACCGCCAGCATCGACGGGGCCACGCACTTCCAGATGTTCACGCGGATCGTTCTGCCGCTCTCGGTCCCGGCGCTGGCAGCATTCGCGATCTTCCAGTTCATGTGGGTGTGGAACGACCTGCTCGTGGCGCTGGTGTTCCTGGGTCCGCAGCAGGACGTGGCGCCGGCGACCGTGGCCCTCAATCAGCTTGTCGGCAACCGCGGGGAGCAATGGCACATCCTCACCGCTGGGGCGTTCGTGACGATGGTCGTGCCGCTGGTGGTGTTCCTGGCGCTGCAGCGCTACTTCGTACGCGGCATCCTCTCCGGCTCCGTCAAGGGCTGAGCATGGCGCCGCCGCGCCGCCCTGAAGACGACGTCCTCGGTCAGCTGCTGCCGGCCTTCGATGGACCTGAGCCGCCGCCATGGCTGCTGCGGCGTGTCGCGGCGGGACAGGCACACGGTGTCACGGTCTTCCTGCGCGCCAATGCCCGCGACGCCGGGCAGCTCGCCGGGCTGACCGAACGCCTGCACTCCGCTGCCCCTGGCCGGGTGCCGCTGCTCATCGGGGCGGACCAGGAGGGTGGTCAGCTGGTGGGCCTGGGTCGCGCTACGACCCGTTTCCCCGGGGCCATGGCCCTGGGAGCCGCCGATGATGAGGCACTCACCGAGGAGGTGGGGCGCGCGACGGCGGCCGAGCTGCGGGCACTCGGCATGACGGTCTGCTACGCGCCGGTCTGCGACCTGGCCCTGACGCCGGCCAACGTGAGCCTGGGAACGCGGGCCTTCGGGTCAGACCCCAGCCATGTAGCCCGACACGCTGCAGCGCTCACGCGGGGCCTCCAGGCCGGCGGGGTGGGGGCGACCCCCAAGCACTTCCCGGGTTTCGGGGCGGTCGATAGCGACCCTCACTACCGTCTAGGCGTCGTGGAGGCGGACCGGGATCTGCTTGAGAGCCGCGAGTTCACGCCCTTCCGGTCGGCCTTCGAGGCTGGTGCGGGCATGGTCATGTCCGCCCACGTGGCGCTGCCGGCCATCACGGGTCAGCGGACGCTGCCGGCCACGGTGTCCCGTGCGGTCATGCATGACCTGCTGCGGCGCGAGCTTGGCTTCGAGGGCGTCTCCATCACCGATGCCATGGACATGAAGGCCGTGGGGCAGGGGACAGCGGGGGTCGTCGACAGCCTCGTGGCCCTGCGCGCCGGCGTGGACCTGCTCCTTCTCACACCGAAGCGAGCCGCCCAGCGACGGCTCGAGGAGGGGCTGCGACAGGCGGCCCTGCGCGGCCTCATCCCGTTGGCACGTGTCCGCGCATCGAACGCGCGCATCATGCGGCTGCGACGCTGGCTGGCGGGTTTCGAGTGGCCTCCGCGCGAGGTGGTCCGCAGCGAGGCCCACCGGGCGCTGGCCAGGAGGGCGGCCGCGGCGGCCATCACGCTGGTCCGCGACGATGCGGGCCTGCTGCCGCTGCGTCCGCGTCCCGGCGACCGCATCGCGGTCATCGCCCCTGCTCCGAGGGAGCTGACCCCGGCCGACTCCTCGGCCGACGAGGCGCTGGCATTCGCTGACGCCATCCGTCGACACCACCCGCAGGTGCTCGACATCCGCGTCGCGTCCGAGCCCGGCGACGAGGACATCAGCCTGGCGCGCGAAGCCGCTGTGAACGCCGAGATCGCCGTCGTGGTCACGCTGGCCAGCAACGTCCAGCCCGCCCAGGCGCGGCTGGCGGCGGCGGTCCTCGAGGCAGGGACGCCGACCGTCACCGTCGCCATGCGGACCCCGTATGACCTGGCCGATTACCCGCGCGCCACCACGCACCTGTGCGCGTACGCCATCGTGCCCTGCAGCATCGGAGCGGCGGCCGACGTGCTCTTCGGCCGAGCTCCCGTCAGCGGCCGGCTCCCGGTGGACATCCCGGGGCTCTATCCTCGAGGACACGGCATGGAGGTGACGCGATGGCCCTGATCGATGAGATCCGGGAGCAGCCCGAGGTGGTGGCCCGGCTGCTGGCCGAGGCCGCACCCGAAGTCGCGGTCATCTGCGAGACGATCAAGGCGGCCGACCCCAGCCATGTCGTCATCGCGGCGCGGGGCACCTCTGATCATGCCGCCATCTACGCGCAGTACGCCATGGGGGTCCTGGCCGGCATCAACGTCGGCCTGGCCACGCCCAGCGTGCATTCGCTCTACGGAGCCGCACCCGACTACGGCCGGGCCCTGGTCATCGGCCTCAGCCAGTCGGGTGCCTCACCGGACGTGGTCGGGGTCATCAGTGCGGCGCGGGCGCAGGGCGCGCTGACGCTGGCCATCACCAACACGCCTGGCTCCGACATGGCCAGTGCCGCCGAGCACCACCTCGACCTGCGCGCCGGTCCGGAGCGAGCGGTAGCAGCCACCAAGACCTACACCGCCACCCTTGTGGTGCTGGCGATGCTCACGGCAGGCCTGTCCGATACCGCCACCGAGGCCGACCTGACCCGCCTGCCCGACGCCCTGGCCGCGGCGCTGGACCTTGAGGACGAGGCCCGCCGCATCGCGGCGGACCAGGCGAGCATGGACCGCTGCGTGGTCCTCGGTCGCGGCTACCACTACGCCACCGCTCGCGAGTGGTCACTCAAGCTCAAGGAGCTGGCCTACGTGCTGGCTGATCCATACTCCTCGGCCGACTTCATCCATGGGCCGCTGGCGCTCATCGAGGCTGGTTTCCCCACCTTCACCGTCGCTCCCCGAGGCGCCACCACGGTCGACATGGAGGCGGTCATCGAACGGCTGGGAGGGGAGCTGGAGGCACGCCTGCTCATCGCCTCCGATGACCCGGTGCTGTGCGCCAGGGGGACATGGTCGCTGCAGTTGCCCTCAGGGCTGCCCGAGTGGCTGATGCCCATCGTGTCGATCGTGCCCGGGCAGCTCCACGCCATGCATCTGACCATGGCCAAGGGTCGTGACCCCGAGCAGCCCCGTTCCATCGCCAAGGTGACGCGGACGAGCTAGCTGGAACCGTGCCAGACCACCGCGGGGCCGGTGTTCGATACATCGGCTATTCGCTCGCGTTGGCTCGAGCGGAGGGCCTGCAGTCATGCGGCTCCGGCCACGATCCGGGGCCCATGTGCGATCCATCGCTCATCAGGCTCCGCTGGATCACGACCCCGGGGGCTTAGCGCCAGAGACGATCGATGCGTCGATCATGCGCATCGTTCGGTGCCCTTGGCGCAACCGGACCATAGACAGACCATTGACAGAGGTTTGACACCGACGCTAGCATATCCACTAACCTTGTACGCCAATCCAGGACACACCGCATTGGAGGGAACTTCGTGACCGCCGCCGCTCCTGCTGTCACCGACGTGACGGCTGCCCCGCTGGCCCAGGACCGGGCCAACAACCTGTTCCGCTGGAACGCCGTGCTTGCTGCACTGCACGGCATCCAGGGCCTCATCATCCTGGCGCTCTCCTTCGCCAAGGACCCCATCGTCACCTCGCCGGTCGTGAGCAGCTACCTCACCTTCGACACGGCTACCGAGACGCTCGTGCCGGCGCAGCGCGCGCTCTTCGAGCTGCCCATCGGCCCTGCTGTCGCGCTGTTCCTGTTCATGAGCGCCATCGCCCACTTCCTGCTGGCCTGGCCGCTGCGTGGCTGGTATGAGCGGCGCCTGGCGGCGGGCATCCAGCCCATGCGCTGGCTCGAGTACTCGCTCAGCTCCAGCGTCATGATCATCATCATCGCCACCCTGTCCGGCACCCAGGAGATCGGCACGCTGGTGGCCATCTTCGGCGTCAACGCTGCGATGAACCTCTTCGGCTGGTCCATGGAATCGGCCAATCAGGGCCGCACCAGGACGCAGTGGAACCACTACGTCTTTGGTGTCGTCGCCGGCATCGTGCCCTGGATCGTCATCGGCATCGCGCTCTGGTCTGCTGCGACCGAACCCGGCGCCGCGGAGATCCCTGCGTTCGTGTGGGTCATCTTCGTCTCGCTCTTCATCTCCTTCAACATCTTCGCCATCACCATGATCCTGCAGTACGGCAAGATCGGGCGTTGGCGTGACTACCTCGTGGGCGAGAAGACGTACATGTTCATGAGCCTGTTCGCCAAGACGATCCTCGCCTGGCAGGTCTTCGCTGGCACGCTCGCCCCATGACCATGGACTGGACGTATCCGACGGGGGGCCGGCCCCGAGGGCCTCTTCGAGATGGGCCGGCGCCTGGCGGAGCATCTGGGGCGCCTCCCGGATGCGACGTCCTTCCTGAGCGATCCGCGGGCGATGCTGCGGATCACCCGTAGAGTGGAGACGGTCGCCCCGGGCGGCCGACTCCGGGCAGGCTTTCAGACAGCCGCGAAGCTGGAGGCCGAGGCGGAGTGCTACCGGGCGGTCATCGCGGCGGGCACCATGGTCAGCGCCTTCGGCGCCGTGGTGGTGCCCGTTCGCCGCGACGAGAAGCGGCCGCTGGTCGTGGTGGACCGGAGCGGTGAGTCCAGCCTCGGCAGCCCCTACAACGACCTCCGCGGCGAGGACGACTATCGGCCGCGGCCCGACCGCCTCCTCGATGCCTTCGTGGCCGGGCGCGAGGGTCGCAGCGTCACCGCCGCTGCCATCACGGCCGCCACCTCCTTCGGCGTCTCCGCAGGTGGCTGGTTCCCCACCGCGGCGGGCGCGGACGGGCTCCGTAAGCGCTGCGACGCTTCGGCGGCAGTCTGCTCGTGGTCCCCGGCTCGCTCCGCGATCCCTCCATCGCGGAACGCATCCGCGGCATGAGCATCGAAGGACTGGAGGAGCTGGGTGTCCCCGTCCTGGTCGCCGAGTAGCCGCGGCGTCGCCGAGTAGCCGCGGCGTCGCCGAGTAGCCGTGGCGTCGGGACTAGCCGCGGGTCGAATCAGCCCACAGGTCCACGCCGCTGATGGTCGTGGCGTGGCGGTCGATCTCAGCCAGTTCCTCATCGCTGAAGGGCGTGCCGTCAAGCGCCTTGAGACTGTCCTCCAGCTGAGCGATGGAGCTGGCCCCGATGAGCGCGGAGGTCACGCGCTTGTCGCGCAGGACCCACAGGATGGCCATCTGGGCGAGGGACTGACCGCGTCGCTGGGCGATCTCGTCGAGGGCCTTGATGCGACCTACGGTCTCTTCGCTGAGCAGGTCCGCGGACATCGACTTGCCCTGCGTGGCGCGACTGCCGGCGGGGATGCCCTCGAGGTACCTGTTCGTCAGCAAGCCCTGGGCGAGGGGAGAGAAGGGGATGCAGCCCACGCCGGCCTCACCGAGCACATCCAGCAAGCCCTCCTCGATCCAGCGGTTGAACATCGAGTAGTTGGGCTGGTGGATGAGCAGCGGCGTGCCCAGCTGCCGCAGGATGGCGATGGCCTCAGCCGTGCGAGCCGGTGAGTAGGAGCTGATGCCCACGTAGCGCGCCTTGCCCTGCTGGACCGCGGTGTGGAGCGCGCCCATCGTCTCCGCGAGCGGCGTGTCGGGGTCGAAGCGGTGCGAGTAGAAGATGTCCACGTAGTCGAGGCCCATGCGCGCGAGGCTGTCGTCCAGCGAGGCGAGGAGGTACTTGCGCGAGCCCAGGAAGCCGTAGGGGCCCGACCACATGTCCCATCCGGCCTTGGTGGTGATGACCAGCTCGTGACGGTAGGGCCGCAGGTCCTTGCCAAGGATGCGCCCGAAGTTCTCCTCTGCCGAGCCGTACGGCGGGCCGTAGTTGTTGGCCAGGTCGAACTGGGTGACACCCAGATCGAAGGCCCGGCGCACCAGGGCACGCTGGTTGGCGAAGGGCACGTCGTCGCCGAAGTTGTGCCACAGGCCCAGGGTGATCTCGGGCAGCTGCAGGCCGCTGCCCCCGGTGTAGCGGTAGCCGATGATGTCGTAACGGCCGGGATCGGCCACGTAGGGCGGCTGCTCCATGGGCGGCAGCTCGGGCGCGTGTGGCCGAGCGATCGCGGTGGCGACCTGTCCCTTGGGCTGAGCGTTCATCGGTCCCCCTCCTTCGGCTGGTCGTGGTCGGTTTGCTTGCGTGGACGATGGTAGGGCAGGACAACGGCCCGGTTCTGCGGTGTCATCGAGAAGCGATGGAGGCTCCGGGCGACGTCAGCCCTCGCGCTCGGACCGGTGATGCGGGGACCCCGGCCCTGCCGTGGTCACTGGCAGGGGCACGGGAGGCAGGGCCGTGCCCTGGCTGACGACCCGGTCGACGGCTGTTGCCAGCGCTTCGGGCGTCCCGAGATAGTGATGCTCGAGCGCCCGAAGATCCCGGTCGAGCCGATAGACGAGCGGGATGCCCGTGGGGATAGTCAGGCCTGCGATCTGCCGCTTCCCGAGCCTGTCGAGGTGCATCACCAGACCACGCAGGCTGTTGCCATGGGCGACCACGAGGACACGCTGGCCAGCGCGGAGCGCCGGCCTGATGACCTCGCGCCAGTAGGGTAGGACGCGAGCGATCGTGTCCGCCAGGGACTCGCCGCGCGGGAGCTCCTCGTCCGTGAGGTCGGCGTAGCGGGGGTCATCACGAGGCCAGCGCGGGTCCGAGGGATCGAGCAGTGGCGGACGCACCCCGTAGCTGCGACGCCAGCGCTGTACCTTGGCCTCGCCGTAGCGTGTCGCGGTCTCACCCTTGTGCAGACCCTGGAGCGCGCCGTAGTGGCGCTCGTTGAGCCGCCATGTCAGGCCGATCGGCACCCACATCCGGGCCAAGTCATCCTGCACGACCCACAGGGTACGGATGGCCCGGATGAGGACGGAGGTGAAGGCGACGTCGAAGTCGAGCCCGGCCTCGGTGATGAGCCGCGCTGCTTCGTGGCCCTCCGCGATGCCGCCCTCCGACAGATCGACATCGGTCCAACCTGTGAAGCGGTTCGCTCGGTTCCAGGTGCTCTCGCCGTGGCGGAGCAGGATCAGCAGGCGCTCATCCTGCGGCATGGCAGGCCTCTGAGGCTCCGCCGCGCCGGGTTCGGCAACAGAGCATCGGACCGCGTGCCGGCGTCATGGCTGCCCCTCCCCCTCCGCGTCAGGAGCATCGGCCGGACGATGCTTGGCCAACCAGAGTCGGTGGTGCTGCGAGCCCTCTCGGAGCATCTTGGCACCACATGCCGGGCAGCGTTCCTCTTCGCAGCGGACTCCTGGCCGGTGGGGTATCCGACCGGCACAACGGGGGCAGACACAGTGACCGCCAGGCCCTAGGCCATGTCCCTGCTCGGTGCTGTTCATCGACCAACCTCTCCTGGCGTGGATCGTCGATCCCCTCTCGAGGGAGCAGTCCCCCTCGAAGGTTGCTCCAGCTCGCGGCGAGGCGGCAAGGGCCGGACAGCACCGCCCAGACGGTGCGTGAGGTCCGATCTCGGCCGTTCCGGATGTCCTGCCCGGCTGAAGGCCTCGCTGGGCGCGAAACCCTGGTGTGCTAGCGGACGTGCTCGGCAAGCAGGGCCGTGAGCCGCTGCAGGGTCGGCGACAGGTCGTGCGGATCCAGGTGCACGTGGAGCAGCGAGAAGCCGGTGCGGTCGTCTCGCGCAGCCGCCAGGGCGGCATCAAGGTCGCCCTCGGTCCGGACCTCGTAGCCGCGGCCGCTCCCCAGGACCTCGGGGATGCGCTGGTAGTGCCACGGCACGATGTCGTTGAAGGGGCCGTCGAGCATCGGTCGCTCCGTGCCGTAGCCGGAGTTGTCCAGCAGGACGACGATGGGGTCCAGGCCGTAGCGCACCACGGTGGTCAGCTCGGTCCCGGTCATCTGGAAGGCACCATCGCCCACGATGACGAGCGGACGCGTCCTGGGGTTCGCCAGCTGCACCCCGACAGCCCCCGGCACCGCGAAGCCGACCGAGAGGTAGTAGGCGGGGGCGATGAACTCCCAGGCTTCCACGACCAGCTCGATGGATGCGAACAGCGCATCCCCCACGTCCGCGACGACGGTCGTCTCCGCGTCGATGAAGGCGTTGAGGCACAGGATCAGGCGAGCCATGGTCACGGGCGAGTCGGCCTCGGGCACCCAGGCACCCGGCCGCATCGGGTTCTGGACGACGCGAGCCGGGCGTTGCGGCAGGCGCCCTGGCCAGCCCTCCGACGAAGTCGACCAGCGTCACGTCCGGATAGGTGTGACGGTGGACCCACGTCTGCATCGCACTCGAGGCGATGGTCACGGCCGGATCCAGCCGAGCCGTGTTGATGCCCAGGGTGACGTCGCTGAGGTTGGCGCCCAGGATGATCAGGCAGTCGCTGCTCTCGACGTAGCGTCGCGTGATCTCGTTGCCGATGGCGCCCTCGTACACGCCCAGGAAGAGGGGATGGGTCTCGTCCAGTACGGACTTGCTGAGCGTGGTCGTGGCGACCGGGATGCCCGACCGCTCCAGGAGCAGGGGCAGCTGGGAGCTGATGCGAAAGCGCGCCAGTTCTTCGCCGGCGATGATGACCGGCTGCTTCGCCGCCGCGACCAGCTCGGTCGTCTCGGCCAGCGCTTCCTGCAGTGCAGCCACGTCGCGCGTAACGGCCTCCTCCTGGCGCGCCTTGACCTCGATGCGAGTGCCCACGAGGTCTCGCGGCAGCTCCAGGTACACCGGGCGGCTGTGCCGCAGGCAAGCGGCCAGGGTGCGGTCGATCTCACGCTGGGCGGAGTCGGCATCGGCGACGATCGTCGCCGCGCAGGTGACCTCGCGGAAGACGTTGAGCTGGCTCTCGAAGCTGCGGATCTTGTGGTGGAGGAGGGGTTCGCGGCGCCGCTCGCTCATCCCCGGCCCGCCGCTGATGACGATCACGGGCGATCGCTCGGCGAACGCCTGTGCCGTCGTGTTCACGACCTTGAGGCCGCCGACGCCATAGGTCACGCACAGGGCACCGATGCCGTTGACGCGGGCATAGGCGTCGGCGGCGTATCCAGCCCCTTGCTCGTCCGCGCAGTTGATGACCGCGAGCTCGGATCGCTCCAGCTGGTCATAGAACCCCAGCACGTAGTCGCCGGGGATGCCGAAGACGTGCCGCACGCCCAACTCGGCCAGCCGGCCGATGAGGTACGCCCCGACCGTGGTGCTGCTCATGTCGCTTCCTCCCGGTAGCGGTGTCGCTCAGCCTGACCACGATAGCAAGGGACACCGACGCGGGTGCGTGGCATCGGGCGATAGGGATCCGCCATCCGGGATCGGGGTTCGCAGCCAGGCACGCCCTGGTCGGGTCCAGACCAGGGTCATGACGCCGCGTCGATGTAGTCAGCCACGACCTGGTCCAGGACCTCGACCGGGACCGACCCATGCCGCAGGATCGCATCGTGGAAGGCAGCCAGATCGAACTGCGCGCCCAGGGCGGACGCTGTCTCTGTCCGAAGGCGAAGGATCTCGAGCATGCCGATGAGGTACGACGGTGCCTGGCCTGGCCAGACGATGTACCGGTCGACCTCGGCTGCTGCCTGGGAGTCGGGGAAGCCAAGGTCGGTGAGGTAGGCGACCGCTTCAGTCCTGGACCAGCCGAGCGCGTGGATGCCGGTGTCGACGACGGCCCGCGCTGCCCTCAGGAGTTCCATCCTGAGCCGTCCGATGTTGCCCTGGGGATCATCAGCGTAGCGGCCGGCTTCGAAGGCCAGCCGCTCGGCGTAGAGGGCCCAGCCCTCGGCGAAGCCGGTGAATGTGAGCGAGCGCTGCATGAGGGGCAGGTCGCTGGACCGGCGCTGGAGCGCGATCTGGAAGTGATGGCCGGGGATGGCCTCGTGGTAGTTGGTGGTGGCGTACGTCTGCATCTCGAACGCATCGCCGCCCAGGCTGAGGTAGTAGATCCCGGGCCGCTCCCCGATGACGGGCGGCGGCCGGTAGTACGCACCGGAACCACTCTCGCGCCCTGGTCGTGGGCGCTGCACCTCGATGGGCGAGGACGGTGTCCTCGTGAACAGACCATCGAACGCATCCGCGGCTGCAGCGATGAAATGCTGCGTGGACTGGAGCAGGGCGCTGCGGTCGTCATCGGAACGGAGCGCGATGGAACCCGCTGCCGCTCTCGACGCGGCGATCGCCCCGGCGAACCCCAGGCGTTCGACATCGAAGCCGGCTGCGGTCAGCACATCGGAGAGTTCGCGTCGCAGGCGACTCACCTGCTCGAGGCCGATGGCGTGGACCTCCTGCGGTGTCAGCGACGTCGTCGTGTGGTGGCGCAGGACGGCTGCGTAGAACGCCGCTCCGTCCGGGTGGTGGAGGACGCCCGGCGTGCTGTCGGGTCGGGTGGCTGTGGCGATGACGGCGTCCAGCAGGTCCCGGTAGGCCGGGAGCATCTCGTCCTGGACCGCTGCCCGTGCCTCGCGGACGATCCGGTCGCGCTCCGCGTCGGACAGACCGAGCGACGCCAGGCGCTCTTCGAGGTCGGTAACGAGGGGATGGGCCGCGGGTGCCATGAGCTGCTGGTCGATCTGCCACGCAGCGATGCGGATGCCCGTCTCGGTCGGCAGGTTGCCCGCCTGCTCGGAACGAGCGAGGTTCTCCGCGACCTGTCGCAGCTGGATGGCTGAGCGCGCGCAGCCGCTCGACGTACGCGTCCGCCTGGGCGACGTTCGTGATGGGGTGGATATCGGCCATGAACTCGGGGAAGGTGGCGTGGGCACCCGAGATGTAGTCGACGGCGTACTCGTGCTCGAGGTGCTCGGCCATCGTGACGATGTCGGCGAGGTGCCACTCGGTGACGGCGAACGTGATGCGTTGGTCGGGCGTCAGCGCGTCGACGTCGATGGCGGCCATCTCGTGGAGCGCGTCCTGCGCCAGCTGTGCCGTCTCCAGGCGGTAGGCACGGGACAGGTCGTTGAGGCGATCATCGTGCTGTCCCAGCAGCGTCGAGAGCCCCAGGTCGGTGACGTCCTCGGGGAACCGGGAGAGCATCGTCTCGCGCGACCCCGTCGACGAACGCCTCGAACCCGAGGACCGGCACCGTCCTCTGCGTCGTCGCCGCCGGGGCTGTCGCAGACGTCCGAGGCGAGGGCTGGACCGAGCCCGGGAGGAACGGCAGACGACGCACATGCCGACGCCAGGATCACCACGGCGATCATCGTGCTGGCGGTTCGTCGAGGCGTCACCCGGTCTCCGTGCACGCGAGTCTGGTTCGAAGATAGCAGCGGCGGGCGGGCAACCGGGAGGGTCAAGACGCGCGGGGGAGTACCATGGACGTGATGGGATCATTCCTCGACCACCTGGAAGACGCCGAACGGCAGCGTCGTTCCCTGCGGCAGCGCGAGCAGCGAGAAAGCGCCGAGATCCGTGCCGACTACGTGAAACGGAATGCGGCACGCCGGCACGAGTCGGTCGTGCGCTCGTCTCCGCCCCCGCCAGTACCAGCACAAGACGGTTCCTGAGGGCCCAAGGTCCCGGGCCACGCGTCCGGGCCTGATCCCTCGCGCCGATGCTGGCCAGCCGAGGAGGCGGGGCGTATCCCGAGGCAGCTCGCCGAGCGGTTCCGCCTCGGCGTCGAGACCGCATGGACGGATGGATCATGACGCTCGGCTGGTCACCGACGCTCTGATGCCGCGCCGGCGTCACACCGCTGACAGGAAGCGACGCTCGCCCCTCACGAGATGGGCCTGCCGGGTTCTGCCTTGGCCGGTCTACGGCTTCTCCTCCTTCGGTACCCACACCCGCACCTGGACGGGGTCGGGGCTCAGGTTCCGGCCCAGGAGCTTGCCCTTCTTGTCGTAGAACACCTGCGTGCCAACGGGGTCGAGCTTCACCTGGTACCAGGTCGCCGTCTTGAGGACGCGCTCCTGCTCATCGGGCCTCGTGATGGTCGCTGCTGCCGGGAGCTGGACCCACGCGCGCCCCTGGTCCTGCATCCGCTTCGTCTGCTCCGGCGGTTCAGCTTCGGTGGCATCGCCCATGAACGTGAAAGCCGGCCCCCGAGGGCAGCGTCCCCTGGCGGACCGTCAGACAGGTCATCCGACCCGGCCATGGCGTCGTCCAACTGCGGCGGCTCGACGGGTGTGTCGTCGGGTGCGTCGAGATCGACGGGCGAGGCGTCCTGCGCCGGCGCATCGGGTGACATCAGGAGATACAGCAGGAAGCCCAGGGACAGCGCCTCAGCTCGCGTGTCCTCCGACACCTGCTCGTCGAGCGCGATAGCCCACAGGAGCTTGCTGACCGCCAGGTAGCCTTCTCGGGAGAGAACCTGCTCTGGCCAAGCGGCTGGACCCGGCGTCAGCCGACCCATCCGTCGTCACATCGCGATCTGTCGGGCCGGGTGGAGCACCAGCCTCGGTGACACCGATGCGCGGGTCGAGCGGCGGCAGCACGGCGCTGGCATCGCTGGCCCCGGCGGGTCCGTTGCCCAGGTACAGGTCGTCGACCTGGCCGACCTGGAAGAGGCGGTTGGTCTCGTCGTCGGGCTGCTCGGCGATGCCGTCGAACATGATGCGGCCGACACGGTCCTCGGGCGTCGCGGCGACGTAGGCGACGAACTCGTGGTTGGTCGTGTTCCGGTGTGACTCCAGGAGCGTCCCGTCCGTCCTGTAGAGGTTCGTCACCGAGTAGGTGTTCCACGGCCTGAACAGGCCGACGTGGCTCGCCGGCGGGTCGATGGTCAGCTCGAACCGGGACTGACCGTCGGGGACGTACCTGGACCTGCCCTCGCCGAGGTCGGCGACCGTCACGCCCATGAGGCGGTGGTTGGCCGGCTCGGTGACGAAGTCGTAGGGCAGCATGGCGACCGGCGCGCCCTTCGGGTGTCGGGGTGGCCAGGGCCAGCGCATCAGCGTGGTGCGCAGCCCGATCTTGAAGTCCCCGCCGGGGCCGCGCACGTCCAGGCGCCTATGGAGGCCCGTGGGGACGTCCTCGAAATCGGTGAAGCTGACCACGCCGTCGTCCCGGAGTCCCTCGAACTCCTGCCTGGCCTCATCCCCGACGATCAGCCCAGGCCCGACGCCCGGTGTCTCGAAGACGGGTTGGTCGGCGTCAGCCGCTCGCGCTGGGGCGGGCCCGGTCGCCACCCCCGTGCCAGCGAGCAGCGTCAGCATGACCGCCCCGACCCCGGACAGCCGCAACATGCGCATGACCCTCTTCCCCATTGCTCCGCGCGGGCCAGTGGCTCGGCGCGATCCCGGCGGCCAGGACGTGGGCCGGGCCTCGGTGCCTCCCGCTCTGCCGCGTATGACGCCACATCGCTACCACGGGGTTCAAGAGGCGGAGGTCATGACTACGCCGCGAACGATCTCCAACTCATGAGGAGGCCCGTCCCTCGGGGGTCCGCCTGCTGCCGCGAACGGTGGCCGCGACCCTACCCGGTGACCGCCGCGGCCTGCGGGCGTGATGACGTAGGTGTTGACCCCCGACGAGCCGTCCGGCGACCGCGCTACCACCCAGACGCTGCCGTCGGGGGCGATATCGAAGTCCGAGATGCATCGCCCCGCCAGGTACGGGGTCCAGGTCTGGCCGTCGAAGCGGGCCAGGCCATCACAGCCGCCTTGGTCGTTCGCCGCGTTCACCCAGGCGCTTCCGTCAGGAGCGACCGCGATCTGGACGAAGTCAGCAGGCCCCCCGAAGGTGTGCACACGCGGCGCGCCCCATCGCCCGACGCCATCGGCCTCGGTGAAGACGGTCCAGCCGGAGCCATCGAAGCGGGCGAGGCTGTGATGGGATGGGGATGAGGTGCCCGCGGTCCACAACGTGCCGTCCGGTCCGACATCGAAGAACTGCCAGAAGGGCTCACCACGCCGGTCGCGGTCATCGGGCGCAGGCACGACGTGCCAGGCGCTGCCGTCGAAGCGCAGGAACGTGGGGACGAGCATCGTCTCCCTCCTGCGACCACCCCACGAGCCACGCCTCGCCACCGTCGCTCACCGCAAGCCTGGAGAAGACCTCACCGTCGTACACGTCAGACCAACCGCTCGTGACGAAGCCCTCACCGCCCGGGAGCGTCCCCACGAGGCGCTCCTCGCCGATGGCCCACACGGTGCCGTCACCCCCGACCACGCCCTCCTCGCCGTCGATGCCGCCATCGGACCAGTCTTCACCATCGAACACGCGGAGGCCCCCATACGCTTCGGTCCACAGCCGGCCATCGGGACCCGCCTCGGTGTCGAACTGGCTCATGAGCATCACGTCGGGGTCGAACCTCCACATCGCCTGCTCACCGAGTCGGTGGAAGCGGTGAGGAGGCGCGATGCGCCAGACAACTCCGGTGGTACCCACGACGATCGCGTCGGACTTGAAGGGATCGAACCCCCTGTCGCGGTGCCACAGGTCGCGGTATCCGTCGTTCCGGATCCGCAGCACCCCCGGCTCGACCTCCTCGGTCACCATGCCCGAGAGCAACTCATCGGTCGTGGTCGGGTGGGTCCCTTCCTGCGCCGCGACCCCGATGGCCGACGCCTGCCAGCAGGACCACGCTGATGACAGTCACGCCGAGCGTGCGCATGGAAGATCTGCTCCTCTCTGATGCGCGGGTCGGGTCCGCCAGTGGCTCGGAGCGACTCAGGCGGCCAACGTACTCAAGTCGGACTTCACGGCCCCCGCTTCCTGGACAAGGTGCCGTGGGGCTGCCATTGGGTTCAAGAGGCGGATGTCATGAACGCGGCCTTGCGCCGCGAGCTCCGTCCGACACGAGAGGCCCGCCCCTCGCGGTGCGGGCCTCCAGGGACGTTCGCACTCGTATGTCGTTGACCGAATTGTCGAGGGCAACCTGCTGGCATGACGTCACAGGAGTAGCACGGGGTGCAAGCGGCGGAAGTCACGACGTGTGGTCAGGACATCGCGGCCACTGGTGCCTCGGTCTCCCTCCTCGGGTACCGAGCCACGAAGTCGAGCCCGTCCGCGGCGAGGCGCGTGTCGGATCATGACCCAAGCATGCCCCTGGCCCGCGTACATCCGCAGTGTGCAGTCGGGGATGAGCCGGGCGATCTCCTCGTGGATGGCCTTGTCGTAGCACGCGTCCCGATCGCCACACACGAGCAGCACGGGGTCGATACGCGCGGCAGGACGTTGCGAGCGGCTCACGGTCGATGACGCGTCATGCCGAAACTGGGGCGACGATCTCCGGCTCAACAGCGAACACGCCCACTCCATGGGTGGGGCCAACCGGCTCGATGCCTTCGTGCGGGGCGACATCGTCTCACCGCGTTCCTGCCCACCCTGACGGAGTTGTGGTCACCGGACCGCCGTCACCAGGACGAGCCGGAGGCCCTCGACATCGTTCCCCAGCTCGATGGCGCTGCGGATGACGGCACCATTGGGCGTGTGCGGGCCGAGGTGCGGATCATCCTGGCGAGCGCGGAGCCGGTGGCCGCGCCAGGGAACGAGGTGCGACCCGACCGGTGTCACGAGGCGGAGCGTATCTGCTTCCCGTTGCCACCTCCCGCGGCGTGGCATCCGATGTCAGGATGGTGCACACCGGAGCGGTGTGATGGCCGCCGCTGGTCGACCACAGGGGGGAGGTCCCACCATGCGGCGTACGGCCCTCGTGGCCTGCATCGCGTCCGTGGTCCTTCGACGGCGACGGGGCCCTCTTCCGCCTGGCTGCGGAGGCCAAGCGCATCGACCTCGCCTACCTCTTCGACCCGTACCTGGCGGTGACGACGGCCTCGGTCGAGGCCCTGCCGCACCAGATCACCGCCGTCCACGAAGAGATGCTGCCGCGCATGCCGCTGCGCTTCCTCCTCGCCGATGACCCCGGAGCCGGCAAGACGATCATGACGGGCCTGCTCATCCGGGAGCTGCTCGTGCGGGGCTCGTTGCGGCGCTGCCTCATCGTCTCACCGGGCTCGCTCGTGGACCAATGGCAGATCGAGCTCGACGAGGAGTTCCACCTGCCCTTCGACATCTGGATGGACCCTCGCACAGCCACGCTGGATGCTGGACGAGGACCCCGATCCCGCTCGGCGGGACGCCGTCAGGGCGGAGCTGGGCCTTGGGGTGCATGAGCTGGCCGGCGTCCTCAGCACCCTCCCCAGACGTTGGCGGGGCCGCGATGGGCAGTCAGGTCCGCTGCCCTACGAACAGGAAGGGAAGGGGAGCCAGCGGCGCTACCGGATGGGGCGGGAGAACGCCGAGCGGATCACGTCGCTCGGGTGAGCGCCGCTCGATGACCATCGGCGGGCGAGCGTGATCGGCTGCCGGATAGCCGCCGTGAGGCAGGCTGGAAGAGGGTCGTAGCGCCTCCCAGTGGTTGGCAGTCTGGTCGTCGCCAACGTCGTGGAGGTACCCTGCTGCTGATCCGGACGGACAGGGGGAGAGGATGGCGGAGACGTTGACGAAGCGACCGGGACTGGCCTCTCGGTTCGGGTTCCGACTGATGTCGTGGTGGCTTCTGCTGAGCCGCCGGGGGCCGCAAGTCGAACAGCGCGTCAGGGCATCGGGCGTCGAGCCGGGACAGGTCGTCCTCGACTATGGCTGCGGACCCGGTCACTACACCATCCCCGTCGCAGGGATCGTGGGCCCCGACGGCCATGTCTACGCGGTGGACATCCAGCCAGCCGCCGCCGTCATGGTCCGCGACCGTGCCCGAGGGGCGGGGGTCGCCAACGTCACGGCCATCGTGTCCGACCGAGACACGGGCGTGGCGTCCGGCAGCGTCGATGTCGTCCTCCTCTACGACGCCATCGCGAGCATCGGGGACAGGCACGGCGTGCTTGCCGAGCTGGACCGCGTCCTGAAGCCATCCGGCGTCCTCTCGGTGTGGGTGGAACACGGCGACCCCGACGACACGCTCCCGCTCATCATCGAGAACAGCCGCTTCGTCCTGCGGGAGCGCGTCGATGACATCCTCAACTTCACGCGACCCACGACATGATGGTCGGCCCTTCCCATCAGCTCCGCGTCACCCACCCCGGCCTCGCCATCTGGGTCGATGTCACCGTCCACGAACGCGACGGGCGCCACAAGGCGACCGCCGACCTCGCGGAAGACTCTCGTGACATCGGCCCGTCGGGGGCACGCCACAAGAGGCGGTCCGGGCTGCGCTGAAAGGCGCTGGGGGAGCCCTACGCGAGCGAGATGGCGGAGGGGTGGGGGTCGGGGATGGGAGGCCGTTCGACACTTGAACCTCCGGTCCCGGCGCGGATGATGGAGGCACGAAGGGGGGCAGTCCGATGCGAGGCATCATCGCTGTCGTCACGCTCATCCTGGCCATCGGGGTCGTCCTCCCGACGGAGGCCGATGCCAAGGTCCCGCGCAAGGTGGAGAAGTGGGGCTGCACCGTCCGGGTGCTCCCGCTGAGGTCGGTCGATGCTGGCGGGGTCATGCCACTGTTCTCGGGCGGGGTCATCCGCGACTGCGAGACGCGGCAGGCGGGCAGCGCCACGCTGTCGCTCGTCCAGGACATCCCGGGTGGTCCCGATGCCGTCCTCAAGCAGGAGCGGTTCAACTGGGCGGTCCGCCCCGGCAAGGTGCGGGCCCTCCTCTTCGGCGTGGGCGCGTGTAGCCCGGTCGCAGCACCACCGAGCGCCCCGCTCTACGTCCGCATGAAGGTCAGGAACGCGGACAGGCCGGACACCGTCACGCTGGCCACCGCCACGGTCGCGAATCCCTGTCCGGAGGGGACCTCTCCGGTCGTCCTGGACACGTGATGGAGCAGCAGGGTGGGTCCGACAGCGCCGCCCTGGCGGCGTGGGATGGTCGGTCGCTCGACGAGCTGGACCGGCTCATCAAGGCTGGCGACCGGAAGGCGTGGCTGTCCTCGTGGGGTGACCGGCGCAGGAGGCTGGAGGCCGAGAGCAACAGGCCGGACCGTGGCCTGGGCTCGGTCCTGCTGATTGGACCGGCAGGTAGCCCTCGCCATCCTCGTGATCCTGCCGCTGCTCGTGGCGAGGTGGCTCTACCGCGTCGCCTCGAAGGAGGGTCACTGACCAGCGACGTAGCCCCGGGGCCCGGTGCATGGCGGAGGAGAGCAGGCGATGTCCACCGACACGGGCACCCACCACCTCGACACCCACGGCTGGCTGCGGCTGCTGGTCGCGACAGCCCTCGTCCTCGTCCTCATCCTGACGCTGGAGGCCAGCCCGGCTGCTGGGGCCTTGGCGAAGGCGTGCCGGGTGAGGAACGCCGATACGGGGAGGGGCTACGCGACGCTCCAGCAGGCCGTCGATGCCGCGCGACGGGGCGACCGTCTGACCGTCAGGGGCATCTGTCGTGGCACCACGGTCATCGACAAGGATCTGGTCATCGTCGGGGAGAGGACCGAGAGCTCGGGCAAGCCCACGCTCTCGGGAGCCGGGAAGACACGGGTCGTGACGGTCGAGGCCAGAGCCAGGGTCAGGATGGCGGGGCTCATCGTCCTGCGCGGCAAGGTCCTCGTGCCCTACCGGGCCACCGGGGGCCACACCCCAGCCGCTCGGGTGATGACCGGGAACGGGGGCGGCATCCTCAACCGGGGTCATCTGACCCTCGCCAATGTGCAGGTCATCCGCCGCTCCGCCGGGGAGTACGGCATGGGTCGCGGCGGGGGCGTCCACAACACGGGCACCCTGATTTCTGAACGGCGCCACGAGGATCCGCAGCGATCCTGGTGCCGCTCCGTGCCGCTACATGCCGCTCATCCACGAGGGGAGGTGGGGTGGCCAACGGGGCTTGAACCCGTAACCTTCGGAGCCACAATCCGATGCTCTGCCGATTGAGCTATGGCCACCATTGCACCGTGCTCCACCGCGCCGTGGGCGCGGGAGCAGCGAGCGGACGGAGTGTACCCGTTCTGGGGCGATGACGAGATGGCCGCACCGTGGCCCCTAGCCCAGGCGGAGCCTACGCGCCGGCGCTCAGCTCCACGCTGAGAGGCAGTGCCAGCAGGAACATCAGCACCAGGTTGGCGATGATGGCGTTGATGGGCGTGGTGCCGGGTGACTGCCGCAACCATGGCACGACGGCGATGAACGAGACGATCACACCGATGCTGGTGGTGGGCCTCCAGGCGGGATCCTGACCGAGGAGAGCGACGGCCGCGGCCACGAAGATGATCAGCGCCGCCAGCGCCAGGAGTCCCCAGGCCTTGCCGAGCGGGCTCTTGATCGTGACATTCCCGGGCAGGATTCAGGGTCCATCCCTCATCCCCACCCTGAGCCGTGTCCACGCGCCCAGGAACCAGATGACGTGGCCGATGCCGTGCATGGCCAGGAAGATGACCACCAGGATGCGGAAGAGGTCCGTCATCAGGCCAGCACACCCCCAGCTGCCGGGAGCGAGCGGATCACGTCTGCCACGAAGCGCGCCGCGGCAGCGACGCGCTCCGGGTCCACGACGTCGAGCGTGTCGCGTTCGGTATGCGTGACCGTGGCGCAGAGCTCCCGGAACGTGGTGGAGGTCAGGGCCACCGCCGGGCGGCCATGCATGGCCACGATGCTGTGGTCGCTCTCGTACCAGGGTTCACCGATCGATGTCCCCGGGTGGCGCCGCATCACGCGCCTGATGATGGCGGAGACATCCTCGCAGCAACCGTAGAGCGACACCGCGGTGCCGGCACCGCGGCCCCCCACGGCATCGAGGTTGATGGCCAGCACGATCTCCTGCCAACGGCCCTCGTTGGCCGCCACGAAGAGGTGCTCGCCATTGGCGCGCATAGTGGTCCTCGCCGTTCATGGGCACGATCTCCAGGCAGTAGGGGAAGTCGTACTCGGCCAGCTCTTCCGCGACGGCGAGGAGAGACGCCACGCCGGTGGCGTTGTCGACGGCCCCAGGCGAGCCCTCCTTGGAGTCGATGTGGGCCATGACCACGACGCGTGGTGCCTCACGGGGGCCGCGTCGCGCGATGAGCTGCCGTGCCGGTGACCGCGAACCGTCGCGCGCGGAGCGTCAGGTGGGCCAGCTTCCCGACATCGGCGAGCAGGGCTGTCCCGGTGGCATCGGTGGTGTAGGCATTGGGGATGTCGAAGTCGCCATCCTCGATGAGCGGGTACGGGTAGAGGCGCTCCGGCCATCCCCGAGCCGCGGCCCGTGGCGCTGATGACCGCCAGCGGACGCTTCGCCTCGAGGAGCGCATAGATGTGACGGTGCTCGGGGGCGGCGACGAAGTCGAAGGACCTGGGGAAGAGCTGGTCGCGCGGCGATGTCGCCGTAGAGCAGGACGATGCGGTCGGTGATGTCGGCCTGCTCCAGGGCTGCGAGCGTATCGACGGCCGCCAGGGGCGCCTCGGCATCGAGCGGCGGAGTGTACGGACCGGGGTGGACCACGAACTCCCGGCCCTCGACGGCCAGGCGGGCAGGACCATGCTCCCAGTCGAGCGCCTCGAAGGGTGTGGCGACCACCCGCCAGCCGAGTCGCCGCAGCACGTCTTCGACATACCTCGTGGCGCTCTCGTTGCCGGCGCCCCCGACGTGGCGGTCAGGGTAGCCGTCGACGAGCGCGCCCAGGTGCGCCTGGACCGAGGCCACCATCGTGTCGCTCATGTGGCTCGAATGTCGATCGTGGCCGGCCGCAGTTGATAGGGCTGTTCGGCCCCCTGATGCCGGACACGTGGGCCGCAGTCCGGCTCACCTGTCCAGCGGCCGCTGTCGCGGGAGTGCATGCGCGCCGGACCCTGAGCCGGTAGGCTGCGGCGATGCGCGTCCCCGACTTCCTGGTCCGCCAGTTCTACGTCAGCGGCAGCCTGCAGCGCGAGGGCGATGGGTTCCGCCTCCAGGCACGCAACGGTATCGGCGACGGCACGCTCGTGGGCATCGGCCGAATCAGCGTCGACGGGGTCGTCGTCGACCCGGCCTCGGTGACCGCCACGCGCGAGGGCGAGGACCGCATCCACCGGGCCGTCGACGTCACGAGGTTCGCTCCGGTCTCCTTCCGACGCGGGGAGGTGGTCACCTTCCACGTCGCCGGGCATCCCCTGACGCCGGGCGAGCATCGCTTCGAGGTCGAGATCGTGGAGCTGAACGCTGGCTCGCTGACCCTCGCGCTCGGGGACACCATCCGCGACGACGGTCCCTGAGGCCTATCCGGCGGCGACTGCCTCCAGCACAGCCACGGTCGCCGCGATCGTCTGGGCCTGCTGCTGCTCGCGTGAGACGGTCGCTTCGCCGTCACCATCCTGGGGGCCGTACCAGCCGAACCCGGCGTGGTTGCCGCCCTCGATCCCCACGAACGTCGTGTCCGTCGGCAACTGTGCGGCCGAGGCTTCGATCTCGTCCACCGTGGCGAGGCCGTCCTCGGTGGCGTACACGGAGGTCGTGACGAGATCCGTGTCGCTGAGATCCGTCCCAGCAGCCGGGAAGGCCGCCCACAGGGCAAGGCCGCCGATGGTGTCCGCATGCCCATCGGCATACTGGGCTGCCATCGCGCCGCCGAGGGAGTGACCGCCGATGACCCAGCGATCGATCTCCGGGTGGCGCCTCGATGACACCGTCGGCAGCGTTGGGGTCCAGGATGGCCAGGCCGAAGGGCACGGGCACGATGACCGAGAGATAGCCAGCCTCGGCGATGGCTCGCAGCGGCGGTGCGTAGGCCTCGGGCGAGACGCGTCCGCCGGGGTAGAAGATGAAGCCGGTGCTGGCAGCATCGGCCGGCTGGAAGACCAGGTGGCCGTCCGTGGTGATGGTGACCGCCTCATCCGATGCCAGGGCCACCTCGGCCTCCGGCATCGGGTCGGCCAGGTCGCTGAGCCACCAGAGCCCAGCGACGGCGATGATCAGCAGGACGGCGAGGAGGATGCCCGCGATCCAGGGCCAGCGGCGTCTCATCCTCCGAGTCTACGCCCGGCCGGCCTGTCCGCCGGCGCCGGGCGCCCTGCTACCATCCGCGGCGATGAACATCGCTGCACACGCCGACCCACGGACGACGCCCGGGCTGACCCTGGGCGACGCTGCTCGTCCCAGCCATCCTGGTCGAGCGCGCACCTGCCTGGGCTCGCGACGCCGTGCTCATCCTCGCGGGCACGGCCCTGCTCATCCTGGGCGCCTACGTCTCGTTCGCCGTGCCGGCCATCCAGCTCGGACAGCTCTGGGTGCCGGTCAACGAGTACGTGCCGCTGACGCTGCAGACCTTCGGGGTCCTCTTCACCGGCGCGCTGCTGGGAGCACGACGCGGTGTCGCAGCCACTGGTCTGTACCTGCTCATCGGCGTCGTCGGCCTGCCGGTCTTCGCGGCCGCTGCCGATGGCGTGCACCGCTCCGGGCTGGAGACCATCGTGAGCCTGGAGGGCGGACGCGTCGTGCTCGGTGCCACCGGCGGCTACCTGGTGGGCTTCCTGGTCGCCTCGTTCGTGGTGGGTCGGTTGTCCGAACAGGGCTGGGACCGGCGCATCGGTGGCTCGGTCGCTGCCATGGCCCTGGGCAGCGCCATCATCTATGCGTTCGGCGTGACCTGGCTGGCCCTGGCGGCTGACCTGGGGATGGCCGAGGCGCTCGGCTTTCGGCCTGTGGCCATTCCTGCCCGGGGACGTCGCCAAGCTGCTGGTCGCAGCCGGTCTGCTGCCGCTCGGCTGGCGCCTGGTCCGCAGCCGGGCATCGGGCGGGCGAGGAGGACGCGCCGGGCCGGCCTGATGGCTGCCATCGTCACCGAGTCCCTGACCAAGACGTACGCCGGACACGGGCGCCCATGGCAGCGCCGCGGCGAGGTGCGCGCCCTGCACGACCTCTCCATCGAGGTGCGCGAGGCGGAGATCTTCGGCTTCCTGGGGCCCAACGGTGCCGGCAAGTCCACGACCATCCGCCTGCTGCTCGGGTTCCTGCATCCCACCTCCGGGGGTGGCCGGGTGCTGGACCGCGACATCGCCACCGACAGCGAGGAGATCCGGCGCCGCACCGGCTACCTCCCTGGCGGCATCGCGCTGCTACGACAGCATGACCGGCGCCGAGCAGTTGCGCTACCTGTCGTCGCTCTACGGACAGCCGGCCCCGCTCCGTGACGAGCTCGTCGAGCGCCTGGAGCTCAGTGCTCGCGACCTGCGTCGGCAGATCCGCGACTACTCGCGCGGCATGCGCCAGAAGGTCGGCATCATCCAGGCCTTGCAGCACGACCCGGAGCTGGCCATCCTCGACGAGCCCACCGAGGGGCTGGACCCGCTCATGCAGCGCTCCTTCTACGAGATCCTCGAGGACCGCAAGGCGGCCGGCCGCACGGTCTTCTTCTCGTCGCACATCCTCTCGGAAGTCGAGCGCGTCTGCGACCGCGTGGCCATCGTGCGCCAGGGGGAGCTGGTCGCGCTGTCCGATGTCGGGGAGCTGCTCCGCCGCCACCGGCGTCGTGTCGAGCTGCGCCTAGACGGCGCAGCCCCGGATCTGTCCAGGGTGCCGGGTATCAGCGACGTCGAGATCAGCGAGGACGTCCTGACCTGCCAGCTGGAGGGCGACCCCATGCCGCTGGTCGCGGCGCTCCAGGGTGTCGGCATCTGCGTGACCTGCTCATCGAGCCGGCGCGCCTCGAAGAGGCCTTCATGGAGTACTACGCCGAAGAGACAGAAGAGGCCGGGGAGGTCGAGCAGACCCCAGGCCGCGAGGCCGCGGTCAGCCGAAGTGACGCGCCATGAACGGGCCGCTGCTCCGCTACACGTTCGCGTCCAACCTCGTGAAGCTGCTGGTCATCGGCGCCGGGCTCGTGCTCATGGGCGTGATCATGCCGGTGATGTTCAAGGCCTTCGGCCAGGAGGTCGGGGCGTTCGTGGAGTCCGTGCCCCTGCTGCGCCAGTTCTCCAACTTCGGTGGGGGCGACCTCTTCAGCCTGACCGGCAGCGTGGCCCTCGGCTTCACGCATCCGTTCACGCTGCTGCTGGTGGGCATCATGGCCGTCGCCTTCCCGGCGCTGGCCATCGCCGGCGAACGAGACCGCGGCACGCTGGAGGTGACGCTGTCGCGGCCGATCTCCCGGCGCGGGCACCTGGCCACGCTCTACGTCGCGGGGCTCGTCTTCGTGGCCACGCTGCTGGCGACCCTGGTCCTCACCATCGCTGCTCACGACCTACCTCATCGGGCTGGGTCACGAGCTCGACCTCCCGAACCTGGTCCAGTTGTGGCTGGCGGGCAGCCTCCTGTTCGTGGGGTTCATGTCGCTGACCTTCGCCGTGTCGGTGTTGTCCGATCGCGCTGGCCCGGCCATCGGCATCCCGGCCGTCTTCATCCTGCTCAACTACCTCGCCTGGGCCATCGGTTCGATCTGGCCGGACGCGAAGTGGCTGGGGGACTACTCGATGTTCAACCTGCTCAAGGCGCAGGAGATCCTCGCCTCCGGGCTGGCTGCGAGTGATGCGCTCATCCTGCTGCTCTTCGCGGGCGTCTTCGTGCTGCTCGCGTGGTACACCTTCCCCCGTCGTGACCTGCCTGCGCCGAGCTGAGGAGCCCCGGCCCCGAAGTCGCGCTGGAATACGCGGCCAGTTCGCGCTAGACTGTCGCCGTCATGCGCATCAACCGAAGTCTGCTCAACTGGGGCGTCTTCCTCATCGCGCTCGGTGGCGTGCCGCTGGCGGTCCAGCAGGGCTGGGCGGATTCGGGCATCGCCGGCGACCTGTGGCGCGTCTGGCCACTCATCCTCGTCGGCATCGGCCTTGGGCTCATCCTGCGCTGGACGCCCATCGCCTGGCTCGGCGGCGCCCTGGTGGCCGCCACGTTCGGGCTCATGTTCGGCGCGCTCATGGCCGGCGGCATCTCCGGCATCAGCAGCGCCTGCATCAGCATCGGCAGCGGCGAGGGTGTCACGACCGACGCAGAGTGGCACGGCAGCCGGGGCCGACTTCCGTCTTGATCTGGAGCTCTCCTGCGGCGAGCTGGACGTGACGCGCGGGAGCGGCCCGGAGTGGAGCGTGAGCGCTGAGCACTCACCGGACCAGCCACCCGTCATCAGCGCGGACGCTGCCAGCCTGACCATCAGCGGTGGCAGGCAGGTCGAGGAGTTCTTCGTGTTCAGTCAGCAGACGCGCAACGACTGCGTGTGGAGCTGCCTGCGGGCGTGGCGCTGACCGTGGATGCGCAGCTCAACGCCGCCGACGGCACGGTCGACCTGGGCGCGGGCCCGGTGGCCCGGGTCGACGGCCGCTTCAATGCCTCCGATGTCACCATCGACCTGGCCGCAGCCGAGACGCCGCTGCCACTGGCCATGGCGCTGACGCTCAACGCGTCGTCGGGTCGTCTGTCGTTGCCGGACGGGTCCATCGTGGGCGATGTGACACTCAACGCCTCGGCGCTGACGATCTGCCTGCCGAACGACGCGGAGGCGCGCATCGAGCTCGAGTCCACCCTGGCCGCCGATGACCTCGCCGACAGCGGCCTCGTGAAGAGCAGCGGTGGCTGGCAGACGCCCGGCTACGCCACGGCCGCCACCCGCATCGAGCTGTCGGTGGCCAGCACCGTGTCCTCCCTATCCGTCGAGCGCCAAGAGGTCTGCTCATGAGCCAGTATCCAGGCGGACAGCCACCGCAGGATCCCTACTACGGGCGACCGCCGTCCGATCCCTACTTCGGGCAGCCACCGGCAGATCCGTACGCGCCCGCCGCCACCCATCCTCCGAATGAGCCCTGGTACGGACAACCCCCCGCTGATCCGTATGCACAGCAGGCCCAGTACCAGGACTGGTACGGGCAGCAGCAGGGTCCCGGGCAACCCGCTCCACAGGCCCCACCGGCAGCGGCATCGACCAGGGCTGGTGGCGGCGCCGGTGCCGCCATCGCCGGCATCTTCCTGGTGCTGCTGGGTGTCTGGTTCCTCTTCCGCGACGAGATCTCGGTCGACATCGGCCGGGTCTGGCCCGTCGTCGGCGGTGGCGTTGGGCGTCCTCATGGTCATCGCCGCGTTCATCCCGCGACGAGGCGGCTGACCCGCCCACAGCAGCGCGACCGTAGCGGGCGCTGACCCGACGGCGCTGACCGTCGGCCTCGCGGATCGCCTCAGCTGGCTGGTCGCCCAGGCCCAGCCGGTGCGCGGTGGTCGCGGCCGCGACTCGCGACTCGACGCCGAGCTTGCGCGTAGATGTTGGAGACGTGGACGCTGGCGGTCTTGGGGCTGATGAAGAGCCTGTCGGCGATCTCCTGGTTGCTCAGCCCGGCAGCGAGCAGGGCGAGCACCTCGGCCTCCCGGGCGGTCAGGCCGAAGGGCCGCTGATCGCCCTCGAGCGATACGGTGGCACCAGCCGGGCGTGGTCTCGCACCGAGAGCCGCGCCCGCCCGGCCAGGTCGTGGATCTCGGACAGCAGGCGTCGAGCACCGAGTGACTCCGCCAGGACCAGGGCGGCCTCGATGGCAGGCGCGGCATCTGCCCGTCCATCGCGGCGGGCGAGATGCGCCTCGGCGAGCCGGAAGTGGGCGTACGCCATGGCATAGGGGCGGGCGGCGAGATGCTTCGAGGGCGTCCTTCCAGGAGCGCACCTGGGTCGCAGCGTCGCCACCGGCAGCGTTCCAGCTCCGCCCGCGCGATGGCCAGGTCGCCCGCCCAGGCTTCCGCGAGCGCGCGCTGTCGGCTGGGCGCGGCGCAGCGATGCCCGGACCTGCTCGGCGGCGATGGCGGAGGGCCCGGCGTCAGCACCGGCCCCGCGCTCCATGAGCGCGGCATCGGCGCAGGCGCGCGCCGCCAGCGCCAGCAGGCACGGGATGCTCGCATCGAGCACGGCTGGCTGTCCCCCGGGTGAGACGGACGCGGGTACGCTCCGGATCGTCGGCGAGCAGGGCCAGTCGGCCCAGGGCGCTCATCGGATCACCCTGCCAGACGGCATCCTCGGCGTGCGCTGCGGCCAGCCAGCGTCGGACGTCGAGCGGGGTCGTCGCATCGAGCGAGGCGCTCGGCATCGGCAAGGGCTTGCGGCCGCCTCCGACTGGTCGCCGCGACCCACCGCCAGCAACCCTCGGACGGCCAGGAGGGCGATGCGTCCGGCCCCGACAGCACCAGCGCGCAGCGCCTCGTCGATCGGCCCGAGCAGCGCATCCCAGCGGCCCAGCTGGTAGAGGGCACGGGCCGCGCTCGCCTGGAGGACGGAGCCGAAGGTGCGCGTGACGCCCTGACGAGCGGCGATCGCGATGCCTGCCACGGCGACGTCGTGTGCCTCTCGTCGAAGCGACCCACCAGTTCGAGCGCGATGGCGAGCTGGGTATGCGCGAGTGCCGGACCGACCGGGTAGCGGCCGGCCATGTGGCCGCCCTCGGTGGTCTCGCGCGGCGTCGAGGGCGCGTCGGATGGACGCCAGCCCGGCCTCGACGTCACCCTCCAGCAGGAGGCACCAGCCGAGCACGCCCTCGGCCAGGATCTGCTCCTCGATCGCATCGACCTCCCGGGCCAGGTCGCGTGCCTCCCGGGCTCGCGCTGCCGGCTTCGGCCGTACGTCGCAGGTACAGGAGCAGGGCCGCCAGGTGCGCCAGGGCATTGGCGCGCCAATGCCCGGGCATGCCGGTCGTGTCCGCGGCGACGGCTTCGGCCTCGCCGAGGGCAGCCTCGAGGTCACCCGATTCCCAGAGGTACCAGCGCAGGCTGGAGCGGGCCAGCTCGTAGGTCTCGGCGTCGAGGGCGTCGCGCTCACGGATGACCTGCGCGTGAGGTCGATGGCTCGTCGAAGTCGCCTGCCCGCGCCGCCGATGACGCGGCGGAGGCGAGCACAGCCTGGCGGGTCACGTGCGTCAGCGCCGCAGCATCGGTGACCTGGTCCCACAGCTCCAGCGCACGCTCGTAGTGGTGGCTGCGCCTGGTCGAAGGCGAAGGCATCGACGGCGTGCCGCCGCCGGCCTCCAGGTGGGCCGCCAGGCGCGAGCTCGGTCTCGCCCGCCGCATCCCAGTGGCTGGCGATCTCGGTCGCATGTTGCGAGCGAGCGGCGGTCCCTGGACAGGGCCCGCGCGTAGGCGGCATGGACGCGCTGGGTCTCGGCGGGCAGCAGCTGGGCGGCGACCAGCGCGCGCAGCATCTCGTGACGGAAGCGGTAGCCAGGACGGTCGGGCCCGCCGCTCCGAACGAGGATGTGATCGTCGACCGCGGCCCGCACGGCGCGCTGCACCTGCTCGCGTCGAGAGGTCGCTGGCACTCGACGAGGAGGCGGTCATCGATGGTCCGCCCGGCCGCGGCGGCGACGCGCAGCACGGCCAGGACATCGGCCGGCACCTGCGCCAGTCGGGCCGCCAGGACGTCGCGCAGCTTGGGTGGCACGGCGTGTCGTGCTCCGGCCGTGGAGGGAGGCGGCCAGGAGCTCCTCGGCGAACAGCGGATTGCCGTCGCTGAGGGCATGGATACGGTCGGCCAGGGCGTCGCTGGGTGCTCCCCGAGGATGGCGGCCACCAGGCGCCGCGTCCCCTCCGGGCTCAGCGGCGTCAGCTCGATGCGCACGACGGAGCTGTCGCGTCCCAGGTCGGCAAGCAGCGTCAGCACGGCTTCCTTGCCCTCCAGCATCTTCGGGCCGGACCGAGACGATGAGCGTGGCGCGATCGTGGTGCTGGAGACCGTGGGCCAGGAACGACAGCAGCTCCACGCTGGCGCGGTCGATCCACTGCACATCCTCGAGCACGAAGGCCGTCGGCTGGTCGGCGGCGATACGCTCGGCCACGCGAAGGAAGGCCTCGTAGAGGCGCAGGCGCTCCAGCTCATCGCCGCGTCGGGAAGCTGGCGGCGTGACCGTCCTGCTCTGCGCCGACAGCCGTGGCCAGCTCGGGCAGCAGCCGGGCCAGCTCGGCGCGAGCGGGTCCCACCATGCGAGCGAGGGTCTGGGCCGGCACCTGGCGGACCAGGTCCCGGAGGATCTCGGCGAAGGGCAGGTAGGGCAGGCCCGAGCCCAGGGCCAGGCATTCGCCGTGGAGCGCACGGACCGTGGGGCTGGCCCGATGGACGGCCTCGTCGATGAGACGGGTCTTGCCGATGCCGGCCTCACCACTGATGACGACGACCCGGCTCCGGCCCTCCGACAGCGCCGCCAGCACCTCGTCCAGCCGTGCCATCTCCGCTTCGCGCCCGATCATGACCGGGCTGGAAACGGTGCTGCGTTGAGCCCCCGCCATGCGGTGCATAGTGCCCCGCCCGCAGGGCGTCCGCAAGTGACGCTCAGGTGGAGCGAGCGTCGGCGCAGCCGCGGGCCGTCCTCGGGACCGTGTTCGCGGTCCTGGCCAGGTGGGCTGGTACGCACTCCTGCGTGTTGACCGGACGCACCACCACCGCGCCATCGTGGCCACGAGCAGAGGACCAGGAGGTGTCGTGGACGCGGTGGTGGAGTGGTTCGATCTGGGTGGCGGCAACTTGCCGCTGGGACCGGCGAGCGACGCGGAGATCCCCTTCTTCCAGCAGTTGCTGCTCTACCTGGTCGTCGTTGCCGGCGTGCTGCTGTCAGAGGCCGTGGCCATGGCGCGTCACCGCCGGCCCATCAGTCTTGACCTCAGCTGGCCATGGGTGTTGACGGCCAGCCTCATCGCCCTGGTCGTCTTCCCGGCGGTCTGGCGTGAGATCGGCGTCATGGCGGAGACGAGCCTGCTGGTGCAGCTGGGCCTGGCTGCACAGGGCGGCGTGTTCTGGGGCGTCCTCATGGCCGGTGTGGAGAAGCAGGCCCACGCCGGAGACTGACGGCTTCCCGGCCATGGGACCCCAGCATGGAGGCCAGCTCTGGCGGCACCCAGCCGATGTTGGCGGCAGCGACCAGGCCCATGATGACCAGCAGCGCCCAGGCGAAGGCGCGCACGGCGAAGCCTCCGACCCGGGCAAGGGTCGCGATCATGCCCCAGCTCCGGTCGGTGGCAACACCGCGCCCGTGGCGCGCGGGTCACGCCGTGGATGAACGCCGATGAGGATGATCGAGGCCAGGGCGAGGAAGATGACACCGAGCCCCACCGCCACTCGCGGACCCATCGGGATGTCCCCAGCGCGGTAGAAGGCATCCATCACGGGCCCGGCGATGGCCAGCCCCAGTGGACCAGATATCGAGTTGGCGATGTTGGCGATGCCCATGAAGCGTCCGCTCGAGGCCAGCGGGATGATGTCGGTCATGAGCGCCCAGTCGACGGCGATGTAGGCACCGGAGCCAGCCCCCAGGAAGAACGCCGCCCACGAGCGCGACGGGTGGTGACCCAGCGAGAGCGAGGATGCCGATGCCGATGGTGGCGATGACGGCAGCGCCCCAGACGACGGGCTTTCGGCCGGTGCGGTCGGAGATGCGTGCTGCCGGCACGGCCGCCACGATCGTGCCCACCAGGCCCATGCCCAGCGCCAGACATCCACAGGATGGAACGCTCGTCGCTGTCGGTGACCGAGAAGACGCGCTCGATGTAAAGCAGGCTGATGTTGATGAACGTCCCCGCGCCCATGAGGAAGAGCAGCCGCACCAGCGTCATGCGCACGAACGAGCGCTCCCGAAGGATGTCCAGGTCCCAGGTCTCGCAGCGCGACCGAGAGCCACGAGCGTCCCTCCGCGGCTTGCCCGGCGGACCATCGTCGACGAAGAGGAAGGTCAGGACGGCCAGCGCGAGCTCGATGGCGCCCACCTGAAGAGCGCCAGTCCCCACAGCTCGAAGGCTGGCGCCGATGATGGTCATGATCGCGAAGCCGCCGACCAGACCCACCGTGCGCATGACGCCGACGAGGCCGCTGGCGACGCCCACCTGTGGCTCCGCGACCAGGTCCGGCACGAAGCCCCTGGTAGGGGCCCTGGGCCACGTTGGAGCTGAACTGCAGGCCCAGCAAGCAGGAGACCGTAGAGCGACCAGCAGTCCGGCCGATCCGAGCGCCTGACCGTCCCAACCGTTGGCTCGGCCATGGCGATGAGCGAGAGGCCGCTGATGAAGAGGAGGTCGAAGATCGTCCCCGTGATGATGTAGCCCTTGCGCTGCCGAAGCGGGACGTCGTGTAGTCGCTGAGTGCTCCGACGATCGGGACGGTCAGGACGGGCATCAGAGCAGCGAGGAACTCGAGCGCGCCCATGACGCTGCCGACGGAGCCTTGCCCACGATGAGCTCGACCTGCTTCTGGCCGAAGCCCTCGTAGGCGCCCCAGACCACGTTGATGCCGAACCAGTAGACGGAGATGAGGGCGAGCTGCCGCCACGGCAGCAGGGTCGTGGGGCGTGACGAATCGACGGCGCCTGAGGTGACGGCGCCTGCTGCGACCGTCATGGTGTGCCCTCCCTCTGCGGTCTGCCTGACACTGTGGTCCACCCTGATCGCGGTGGCAAGGGCCGTGTCGATCGGGCCGGCACGACCCGTGGATCGGGCTCAGGCACCGTGCCGCCGAGGAAGTGGGCGAACTGGCGCAGTACCCAGCGATCGTGGTCGGTCAGGTACGGGTCGGTGAGTCGGCTCGAGGATGCCCTGGCGGGTCGCGGCCACGAGGTCCTGGACGGCCATGGCGCCACCTCGGCTGGTGGTGGACTGCTCGATCTCGATCATCGGATGCTCCCGTGCTGCCCTGACGACTGCCTCTCACGCTCGGGGTAAGGCATCGTGGGGACATCGGGAGGGGCCTTAGGTCAGCCCTCATTCCGATCGCGGCCGTGGACGATGTTCGCTGTGCTCCTGCGGCAGCCATCACCGGCCTGAGCCGCACCAGGTCGCCGAAGTCGGAGTCGATCCGCGTCAGGAGCTCCTGTCGGGACGTCGGTCTGCCCGCGGCGACAAGGTGCCCCAGGAGATGCGTGTCGGCCAGGTGGTTGCGACATGCCCTGATCATCGTCGGGCCATGTGCCATCGGCCTGTCGCGATGTCCCGCGCGCGCTAGCCTCACCTGGGACAGAGCTTGCGAAGAGGAGCGTCGATGCACCCGTTGGCAGCCATCTACCATCCCGGCGGCGGCGACACCAGCGCGTATCCGGTCTGCGTGGTCGACTTCGTCACCACCTGGTCCGATCAGACCGGGGCCGTGACCGAGGTCGTCTGCGTCACCGCCGACGGAGCGATCCACACCTTCAACGCCCACCGGGTCCAGGTCGTGGACCGAGGGGTCGCTGAGGCCATCGTGACGGCGACGGCGGCGGTCGAGAGGCAGCGCGAGGAACACGGCACCGTTCCACCCCTGCGCTAGCCGCTATCGGGCGCGCCCGCGGGTCGAGTTCAGGCTCCTGGGGCCGCCGTCATGGTGACCGTTACTTCCGTTCCATGGGTCAGGGAGGGCTCGCCGGGCAGGCTGTCGCCATGAGCGCGCTCTCCTTCATCCCATTCGTCCATCCTCGGCTCGCCTGTCTCATCGCCGCTGTCCTGGCCGCATCCCTGGCATTCGGCGGCGCCGGCCCAGGCTGGCATCAGCAAGCCCTTCACCCCGTCTACGACGCTCGAGCTCTCGCCCGGCATCACCTACAGCAAGGGCGCGATGCGGACGGCAGGCACGCTGAAGCAGTCCGTGCGGGTCGCCACCGTCTGGCCCAACCACCCCTCGGTGCGGCTGCGCTCACTGCTCTCGAATGACAAGGTCATCCGCCGCGAGCTGCCCACCCGCATGGCGAAGCGCAAGAGCGGTCCGGGGATGGTGGCGATCGTGGGCACGAACGGGGACATGTCCACCGCCCAGCGCATGGACGCCTACGCAGCGCCCCAGTCGATGGCCATCTCGGGCGGTGAACTGCTCGTGGCGCAGGCCTGCACCCGCCCGACGCTGGGCATCGACAGCGCCGGTGGCGCGCGCATCGAGGATGTGCGTGTCCACATCACCATGAGCCTGCCCGGCCGCAAGGTCACCAAGCAGGTCCATCGGGTCAACACCCACCGCGACGACGGCGCCACCGTGCTCTTCACGTCGCGCTTCGCCCGGAGCACCAGGACGGCTCCCGGCGGGCTGGAGGTGGTGCTCTCGCTGGCCGACACGCTGCGGCCCAGCGGGATGCAGGAGGTACGCGTGCTGGAGGTCCGACGCGGCGCCGGCAACACCCCGCTGGAACCCGGCAAGGCGGTGCTCTCCGTGAAGAGCTCCCGCAACGATTGGGTGAAGGATCTGCGGGTCGGCGACCGGATGCGCCTGGAGACCACCATCGTGCGCAACGTCAACAATCGCTGCGGCGGCAAGCTCGATGTCGCTCCGGGCTGGGGCGACATCGTCGAGGCCGTGGGCGGCAACCACTTCACGGTGCGCAGCGGGATGGTCGCCGCGCCGTCGCGGCAGCTCTACGCCCCGGGTTCGGAACGTCATCCCCGCACGAACGTCGGCGTGACGGCCGATGGCCGGGTGCTGATGGTCACCGTCGACGGCCGCCAGCGCGGCTACAGCACGGGAGTGAAGCTTGCCGAGATGGGCCGGCTCATGATCTCGCTCGGGGCGGTGGAGGCCTTCAACCTCGACGGCGGTGGCTCCACCATGATGGGCCGGCGTTTCCCCAGCGGGAAGTTCCGGGTCACCAACCGACCTTCCGATGGGCGTGAGCGCCTGGCCACTCAGGCCCTGGTAGCCTTCCAGTTCACGCCGATCCCCTGAGGCGCGGCTCAGGGACTGCGTGGCAAACCCGGCATGAGGGCCTAGGGACGCTCCTCCAGCGCCTCGCTCGGGCAGACCTGATCGGCGATCGCATCCGGCAGCTCAGCGCCGTCGAGCGGCTCGACCTCGGTGGCGTTGCCACAGATGACGTTGTGCAGGAGCGTCGGGTCAGCATGCGTACCCAGAAGCAGGCCGGTGCCATTCCCGATGATGGTGTTGTCCGCGAGGGTGGCTGTGCCACGCAGGACGCTGACGCCGCTGCCCTGGTTGTCATGGATGGAGTTGCCGGTCAGCTTGGCGGCGCCGCCGTCCACCTGGACACCCGCCGAACCGGTGCCAGCGACGTCGTTGCCGCCGATGACCGGGGCGCTGTCGGTGACCATGATCCCCACCTCGCCGCCGCTGATGGTGTTGCCGCGGATGCGCGCCCTTGACCCGGACGCGATCTGGATGGCCGCGGTCTGACTGGCTTCGAGCAGGAGCCCATCCAGCGTCGGCGCCCCGCCACTGATGACCACCCCGGCGGGACCGCCCCGCAGGGTCAGGTTCGAGATGGAAGCGTCGCTCCCTGTCAGGGTGAAGGCAGCAGCCGCACCGCTCGGCGAGATGACGACACTGCCGGGTTCGCCGTCTTCCTGAGATGGACAGGTCCTTGTCGAGCGTGACCGACTCGACGTAGGTGCCGGGCCGGATGACGATGACGTCGTCAACCGAAGCGGCTAGCACTGCCTCCGCGATCGTCGCGAACCGGCCCGTGCCGTCCTGGGCGACGACGTGGACCAGCGGCATCAACTTCCAGCCCCCTGGGTCCGGTGCGGGTCGACGAGGCATGGTCGCCCGGAACTCCGGCCTGGTCGCCAGGGACTGGTAGGCCCCGAAGGCCGATCCATCCGGGGGCTGGACCAGGCGCCAATCCGGTTGTCCGGCAAAGGTGGTGTCGTAGTCGAAGTAGTTGATGGCACGGATGGCTGGCCAGCGCTGATAGGCGGCCAGATAGCCCTGGGTGATCCAGGCGGCCTTGTCGCCGCCGAGATGGCTGGAGCCGAGCTCGGGAAGGATGACCGGTTTGCCCAGGGGGTTGCGATCGGTACGCGTCAAGTCGCGCAGGGCCGCCAGCGGCTCCTCGAGCAGCCCCTCGAGGGGTGTCCACGTGACGTCACCCCAGTTGAGCGCGGTGACGCCGACGTAGTCGACGTAGCGATTGCCCGGGTAGAAGTCCTCGTAGCGGGCCTGGTGGCAGGTGCTGCAGCGCTGGAAGGGGCTCCACAGGAACCTGACGTTGCGGGCGCCGACCGCGCGGAAGATCGTGACGACGTGACGCCAGGCCGCGACGAACCGGCCCGGGCTGTTGTCGAAGTTGCCCAGCGACCAGGGGAACCACGTCCCGTTCATCTCGTGGGCGAAGCGCACGATGACCGGTCCGCCGAACGCCTTGGCGGCCCTGGCCCAGGCACGGATGTAGGGGTCGTGCTTGCCGGCGGCGATGTTGCGATGGCGCTCGTACCAACCGCCCGCGGGGTTCGCCGGGTTGGTCGGTTGCCAGTAGACGACCGGCGTCACACCACGGGAGCGCAGGCCGCGCGCCAGCTTGCCCGGGAAAGCGCACGTGCCCAGCCCCTTGACGCAGCGCCCACTCCCGCCGCGGTCCCCCCAGGTGCTCCACAGCGTCCAGGTGGCAGGGCGGGCACCGACCTCAGCGGCGAAGGCGTCGAGCGCGGCGAGGTCCGTGCTTTGGCGGAGGAGACCCGAGCGCGATCGGATCTCGCGCTGCGGCGGGCCCCGCTGCGAACAGACTGAGAGCCAGAGCCAGGACGACTGCGAAAGCAGGGGAGTAGCGCACCCGAACCTCCTTGGTGGTCGGCACAGCATGCACCAATCGGCGAAGGATGCCCGTCGGCTGCAGCGATGGCGAGCGCCGCCATCGATGCGATACTTGGGACCGCGCGCCCGTAGCTCAGCGGAATAGAGCATCTGACTTCGGATCAGAGGGTCGGGGGTTCGAGTCCCTCCGGGCGCGCCACGTCCACGTGGCAGTGCATGGCTTTCAGGTGCTGACGCGCCGCTCGACCCAGAGCCTCTTGGGGTGAAGTCGCTCTGACCGGCCAAAGGGTCATCACCACAGCCATGGAGCCGTTTGCCCGTATCAGGCCGGCGGCGTGCCAGCAGTCATGGCGAACGGCAAGTCTGACGCCGCTCGAGACGTCATCCGCGCGGTGACGTACGCTGCGTCGCGCCCTGCGCCGGCGACCAGCATCGAGGTGAAGGCGTACTGGAAGGGCAAGCCCAGGAAGTACACCCCCGGCGCCGAGTCGACCACTCCTCGATGTTGCAGCGGCCAGTCATGCTCATCGAAGATGGGAAGGTCGATCCAGCCGTAGTCTGGGCGAAAGCCCGTGCACCAGAGCACGTTCGCCACCTCGAGTTCGCGTCCGTCGTCCAGGGTGGGCTTGCCATCCTTGGTCCCGACGACGCGGGCTTCGACCGATTCCACGCCGGCGCGATCCAAGTCGACGGCTCTGACTCGTAGCAGGGGCGCACCCGATCTCCTGACCTCCGGCGCGACCTTGCGGCCGATGGGCGTCCCCAGGGTCAGGACGTTCGACGCGAGGAACTCGATGACGGGCCACGCCAAGCGCCCGGTCCGACTGTCGACCGAGAATGGCAACTGCCCGTGGCTGCGGCCCGACAAGATGGTGCGATGACCATTCCGCACCGCCTCGAGCGCGAGGTCGGCGCCAGAGTGACTCCTGCCGACGACCAGCACGGGGCCGTCGGCCAACTGTGACGGATCCCTGTAGTCACCCGAGTGGAGCTGCCGGATGTCCGGGTCAAGGTCGATGGCGAAGTCCGGCACATGCGGCTTCCGGTAGTAGCCACCGGCGATGACCACCTGCGGGGCACGAAACACGCCGGCAGCTGTCCTGACGAGGTAGCCGCCCGATCCATCCGTGTCTGCCTCGAGTGCTTCGACCTTGACGCCGGTCCGGACCGGCAGCTTGAACCGCTGCGCATACGCCTCGAGGTAGTCGGCCATCTGCCGGCCGGTGGGAAACGCGTTGCCCGGCAGCGGAAATGGCATCCCCGGCAAGGCATCCGCCTTGGCTGGGCTGTACAGACGCAGCGAGTCGTAGCGCTTGCGCCAGGTGTCACCCACTCGCGCCGCACTCTCGAGGACGACGAAGTCCGCGCCTTGCTGGGCTAGGTGGAACGCGGCTGCTAGGCCCGACTGGCCAGCGCCGACGATGATCGCGTCGTGATGCTCGCTCTGGATCCCATTCACCGCTCGCTATCCTCCGCTTCCGAGATCGCCCCCATTTGCCGAATGTGAGTGATGCTGTCGGGCGCCGATGATGCGGTCGAGTCCGAAAACAGAACTCGTGGACCGGGGCCGGCATGGGACAATGCGCGGCATGGCACTGGGCACACACGACGACTATTGCTCGTTCACGAAGGCCGTCGAACACCTGGGTGACCGCTGGAGCTTCCTCATCGTGCGGGAGTTGGTGATGGCGGGTCCGCAAGGCTTCAACGCCTTGGCCACCGGGCTACCGGGTCACATCTCACGATCGGTGCTCACCGACAAGCTCCACAAGCTCGAGGACCTGGGCCTCATCTCGCGACAGGCGCGTTCGGGTCGCACGGAACCGTATCGACTGACCTCAGCAGGCGAGGCGCTCGTTCCGACACTGCTCTCCCTGCGGGATTGGGCCGAGGCGTGGATGCCCGACGATCCCGCCATGGTCGAGCGTGATCCCGAGATCATATGGGGCTGGCTCGCAAATCGGATCGACCCCGCCCGACTGCCTGTCCGCCAGGCGATCATCGCGATCACGATGCGACGCGAGGATGAGCGCCGCTCGTGGATCGTGTTGCAGAAGGGCATCGAGCCCTATGGATGCCTCGAGGATCCGCTGCTCGACGAGGATCGTTACGTCTATGTCGAGGCCGGACTGGCGGTGCTGCTCTCGCTCGCCAAGGGCCACCGGAGTTGGCGCGATGCCATCGCAGATGGATCAGTGCACGTCTTCGGAGATCCCGACCTCGTGGCTGCTGTGCCGGATTGGTTCGTCGATGACTCACCCCCCGCAGGCTCGATGCCAAGCCCCATGTCGGAAGCCGGTGTCCCCGCACTCGCCTGACGACGACGCACGGCGGGCTCGCGCTGAGATCGACGGACATGGAGCTGCCTGGGTGCAGATGCGTCCGCGCTAGGATCGACGAGCCGCTTTGCCTAGACTACGCGGCACGGAGAACCTCGACCAACTCTGGAACACCCTCGATCTGGATGGTTGGCAGTGTGCGTTCGAGTCCCTCCGGGCGCGCCAACGAATCGAGCCCAAGAAGGCCCCTTCGGGCGAACCGGAGGGGCGCTCTCCTGGGGCTGTGCCTCCGCTGGGCGCGGCCCCGGTGGCATCCGGTCGACTCAGGTCCCGTCTGGCGCGCTGGTATTCCCCAGCGGGCCGTGTCCAGTGCCTATCCGATCCCCTCGCTCATCCATGACGGTGCCGCGAAACAGATCATCGACGGCGTTCCACGCGCCTTCGAGCGGGTCCGGGCCGAGCCCGAAGGGCTATCCGAGCGGGTACGGAATTCGCACTTGTCATCGACGCCCACCGCGCGAGGCTGGTCGCATGGAAGCGTTGCGAATCGTCGACATCGCACCCATGATGTTGCTGCTGACGGTCGGTCTCGGGCGAGGCGTGTGGAAGGACTTCCACCGGAGCTTCCCGGACGCCTCACCCGGCAGGCTCGTCGGCATGATGACCGTGGCCTTCGCCGGCCTCTGGCTTCCGCTGCTGGCGCTCGCGCTGGCCTGCTGCCCACCCGTCGCGTTTCGATAGGCAGGGTCGCGCGTAGCATTCGCCTCAGGCGGAATCCCTGGCGCACCTGCGATACTGCCCGTGGGGGTCCTGTCTGGAGCGAAGGGAGACAGCCGTGTTCGACAGCCCATCACCTGATGGCATCCTGGGCCCATGGCCTCGACTGGGTGTGGTCGCAGTCGCGCTCATGACCGTGAGCGTCGCCTGTTCGGGTGGAGACGACGAAGGCGGCGCGACCGCCGCTCTCACAGAGCCGGATGCCAACGCAGCGCTCGGCAACGAGTGACGCACCCGTTGCGAGCAGTGAGACGGAGGCGGATCCTGCTGATGCCGCCGAAACGGTATCCCAGCTCGACTTCGGTTCGGGAACCGGTTCGATCACCCTTGGCGATGAGACGTTCGAGCTGGCCATCGGACCCGGCACCGGGCTCTGCCGCGACGTCTTCGGGATGATCCAGGCCGGTGGCGAGGTGACCGACGGTCGAGACATCCAGGGCGACTTCATGATTCCGCCGCTCGATTGGGCCGATTTCGATGACGGCCGCTACGACCCGCCTTCGGTGGAGCTCGAGGTCACCTCGACCGGTGACGACAATGCCCGCTGGCGCGCTGATGCGGGCTGGGCCGCCGAGAACGACATGGTCGGCATGAGCCAGGTCGATTCGTACGAGAAGGACGGCCTCACTGCCTCCGGCTCGGCCACCTTCGCCAATGCCTGGAACATCGAAGCCGAGTCGGTCGGGGGCTCGTTCGAGATCAGCTGCGAATCCTGATCAGCGAGCGGCCAGGGCCTCGTTCACGGCCGGGATCATCTCCGAGCCGTAGATTCTCGAGCTGCTCCTCCTCGTCCCCGCTCATGAGGTAGAGGTTGAACTGGTCCACCCCGGCGTCGGCCAGCTGCAGTAGCCGCTCGACGTGCGCCGCGGGCTCGCCGATGACGGCGAACTGGTCGATGACCTCGTCGGCGATGTAGTCGGCGTTGGTCGAGCCGACCTCGGCATGGTGACTGTAGTCGTACGCCTCTCGGCCGCGGATGTAGCCTGTCAGCGACTCGGGCAGCTCCTCGGGCGGGTACTTGTTCACCAGCTCGACGACGTGGTTCGCGACCATGGCCGGGAACCAGCGCACGCGCTCCCGGCACTCCTCGATGGGACCCACGTGGGCGGGTGCGGCTGCCTGGATCATGATCGAGTCCGGGTCGCGGCCGGCGTCGGCTGCCGCCTCTTGCATGGTGCCGGCCATCCAGCGGATGAGATCGGGGTCGCCCAGCTGCAGGATCAGCCCGTCAGCCACGCGTCCGGTCAAGGCCAGCGCCATCGGACCATAGCCAGCGATCCAGACGGGCAACTTGCTGCGGTCGGTCCAGGTCATCGCCAGCTCGGTGCCCTTGTAGTCGACCGGGCGACCCTCGACCAGCTCACGGATGACGTGGATCGCGGTCTCCATCGTCTTGAGCTTGGTCGGCGGCAGTCCCAGCAGGCGCACCGCGCCGTCCCCACGGCCCATGCCCAGGTCCATGCGTCCGCCGGATACCTCCTGCAGCGTCGCCAGCACGCTCGCGGTGACGCTGGGATCGCGGGTCGTGGGATTGGTCACGCAGGCACCGAGGCGCATGCTCGTGGTCTCGACCGCCAGCAGCGTCAGCAGCGGGTAGATCTCTCGCCAGAGGACGTGGTTGTCCCAGAACCAGCCGTACCCGAAGCCGGCCGCCTCCGCCTGCTGGGTGAGGGCGATGGTGCGCTCAGCGCTGTGCTCTGCCTTGAGGGTGAAGCCGAAGTCCATGGCTCGGGAGCCTACATGGTCGAGCGCACCTGCGGAAGCCCGGTCGGCCCCCCGGATGAGGCTGACCGGCGGGTGTACGCAGGACGCACGGGTGTGGTTGAGTAGTCTCCAGCCGACGACGAAGCCGACGGGAGAAGCTCATGGCCGCGACCACTCCGGGCCTGGTGTGTGCCCACCACCATCTCTACTCGGCGCTCGCACGGGGCATGCCACCACCCCCGGCAGTGGCCACCGACTTCCAGGGGATCCTCGAGCAGATCTGGTGGCGCCTCGACACCGCCCTCGATCTCGAGATGATCCGCTGGTCGGCCATGCTCGGCGCGCTCGAGGCACTCGAGGCCGGCACCACCGCGATCATCGATCACCACGAGTCGCCCAACGCCATCGAGGGCAGCCTCGATGCCATCGCCGAGGCCTGTGCCGAGGTGGGCGTGCGCGTCCTGCCGGCATACGGCATCACCGACCGCCACGGTGCCGACGGTGCCCGCCGAGGCCTGGAGGAGAACCGGCGCTTCATCGAGGCCGGCAACCGAGGGCTGGTCGGCATCCACGCCGCCTTCACCTGCACCGACGAGTCGCTGCGCGCGGCCGCAGAGCTGGCCCAGGAGCTGGGCGTAGGGGTCCACATCCACGTGTGTGAGGGCGTGGGCGATATCGACGCACCGCAGCGTCTCGAGGGCCTGACCCACGACGACTGGCTGCTGAGCCACTGCGTTCACCTGCCCACCGACCACACGCTGCGCGGGACGATCCTGCACAACCCCATGTCCAACCTCAACAATGCCGTGGGCTATGCCGATCCGGCCCGCTTCAGCAACCCGGTGGCGCTGGGCACCGACGGCATCGGTGGCAATGTCATCGAGGCCTTCCGCCTGGCCTACGTGATGCAGCGCAGCGTGGACGTGACCTGCGGTCCCGACACGGCCTGGAGCTGGCTGGAGACCGGCTGGGAGCTCATGCCCGAGGCGCGGGACGACGAGGTGACCTGGTCCTACGAGCCGATGGACCCGTGGCATATCGCCTTCACGCCCGGGGTCCGACCGCTCGAGGTGAAGGTCGGTGGCGAGGTCGTCTTTGCCGACGGTGCGCCGACCAGGGTGGATGCGGTCGAGGTCAGGGCCAGGGCGGCCGAACAGGCCAAGCGCTTGCACGCGCGCCTGTAGCACCGTCGACGAACCGAGAGGAGCGAGGTCATGGGGGATCGATTCGGGCCCATCTCGATGGAACAGCTGACCGACTGGGTGTTCGCTGAGCTCGAGACGAAGGACTCCATCTTCGGCGTGCCTCGAGCTGCGTTCTTCGTGCCCGATCCGTCAGATCGCTTCCGGGTAGAGGTGTATGGCCGGACGCTGGAGACGCCCTTCGGCGTGGCCGCCGGGCCACATACGCAGATGGCCCAGAACATCATCGTCAGCTGGCTCATGGGGGCGCGCTTCATCGAGCTCAAGACGATCCAGACGCTCGATGAGCTGGAGATCGCCAAGCCCTGCATCGACGTCGAGGACGAGGGCTACAACGTCGAGTGGTCGCAGGAGCTGAAGGTCTTCGAGTCCTTCGACGAGTACCTGCGCGCGTGGGTGCTGGTGCACGCCCTCCATGCCCGGCTGGGCTTTCCCGGTGATGCGCCCGGTGTGATCTTCAACATGAGCGTGGGCTACGACCTCGAGGGCATCCAGCAGCCCAACGTGCAGTGGTATCTCGACGCCATGAGGGACGCGTCGGCCTATCTGTCCGACTACGTCGAGATCGTGGCTCGGCGCTTCCCCGGGATACGCGACCAGGCCATCCCGACGTGCGTCTCGGACACCATGACCCTCTCGACGATGCACGGTTGCCCACCCGAGGAGATCGAGCAGATCACGCTCTATCTGCTCCAGGAGCGGCGGCTTCACACGTCGGTCAAGTGCAATCCGACGTTGCTGGGTCCGGATCGCGTGCGCGGCATCATCAACGGCGATCTTGGCTTCAACGATGTGCCCATCCCGGACGAGGCCTTCGGCCACGACCTCAAGTACGTCGACGCGGTGCCGATGTTCCACAACCTGCGGCGCGTGGCAGCGGCCGAGGGCCTCAGGTTCGGGCTCAAGCTGTCCAACACGCTCGAGGTCGAGAACTGGCGCTCGCGCTTCGACGCGGACGGGATGATGTACCTCTCGGGCCGGGCGCTGCATCCGGTCACGACCAATCTCGCGGCGATGCTCTCGGAGGAGTTCCGAGGCGACGTCATGCTCTCGTACGCCGGCGGTGCCGACTGCTTCAACGTGGCCGACCTGCTGGCAGCCGGCCTGACCACGGTCACCGTCTGCTCCGACCTGCTCAAGACCGGTGGCTACCTGCGCCTGGCCCAGTACACCGAGAACCTGGCGGCGGCCATGGACGCCGCCGACGCCGCCGACCTTGCCGACTTCAGCGCCCGGAGGGCCGTGGGCGTCGACGGCTTCGCCGAGTTCGCCCCGGTGCTGCACTGGTCCGCGCTGACCGACAGCAGCCTCGCCCTCGATCTCGACGACTGCGCCTCGTTGGGGTCGGCACTCGATCGAACGGGAGGAGGCGCCGCTCGACACCGTCCGGTCCTGGGCTACCGAGCGCGGGTTCGACGAGCTCGCGGCGAGGCGCTGAGGGGGCTCGTGTCGAAGGTGCTGGCGCGCCTGAACCTGCGGCGCTATGCCGACGAGACGCGCGCCGACTGGCGCTACCAGAAGGGCTCGTTCCGGACCGATCGCTCCAAGACCTCACGCGAGCTCGGGCTCTTCGACTGCATCGAGGCGCCCTGCGTGGACGAATGCCCGGTCGACCAGAACGTGCCCCTCTACATGAAGGCCGTGCGTGACGGCGACTTTCGCCGACGCCGTGCGCCTGACACGAGCCGACAACCCGCTGCCGTCGATCCTGGGCCATGTCTGCGACCACCTCTGCGAGACCACCTGCATCCGCACCCACCTCGATGAGCCGCTGGCCATCCGCCACATGAAGCGCTTCATCATGGAGCAGGAAGGGCAGCCGCTCGTCCCACTGCAGCGACCCGCGCGCGGCGCGAAGGTGGCCATCATCGGCGCTGGACCCGCTGGCCTGTCGGCAGCAGGGGCGCTCGCCGAGGCCGGCTTCTCGGTGACGATCTTCGAGGCCTACGCGTATCCCGGGGGCATGGTCGGCGGGGCCATCCCCGAGTACCGCCTGCCGCAGGCCAGCATCGACCAGGACATGGCGGTCCTGCGCGGGCTGGGAGTGGAGATCCGCTACGGACAGACGGCCGGCCTCGACTTCACCCTCAAGGACCTGCGGACCGCCGGCTACGAGGCGGTCTTCGTGGCCGTCGGTGCCCAGCTGGCCAAGCGGCTGGGGCTGCCCGGCGAGGATGCCGACGGTGTGATCGACGCGCTGCACTTCCTGCGCAGCGTGCGCGAGGGAACGCCGTTGCCGGTGGGTCCCCGGGTGGGCGTCATCGGTGCCGGCGACACAGCCATGGACACCGTTCGCTCGGCGTTGCGCGTGGGTGCCGCCGAGGCCTCGCTGATCTACCGCCGGACCGTCGACCAGATGCCGGCCGATCCCGGAGGAGATTCATCGCCTGCCGCGAGGAGGGCGTGGGCATCGTGGAGCTGGCCAAGCCGAGTCGCCTCCACGTCGAGGACGGCACGCCTGGCGGGCCTGGTCTGCCCCCGGACGGAGTACCGGGGCGACCGCGATGCGGCCGGGCGCAAGATCCCGCACGACGTGCCGGACTCCGAGTTCGAGATCCCGCTCGACACGCTGATCCTGGCCATCAGCCAGCACTCGGTGCTGGACTTCTTCGGGGACGAGATGCCGGAGCTGACCCGCGGGGCTACATCGACGTCGACCCGGTCACCTTCGAGACCTCGATCCCCGGCGTCTATGCCGGTGGCGACGTGGCGCAGCGACGGCCGTCCTCGATCGTCAAGGCGGCCGCCGACGGCAAGGCCGTGGCGCGGCCATCGCGCGCGGCCTCGGCGACGCCCGCCCGGCCGGCCGAGGCGACATCCGAGCCGGTGGACCGTGGCGGCGATGGTCGCAGCGGCGTGCCCGTCGCGAGTACCGCGTGCCGGTCGACGCACACGCCCGCTCGACGGACGCGGCGAGCTTCGAGCCGACCGTCGCTGGGCTACACCGCCGAGCAGGCGATGGCGGAGGCCGGCCGCTGCCTCGACTGCCACCGATCTGCAGCCTGTGCGTGGGCGTCTGCCCGAACCTGGCCCTCATGACCTACGAGTCGGAGCCGTTCACCGCTGCCTTGCCGGTGCTGCGCGTGGACGGCGGCAGGTCGTCGCCGGCGAACGGCAGGCCTACCGGGCCGAGCAGTCGTTGCAGATCGCGGTGCTGACCGACTTCTGCAACGAGTGCGGCAACTGCGAGACCTTCTGCCCCACCGCGGGTGAGCCCTACCGGGACAAGCCGCGGCTCTACCTGGACCGCGCCGAGTTCGAGGCCCAGTCGGACAACGCCTTCATGCTCTTCGACGGACGGCTCGGTCGAGGGGCGGTTCGGCGGGGAGACCCACCGGGTCGACGGTGGTGACGAGCTCGTCTATACCTCACCGACGATCACGGCACGCCTCGCTCCCGAGACGCTCACACCGATCGAGATCGACTCGGGGAGGACCCCGCGACGGCGCGCGCGAGCCCTCCTTGCTCAGCGGCTGCGGACATGTTCGTCCTCGCCCGAGGACTGGAACGGTCGATGCCCCATCTGCCGCGCGGCGCAAGGGGACCAGCCGCAGGCACTCGGGTCGCGCATCCCGGATACGAGGGCTAGGGGTGCACGCCGCCGTCGCTCCACGGTAGGCTTGGCGCTGCATCCACACGATCCCCACCCTGAGGGCACCGCATGACCGTTATCGCCGACTACACCGAGGAGGAGCAGCAGCTCCTGCGCTCGGCCCTCGAGGGGGCCGCAGTGGCCATCTCAGCAGCCAGTCCCGGACGCAAGGAGGAGACGGTCAGCGAGGGCTACGCCGCCGCCGCGTTCGTCCTCGAGAGCGGACCTGCGTACGTCGGCGATACGCTCGTGACGTCGATCATCGTGCAGCTGCAGATCGATCTCAAGCAGGGGCACGTCTTCCCCGACGATGTCGAGGTGGCCACCGCTCCCGGCGCCCTCGATGAATTGATGGCCGTGCTCGGACGCGTGGCGACGCTGCTGGATGCCAAGGCCGCGCCAGAGGAGGCGAGCGGCTACAAGGGCTGGCTCATGGACATCGCCGGGGCGGTCGCCCGAGCCGGCAAGGAGGACCAGGGCTTCCTCGGCCACGGGGGCGTGATGGTCAACGACGCTGAGCGACAGGCTCTCGCGGCCATCGCCCGGACCTTGGGGCTGGAGCCGAGGCAGTCGTGGCCACCGTGTCCTGACGTTCGCGAGCCATCGGTCCTGTCGTCCTTGGCTCGGCCTGAACGGACAGCGGGAGCGCCCATGGTGCCCGCCGTCCCCCACAGGAAACCACTCGACCGCCGGGCGTGTCTTCGTTCGTCGCTCGTCCCACCAGGAGGCCCAAGCGGCCGATGAGCCGCCCGTTCGGCCGGTCCACCGGTCGAGTGGCGTTCCTGGTGGACGGACGCGGAGGCGCCGGCGGGCTCCTAGCGCGACTCCACTCGGCATTCGTCGAGGATCGTTCGCGCACGACTCGCGAGCTGGCCGTCGCCGTCTTCGAGCTGCTCGATCGCGTCGTAGTAGGCGTTCCACGCCCCGGCGCTCCTCGGCCAGCT
>CAVONF010000003.1:0-135723 GCA_963697275.1 uncultured Chloroflexia bacterium | reverse complement strand
GCCGAGCGTCTATGGCGGTCAGGCGCAGGGTGTTGACCACCGCGTCGGCGATGGCGTCGGCGCCGGCGGGGTCAGGTGCCGCACTCTCGGCCTGATGCAGTTGGCCGATCACATCGGTGCGATCGGCTTGCGTGAGCCGACCGTCCACGGCCGCGCTCAAGGCTTCGATGGCGGCCTGGGTCGCGTCGTACGTGGTCCCGCGCTGCCGCCGCACCAGCAGCCAGAGCAGGACCAGGAGCAGGATGCCGCCGTAGATGATGGGCGCTGCTGGCGCGAAGAAGTAATCGTTCGAGGTGGTCGAGAAACTTGCCGACTTCGTCGATGAAGAGGCCCACGCCGACACCGGCCAGCAGTGCTGAGATGAGCAGCGCGCGACGGCCGACGTACAAGAGTGGCAGCAGCGCGGCGATGAAGAGGGCCAGGCCGCCCCAGAGGACGTGGGCAACGTGCAGCCCTCCGCCACCGATGGTGGGATATCCGGCGAGGTCCAGGTACCAACGAACACCGGCCACGGTGACCGCGAACGCGGCGATGGTGAAGACCAGGTAGCGCTCAGCTCGGCTGCGCCTGGCGCCCAGCGGACGCTGTTTCAACCGTTGGCCCACGCAGGGCAACTAGTGGCAGGTGCCATCTCGATGAGTATATGCGGCACCCGGGAGCAGGGTCCGTGGTTGGCACTTCTCACAGAGACGAGAAGGACAAGGCTATCGTGCGGTTCGAGCGCTGCAGGCCCCTCAGGTGTCGCCATCGACGCCCGCTGTGCACCCTATCCACGCACGAACCTTGTCGGGGTGTAGCGCAGCGGTAGCGCACATGCTTTGGGAGCCTACGAGCGGTTTGCGGTGAAGGCTCTCGGGTCCTGAGCGTGTCGGGCCGAGCGGTGGAGGCCTCGATGATTGTGCGATTCGTGAGCGTGAATGCTGTCGCTGATCGGGCAGGTCCCTGGCATCGCACGTCGACGTACTCGGCGAAGCACGCGGGGCGGTCGCGGCCTCCGCTTGCCGATGGGCAGCGGTGACCAGGATCCACGCTGGCGCCGGATCCGGCCTCTGGCTACTCGGCAGCCTCGGCCATCTTCTGCGCGATCAGCCCGATGGTGTCGGCCATGCTCGGGATCAGGCCCAGTGCATTCCCGGCGGCGGTCAGCGCCTCGCCCATGCCCTCCTTGGAGTTGACCCAGGCCACCGTCGTGATGTCCAGATCGGGGTTGTAGGCGGCATCGCTGACGAAGCCTGGCGTCCCGCCGCCGTGTCCCTTGAAGCCGTGCTTGTCGAAGCCGGCGTGGAGATACTGGAAGCCGTCGACCCACTGCACGTACCACGGCGCAGCCGGCTGCAGCACCGCGTCGAGCGTCTGCGCGTCATCGAACAGCTCGCCGGAGTAGTAGGCCCTCACGAACGTGGCCATGTCATCGACGGTCGAGACGCCATTACCGGCGGCACCGCCCTGGGAGTAGTTCCAGCCGTTCGTGTCCTCGGCGAAGGGCGCGCCGAGGTAGCCGGACGGCAGCCCCAGCTCGGGGCCCGGCACGCCCTCGACGAGGACCGTGTCCTCCATGCCCAGGGGCTCGAAGACGCGCTCGCGGACGGCCTCCTGCCACGGCTGTCCGGTGGCCTGCTCGATGATGAGGCCGAGCATCTCGAAGCCGATGTTCGCGTAGCTCCAGTCGAAGGGACCCTGGTCGCCGGGGCCGAACGTGGGCTGGTCCGGATCGTCCTGGAGCTCCGCGGTCATGGCGATGGACTCCTCGGGCGTCACCGCCATCGAGAGCGCCTCGGGGTCGCCGCTGTAGATGCGCGGGCCCAGCGCCTCCGGGTTCTCGGACTTCTCCCAGTCCGGCAGACCGGACGTGTGGGTCAGCAGGTGATCGATGGTCGCATCCGCCTGGCGCGGGAACAGCGCCGATCATCGGGGAGGTAGTCGCGGACCAGGTCGGAGGTCGACGCGCCCTCCTCCTGCAGCTCGTACATCACCGCGGCGATGAACATCTTGGTGTGGCTGCCGATGGCGAACGGTGAGGTCGGCTCGAGTGGCGCGCAGCTCTCGACGTCGGCCACGCCGATCGAGCGGAAGTAGCGACCGTCCGGTGTCTCGACCGACAGGACGGCCCCCGGCGCCGGCTGCGCCCCCTCGAAGTTCGCCAACAGGTCGGGGTCTTCGACCACCGTCACGAAGGCCCGAAGCACCGCGTCGAGTGCGGTTGCCTGATCAGCGGCGAGGGTGACCTCGGCCGTCATCGGCGCGAGGGCGGCCTCGCCGCGAGGGTGTCGATGGTGACCGGGGCGGCTTCATCCTGGGCGACGGCGCCCGTGCTCCCGAGGGTTACGAGAAGACAGGCGGTCACGGCGACGGCACGGCGGGACATGGTTCGGGCCTCTAGCGGTTCGGTCGGTGTGTCCGGCGAGGGTAGCAGCCACCCCGGACGACAGACGTCGACACACTGCGGACGTGTTCGCGCGTGAGGGCAGTAGGGCTTCGCGGCTCCTAGTCACGCACGACACCGTCGGGGTGTCGCGCAGCGGTAGCGCACACGCTTTGGGAACCTTTCAGGCTCGAGCGGCGAAGCCCCCGGTTGTCTCAGCGCGATACCCCGAGCGGCGAAGGCGTCGATCATCGTGCGGTTCGCGTGCGTGGCCACGCCCAGCCTCGACCCGATCCGCGCTCATGGCGTTGTCGTCTAGTGTCTCGTCTCGCTGATGGCTAGCGGTATGCGAGCTATGCCCGCTACGATGCTGCGCATGGCCCATCCACCCGCTCCTCCACTGGTCGTCCCGAGGCGGACCGGCAGTCCTGCGGGCGATCGTCCGTGCGCCCACGAGCGAGCAGCGGCTCGTGACCCGTGCCCGCATCGTGCTGCGCTCGGCCGAGGGTGCGGCCATCGACCATGTCGCCCGCGAGCTGGGTGTGGCGATCATGACCGTGAAGCTGTGGCGCCGCCGCTACGCCGAGGCGGGCCTCGCCGGGCTGGCCGATGCGCCCCGACCGGGCCACCCACCGACCTACGGCCGCGAGGAGCGTGACCGGGTCATGGCGCTCACCATGGGCCCGCCGCCGGAGGGCATGACCCACTGGAGCGTGCGCGAGCTGGCCAGGCGGACGGGCATGAGCCCGACCACGGTGCACCGGCTCTTCCGCGAGCGCGGCCTGCAGCCGCACCGCACCGAGACCTTCAAGTTGAGCACCGACCCGGCGCTCGAGGCCAAGGTCCGCGACGTCGTGGGCCTCTACCTCGACCCGCCCGACGGGGCCATCGTGCTCTCGCGTCGACGAGAAGACCCAGATCCAGGCGCTCGACCGGACCCAGCCGATGCTGCCCATGCGCCCCGGGCAGGTCGAGCGGCATACCCACGACTACAAGCGCCACGGCACGACCTGCCTGTTCGCCGCCCTCGAGGTGGGCAGCGGGCAGGTCACGACCGACCACCGCGTCCGCCACACCGGGGCCGACCTCCTGGCCTTCCTGAAACGGGTCGCCCGTACCTACCCGAGCGGTGAGCTGCACATCGTGCTCGACAACGTCAGTACCCACACCACGCCCGAGGTCCGGAAATGGCTGGCGAAGCACCCACGCATCACCTTCCACTTCACGCCCACCAGCGCCTCGTGGATGAACCAGGTGGAGACCTGGTTCGGCATCCTCACCAGCCAGGCCATCCGGCGGGGCAGCTTCGGCAGCGTCGAGGAGCTCATCGCCATGATCGACGCCTTCACCCGCCGATGGAACGAGGGTGCCAGCCCCTTCACCTGGGTCAAGACCGCCGACCAGAATCCTCGCCAAGGCGGTCCGCAAGCCGCCAGCGATCAGCGAATCGAGACACTAGGTGCCTGAGACGACGAACGATACCAGAGGACGTGCGATTGGTCACGAGGCGGCCTCGGCGACGTGCTGGCGTCGGCGGCAGTGGCGAAGTCGAGCGTCAGGCGTGATCGTCAGACGCCGGCGTTTCGGCCACCGCTCCAGACTGCCGCGTACCTTGGGAGGCCCCACGCGCCTGCGTCGAAGTTCGGTGAGTCGATGACGGGCTGGACCTCGGCGAGGAAGTCATCGAAGGAGTTCTGCCCGTGGACCGGCGTGGTCTCGATGACCATGGGCAGCGAAGCCCCGAGGAAGACGAGTCGAGTCCCCTCTCCCATCGGGAGGCTATGCTCGAAGCAGTCACCGAATGAGATTAGGCGGCCCCGGTGCTACTCCTGGCGAGCTAGGAATCGGACGCGATGATGACGCGCTGTGACACCAACCATGGGATTCCACCACGCTGGCCAAGGACTTCCGTTTCCTTTCGGCTGCCCGCCAGAGGGGCCGCTAGAGGTCCGTTCGGGCAGGCAGACATGCCCCGTGGGTATGCGTGTTCAAGCCGATACTGCGGCCATGATTGTAAGGGGGATCTAGTTGGACTGGGCGCCCGCGACGGGAGTGCGCAGACTTGCAGCAACGGCCCCGTCGCCGCAGCATCCACGGCATGACTCCAACGGAGGAGCTCACGCCGGTGTCCCATGGCGCATGCGTCCAGAGACGACGCATGCGCTGCGTGCCGCGGAACTGCTGGCTTTGCAGTCGACCGCCGGGAACCGCGCCGTCCAGCGACTGGTTCGCTCGGCGCCTGGGTTTGGGTATGGGCTCCAAAGGGCCCCGGCTCGCAGACCGAAGTCACCGAAGGAGCCGAGGATTCCAGAGGGTGCGATTTATGAGCCAGTTGGGGAAGCTCGGTACCCCCGAGGAGACGGCGTTCCGACGTGCGGTCTATGACAGGCAGCTCGAGCTGACCGCAAGCAATCCGAAGAGGGTGTTCTCGCCTGGGTTGTCGAAGGACGAGCTCGCTGAGGTCGGCGGATCGACTGGATTCCAGATGCGTGCCGGCGTCGAGGGGGACGCGCGGGACCTGCTATCCGCTGCGAGGGCGGACTTGAGATTGGCGCAGGCCAAGGACAACCTTGACAGGAAGGCGCGCGCAAAGGCGCTCCGCGTTAAGACGATTGGATTTAAGAGGACCTACACCGGTCTGGCGCGCGAGTCCAGCAACTGGAAGAACGCCTACGCGACGCATTTCGAGCGCACCAAGAAAGCCAGAGCCGCCCTGAAGAGCGGCGCCTACGGCAAGGCTGCCGTTGAATACCTCGCTCGGAGACTGATGAAGTGGAAAGCAATCCCTGGGTACAGCTTGCATACCAAGGGGCTGGCCATTGATTTCATGACGACGGAAGGCAAGACGACGTACGCGGCGAACAGTTCGCAGAAGGCAAGCTGGAAACGCACTTGGCTCTACAGTTGGCTCGTTGCTCATGCGAAGGACTACGGCTTCAGCCCGTACTGGAAGGAGCCGTGGCACTGGCAGCATGATCCGCCGTCGGTTCGAGACACCGTCAAGATAGGGGGATGTGTCTATCCAAGGGTGCCGCCCTGACCCACGGGCACTGTTGTAGCGCGTACGGCCACGACCCGTAGTCCTTGCGCGGCCGCCGGACCCGGTCCCTTCCGTCCGCCGGCACCACCGCTAGCGATGTGTCTCGTCCACCCGGCAGAGTGGCGATCAGGCACGTCCAAGCTCAATTCAGCCGATAACGTTCAGCCCATAACAAGGCCCTCACCGCATCGGTGAGGGCTCGTCGTCGTGCGACACCTACGCCGCATTCGGCGGGACGCATGTCAAGCAAGTGCTCTACACCAGCTGAGCTAGCCGCCCGAGGCCAGACACGATAGCAGAGCCGCCGCGGGCTGTGTTCGTGGGCTCTCCCGACTGCCGGCCGAAGCCTCGGCGCAACCCGAACCCGAGCCGCTGGTCGGCATGGGCCATGCCGGTCCGCATCGACGTGCTCGACGACGAGGGCGTCCCCGTCGCGACCGAGATGGAGTTCATCACGCTGCTGCCCGGACAGACGGGAGCTGTCGTCGGCGTCATCCCCGGCACCAAGGGAGCGGCGAGCGTGGACGCCGCCATCGAGGAGGGGCTCAGGTACTGGGTCGTCTATGACTACGTGACCGGGGACCTTGCCTTCGACAAGGTCAGGACGCAGCACCGGGGCAGGGGGCCACGGACCACCGGCACGGTGGAGAGCCTGTTCAACGACCCGCAGGAGGGTGTCCAGGTGATGGCCGTGTACCGCGACCAGGACGGTGACATCCTCGGTGGCGACTTCACCTTCCTCCGTATGCTGCCGGTCGAGGGAGCCATCCCGTTCGAGATGAACGGGGCCAGCACCATCTCGCCGCGAAGGATCGCCAGCACGGAGGTGTACTACGAGCAGTAGGGCGTATGCGAGGTGAGCCGCGCACGCAGGGCTGGGTGAGGATGGCCACCCTTGCCCCGCGACGGAGGGACACCGGCGAGTAGTCAGGACGCGCCGGTTCGATCCAGTCCGAGTTCTCGCAGGCGCCTCCCGACGAGAACGACGGACTCGTCGAACGAGGGGATGCGCCCAGGCTCGATCCACTCGGCAAGCACAGCCTCCCAGATGGCCCCGATCTCATCAAGGTGGGTGCGCCACAGCCCGGGCTTCCATCGCTTGTACCGCGTGATCGAGAGCTTGGCGTCGACAGCCTCGCGGAGCTGCACTGGGTCGAGATGCCAGCCCGCATCGGTGAGCTGCAGTCGGAGGTCGAAGAGGTCCCTGGGCTGTGCGCGTTGCACGAGGGTGCGGAGCTTCTCGGCGACGATCTCGACCTCGGCGATGGCAGGAAGGGTGAACGCCTCGATGCCAAGGTCGGTCACGTCGAAATAGGCGTCACGGACGGCGAAGACCAGATCCTCCCGCACGCTCACCTCGAGCTTGGCGGCGCCGCCATCCGTGCGCGACGCGAAGGACAGATGGACGATCGTCCCTCCGGTCGTCCGGGTGTCCTCCGCGCGCCGCCGCACGTCGAGGTCGCGGCCGTGACGACGCAGATCATCCACGATGCGTTGGGGATCGATCCTCCGCATCGCGCCGGTGGTGGCATCGATGTCCGCCGAGACGCGCGGGCTCGCGAGCTCACCGGCCATGAGGATCCCGCCTTTCAGGGCGACGTCATGGATGAACGTCGCATCGTCCGAAGCCAGCCGACCCAGGAGCGTCAACAGGACCACGCAGGCTTCCTCGTTCCGCAGTCGCGCCATCGCCGCGCCATCACCGGCCTGACGCGCCTCGATGAAGGCCGCTTCGATGGTGTCGAGCGTGTGTCGCTCAGCCATAGACACGCCACCGGGTGGAGTACGGGCCGCGACGGCCGGGCACCAGTTCGGTCCTGGCGTTGGGGACGAACGAAGCCAGTGGCTCGGGGATGGGCAGCCCGGTGCCTTCGAGCCAGTACCCGAGTCGCGCCGCGGCCGCCTTGCTGCGGGCCAGCGATCGCCCGGCTGCTGCTTCGATGTCCGTCGCGGGCAGCTGCTGGAGCACCTCCGGGAGCAGGGAGCCGTGGGTCATCCACCGAGGCTCGGCCAGCGCATCCACGATGGCTTGTGTCGGCGATGCGAGCGTGACCTGGTAACCGTCGCGGGTCGTGCGCACGACCTCGGCAGCGGCCAGGTCTCGTTCGTCCATCCAGACGGCTCGGATGGTGGCCGGTCCGACCGCGAGCGGTCGCGGCTTCTTCCGCGCCACGACCGTGATCACCGGGACGGGCTGGTCGATCAGGCCTTCCGCTGCGAGCGCGGCGTCCGTCGTGAGGTAGTGCGCGACATCGCGGAAGACGGCGTCCGCCACCGCGATGGCGGGCGGTTCGCGCGCTGGATCGAGGACCTGCCACAGCCCGCGGGCGAGCTGTCGGACCCTCTTGGCGTCAGCCAGCCGCCGCAGGCAGGTCGTGGTCTCGTATCCGGGCGGAAGCAGCTGGTCACTGACTTCGCGCCAGGTGTCTGACCGGGTGTTGATCACCGGGATGCGGTGACGCAGGTACCACTCGGGGATGTCGGCGCAACTCATCTGATCCGGTCCTGTCGGGGTGTCCCATTCCCGTCAACCGTACAGATCCGTACGGTTACCGGCGACAGACTACCCTACACCGAGGCCCGCAGGCCACCACCAGCGACGCTGGGAGCCCAGAGCCGGGTCCGCGAGCTTCCTTCGCTGCCGGGCCTGGCGAGTGCTGGCCGCCGCGCGCCGGGCGGACGCGCCGGGCGCTTCGTCCGCAGGCGCCCGGTGAGGCGCTCGACTCCACCGCATGACTGTCCGGCTGTCGCATGTCGGCCCGACCACGGAGGCCGGACACCCACGGCGCTTGCTGGGAGCTACATGTCAAGCAGGTGCTCTAACCAGCTGAGCTAGCCGCCTCGTCACGTGCACGAGAGCAGAGCCGCCGGGGTTGGTGTTCTCCGCACTGGCGGGCGACTGCGCCTCGTAGCCCCGCGTGGCCGGCCGGGCCGAATACGGTCCCTTCGGCCCTGTCGAGGCGACCCTTCTGCGGGCACGCTCTGAAGAGGCGGTCGTGCCATGGTCGCCGCTCGAACGAACGCTCCGGCCAGGGGACGGTCGGGCCCAGCGATGAGGTCAGTGATGACATTGCCACACACCGGTCATGAGCACCATGAGCGCATCCGCGAGCACGTCGACCGCCTGCCCGCACTGGCCGACATGCTCGAGCTGCGCCCGCCGCCGCCGGAGTTCGCGACGCAGTTCGGCAAGGAGTACGCCTTCATCACCGGGACCCTGTGGCCGCATGTCAAGGTCGTCGAGGAGAACGTCTACCCGGAGCTCGAACGACTCATGCAGAACCGCCACTCGATGTCACCCATGAAGCGTGAGCACGCCCAGTTGGGTGAGCTCATCGACAAGATGGGTGAGTACATGGAGCGCGTAGAGAAGGGCCCGCTGAACCCGACGGACGCACTCGGCCTGCGCCGGCTCATCATCTCCTTCTACGCCCTGGTGAAGACGCATGTCGCCGAGGAGGAGGAGTACCTTCGCGTCCTGCAGGGCAACCTCTCCAGCGAGGAGCAGGAAGCCATCGTCAGGGGCCTGGCGCACGCCGCTTCCGAGTAGGGCGGACGCGCTGACGGCCGCCACCCGGGACGAACTGCCGACGGACCGATACGATAGGCCGAGGCGTCAGCGGCTGACCATCGGTCGCGATCGGCCCCAGGCTGAGGGGCGTGTGGACGAGATCGACATCGGGCCGCTGCCGACGGGCGCCATCAACCCGCGTGACTACCGCTTCGTGATGGCCCTGGCTCGGCGCTACAACGCCATCGTCTTCTGGCACCGCGACCGCAACGGCATCGACTGGCAGCCCATCCTGCTGCCCCTGGCGCGCCGACCCGGACCTCGCGCGGACGAACGCTAGCGGGATCAGCCGTCCGGACCCTCCGAGGGGCCTTCGAGCGAGGCCGCGGCGGCGATGTCAGTGTCGACCGCCGCGGAGTGGTCGTCGAGGGCGCGCAACAGCAGCTCGCGCATCGCGGGGGTCAGCTGCTCTGCGAACGTGGCCGTGATGTGGTCGCCGTTGCGCCACATCAGCATGTCACCCGCGATCACGGGGCAGGGATCGTAGGGGCAGACGAGGTGATTGAGGCTCTCGAAGGAGGCACCCGCCGCCTCGGCGGTCTCGCGCTCGGCCTCGTCGAGGTCCTGGTCGATGGCTGCTGACCGGGGCGAGACGCAGGCGGAGATGTCCCCGGGGTTCCGCTCCAGGCAGGAGACCGGGTTGGGCTGCATCAAGGGGGTGTCGGCGAGGACGATGGTCGAGGTGGCGTCGGGGAGTCCTTCGAGCGTCCGGGCCAGGCCCGCCGCCCAGGTGGCCAGGGCGGCCTCGGGCGGCAGTCGTGTGCCATCCTGATCGAGCAACTTGTAGACACGCCCGGCTCCGACCAGGAGCAGCAGGTCCGGCGGTTCATCGGCCAGCCAGGCCAGCGCCTGTTGCCGCCATGTCCGGCACGAGGGAGCGGCCTCGGTCTCCTTGCGCCCGAACTCGACCTGGGCCGGCGGACAGGCGGCCTTCGTGAGAGCCACGATCTCCCAGCCTTCTGACTGGCCGGCGCTCACGAGGGCCGGCAGCCACTGCAGGGCATGCGAATCCCCGAAGATGACCACGCGCACGTCACCGCCGAGCGCAGCGAAGCTGCAGGGGTGCAGCTCGGCGTCGACCGCGTCGTTGTGGCAGCGATCGTCGTAGCTGTCGGGCCGGTCCCACCAGGCCGACTCGAGGCTGGGCCGCAGGTCGCGGGGGACTCGTCGCAGGTCCTGTTGCTGGGCGTCGGTCCGGCCGTCGCCGTTCGAGTCCTCGTCACCATCGAGGATGCCGTCAGCGTCGCTGTCAGCATCGCCGGGGTCCGTCCCGAAGCGCTGCTCGCCCAGGGCGCCGAGGCCGTCGCCATCGTCGTCCTCGGCAGCGTCGATGAGGCCGTCGCCGTCGCTGTCGGCGCTCGTCGGACTGGTCAGGCCCCAGCGGATCTCGAAGCGGTCGCTGAGTCCATCCGCATCGCTGTCGGGCTCGCTCGCTGCCGCGCTGCTCGCGGCGAGGAGCGCGAGGAGCAGCGCCAGGGTGATGCCCGGGAGGGTGGTGCCTTGCCACCGCCCCGGACGGGCCAGGTCCGGCATCAACGCCGTGCTGACGACCTGGGCGCCGACGCGACCGCGCTGCCCAGCAACTCACGCCACGCCGGGATCAGGCGAGTCGCGAACGTCGCGGTGAGGTGTCCGCCATCACGCCACATGAGCACCTCGCCCTGGACCAGCGGGCATGGATCGTAGGTGCAGATCTTGCCGTACAGGGTCCGGAACTGCGCGCCCATCTTCACGGCTGCCTGCCGCAGCGCGGCCTCGACGGTGCGCTGCCCTCGCGACTCGCGGGGCGCGGTACACGCGGAGATGTCGCCCTTGTGCTTTCGCAGGCAGATGACCGGGTTGCCGCGATTGTCAGGAACGTCACCCAGCACCAGCACACGAGACGTCCAGGGCAGTGCCGCCAGCGTCCGCCGCATGCCCGTCTTCCAGGTCGTGGGCCGTTGCCGGGTGGGCACGACCTGCCCCGCCTCATCGACGATCTTGTAGCTGTCGGAGTGCGCCACGACGATGACATCGGGAGGGTCCGCCTGCAGGCGGGCAAAGACGTTGCGCTGCCACTCCAGGCACGAGCGGCCCTCATCGAGCCGCTGCTGGTCGATGCTGCGGATCCCCAGCACGGGCGGGCAGGCGCTCTTGACGAGGGTCACCAGCCGCCAGCCTCGTTCCGCGACCACCGGCCGCAGCGCCGGGAGATACATCATCGCGTGCGAGTCGCCCAGCAGCACGACCGTGGTGGCGCTCTCCGCGACCCCGAACTCGCACGCCAGGGGCTCCGACGAACCGGCGCCAGTCTGGCAGCTCTCTCGCTCGCCGGGGACGTCCGCCGCCGCCCTGGCCAGCGACGGCCGGAGCCCGGCCGGCAGCGGCCGCTGATCCTGCTCACGGGCGTTGCTGCGCCCGTCCCGGTCGTGGTCCTCGCGGCCGTCTGGGCGCCCGTCGCCGTCGCTGTCGCGGGCGCCGGGGTCACTGCGGAAGCGCTGCTCCCCCAGATCGGAGAGACGGTCGCCGTCGCTGTCCTCGGCGGCATCGATGACGCCGTCGCCATCGCTGTCGGCGCTGGTCGGACTGGTCACGCCCCAGCGGGCCTCGAAGCCATCGCGCAGACCATCACCATCGCTGTCGGCAGCCAGCACCGGGGTGGCGGCCAGCGTCCCCAGCAGCACCATCAGCAGGAGCACGGCCGGGGCACCGCGCCGGGAGAGCCGGCTCACGGGTCACCCGCCAGCGTGTCAGCCAGCAGTCCCTGCAACGAGGGCGTCAGGCGCTCGGTGAAGGTGGCCGTGAGGTGTCGATCGTCGCGCCACATCAGGACCTTGCCCTGGACCAGGGGGCACGGGTCGTAGCTGCAGACCTGGTCGTACAGGGTGCCGAACCGCGCACCAGCGGCCGCGGCAGCAGCGCGCAGGGCCCGCTCGATGGTGCGCTGGGCGAGAGGCTGCCGGGCGGCCTGGCACGCGGACATGTCACGACGGTTGCTCTTCAGGCACCTGACCGGGTTGCCCGCGTTCTCAGGCACATCTCCCAGCAGCAGGGCACGCGATGCGGTGGGCAGAGCCGCCAGGGTCCGTTGCATGCCCGTTCGCCAGGCTCTGACCTTGCGCTCGCCTGAAAGCGTCCGCCCGCGGGCGTCGAGCAGACGGTAGTCATCCGAGTGGACGAAGACGATGAGGTCTGGTGGGTCGGCGTTGAGCCGCTCGATGACGTTGCGCCGCCAGGCGCGGCAGGTGCGACCTCCGTCGAGGGCGTCCTGCTGGCTGTTGAGTGTGCCCAGGACCGGAGTGCAGGCCCCCTTCAGGAGCGTCACGACCTGCCAGCCCGCCCGTCGGCGGCGCTGACGAACGCCGGCATGAGCATCACTGCCTTGGAGTCGCCGATGACGGCGATGGTGGTCTCGCTGGCAGGGTCCCCGAACTGGCAGCGCCTGGGGTCGGCGGCGCCCGCGCGGGTGTTGCAGGCGCGTTCACCCTTCCAGAGGTCCGCCGCCGCCCTGGCCAGCGACGGCCGGAGCCCGGCCGGCAGGGGCCGCTGATCCTGCTCACGGGCGTTGCTGCGCCCGTCCCGGTCGTGGTCCTCGCGGCCGTCTGGGCGCCCGTCGCCGTCGCTGTCGCGGGCGCCGGGGTCACTGCGGAAGCGCTGCTCCCCCAGATCGGAGAGACGGTCGCCGTCGCTGTCCTCGGCGGCATCGATGACGCCGTCGCCATCGCTGTCGGCGCTGGTCGGACTGGTCACGCCCCAGCGGGCCTCGAAGCCATCGCGCAGACCATCACCATCGCTGTCGGCAGCCAGCACCGGGGTGGCGGCCAGCGTCCCCAGCAGCACCATCAGCAGGAGCACGGCCGGGGCACCGCGCCGGGAGAGCCGGCTCACGGACCTGGGACGCACGGGCGAGTGGTTATCGGGCAAGGTCACCCCCAGTCACGGCATCGAGCGCCGCGCCCAACTGGCTCGCGAGCTGCGCGGCGAAGGTGGCTGTCAGATGGTGCTGGTCACGATACACGAGGAACGGACCACGCACGAGCGGACAGTCCTCCTGCGGGCAGAGCCAGTCGGTCGCGGAGATGAGTCCCACCCCGGCTTCCGCGGCGGCGGCAGCCTCCCGCTCACGGTAGGCGTCATCGACCATGCGCTCGCTGCTGCGTGTCGCAGGCCTCGATGCCGGCGCTCGTGGCGAGGCACTCCGCCGGGTCGTAGCCGACCCGTGGCGTATCGGCCAGGAGGACCACGCGCGGAGCGCGCTCGGCGACCTGCGCCAGGTAGTCCGCCAACCCGGCATCCCAGGCGGCAGCCTCCGCGGCCTCGCCGTCCGGACCGTCCCTGATGAGCCCACCCTGCTCGTCGACCAGGTCGTACATGTCCGCCGCGGCCAGGAGCACCAGCTGCGGCTCGTCCTCCTCGATGAGCCTCAGGGCCCGCTCGCGCCACTCGTCGCACTCACGGTAGGCGCGCTTCAGTGGGTAGTTCCACACCGTCGCTTCGACCATCGGGCAGGCGCCCTTGGTGATGGCTCGCAATCGCCAGCCCCGCTCATCCGCGAGCCGCTCCAGGGCCGGCAGCCACTGCTGTGCGTGCGAATCGCCGAGCAGCAGCACGGGCGTCGTGGCGTCGGCGGGTCCGTAGGTACACTCGGGTGGCTCGACCTCGGGGAAGTCGAGGTGGCACCCATCGCCGTAGCCGCTCGGCAGGTCGTAGTAGGCCTGTGCCAGCGTCGGCGTCAGGTCCGCCGGCACTGGCCCCGTGCGGACCGCCTCCGGGAGCTGCGCCGGCGCGGATGGTCGATCCATCGGCGACGACGGGAGTCGTGCCAGGGCCACGGACGATGGCGCCAGCGGTGACGGCTCCCGCCGCCACCACGCACCGAGGCCGACACCGCCGTGACGACGCTGGCACGCGGCGGCGAGGGGCAGCAGGCGACCCTGCCGGATGGGCACCTCGATGAGCTCCGTGCTTGCCGCCGCGATGGCCACGGCGACGCCGACCAGCACCAGGTTCAGGGCCAGGCTCTCGATGCCCAGCGCCAGCGGCACCAGCACCAGGATGGGCCAGTGCCACAGGTACAGGGAGTAGGAGATGCGTCCGATCCAGCGCGGGACCGACAGCGCCAGGAGGCGCGACGGCAGCGAGGTCCGGTCGCTGCCGCCGATGATCACGAGCGCGGTGCCGATGACCGGGATGAGGGCGGCCGTTCCCGGATACGGCGTGCCCGGGCCGATGACGACGATGCGCCGCAGCGATGAGGCCCAGACCGAGCCACACGGCCAGCGATGCCAGCGACGTGCGGCGTCCGGCCCGGCAGGCGCAGGACCCCGATGGCGATGAGCGCGCCGGTCCCCAGCTGCCAGGCCCGCGTGGGCAGCGAGAAGAACGCCCAGGGTGCCGCCAGGTCGGTCCAGATGAGGCCCAGCCAGAACGAGACGACGGCCATGGCGCCGATGAGGAGACCCAGGCGGCGCTGCGCCATCAGGCGCAGCGAGAGCAGGATGATGAGCGGCCAGAAGAGATAGAACTGCTCCTCGACGCCCAGCGACCAGAAGTGCAGCAGCGGTGATGGCGCGACCTCGCTGCCGAGGTAGTCGATGGCGTTGGCGGCGAAGCGGATGTTGGAGACGTACAGCGCAGCCGCGGCGGCATCGCCGGCCACAGCCGGGAAGCGCAGGCTCGACAGCACCAGCCAGGAGGCCAGCGTGGTGACGGCGATGGCCAGCAACGCCGCCGGCAGCAGACGCCGGAGGCGTCGCGCGTAGAAGGCCACGAGGTCGATGCGGCCGTGCGTGGACCACTCGCGGACCAGCAGTCCGGTGATGAGGAAGCCGGAGATGACGAAGAAGACGTCGACGCCGACGAAGCCGCCGTCGGCGCCGGGCACGCCGGCGTGGTACAGCAGCACCGCGCCGATGGCGACGGCGCGCAGACCCTCGATGTCCGGGCGGAAGTAGGTCTCGCGCCCCTGGTCGGTCACGGACTCGCGGGGGTCAGGGTCGGCCCTTCAGCGTATGACACGGTGGCTGCGGGTGGGGCGAGCGGCCGCCCACCCCACCGGGTGGCTAGCGGCCCTGGTTGCGCTCCTGGTCGAGCTGGCGCTGCACTTCGCTCTGGATCTGGTCCTCCCGGCGCTGCTTGCCGCGGCGGACCAGATACCAGCCGATGACGACGGGCCAGAAGAAGGCCGCCACGCCACCGATGACGAGTGGTGCGATGTAGTCCTGCCAGGGGTTCCCGCCCGCCATGAGGACTAGAAGGATCAGGGTCACGAGGGCGCCGACCGTGATGCCGATGCCACGCTGGATCATGTTGTCCCTCCTCGATGCTGGTCAGCCACGAACGCCGTGCCGCTGTCTGGTGTGCGCGCTCATCGTAGACCAGCGCGTGCCGGGAGTGCGACCAGCCAGGGCAGATATCCGCGTTGGTTTGGCTCAGTCGGGGCGACCGGCGGCGCGCCAGGCGCGCTCGTCCTGCTTGAACAGCTGTGCCTGCTTCGCGAACCAGCGATCGCCGGTCATGCGCGCCAGCAGCCGCAGCTGCCAGATGTGCGTGTGGTGGTAGTGCAGCGAGCCGCTCGTGCCGCTGAGGCTGTAGCGCGAGAGCTTGCCCTCGCGACGGAACTTGTGCAGCTTGGCGCGGACGGTCTGCGCGCCGCCCAGGAAGTAGCGCCTGGCCTTGGCTGATCCGGTCAGCTGCCAGTAGTCGTAGAGGCCGAAGAGCGGCGTTCATGTGGGCATTGAGGGTGTGGGCATATCTCCCACCGGGCCAGTGTTCGAACCAGATGTGGCGCGACGGCGTGACCACGCTGAACCAGCGCCGCTCCCCCTTGCGCGCCCCGAACGCGGCCAGCATGGCCCGCGCGCCCTCCAGGCTGCGCGCGGACCCGGTGAGGCGGTGGAAACGGCTCAGGAACGAGAGCACCAGGCCATGTGAGTTCGAGTTCACCCAGCCCACGCCATTGCCGCCACGCGGGTAGTCATGTGGCTGCCAGCGCAGCTTGCGGTTGCCGACGGCCAGCTCGTCGAGCTTGCGCACGAGCTTGCGGGCGTAGCGCAGGTGCACGGACTTGCCCGTCTGCTGCCACGTGTCGAGCCGCTTCATGCCCTGCTGGGCGAGCACGGTCGGGTTGTAGACGAGTGACTTGCCCGGCCCCAGGGGTCGCAGGGAGATGCCCTTGTCATCCTTCGGCCCGACGGTCTTGACGGGCAGGGGTGCGCCCCCGGTGAAGTGGAGCTGCTTCCAGGTCACCTGCTGGAGCTCCCACTTGCCGACGCGGAACCCGGCCTTGGCGGGCTCGGCTGCGAGGCGCGCGGCGGCCCGGGCATCGTCGCCCGCGGCTGCGCCGGTCGACCCGGGCACGATCAGCACCCCGGCCAATACCGCACAGAGCAGCATGCCTGGACGCCCGGATCGGGCGCCACGGCGACGACGGTCGATCCACGACCGCGAAACCGTACCACGAGAGGCCAGCGGGCCGCCCTGATCGGCCGTACCATCGGGCCCGTGACCACCGCCCGAGCGACCCCCGTCCACGAGCTGCGCGCAGCGTCTGGCGCAGCGCCTACCCGGACAGCGACGACCGCGACGAGGACGTGCGTCGTCGTTCGCGCCCCCGGTCGCGTCAACCTCATCGGCGAGCACACCGACTACAACGGCGGGTTCGTGCTGCCCGTTCGCCATCGACATGGACGTGCGCATCGCCCTCGGCCCACGCGATGAGCACGCGCGTCCGCCTGACCCGCCTGGATCGCGGGGCGGTGGCGCCGTTCGACCTCGCTGCCCTGCCGCCGCCGGGCGATGCCTGGCACGACTACGTGGCCGGCACGGCCTGGGCGTTGCAGGAGGCCGGTCAGCCCACGCACGGGTTCGACGGCGTCCTGCTGACCACGCTGCCCATCGGCTCGGGCCTGTCCTCGTCCGCGGCACTCGAGATCGTCAGCGGCCTGGGCGCTCTCCGGGCCGGACGGGCCGGCCTTGCCGCCCATGGACCTGGCCAGGGTCGCGCAGCGCGCCGAGAACGAGCATGTCGGCGTCAAGTGCGGGCTCATGGACCAGTTCGCCTCGGCCTGCGGCGTGGCCGGCCACGCCCTGCTGCTCGACTGCCGCTCCCTGGAGTGGCGCGCGGTCCCGCTGCCCGATGACCTGGCCCTCGTCGTCATCCACAGCGGCGTCTCGCACGGCGCACGGCGACAACGAGTACAACGCCCGCCGTGCCGCCTGCGAGCGGGTCGTGGCCGCCATCGCCCGGACGACCCGGCGGTGACGCTGCTGCGTGACGTGGACATGGCGCAGGCTGGACGCCTACCGGGCCCGGCTTGACGGGCAGTGACTACGACCGCGCCTACCACGTCATCACCGAGAACGAGCGGGTCCTCGCATGCCGTGGCCGCCCTGGAGGCCGACGACCACGCTGCCCTCGGCGAGCTCATGGCCGCCAGCCAGGCCTCCATGCGTGATCGCTACGACGATCAGCTGCCCGGAGATCGACGAGCTGGTGGCCATCAGCGGTGGACGTACCCGGCGTCATCGGCTCGCGCATGACCGGCGGCGGCTTCGGTGGCTGCACCGTCTCGCTGGTGCTGCCTGACGCCGTGGAGACGCTGCGGGATCGCGTCGAGCGCGACTATCCGGCGCGCACAGGCAGTACGCCGCGGTTCTGGGTCGTCAGCGCGGTCGAGGGCGCGGCTTCGTGACCGACTGAGCGGCCCGATCGCCGGTGCTGGGACGGCGGTCCGCCGTATCGTTCCTGTCACCCAGTCACCCCCGGACTACTCGACAGCCTTGCGCGCCGCCTTGGGCGCGGTTTCGGTCGGGTCGCCTCAGCGGCGGCCCGCTCCTGAGCGTGGACGGGCATGCTTCCGCCTGTCTGGACCTATCGCGAGTGGCCGGCTGGATGCCGCTGTCTGCCTGCCAGTCCGCCGCTGCATGGGTGACAGGAACCGCGAGGTCGATCCGCCGCTCGACCGGGCCAGCGACGAGCGGCACATCTCGGTTCCGCCCTGGTGACGGCTGGGACCCTGGGGCTGGCGCCGTCGCGTGCACGCGCGCTCCCAGGCGCGACCGACCAGGTGCGACCGGCCAGGTGCGACAGAGCTACCCCTTGGTCGAGCCCAGCGTCAGGCCGCTGATGAACTGCTTCTGCAGCGCGAAGAACACGATGAGCGTGGGTATCGCCACCAGCACCGCGCCCGCAGCGAGCAGGTTGTAGTCGGTGAAGAACTGGCCCTTGAGATTGTTGAGCGCGGACGTGATGGGCATCTTGGAGCCCTGCCGATCATGAGGACCAGGGCCCAGAAGAAGTCGTTGTAGACCCACGTCACCTGGAGCGTTGCCAGCGCCGCCAGGGCCGGCCGCGTCAGCGGCATGATGACCGACCGATAGGTCTTCCAGATCGACGCGCCATCCACGACGGCGGCCTCGTTGAGCTCGCGTGGGATGGTCTTCATGTAGTTGGAGAGCACGAACGTGCAGAAGCCCAGCTGGAAGGCCACGTGGATGGCGATGATGCCGATGTACTGGTCGTAGAAGAGCCCGTTGTCCGACGGGAACCCCGCCACCCCGACGTCCGTCGGGCAGCCAGAGCCGCAGGAAGATGCGGTAGAGCGGCGTGATGATGACCTGCGGCGGCAGCAGGTTCGCGGCCGTGAAGAGCAGCAGGAAGACGAGGTTGAAGCGCCAGCTGTAGCGCGACACGGCGAAGGCCATCATCGAGGCCAGGAAGAGCACCAGCAGCACCGCCGGGACGACGATGACGAGCGTGTTGAGGAAGTAGCGCACCAGCTCGGACCTGGTCCCAGGCGTTGATGTAGTTGTCCAGGTTGAGCGGTCGTGCGGCGGCAGCGACAGGTAGCCGAGGGCGTCGGTCTCCTCGCGTGGACGCAGGCTGGTGTACACCGCGAAGGCAAGCGGCAGGAGCCAGAGGATCGCCATGGCGATGAGGAACGCGTGCAGTGCGGCCCGTCGCAGGTCCGTCCGCGTGTTGCGCGCCGACGGCGCTGGGCGTGAGGCTGCGGCGGTCATGCGTTGTCCTCCCGCAGGGCGCGGCTCAGGTAGATGACGATGGGCACGACCGAGAGCAGCGAGCAGCACGACCGCGATGGCCGAGCCGAAGCCGATGCGGCTGGTCTCACCGATGATGTTGTTGGTGACCAGCGTGGACAGCAGCTCCAGGCCGTTGAGGCCCTTGTTGACGATGAAGGCCAGGTCGAACGCCCGCAGCGACTCGATGACCGTGATGACGATGACCACGATGTTGATGGGCTTCAGCACCGGGAAGACGACGCGGAAGAAGGTCTGACGCTCGTTGGCGCCGTCGATCGAGGCGGCCTCACGCAGCGTCGGGTCGACGGCCTTGAGGCCGGCCAGGTAGAGCACCATCACGTAGCCGACGTGGCGCCAGCTGGCGGCGACCAGGACGGCCCACAGGTTGATGTTCGGATCACCCAGCCAGCTGATGAGGTTGCCCTGGCGTGTTCGTGCCCAGGATGTTGTTGAGCAGGCCCTGCTCCGGCGCATAGATGAGCTGCCAGATGAAGCCGACGATGGCCAGCGAGAGCACGACCGGCATGTACAGCGCGCTCTGGTAGAAGCGCGTGCCCCGGATGTTCTTGTCCAGCAGGACGGCGAAGAACATGCCCAGCGGCGTGGCGATGAAGATGAAGAAGAGCAGCCAGATGAGGTTGTGCAGCAGTGCCGGGTAGAAGGGCTTGTAGACCTGGTGCAGGTCGATGTAGTTCTTGAGGCCGACGAACTGGATGCGAGTCCAGGCCGCCGATCCCGTTCCAGCTGGTGAGCGACAGCGTCAACGATGCCACCAGCGGGCACGAGGATGAAGATGGTCAGGATGGACGTGGGGATGCCGACCATCAGCCCGAGCGTGATCTTGTCGCGCCGCGAGAGTGCGGCCGACCGGTTGGAGCGCACGACGACCGCGGTCACGGCCAAGCACGACCAGCGCGGTGACGACGACGGCCGAGACCGTGACCACCTCGACCGGCGGCACGATGAGGAACGCCAGCAGCGCCGTAGCCGAGCACCAGCGAGCGCGACCACGCCGACGCGCGATGGCAAGCAGGCTCAGGACGATCCGGACGACCGGGTTGCCGCGAGCGGCAGCGACTGTCATCCGCTCTCCTCCCGCATGTGTGCGACCCCCGTCCGGCGTGGCGCAGGACGGGGGTCGCAGCCAGGTCCTGCCGGTCCGTGTCAGGACTGGAGGGTCATCACGTCGATCAGCCTCCGGCGGAAGCGAGTCGTAGTAGGCCTGGATGCCGCCCAGGAAGGCGTCGAGGTCCTGGTCCGGGTCGGTCAGGAAGCTGAGCAGGAAGCCCTGCATGCCGGACGGACCGGCGAAGTCGGCGCGTGCATCCCGGTCCAGGAACTGCGCGATGTTGCCGGCGTTCTTGAGGACCTCGGCCGAGGCTGCCTGGAGCGTGTTGTAGCCGCTCGGTGTCGGCCAGCGGCGAGACCGCCACGCTGCCGATGCCCGGCGTCAGCACGTAGGCGAGCTGCGCCTCAGGCGTGGCGACGCACTTCAGGAAGGCCTTGGCGGCCTCGGGGTTCTTGGGGTTGGCGCTGAGCATGAAGCCGTCGATCGGCGCGTCGATGGCGTTCTCGGCGTCGAACTCGGTGCCCAGCGTCGGGCCAGGGGAAGAAGCCGATGTCGGGGATGTCCTCGACCGCGGCCTGCTCAGCGGCGAAGGTGCCCAGGAAGTACATGCCCGCGGTCTTGTCGACGAGCGCCGCCTTGGCGGCATCCTGCCACGTGCGGCCGGCGCGCCCTCCTGCGTGTACGGCAGGACGTCGTCGCGCCAGATCTCGAAGACCGTCTTGACGCGCGGGTCGGACCACTGCTCGCGGCCCTCCATCAGGCCGATGTGGAAGTCGTAGCCGTTCTGGCGCATGTTCAGGATGTCGAACGTGCCCATGGCCGGCCAGCCGTCCTGGTCGCCAAGGGCCAGCGGGATCAGGCCGTCGGCGATCATCTGGTCGCCCAGGGCCTTGAACTCCTCCATGGTCGTGGGCACGGTGTAGCCCTTCTCGTCCCAGACGCTCTTGCGGTACATCACCACCCAGGGTAGTTGTAGACCGGGCACGAAGTACTGGTTGCCGTCGTCGCCCGTGGAGGCCGTCCTTGAGGCCCTCGGTCTGGTACTGCATGGACCTCTGTCCCAGACGTCGTTGATCGGCGCGAGCAGGCCCTGGGCCGCGAAGAAGCGCAGGCGGTTGCCGGCGAACCACTTGACGATGTCGTCCGGCGTGCCCTGCAGATAGGCGCTGATCTGGTTCTGGAAGGTGTTGTGGTCGTTGACGTTGACCGTGACATCGATGCCGGCCTGCTCCTGGCAGTAGTTGACGATGTTGTGCGACCGCCGTGCTTCGGGACCTCGTCGCTCTCGTTCGAGCCGAGGGTGGTGCTCGTGTCCTGTGCCGCGACGCCGATGCTCGAGAAGAGCAGCGCTGCCGTGGCCAGCGCGGTCGCCATGACCGTCGCCCGCCGCGGGTGCGGGACTCAGGGAACGCCATGGTTCCTCCTCCTATTGCTGTGGACTCCCATCGGTCCAACAGAAACCAACACGGTTCCCCCGGATTGTGGCGCGCTTCGCGTAGCCATGTCAAGGTCGAATCTGGTGATATCCAGGGAGAATGCCGCTAAGCATACGTTGACTTCTGTGGGACTGCGCAGGACTGGACATCCCAGCACTGATCAAGTCCCAGGCAGGGGGAGCATCGGCACCGTGCTGGCTCCGCAGCGCCACGCCTTCATCCTCGAGCGGCTGCGCGCCGATGGCGCGCGTCCGCGTCGCCGATCTGATGCGGGAGCTGGCCGTCTCGGACATGACCGTGCGCCGCGACCTGGAGCGTGCTCGAGGCGACAGGGCCACCTGCGTGAAGGTCCATGGCGGCGCGACGCTGCTCGCGCAGATTCGGCCGTCCACGAGCCCGGCTTCGACACCAAGCGGACGCTCGAGCACGAGGCCAAGGTGGCCATCGCGCGCGCGGCCGCAGCACTGGTCGAGCCCGGCATGGCCGTGGCACGTCTCGGCCGGCACGCACCACCTATGAGGTCAGCCGCCTGCTGGCCGGGTGCCCCGCCTGACCGTGGTGACCAACTCGGTGCCGGCCGCGGAGGTCCTCTACCACGGTGGCCGCGCGGACCAGACCATCATCCTGAGCGGGGGTGTGCGCACCCCGTCGGATGCCCTGGTGGGGCCGTTCGCGGTCAACGCGCTGCGCAGCCGTCAACGTCGACCTCGTCTTCCTGGGCGTCCATGGCATGCACGAGCGCGCCGGCTTCACCACCCCCAACATGCTCGAGGCGGAGACGAACCAGGCCCTGATCGAGACGGGCGGTCGGCTGGTCGTGATCGGCAGACCACACCAAGTGGGGCGTCACCGGCGTGAGCACCATCGCGCGCCTGTCTCGCGCGGACATCCGTCATCACGCGACTCGACGGCTCGATCGCGAGGCCCGCGCTGTCCTGGGCGCCCAGGTGCGGGAGCTGATCCTGGTCGAGCTGGACTCGACCGCCGCCGTCGCGGCTCGCCGACAGGCGCGCCGAGCCGGTCATCGCGGTGAGCCCTGACCGCCAGATGGGACTGCCGACCGGCCCGCACCGACGCTATGACCCGCTCAGCGACCAGTGGGTGCTGGTGTCGGCCGGGCGCACCCAGCGGCCCTGGCTGGGCCACAAGGAACGCCGCCTCGTCGTCGAGACCGGCCCGCGTACGACCCCGACTGCTACCTGTGCCCCGGCAACACGCGCGCCAGTGGTGCTACACAACCCCGACTACAGCTCGCACGTTCGTCGTTCACCAACGACTTCGCGGCGCTCCGCCCGACGCCGGTGACCAGCACCTGGAGCGACGGCCTCCTGCGTCGCCGAGGCCGAGCCGGGCACCTGCCGGGTGCTCTGCTTCTCCCCGCGCCACGACCTGACGCTGACGCGCATGCCGCTCGATGGCGTGCGGCGAGGTCGTGGACCTGTGGGCCGCCCAGACCACGGAGCTGGGCGACGCAGTACCGCTGGGTGCAGATCTTCGAGAACCGCGGCGAGGCCATGGGTGCCTCCAACCCGCATCCGCACGGCCAGATCTGGGCCGGCTCCGCCCTGCCCGATCGCGGCAGCGCGCGAGGACGCGGCGCAGCGGCGGCACTGCCAGCAGACGGGGCATCGCCTGCTGCTGGACGTGGCTGGAGCAGGAATCCGGTGGCGTCCGTGTCGTGGAGGAGGACCGTCGAGTGGCTGGCGCTGGTGCCGTTCTGGGCGGTCTGGCCCTTCGAGACGCTGCTCTCCCGCGGCGCCCGGCAGCTCGCCTGGCAGACCTCGACGAGGCGCAGCGCGATGGCCTGGCCCGGGTCATGCAGCGGCTGATGCGACGCTACGACGGGCTCTTCGAGCAGCCCATGCCCTTCTCGATCGGGCTGGCACCAGGCACCCTTCGACGACGGGGCCCACGATCACTGGCAGGTCCACGCCCACTTCCTGCCGCCGCTGCTGGAGGCCACCAAGCGCAAGTTCATGGTCGGCTACGAGCTCCTCTCCGAGCCGCAGCGCGACATCACGGCCGAGGATGCCGCGGAGCGGCTGCGTGCCGTCGAGCTCGGTGGTGACCACGAGACGCCCAGCGGCGAGCTACCGTCGGCTCGATGAGTGACGTGACGCCCTCGACGGGCGACCCGCTGGCGGCGCGCGCCGCGGCCCTCGCCCGGCTGGCCGATGAGCACTGGGACCTGCGTCGTCATCGGCGGCGGCATCGTGGGTGCCGGCGTGCTCCTGGATGCCGTCTCCCGCGGCCTGCAAGGCGGCGCTCATCGAGCAGGACGACCTGGCGGTCGGCACCTCGTCGCGCTCGTCTCGTCTCATCCACGGCGGCCTGCGCTACCTCGAGGACATGCGCCTGCAACTGGTCCGCGAGGCGCTCCGGAGCGCTCCCGGCTGCTGCGCCTGGCGCCGCACCTGGTCCGCCTGGAACGCTTCCTCTTCCCGGTCTACGGCTGGCCGCTCGTCCACCGCGCCTTCTACGGTGCCGGCCTGACGCTGTACGACCTGCTCGGTGCCGCGCGCGACGGCGGCCGGGCGCACCACCTGGGGGCCGGCGCGATCGCGGAGCTGGTGCCATCCATCCGGCGCGAGGGGCTGCGCGGCGGCATCACCTACACCGACGGCGTCGAGGATGACGCCCGCTACAGCCTCGCCGTGGCGCGCACGGCCATCGCGCGCGGTGCCACCGCCGTGACGCGCGTCCGGGCGACGGACCTCAGCACCGGGACGATGGCATCGTCAACGGCCTCCGCGCCGAGGACCGCTGAGCGGCGACGAGCTCGAAGGTCCGCGCCGGCCAGGTGCTCGATGCCACGGGTGTCTGGCTCGGTCATCCGGAGGCGCCGCTGGGCGGCTCGACCATGAAGCTCGTGCCCAGCCGCGGCAGCCACCTGCTGGTCGAACCCGGGCGTATCCCCATCCAGACGGGCATGACCCTGCGCATCCCGGGCGCGTGCTCTTCATCATCCCCTGGCCGGGCGCCTGGATCATCGGCACCACCGATGAGCCCGACGATGGCCCGCCGGACCGCCCCGCCCCGACCGGCCACGAGGTCGAGCACATCCTCGAGAAGGTCAACGGTGTGCTGGACCGTGGACCTCGCGGCGCGACGATGTCGTCGGCGCCTTCGCCGGCCTGCGACCGCTGGTCGGGGTCGCCCGGCGGCGACACCGCGCCGGGTCAGCCGCGAGCACAAGGTGCATCGCGAGGCGTCCGGGCTGGTGCGCGTCTCCGGCGGCAAGTACACGACCTACCGGGTCATGGCCCGCGACGCGGTCGATGTGGCGCTGGAGGACGGGAAGGCGGTCCTCCTACGCGGACCGGCGAGCTGGCCCTCGTGGGCGCCGCACCGCGGCACGAGCTGGATGCGCCTGGCGGCCGAGCTGGCGAAGCAGCCGGGCCTGGGCGAGGGGAGGCAACCGGACGCTGGTCGACCGGCACGGCACCGAGGCGCGCGACGTGGTCGCGCTGGGCCGCGAGCTCGATCTGCTGCGGCCCCTGGCGGCCGACATCCCGCAGCTCGAGGCCGAGGTGGCCTGGGCGGTGCGGCACGAGCTGGCGCTCGATCTCGACGATGTGCTGTCGCGCCGCATGCGCCTGTCGATGGCGCGCCGCGACCGCGGCGCTGCCATCGCGCCACGCGTGGCCGCCATCGTGGGCGCGGAGCTGGGCTGGGACGAGGCACGCCAGGCGGCGGAGGTGTCGACGTACCTGGCGAGGCGCCCGCCGCGAGTACGACGTGCCGGTCGCTGAGCGCGCCCGGCCGCGAGGCGGCCATGCGTGACGGCGCAGTTCGTCCTGGCCCTCGACCAGGGCACGACCTCCTCACGGGCCATCGTCTTCGACCGGGACGGCCAGCCGGTCGCCACGCGCCCAGCAGGAGTTCCCGCAGGGCTTCCCCTTCCCGGGCCACGTGACGCACGACCCCGAGGACATCTGGCAGAGCCAGCTGGCGGTGGCACAGGACGGCCTCGCGGCTGTCCCGGAGGCGCGACGAGCATCGCGGCCGTCGGCATCACCAACCAGCGCGAGACCACCATCGTCTGGGATCGGGCCACCGGGCAGCCCGTGGCGCCCGCCATCGTGTGGCAGAGCCGCATCACCGCGGCGCGGTGCGCGGCGCTGCGCGAGGCCGGCCACGAGCCGCGTGTGCCGGGCGCTGACCGGGCTGCCCCTCGACGCCTACTTCAGCGGGCCCCAAGATCGCCCACATCCTCGATGCGGCGCCGGGACTGCGCGCACGCGCCGAGGCCGGCGAGCTCTGCTTCGGCACCGTGGACAGCTTCCTGGTCTGGCGCCTGACCGGCGGCCGTGCCCACGTGACGGACGTCTCCAACGCCAGTCGCACGCTGCTCTTCGACATCGCCACGCGCGCCTGGGACCCGTGGCTGTGCGAGCTCATGGGCGTGCCCATGGCGATGCTGCCCGAGGTCCGCCCCTCATCGGCGGTGCTCGGCGAGACGGACCCGGGGCTGCTCGGGCGCGTCGCTGCCCATCGCGGGCATCGCCGGGCGACCAGCAGGCGGCCACCTTCGGCCAGGCATGCCTCACCCCGGGCAGCGCCAAGAACACCTACGGCACCGGCGCGTTCGCGCTGCTCAACACGGGTGCCCGCCCGGTCGCCTCCGGGCATGGCCTGCTGTCCACCATCCTCTGGCAGCTCGGTGAGGACGGCGACCGGTGGCTACGCGCTGGAGGGCTCGGTCTTCATCGCCGGCGCCGCGGTGCACTGGCTGCGCGACGGCCTGCGCGCGATCGAGCAGCAGCGCCGACGTGGAGGAGCTGGCCGCAGCGGGGGACCGCGAGTACGGCGTGTACGTGGTGCCCGCCTTCGTGGGCCTGGGTGCGCCCCACTGGGACCCGGATGCGCGCGGCCCATCGTCGGGCCTGACGCTGGGCTCGCGCATCGAGGACATCGTGCTCGCCACCGTCGATGCCATGGCCTACCAGGTCGCCGACGTGCTCGAGGCGATGGCCAGGACTCGGGTGACGAGCTGGCCGCTCTGCGCGTCGACGGCGGGGCGGCGGTCAACGACGAGCTGCTGCAGTTCCAGGCGGACCTGCTCGGGGTGCCGGTGGAGCGTCCCGCGGTCACCGAGACGACGGCCCTGGGGGCGGCCTTCCTGGCCGGCCTGGCCACGGGCTTCTGGTCGTCGACCGACGAGATCGCCGCGACCTGGGCGCTGGAGCGGCGCTTCGAGCCGGCCATGGACGCGGCGGAGCGTGACCGGCTGGTGCGGCGCTGGCGCCGCGGCGTCGAGCGGTCCCGCGGCTGGAGTCTCCCTGGGGAGGGCAGTCGGTCAGGGATCGAAGCCCGAGCGCTTCGTAGAGCGGCCGCCCGTCCAGCAGCGTCGCCAGCGGCCGGATGCGTGCCGAGCGACGGGTCCACTGGGTCGGCGCGGCGCATCGAAGGCTGCTGCCGGCAGCACCAGCAGGTCGGCCCGCGCACCGACCGCAAGGTGGCCCTCGTCGGATGTCAGCGCCGAGCGCGGTCCATCCAGGCACGCCGCGCGGAGGGCGCGCTCGAGGCTGATGGCCTGCTCCGGGTGGAACGGCTCGCCCAGACGCCAGGCGGGACCCTGCGCGTGTCACGGCCGCCGCGATGCCCGGCCAGGGATCGGGTGGCTCGACCGGTGCGTCGGTGCCGAACGGGAGCAGCGTGCCGGCTCGATCGAGGTCGGCCAGCGGGAAGGCCGTGGTCGCACGCTCACCCCAGGCCTGGCGCATCGCCTCCGCATCGCTGAGCAGGTGACAGGGCTGCACCGAGGCTGCGACCCCCAGCGCGCTGAAGCGGTGCAGGTCCCCGGGATGGATCAGCTGGGCGTGCTCGATGCGGTGCCGGGCGCCCTGGACGGACGGGAGCCGCTCGAGGACGTCGAGCACGGTGCGCACCGCGGCGTCGCCGATGGCGTGGATCTGGCTGGCGATGCCGGCGTCGGCGGCCCGGCCGGCCAGCTCGGCGAGCTGCTCACGGTCCAGCAGCGGCATCCCGGTCGGGCCGCCCGGCGGTGGACCGGCCGGGTCGTCGGCCTCGTAGGGCGCCAGCAGCGCTGCCGTCCGGCTGCCCAGGGCGCCGTCGGCGAAGAGCTTCAGCCAGCCGTCGCGGTACCGACCTGAGCCCGGTCCTGCCAGCTGACCGGCTCGACCTCTGCCCGCCCGCTCCGGAAGCCGATCTCGATGGCGCCGCTCGAGCTGCTCCGCGCGGACGCAGGCCGTGACGCGCAGTGGCAGCCGGCCGCCGCGCGGCCATCGCGCGGTAGAGGGTCGGGCCCAGGCGCAGCTCCGGGTCCGGGGCCAGGCCGCCGGGATCGTGGACGGAGGTGACACCCAGCTCCGCCAGCGTGCGGGCGTAGGCCCCGATGGCCCAGTCGACCGCGTCGGAGGTCGGCGGCGGGACGACGGCATCGACGAGCCCGGCCGCGGTCTCGTACAGGATGCCCGTCGGCCGCCCGTCGGCGTCCCGCTCGATGCGACCGGACGGCGGGTCCGCCTGGGCCGCCAGGCCGGCGAGCTGCACGGCCCGTGCGCTCAGCCAGCGGGAGTGGTGGTCGTGCGCCCACAAGCGCGACCGGCCGTCCCGGGGCCGCCTCGTCGAGCCAGGCTGCGTCGGGATGCTCGCCCAGGGCAGCGAAGGACCAGCCATGTCCCAGCAGCCAGCCATCGGCGTCGCCGGCTGCGAGACGCTGCTCGTGCGCCGCGGCGATGACGGCGCACACGGCGGCGCGGTCGAGCCCGGTCAGGTCCGGCTGCCCGGCCGCCAGGGCGGCGGCCGCCAGGTGCAGGTGCGCGTCGGTGATGGAGGGCGTGACGACGACGTCGCGGCCCAGGCGCCACTGCCTGGTCGCTGCGCCGGCGAGCGGCTCGACGTCGGACCAGGTCCCGCCGGCCAGTACGCGGCCGGCACGGATGGCCAGCGCCTCGACCCAGCCGAACCCGCCACTGCCAGCCAGCGTGGCGATGCGCCCGCTGATGATGAGGTCCGCCCGCATGGCTTCAGGCACGCCCGCCACCCGCCACCGTTCCGGCCCCTCCGATCAGCTCGGCGAGCCCGCGACGGTCCAGTCCGGCGCCCATGCCCAGGGCCAGCGCGATGCGGGCCTTGGGTCCGCTGAGGGTGCCGGCCATGATGGCGCCGGCCTCCTGCCAGCGTCCGGCCGCCACCAGGGAAGCCGTAGCAGGGGCCCACCGGTCCCGAGGCACAGCGGGTCGCGAGCACGACGGGCACGTCGCTGCGCCATGGCGTCCACGGCGGCCGCCAGCAGGTCCGGGTCCGTGTTGCCTGAGCCGGTGGCCTCGACGACGACACCCGCCGCCCCGGCCGCCACGGCGGCGCGGAGCAGGTCGCCGTCGGTGGAGACCACGGCGGTCAGCAGGGCGATCGGCTCCGCCGCAGCGGCGGGCACCGCGGGCAGGCACGCGCCTGGTCGCGCGCTGGCGCTCCACCAGCACGCGTCCGCCGCTGACGCGCCCCAGCGCCCCCTGGTTGGGCGCCTGGAACGTGTCCAGCGCCTGGCTGTCGGTCTTGGTGACATCGTCGGCCGGCAGGATCAGGCCAGCCATCACGACCACCACGCCCTGGCCGCGCAGGCGCGGATCGATGGCCACCCGGAGTGCGTCGCCAGGTTCCTGGGTCCGTCGTAGTCGGGGTCGCCAGCGTTGCGCATGGCGCCGACCACCACGACCGGTGTGTCGATCCCGGGCAGCAGGTCCCAGGCGAAGGCCGTCTCCTCGAGCACGTCGGTGCCCTGCACCACGACCACGCCGGCGACATCGTCCCGAGCAGCCGCGGCCTCGATCAGGCCGCCGATCTCCAGCAGCTGCGAGAAGCGCAGGTGCGACGCCGGCACGAGCCCCCAGTCGATGGCCTCGAGGTCTGCGATCCCGGCCAGGCCGGGCATGCGCGCGAGGATCTCCCCGCCGCGCAGCGCCGGGACGGCGGCGCCGGTGCGGTCGTCGGGAAGCATGGCGATGGTGCCCCCGGTGAAGATGACCACGACACGCGGGCGCTCAGCCATCGCGGCTTAGCCGTGCGGCGGGTGAGGCGGCCGCTCCGGAGCCGGACCCGCCCTGCCGGGCACGACCGGGCTGGCGAGCATCTGGATGGGTCCGCCACCCGCGCCGTCCTCGGCGATGTAGCGCAGCCGGACGGGCCGGTTCAGCGTGGACGAGGCGGTCGTGATGGTCATCGGATCGACCGGCTCGATGTTGACGGGCCTGGCCGAGCCGGTGACGCGTGGATGTGCGAAGAGGATGGACAGGACCCCCACCACGCCGACGATGACAGCCGCGGTCACGATGACGGCAGCGGGACTGACGATGTCGGCCAGCGGGCCGACGACGATGATGGGCATGAAGGACGCCAGGCTCACCAGCATGTTGAGCACGCCGAAGACGCGGCCGCGCACGTCCGGGGGCAGCTCCTCCTGCAGCGATGTCTGTGCGGGCACGGCCACGAACGCGTAGCAGATGCCCGCGACGAAGGCCACGATGACGACCACGGTCAGGAGTGCCGTGATGTCGTCACCATCGCCCGGGGCGGCGAGGTTCTGGGCCAGGCCGAGGATGACCAGTGACGCGGCCAGCACGATCATGCCGCCCTCGATGAGGCGCCGTCGCGAGAGGTACTTGCCGATGAGGTTGAGCACCACGATGCCGCCGATGAGGCCGGCGCCCAGCGGCAGCAGCACCACCACCAGGTCGCCTTCCTCGAGTCCCAGCACGGACTTGGCGAAGTCCGGGCCGAGCACGCCGAGCACGCCGATGAGCGAGGCCACCATGGCCAGGTACGTCAGCGACCAGAAGATGTTGTGGTGCTGACGGATGTAGGCGAGGCCCTCCTTGAGCTGCTCATACGTGGAGCTCAGGGCGCCCCGGGCCGATGCCAGCGAGGCCTGCCCGGCGCTGCTGGGTGGGGCCGAGGGCAGGACCCAGCAGAAGAGTCCGGCGAGGCCGTAGGCCACGGCCACGATGAGGATGAGCATCTGCGTCCCGAAGACCGTCTGGGCCAGCGGCCCGAGCACCGCGAAGCCCAGCACGAACGAGGCCTGCAGAGCCAGGATGAAGAGGCTGTTGGCGGTCATCAGCTGGTCGCGCTTGACGACCAGCGGGATCATGGCCGCCTCGGCTGGCGCGAAGAAGGTGGTCAGCGTGGCCACGATGGCGGTGACCACGTAGATGAGTGCGATCTGGTCGGCGAAGAAGACCAGCAGCAGGAAGAGCCCGCCGCGCGCGAAGTTCGTGGAGATGAGGATCGTGCGCCGGTCGAACATGTCCACGAAGACCCCGGCGATGGCGCCGAAGACGACCGCGGGCACCAGGAACGTCAGCAGCAGGATGCTGACCGAGGTGCTCGAGTCGGTCAGGCCGAAGACCGTGACGGTGAGGCCGAACAGCACCATGTTGCCGCCGACCTGGGTGAAGATCTGCGACCCGAAGAGCGCCAGGAACCTGGGGTTGGGCAGGACGCGTTGGGCGTCCCGAGGTCGCTGCCGCCCTCGATGGTGATGGCGTCGTCGACCTGCTCCCTGATGTGGCTCATCGCGGTGGTCGGTCCAGCGATCTGCGCCCTAGTGCTCGGTCGTGCCCGTGAACGTGAACGAGCGGAGGCGCAGCGCCGGGCACCAGCGCGGTCCCCAGGAAGCCCTCGAGGGCGCGCCGCTCCGAGCTCACGGCTTCGACCCCGGCGAGGGCCTCGAGGTAGCTCTGCGTGAAGCGCAGGTTGCGCACGGCTGCCCGGACCTGCGCCGTCCTCGACGAGGAACAGCCCGTCGCGGGTCATGCCCGTGATGATGACCGGCTTGGGGTGCACCACGTTGGTGTAGTGGAAGCGCGTCACCAGCAGCCCGCGCTCGAGGCCGCCGATGAGCTCGTCGCGCGGGGTGCTCGCCCGCGGCCATGATCATGTGCAGCGGGAACGGGCCCCAGGGGTTGGGGGCCGGCAGGCCGTGGCCGGTCGATGTCACGGCCGGCCCGGGCGGCTGTCTGGTGTGTCATGCACGACGTCGCGGCAGACGCCCGCCTCGACGAGCGTGACGCGCTGCGTGGGCACGCCCTCGTAGTCGAACGAGGCTGGCGTGCCGGCTGGGTCGGCGGCGTCGTCGCTGATGCTGACCAACGGTGAGCCGATGACCTTGCCGGGCTCGAAGAAGGAGCGCTCCTCCTGCACCGCGAGGGCGGAGAACCCGAGGTAGCCGAGCATGTCGGTGAAGTCCATGACCGCGTAGCTGTCGAGCACCACCGGGTAGTCCCCAGCCGGCAGCTCGATGGGGTCGCGCATGGCGCGGGTGCGTTCGGCAGCCTCGCGGCCGATGGCCGAGGCATCGATGGCTGCGATGTCCACGGCCACCTGCTCGGCGTAGCCGGTCCCGCCGCCGGGACCCATCATCACCGTCAGCACCTGCGCCCGGGTGCGCGGCTCGCTGACACGGATGCCCAGCGAGTTGACGACGCTGACCTCCTCCCAGCCGGTCTGGGCGTAGCCGAAGGCCTGGGCCCCCACCGCCTCGGCCGCGGCGATGACGGCCGCGGCCGCGTCGGCGCGGTCCTCCGGGTCAGCCGTGGCCGTGGCGGCGGCGTAGGCACCGGCGACGAGCGGAGTGGGCCGGGGACGGGGCAGCGAGGTGAAGTCGCTGTGCTCCGGCTGCAGTCGTGCCGTGATCGCGGCTGAGTCAGCCAGCTGCGCAGCGCGGCGTCATCGAGGCGATTGCCGGAGGCCACGCCGACCCGCTGGCCATCGACGAAGCGCAGGTTCACCACGGTGTCCGTCTCGGCCACGTTCTGGTGGATCTCGTTGTTGGCGAAGCGCGTCAGCGCGCTCGTGGCTGCGCATGACCAGCGCCTCGGCCTGCGTCGCGCCGGCCTCGAGCGCCATGGCCACCGCACGCTCGGCGAGTTCGATGCCCTCCGGACTGGCGGCTGCTCACGAGTTGCCCGACCCCGACCTGGACGTCCCGGAAGCGCGCGCCGCTGCAGCCGTGGCCCACGTGCATGCCCTGGCCCGGCTGGCCCTTGCCGCAGTTGGTCACGCCGACGAGCATCCAGCTGCGCTCGTCAGCCACGGCATCGCAGGAGCCCCAGAACTGGGGCGTGATGCCGGTGTAGGTGGCGTTGCGGTAGAGCTGCCCCAGCTGGCCGCCCTTGATCTCGCGAGCGATCTCCACGCCGAACTGGAAGTTCAGCCGCCGGTCGTCGATGGACCAGCTGCGGTTCGACTCGAGGAGCAGGCCGTCATCGGTGTCGGCGATGATCTCGTCGAGGCTCATGCCCGGGCGCGGCTCCAGGTTGATGTTGGTCATGCGGATGAGCGGCAGGCGGTTCCAGCCGTCGGCGCGCATGGCGCCGCCGCTGCCGCCGGCCGATGCGGGGCGCCGTCTCGCGACTGGTCAGGTAGCCGCTGAAGATGCCCTCGCTGACGAGCGGCACGCGCTGCGCGGCGACGCCCTCGTCATCCCAGCCGAAGGTGCCCAGGCCGCCCGGCGTCGTGGCGTCCGCCACGAGCGTGACCAGGTCGGAGCCGTAGCGGAAGCCGGCATCGAGCTTGTCCGTGGTCAGGAAGCTGGTGCCGGCGTAGGCGGCCTCCGTGCCGAAGACCCGATCGAGCTCGGTGGGGTGACCGCAGCTCTCGTGGATCTGCAGGTACAGCTGCGAGGGGTGCAGCACGATGGTGCGGCGGCCGGGCGGCAGACTGGGGCGCGGAGAGCAGCTCGACGGCCTCCTCGGCCAGCACGGGCGCCCGCTCGACGAGGTCCAGGCCGCGGACGTGCTCGTAGCCCGCCGCGCGGTAGCCGCCGGCTTCCGGGAAGGTGCGACGCTGCAGGTCGTCGTCGCTGGCGGCCTGCGCCTCGAGGCCGGCACCGACGTGGGTGATGACCTGCTCGGTCTCCGAGCCATCCGTGGCGTAGAGCTCCTTCCACTCCCGGAAGGCGTGGTAGTCGGCCTTCGTGGTGCGACGCCCGGACGGCCGCCATGGCGCGCTCGGCCGCGAGCAGCATGTCGACGGTGCGGTCGATGGGCACCGTGAAGGGGTCCTCGCGCGACCGGCGTCTCGTAGCGGCCCATGCGCGGGTGGCCGGTCGGCCAGGACGACGCGGTCGGTGGGCGACGCGGGCCGAGGCGCGCGCGATGCGCACGGCCAGCGCCGCGACCTCGTCCGCCTCCGGGCCGTCCATGCGGCCGGAGCTGGCGAAGCCCCAGGCGCCGTCCACGAGGACGCGGACCCCGAAGCCTTCCGTCTCGCCGAGGCTCAGGCCGTCCACCCGACCCGCCCTTGACGGTGGCGATCTGGTCCCGGCGTCGCACGACGCGGACGTCGGCATAGCTCGGCGCCGAGCTGGTGGCGGTATCGAGGGCGCGTCGGGCCAGGTCTCCATGGATGACCTCAGCGTAGCAAAGCCGCCGGACGTCGCTGCCCCCGCATCCGGCAGGGTCATGGACCGGGCTCGGCCGGTCGCGGCCCGTAGGGCTCTGGACGCTCCGCGCCGACCGACGCCAGCCAGGCGTCCTCGAAGGCGGGGAAGGGCGCCCGGTGGCGGCCACGAAGGCCTCGTCGACCGCCGGCCGTCCGCGAACGAGGTGATGAGCTCGACGAGCGTCTCCTGGCCGTACGTCTCGACGAAGTAGTCGACGGCGGAGACGCTCTCGGCGTAGGCCAGGCTGAAGCGGCGCGGCCGCGTCGGGAACTGGCCGGCCAGGCCCTCGAGCGGGATGATCGTGCCCGTACGCGCGGCCGCCCGCCACCTGCGCCCGATCGCCGGCGTCGTAGCCCTCGCGAGGTAGACAGCCAGGCCTTCGTTGAGCCAGCGGGGCGGGTAGTCGTACGGATTGCCCACGGCCTCGTCGAAGACCAGGTGGGTCAGCTCGTGGACCACGAGCTCCTCGACCCAGTCCGACTCGACCTGGCGTGGCTCGATGAGCCCGAAGAGCGTGCGGATGTCGGGATGCGCCTGGCCGCCGACGTTCTCGCGCGTCGCCGGGCCCAGGGCCTGGCGGAAGGCGCGACTGTCCGAGTAGATGAAGAAGTCGACCGGCTCGATGTCGCGCACGCCGAGCAGCTCGGCGGCTTCCACCACCGCGCGCTCGGCGATGTCCAGGGCACGTTGGGCGAACCCCCGGTCTCCGGCGTGCCACCACACGGTGACGTGGTCACCGGCGAGCTGCTGCCACTCCAGGCGCGTATCGACGACCCGGTGCGTCGCTTCCGGACCCAGGACGGGGCCGTCCTCGGCGATGACCCGGAAGCGGTAGGCGTAGGAGGTATTGGGTACCACGTGGCCACCCTGGAAGACGGTGGCCTCCCAGGTGTCCGGACCGGTCCGCTCCATCGAGGCGACACTGACGCGCTGGCCGCTGTCGTGGGGCAGCGCCGTCAGCAGCTCCACGCGCCGTGGCGCGGTGGGCGACCGGAACGACGTCCGGAAGACGACGGTCTCGCCGAAGTCACCCGCCGCCTGCGGCTCCCCGAACCGGACGGCCGCCCGGTCGGCCGCCTGGACCGCCGCCTGGTCGGCCGCCTGGACGGCCACCTCGGTTGCCACCGCCGGGCCCATGGGCGCGCCGAGCGTCAGCAGCAGCGCCAGGCTCGCACCGAGCAGGCGCTGGAGCGGTGTTCCTGGGGTCATGCTCAGCGGCTCCATTCCAGGTCGGCGTAGCGCAACAGGCCCACACCGGATGGCCCGGCGCCTGCGAGCCCCTCCCGGCTCAGCGCCCAGGAACTGCTGTAGTCGAGCGGGATGAGGGGGACCTGCTCGCGGATGATGGCCTGGGCCTCGGCGTAGAGGCGCTCCTGCTCGGCCGCCTCGGTCGTGGCTGCGGCGGCGTCGATGAGGGCGTCGTATCCGGCATCAGCCCAACCGCCGACGTTGGCGCTGCTGTCGCTGCGCAGCAACAGGCCCAGGAAATCGTGCGCGTGCGGGTAGTCAGCGCTCCACGCCAGTGTCCACAGCGCCGGCGGGTCGGTATCGAGCAAGGCGGAGTGGTCGGCGAAGGACCACTCCTCCACGTCGACCTGGATGCCCAGCTCGCGCTCCAGCTCGAAGGCGATGGCGGCGCTCGGGCCGATGCCGTAGCTCGCCAGCGAGATGCCTGGGAAGCCCTCGCCATCCGGGTACCCCGCGGCCGCGAGCTCGGCCCGGGCAGACTCGGGATCGTGGGCCAGCAGGTAGTCGCCATCGCCGCGTGCGGCGATGCCCGGGGGCACGATCGAGGTCGCCGGCCCGGTCTCCGCTCCAGCCGCCGAGAGGCGACGCCAGTCCACGGCCATGGCCACGGCGCGCCGGGCGTGGACGTCATCGAAGGGCGGCTGGCTGGTATCGAACCCCAGGTACTCCACGGCCAGCTCGTCGGCGTACCGCAACTGTGGCCCCAGGCGCTGGTCATAGCGGATCCAGGTGGCATCGGCCGGCGAGATGAGCGTCCAGTCGACGGCCCCATCCTCGAAGACGTCGACCTCGCTGCGCCCCGCGATGTCGGTGACCACGCTGATGCGCGCGCTGGCGGGGGGGCCTGCCCAGTAGGCATCATTGGCACGCAGGCGCACCTCGCTCTGCGTCTGTTCGACAGGTACGTATGGACCGGACGCCACGAAGGGCTGCCTCTCTCGTGGGCCCGCTGCCGCGCCATCGATGGAGGCGGGTACCACGGCCAGGTTCGGCGACGCCGCCACGGCCGGGAAGTAGGCCGCCGGCCGCACGAAGTCCACGGTCAGGGTGCGACCAGCGGCGCGGATGCCCACGGTCTCTGCGCTGCCCTCCCCTCGCGCATACGCTGCGGCACCCGCGACATCGTCGAGCAGGCTCGAGAGCGGACTCGGTCGCACGGGATCGATGACGCGCAGCCAGGAGCGGCGCACGTCAGCCGCCTCGAGGGGGCTGCCATCACTGAAGGTGAGCCCCTCGCGGAGCGTGAAGACGATGCGGCGACCCTCCTCCTCGACCGTCCAGGACTCGGCCAGGGCCGGCCGCACCGCGGCTGCGGTGTCGACCGTCGTCAGGCCTTCGAAGACCTGCGAGAGCAGCTGTGCCGAGACCGAATCGGAGATGACCGCGGGGTCCCAGCTCGCCGGCGCACCACCGGCCAGCACGACGTCGCTGTCAGTCGGCCGGAGCAGGGCCTCCTCGTCGGGACGCGGCGTGGCCATGAACGCGGCCACCAGGCCGGCCACCACCATGATGCCGAGGAGCGCCGCGGTGCCCAGGGCCGCGGCGCTCGGCCGGCGACGAGGTCGTTCCTCGTGGTCCCCGGGAGCCTCCGCTGAGCTCGCGGTCTCGGCCGGTGACGGTGCCTCGGCCGGTGACGGTACCTCGGCCGGTGACGGTGCCTCAGCCACCTGCTTCTAGCGCCGCGCCAGCGAGAGGTAGTACAGCAGCATCAGGATCGAGGTCACCGCCGCCGCCACGTAGGTCAGGGCTGCGGCGGTGAGCACGCGCTTCGTGCCCGCCTCGTCCTCCGGCCGGACCAGCAGGCCGGTCTCGCGCAGCATCACGAGGGCACGGCGGCTGGCCCCGATCTCGACCGGCAAGGTGAGGATGCTGAACACGACCATGATCCCGAAGACGATGATGCCCAGGTAGAACAGGCCGCTCAGGTTGAAGATCAGGCCCAGGAAGATGAGCAGGTAGCTCAGGGTCGGGCTGAACGTGAGGGCCGGGACCAGGAAGGCGCGCGCCCGCATCGCCACCGTCCCCTCCGCATGCTGCTGGGCGTGGCCCACCTCGTGGGCGGTCACGGCCATGGCGGCCACCGACTGGCGCACGGCGACCTCCTGCGAGAGGCCGATCTGGCGAGTGCGCGGGTCGAAATGATCGGAGAGGTCGCCGGGCACGATCTTGAAGCTGATGCCTGTCGCCGGGCCGGTCGCGCTGCCGAAGCGGACCCGCGACACGAGCCGCTCACCGACCTGGGCACCGGACAGGCCAGCCGAGTTGGCGACCTGGCTCCACCTGCCGAAGGTGGATCTGATGTAGACCTGTGACGCGCCCGAGATGACGAGCGTGACGACGAAGATGACGAGGTAGAGCGGATCGATCCAGAGACCCCACAGGAACATCGGTGACGTGTGTCCTCCCAGCGTGGCAACGACAGCGGGAGCGTAGCGCACGGCCGTGACAGACCCGTGAAACGCGGAAGCATCCTATCCCCTGTGAACGGGGTCAGGTGGCTGACGGCCAGGGACGAAGCGCCGCTCGAGGCAGGAGTGCCCCCAGGAGTGTGCTCCCCGAGGCGGCCCGGTCCGTCGAGCGTGGTGGTGACCTCGACGAGCCTGTCTCCCGGCTGCATCGAAGGCAGCGTGGGATCGAGGTCAAGCCAGCTGTCGTCGTCCGGTCGGAGCTGGACCCAGGCATGGGGACCGAGCCCACCCTGAGCTGACATCGTGCCCGCGGTGCCGTCAGCAGGAAGACCGTCGCCCAGGGCCTCGAGCAGGAAGGCGTGGTCGCGCCATGCGCGCGTCGCGATAGCCTCCAGGTCGAGGCCCAGCAGCTCGGCCGCATCGGGATCGGCCGGTGGCTCGACCGCGCCCTCGAGCGCACGCCCGAGGACGGCACCCGCCGACCCCTCATCGAGGTCGGCCGTGGCAAGGCGTGTCTCGTGGCCGTTCTCGCGCGGCAGCGCCTGCAACAGGAGGGCTCGGTCCCAGGCGTTTCCGGCCCGGGCCACCAGGGCGCGGTGTGCTCCGCGAAGCACGCCCGGGTACGGGCGAGTGCGAGACGGTCACGTACCCACTCGAAGGCCGGAGGGGGTTCGGGTCCCAGGGTCGCGGCCATGCCCTCGATCTCCCAGGTGGTCGCGTCGAACTGGTCGACCTCGGCCAGGGCCAGAGCGCCGGCGGCCTCGACGTCGAAGACGCTCGGAGCCGGGCGCACGTTGTCGTCGGTCTCCAGGGCGCGGTGGCCATCGATCCACTGCGCGGTGGGCAGGGCCACGACGGGCTGGTCCTCGGCGCGAACGGTCGGGGTCGCGCCCATCGCACTGTCGGCAACGGCCACGACCCGGCTCGCGACCGTGAGGAATCGGCTGATGCGAGGGAGTCGCTTGCCAGACCTGCGATGCTTGTCGAGGGGCCTGGGGATGGCTGCTCGCCAGGCTGAGTCCTCGCTAGGCTGACTCCAGGTGTGCGAACCTCGGCCACAGCGACAGGTCGATGTCCGGCACGAGTCGTTTGAGCAGCACCACCTCGGGCTCGTACTCGGCCATCAGCGTGGCTTCGTCCCTGGCGGACAGGGTGCCCTTGTCGCCCAGCGTCTGGTTGTAGCGCATCGTCAGCAGGCGTCGATCGGGCTCCCAGGGCGCTACGCCCAGGAACTCCAGCGTACGTGCGAATTCCTCCGCGGGTGCCCGCACGCAGCGCTCGTACTGCAGCACCAGGAGCCGCTCCCGGGGTACGACCTCCAGGAGCCGCTCGATCTGCCGGCCATAGAAGCCACGCATCAGCGCTTCGCGCTTCCCGACGCGCTCGTCGCGGCGCAGCGAGCGGCGCCTGGACTGTTCCTGCCACTGCTTGAAGCCGGAGCGATAGCGCTCGATGGGCTCGCGGAGGATGGTCAGCAGCTTCGCCCTGGGGGCCACCTCGGCGATGATCCGCGGCATCGGCGGCATGGCCATGTAGCGTGGCGTCCATTCACCGGCGATGTGGCCTGGCAGACGTGGGAACTGGCGGTAGTACCACTCCTTCTGGTCGTCGCTGATGGGTCCCTCGCGCATGCGGTCGAGCAGGTGCAGTTCCTTGCGACGGGCGACGCCGTCGACCTCGGGGTGGCCCACGAGCAGCGCCCACCACCAGGTCGTGCCGGCCTTGTGGACACCGACGCCGACGAAGTCCGGCGGACCGACGGAGGCGCCCTCGGGGATGGCCGGGGCCTGGCGTCCACGTCGCTCCGATTCTCGCCCGGGCTCCCGCTGGGCGTCAGCGGCCATCAGCCGTCGTCCCTCGCAGCTGGCGTGACCGACCGACATATCGCATGGGCGCCGATTGTAGCGACGCCGGCGCCGACCGGCCCACGGGTCGGGGCGGGGCGGCTTATGGGAGGGGCAGGCTGGGTGTCAGCCAGAGCAGGTCGCGCTGCGACACCAGGCCCAGGAACAGGCCGTACAGGCGGCTGGAGGCCTCCAGTATGCCAGTCCCCCCGTCGGGCTCGTCGCTGGCAAGCGGGGCGCGGAGCTCCACGCGTGCGACGGCCGCGGTCCCCTCGCCGGCGGGCACGACCGTGCCGGTGATGGAGGTGACACCTCGGCTTGACAACAGATCGGCCAGCGACCCTTCGCCGTAGAGGGTCGGAAGCGTCTCCAGACGATGCGGCAGGACCTCGGCGGCCGTGGCTGCATCTGCGTCACTCGCGTATGCCAGGGCGATGGTCACGACCTGTTCCGTCGGGGTCGCGCTGTCCAGGATGGCGATCACCTCCGCCATGGGCATCGGCTCGAGTGCCGCCTGTCAGTTCGTCCGCCCGCTGGGCCAACTCAGCAGGCGATAGGTCCAGCGACCCTAGGTAGGGAGCCACCGAGGCCATGCTGCCGGGCAGTAGCGTGGCCTGCACGAGGAGCGCATCGGGCGCCCCGGCGCCTGCCACCGCGCGGTAGGCCGGGTCGTCCAGCAGCGAAGGCGTCTCGCCGGCTGCGGTCGCCAGCATGGCCTCGATCGTGGCCAGGTCCGCAGAGCTGAGGATGCCGCGCCGGGACACCGCCAGCGGCTCGCTGCGTCCGATCTCTCCTGCCGAAGGGCAGGCTGCGATCGACGTTGGCGAGATCGGGTGTCAAGCCCTTGTCGCAACCCGCTGCACCGCAGAGGAGGGTCCACGCCCCCTTCGGGGAACTGCTGTAACCCTGCGCGGCGAACGCGCTGGCGATGGCATCGGGGTCGACATCGCCGAGCAGGACGGAGCCATCGCTGGGTGGCTCGCCAAAGGTCAGGTGCCGCTCGACATCGAATGGGTCGAACCCCAGCACGTCGGGCCAGCTCCCGGCCGCGCCCAGGCGCTGGAGCAGCTCCATGTCACCGCTCCTGGCGCCCATGAGCGCAGCCCGCCACCGCTCCGCGGCGGGGTCGTCGGCGGTGAGGAGTGCCTGCAGCTCGGCGACGGAACCGGGCTGGGCGGCACCAGGCCGCGCCGCCGCCACGGCTCCCATGTCGAGGTAGGAGAGCATCGAGCGGCGTGCCTGGGGCGCGTCGGGGACCATGGCCAGGGCTTCCAGGAAGGCTCCTGGGGAGCCGCTCCCGGAAGCAGGGTCTGCTGCGGTGCCCGCAACGGGACCGGCCGAGACAGCTGTGAGTGCGAGGATCAGGGTCGGGACGATCATCCAGCCGCGCATCGGGCGCTCCTCCAACAGCGATCGCGATGACCGTAGTGTGCAGCGCTTCCGGGAGCGATGCTCGACCATCCGTCAGTGCTGCCTCCGACGGCATCGACGGGCCGGACCGTGCCGGAAGACCCGTGGCCATCCGTTCGCACCAGCCCAGCCATGCGGCGTACCCTTGTCCCGCATCCCGACCCGAGACAGAGTCGCCGATGCGCACGCGGTCGCATGCACAGAGGGAGGGCTTCACGGACATGCCAGGGCCGATGTCAGACCAGTCTGTCAGCGCCAAGCCGGTGGTGCTGCTGCGCCCGGCGCCGCAGATCGTCGCGCGCATCTTCAGCGACGATGCCCTGCGGCGCCTCAAGGAGCGGTACACGGTCATCGATGGTGAGGCAGACCCCTCCGAGGAGGCCATCGAGGCCTGCCTGCCGGAGGTCTTCGCCATCATCGGCCAGCCGGACCTGCCCGCGGAGCGGCTGGAGCGTGCGCCCAGACTGCGGGGCATCCTGAACGTGGAGGGCAACTTCTTCCAGAACGTCGACTATGAGGCGGCCTTCTCACGCGGTGTCAACGTCGTGGCCTGCATGCCCGTGTATGCCCAGCCCGTGGCTGAGCATGCCCTCGGCCTCGCCGTCGACCTGGCGCGTGGCATCAGCCGCGAGGACCGCGCCTTCCGCGAGGGTCGCGAGCGCTACGTCTCGGCCGGGAACCAGGACGCCATCCTGCTGCGCGGGTCGGAGATGGGCATCCTCGGCTATGGCAACATCGGTCGCAAGCTGCTGCCGCTGCTGCAGGCCTTCCGCCCCGACCGGATCCGCTGCTATGACCCGTGGTTGCCGGACGCGGTCATCCGCGAGGCGGGCATGGAGCCGGCTTCGCTGGAGGAGGTGCTCTCCAGGAGCACGTTCCTGTTCATCCTCGCCACCGTGACCGAGGAGTCGACGCACCTGCTGAACGCGGAGAACATGAAGCTCATCCCGGCCGGCGCGCGCGTGGTGCTCTCCAGTCGCGCCGCCGTGGTCGACTTCGAGGCCCTGGTCCGCTACGTCGCCGAGGGCCGCTTCCTGTGTGCCACCGATGTCTGGCCCGAGGAGCCCGCGCCGCCCGATCATCCGGCGCGCCAGCTGGAGGGCATGGTCCTCTCGGCACACCGCGCCGGCGGTATCCCGTCGGCGTTCCATGAGATCGGCGAGATGGTCCTCGACGACCTGGAGCTCATGGCCAGGGGCCTGCCACCGGTGCGCAACCAGATGGCTGCCCGGGAGCTCGTGACGCGCTATCGCTCCAGACCGGTCGAGTAGCCGACACCGCTCGAGCAGGCAGCCCCGCGACCGGAGCGCTACGGCGAACGGAGCGCCATGGATCAGCCGGACTGGCGCACGCCGGTCGGGACCTTCGGCACATGGCCAACACCCGGCGCACGTTCGAACATCGGGGCGAAAGGAGGCCCTCATCGTGCCGGCGTTCGTCGCCCGCGCTGGCCGGCGCGGCGTGGCGGTCCGTTCCCTCGTCGTCCGGGAGCGCCCGTATCCGCTGCCCTGGCGTCGCCGGGCTGGTGCCTCCGTCCGCGGCGTCTCGCACGCCGCCGATCCGTCCCCGGCCGTCGAGCGGGCCGAGCCTGAACCGGCTCGGCCGGAGGTGACCCGTCGTGAAGTCCGTCGTCGTCTTTGACACCCGCAGTGGTAACACCAGGCGAGTCGCAGAAGCGATCGCCGCGGCCCTCGCAGAGTTCGGGCGCGCCCGGACGCTGGCCGCGCAGGATGCCTCGGCTACGGTCTGGGAGCACTGCGACCTGCTGGTCATCGGTGGCCCCACCGAAGGGCGCCATGCCACACCGGCGGTGCACGCGTTCTTCGATCGCCTGCCCGCCCACGCCCTGCGGGGTATCGCTGCTGCGGCGTTCGACACGCGTCTGGACTGGCCGCGGCTCATCTCCGGCTCGGCCGCGTCGGACATCCACCACTGGCTGCGTGATGCGGGGGCGGATGTGGTCGCTCCCGATGAGTCCTTCCTGGTCACCACGGAGCCCCGCCTGAAGGAAGGTGAGCTCGAGCGCGCCCCGGTCTGGGCGCGGCTGGCGGCAGAGGCCGCGCAGGCGGCAGCGGCCCGACACCCCCACCCTGTCGCTGCCTGAGCCGGTCGGCGACCAGCAGCCGACGACGACGGCGGGCAGCTACCCGTTCAGGTTCAGCTCCGCCTGCACGGTCTCGCCACCCTCGTCGGCCTTGATGGTGAAGCCCAGTTCCTGGCAGATGCGGATCATGCTGCCGTTGGTGGCCAGCATCTCCGCGACGAGCCGATCGAGGCCCTCTTCGCGGCCGACCTCCACGAGACGGCTGAGCATCTCCGTCCCCAGGCCCTGTCCCTGGCACTCATCGCAGATGATGAGCGAGAACTCCGCGTCGCCGGAGTTGTGCAGCCGGATCATGCGGGCGATGCCGGCGATGCGCGCGCGGCCGGTCTCGGGATCGAGCTGTTCGGCCACCAGTGCGATCTCGCGATCGTAGTCGGTGAAGCAGACACGGACGAGCCGCTCGTGGGCCACGCGCTGCTCGTACCCGAGCTTGGTGAAGTAGCGCTGGTAGACGGCCTCGTCCGAGAGGCGCCCGTGGAAGTCCACCACCAGGGTCTCGTCTTCCGGCCGGATGGGGCGGATGACGCAGGACCGGCCGTCGGGTGAGGTCCACGGCCTGGCGTACTTGCGCGGGTAGGGGCGGATGGCCGGGCGGGGCAGCTCCGCAGCGGCGATGTCCTGCGGGTGCAGGATGACCCGCGCGTCGAGCGCGAGCAGGCGCTGCGGCGAGGCCAGCAGGGGGTTGATGTCCAGCTCGGCGATCGCCGGCTGCTCTACGACCATCTCGCTGAAGCGGACCATGAGCTGCTCCAGGGCGGCCATGTCGATACTGGCTCGTCCACGCACGCCCTTGAGGGCGGTGTAGACCTTGGTCCGCTCCATCATGCGGCGGGCCAGTGTCGTGGTCAGCGGCGGCAGCCCCAGGGAACGGTCCTGGAAGACCTCCACCAGCTCGCCACCAAGTCCGAAGAGCAGCACCGGCCCGAATTGCGGGTCCACCGTGCTGCCGATGATGAGCTCGTAGCCATCGCGGTCGATCATGGGCTGGACCGAGACACCCTCGAAGTGCTCCGCGCCGTGCTTGTCGGCAACGGCGCGCTCGATGGCGGAGTAGGCCTCGCGGACGGCCGCCGCGTCGGGCAGGTTCAGACGCACGCCGCCCACGTCCGACTTGTGGGTGATGGTGTGGGAGACCAGCTTGACGACGACCGGGTATCCGATGGCATCGGCGGCCGCGACCGCCTCCTCCATGTTGCCTGCCGTTCGGGTCTCGGCCACGGGGATGCCGTAGGCATCGAGCAGTTCCTTGGACTCGGGCTCGGACAGGGTCGTGCGGCCCTGCGCGCGCGCCTGCTCGATGAGCTGGCTGGCCCGGCCGCGCTCCGGGCTACGCACCCATTCGGGGGTCAGGCTGGGCGTCTCGTACAGGGACTTGAGGTTCTCGCCGTACTGCACCAGCTCGGTGAACATCTTGGCGGCGCTGTCGGGGTACGGGAAGGTGGCCACCCCGGCCTCGCTGAGGATGCGCTCGCCGTTGGCGACATCGCTGCCACCCATCCAGCTGGCCATGATCGGCTTCTTGGCGTCGATGGTGAAGGGGATGAGTCGCTGCGCGGTCTTGGTCGGGTCGGTCATCGCCTGCGGGGTCAGGATGACCAGCAGCCCGTCGCTGTCCTCGTCCTTGGCCAGGATCTCCAGGGCCTTGGCGTACCGATCGGGCGGAGCATCGCCGATGATGTCGATCGGGTTGGCGTGGCTCCAGGTGGGCGGCAGGACCTCGTTGAGCGCGGCCGTGGTCGCCGCGGAGACCGGAGCCAGCTTGCCGCCGCCCCGGATGAGCGCGTCCGTGGCCATGACGCCCGGGCCACCGGCGTTGCTGAGCACGGTCAGGCGCGGACCCCTGGGCAGGGGCTGCTTGCCGAGGACCTCGGCGAAGTAGAACAGATCCGAGATGCGCTCGGCGCGCAGGACGCCGACGCGCCGGAACGCGGCGTCCAGGACCTCGTCTGAGCCGGTCATGGAGCCCGTGTGCGAGGCAGCAGCCTTGGAGGCCTCCTCCGAGCGGCCGGGCTTCATGACGATGATGGGCTTGGCGAGGGCGACCTCGCGCACCGCCGAGAGGAAGGCCCGGGCGTCGCCGACGGTCTCCATGTAAAGCACGATGGCGTCGGTGTCGGGATCGTCGCCGAGGTAGTCGATGAGGTCACCCCAGCCCACATCGGCCATCGAGCCCAGGGAGACGATGGAGCTGAAGCCGACCTGCTCGCGGAGGCTCCAGTCGAGGATGGCCGTGATGAGCGCACCGCTCTGGCCGATGAAGGAGACCCGGCCCTTCCTGGCCATCCCGGCAGCGAACGTGGCGTTCAGCCCGGAGATGGGGTTCATGATGCCCAGGCAGTTGGGCCCCACCACGCGCATGCCGAAGCGGCGCGCCTCCTCCACCACCTGCAGCTCCAGCGCCGCCCCTTCCTCGCCGACCTCCTTGAAGCCGGCCGAGATGACCACCGCCGTGGGTACGCCGGCCTCGCCGCATTCGGCGATGAGGCCGGGGATGCTGGCCGGCGGCGTCACGATGACCGCCAGGTCCACCTGCTCCGGGATCGAGGCCACGTTGGGATGGCTCTGGATGCCCAGCACACTGGGCCGGTTGGGGTTGACGGGATAGACGGTCCCGCCGAAGGGGCTGGCGATGAGGTTGGACAGGATGGTCCGGCCCACGCTGCCGGGCTTCTCGGTGGCGCCGATCAAGGCCACGGACCTGGGCTTGAAGAAGGTCCGCAGGGATCTGCGTACGGGGCGGGACGGCGTTGAGGGCTGGTCCTGGACAGGAGCTGGGGTGGCGGTCATGTCGGTCATCGTGAGCGCGATGGTATCCGGCCCCGCGAGCGCCCTGATGGGCCGGTGGGCCCTCAGGTGCGGTCCGGGGGTCATGACGCGTCGGCGACGTCCTCCTGCCGTTGCTCCTCCCAGTCGACCCAGTCGGTCCCGGTCGTGGTCAGGTAGCCGTCCACGGCCGTCCCCAGCGTGGCGAGGAAGCGCTCCTCCCCGACGCGCTCGAACAGGCCGCAAGTCCGCAGCCGCTGCTTGACCGGGTCCTTCATCTTCGCGAAGGCGAGTGTCAGGGAGCGGCCCTCGAGCTCGTCGAGCAACCCGCCCAGGTGTTCGGCGGCGGCGGCGTCGACGTCGGTGGTGGGGGCGGCTGTCACCACCACCCAGCGCGCCGGCGGGTCAACCTCGGAGATGACGTCGAGGATGCGCTCCCTGAAGGGATCGGCGTTGAAGAACGACAGCGGTGCATCGAGGCGGTAGCGGACCAGGCCCGGGATGCGACGGGCAGCGGGATCGAAGGTCAGGTCGTGCTAGCCCTTCAGGCCCGTCTCGCGACCGAGCACGGCGTCGTGGGGCCACCAGGCCCGGCACGGGGAGGCCAGCAGGGAGAGCACCACGGCAGCCAGGATGCACTCCACGACTCTCAGGACGGGCACACCCAGCAGGGTCACGAGTGCGACGAGGAACTCGCTGCGCCGCCAGGTCCGGCGCCGCCAGGCCGACAGCACGATGAGGCCGATGGCTGCGGCGATGACCACGGCGGCTAGCGCGGAATCCGGGAGTGCTGCCAGCGGTCCGGGCGCCCACACCAGCATCGTCGTGGTCGCGAGCGCGCCGACGACGCCGACCAGCTGGGTCTTCTGTCGGGCGGCCTCGGCCACGGCGGTTCGCGATGAGCTCGAGCTGATGGGGTAGCCCGAGAAGAAGCCGGCAGCGACGTCGGCGCCGCCCAGCGCCACCAGCTCCTGGTCGGGTGAGGAGCGGTAGCTGTGCCTGGCCGCGAAGATGCGCGCGATGATGACGGTGTCGGCAGCGGTCACGAGCATGAGGCTGACTGCGGCCGGAAGCAGCGGGGATACCTGGTCGGCATCGCCGTCATCTTCTTCGCGGCCCAACTCCCGCTGCTGCAGCCTTCGCGGACCGGCATCGAGATGAGATCGGCGAATGAAGCCGAGGCGCGGCAGGCCCATGGCCACATGAGGACCCCCACCATGATCCCGAGCAGCGCGGCATGCTCGATGCGTGCCGCGGAGCCCAGCATCGCGAACGGCGCCAGCGCGGCCAGGATGAGCGGGACCAGGGAGGATCCGGCCCCAGCAGACGGGAGGGACCCAGCACGGCATAGGCCAGCAGCGGCACGATGGTGGCGTAGAGGCCGGTGATGGCTGGTAGACCGGAGGCCTCCGCATAGGCCATGCCCGTCGGAACGAGGATACCCGTGAGCGCGAGGCCGGCGCAGCAGATCCCGCGCCAGCCAGGCGCGGCGATAGTGACGTGCCTGCTCCAGACAGGGCAGTCGGTGTACCCAGGCGGATGTCTCCCCGCTCGGTCGTCTCGATGGCGTCGCCCCTTCGCCCATCGCCTGCTTCCCATCGCGCCCAGCCGGCGCGGTCGGTCCCTGCCGGCTCATCGCAGCCCGGTGGGTGGCCGGTCTCGGGTGCCGTTCGGGGTCTGTCGGCGGGGTGGACCGCGCATCGGAGCGCCCTCGCGCCGCCGCCGCATCCGATGGTCATGGCCCGCAGGGGCTACGATGCAGGGCAGGAGGTGCGAGCACCATGAAAGAGGGCGTCGTGGCCCGGAAGTTCCTGCGCGCGTTCGCGGAGTGGGACCTGGACACCTATGAATCGCTGCTCGCGCCGGGTGCCGTGGAGGGCCGGCCGCAGATGGGCGAGCGCTTCAATGGGCGCGCGCGGATCATGGGCATGTACCGCAGCCGCAAGGGTGAGCCGCCGTCCATCGAGTGGCGCCGGGTCCACGGTGAGGGGCAGACCTGGATCGGCCAGGGTGTCATCGAGGATGCCGCCGGCGATCACGGCCCCGATCACATCGTCGCGCTCATCAAACTCGACGCCGGCAGCGTCATCGCGGTCGACTACTACTTCGCGAGCGCGCTGGAACCGCCGGAGTACCACCAGCGCTTCGCGGAGATCGTGGGTCACTGACCGCGTCCACGCTGCCGCGCCACGGCTCCGGCCGAGGCGACCCAGCGAGCGCGTCCTGACCCGCGGTGAGCGGGGCTGCCGGCCCGGAGTCGTCGATGCATCGATCATCGGGGGCCGAACGCCGGAGGCGCGTGACTCAGGTGGCGTAGACGACCCCGACGACGACGATGGCCACCAGCGTCGCCAGCGTGGCCAGGGAGAGTGTGTTCACGGTGTAGTCGTGCTCGGGGTCGTCCTCGACGGCGTGCTTGCTGGCCCGCGCCATGTAGAGCGGCACCACGAACGGTGGCGGCAGGATGGCCATCGTCATCACGGCAGCCTGGAACAGGCGATCAAGCCCCAGCAGGCCATCGATGACGATGATGTTGAAGATCACCGCGAGGCCGACCCAGATGGGCATACGCACCGCCAGCGTCCGGGCCGGATCGCGCAGGGAACCTGCCCGCAGCGAGGTGGAGTAGCCGAGCACGATGGCGATGAGCGGCGTGGTCAGGGCCGCCAGCAGGCTCACCGTGGTCAGGAAGGCCTCGCCGAAGGGGTTCGCATCGAGCATCTCGCCCAGTCCGATGATGCTGCCACCGATGCCGGCCAGGATGGCCAGGATGACCGGATGGCGGAAGAAGGTGCCGACCGTCTCGCTGAGCGGGGGTCGGTGCCCGCTGGCGCGCATGACCACGACGGTGACCAGGATGAAGAAGACGAACAACTCCTGGCCGATCTCGACGATGGCGAAGCGATACAGCTCACTGGCGCCGAAGACGCCCGTGAACAGCGGGATGCCGAGCATGCCGGCCTCGAAACCCGCCATCAGGTTGGGCATCGACGTGGCCTGGACGCCGGCACCCCGGCGCAGCCAGGGCGAGATGGCCAGGACGGCCACGCAGGCCAGGAAGATGCTGACCACGATGACCGCGTACTGGAGCTCCAGTTGCACACGCAGGAAGGCCTGGAAGAGGGTCGCCGGCAGCGTGATGGTGACGATGAGGCGACGCAGGTCGCCGATGGTGGCGGGCGACATGAGTCCCCCGCGGCGGATGAGGACACCCAGGCCCACCAGGAGCAGGATGGGCAGGACCCGTGCGAAGGCTTCGATGGCCACGCGCCCCCCTTATGCCTACCGCGGCGGGCCGCGCCGGACGATGGTCTCCAGCTCGTCGACCGAGCCCCGCATCGGTGAGAGCGATTCCAGCCACCAGGTCGCTCCCGCGTCCGCGAAGCGCCGGGCTGGGTGGTCCTCGCCGGCTCGAGATCCCGAGCACGGCGATGTCGAAGGCCTCCCCTGCCCTGCCCAGCTGCAGCCGTTCCAGGTGGCAGAGCTCGACGAGACCGGCGAACTCGTCTGCGGACATGGCCATGCCGCTGCCGTCCTCGCTCATGGCCACCGCGATCCAGCCGTCCCAGCGGGCTGCCCGCCGGATGCCTCCGGGCTTGTAGGCACCCAACCAGATCGGTGGACGAGGCTCCTGGACCGGCCGCGGCCCCAGCACGACGCCGTGGGCGCGAAGTCGAGGCCCCTGGTGATCGAACTCGGCCCCTCGCAGGCCGGCGTCGACGATGGCCAGGCCCTCGTCCATCAGTGCGATTCGAGCGGCACGGTCGTAGGGCTCACCGAAGGCCTCGAAGTCGGGCCGATCCTCACCGGCGCCAAGCCCGAGGATGAGCCGTCCATCGCTGAGCTGGTCCAGCGTGGCCGCAGCCTGCACCACCAGCTGTGGGCGGCGGCGAGCGAGCGCGATGATCGAGGTGATGAGCCGCAGTCGGTTGGTCCGGGTTGCCACCGCAGCCAGCGCCACGAAGGGATCCGCTGCGGAACTGCCCATCGACAGGCCGAGGCTGTCCCAGATGGAAAGGCCATCCCAGCCCGTCTCTTCAGCCGCACGCGCGAGCCGGACGATGGCCCGAGGATCTGACAGGTCCCCCAGCGGGGCGATGTCGATGGCGAAGCGCAGTCCGGTCACGCCGTCAAGCCTACCGAAGCCGACGACCGCCATGTGCATCGTTCAGGACCGGCTCGAGTCGCGACGCGCCGGTCTGCTCGTGGTCGTCCCTGTCAGCCAGTCCCCGGTGGACTGGTAGACAGAAGCTGGTCGGGCCGACGTGCCTCCAGGGCCATCAAGGACAGCGCCGGAAGTCCTCGCCACGCTCACGCTGAACGCCCGGAGGTCCCGCCGCCGGTCCACTGGCCACGCCTGGGTGCCGACCTTCGGTCTACCAGTCCACCGGTGCATGAGTGACAGGACCCGGCCGGCTCGGGTCGCCAGGGCCGGGTCGGGTCGGGTCCGCCAGGGCAGCCGCTTGACCCGGTGTGCCCGGTGTACGGCCGGCATCCCCGACCACGACCCTAGTGCGGGGAGCCGGACTCGATGTCGTCGGCCAGCTCGTCGGCCTGGTCGAAGGAGCGCACCAGCGGGTTGGCCATCAGCGCCCGGAGGCGGTCTTCGCGGGTGGCCTCCGGTCGCGTCGCCTCGACGGTGAGCATCTCGTACGCCGCGTGGGCCGCGAGGATGGCCGCCGGCAGCGGGGGCAGGTCCGGCACGTCCAGCGGCTCCAGCTGCCGGGGTCGCTCGAAGCGCACCGGCCCCTCGGTGATGACAGCGTCGGGCAGGCCCGGGATGCGTCCGTCGTTGCGCGGGCTCCGATGGTGAGGATCTCCGATGAGCCGTTGAACCAGGCATCCACCAGCGGCAGCACGGCGCTGCCGTACCAGACGGCGCCGCGGCGCGGCAGCCCCGCAGCCCCGCTCGAATAGCCCGCCAGCAGGGCTGCCTCGAGCCGTTGCAGCTGCTGGGCCCGGACCTCGCCGGCCGACAGCTGGGAGGCGAGGATGCGCTCGGGATGCACGTAGTAGCGGACGTATGGCGCACCCAGCGCGCGCTGGACCCGGACCGCCTCGACGTCCTGGCCGCTCGCCAGGTCCGCGGTGGCCTCCAGTTCGGTGTCGCTGCGCGGGACCCACCAGCCCACGTGGTTCAGGCCCAGGTAGCGAGCGCGGATGTCCCCGTCCGGCTGTCCCAGCCGGCTCGCGATGGCGCGACAGAAGGTGACCGGCGAATCGCAGACCGAGAAGACCCGCAGCCCGAGAGCTCGCGCTCGACAGCTGCGACCACGATGCCGGAAGGATTGGTGAGGTTGATGGCGAGTGCCTCCGGCGCAGCGCCGCGCGACCTCCGCCCACAGTCGCGTCGCCACCGGCACCGTGCGCAGCGCGTTCGCGAAGCCGCCTGGGCCGATGGTCTCCTCCCCCGGGATGCCGCGCGCCTGCGGGAACGATCTCGTCGAAGGCCCGGGCCGTGAGGCCACCGACGCGCACCGCGTTGAGGACCACGTCGGCCCCGTCGAGAGCGCGCCCAGGTCGGTCTCCGCCACGACCTCGATCGGGGCGCCCGGCAGGCCAGCGGCACCGGCGGCGCATCTCCGAGGCCACCAGTCCGAGTCGCTCTGCCGAGCGCGAGACGAGGACGACCTGGAGCGGCGGGCGCCGCTCGATGCCGCCGGGCCAGGCCGCCAGCGCATCGACGAGCTCCGGCGTCGCCGAGCCGGATCCGCCGAGGATGACGAAGCGCACCTCAGTCCGCGCCGTAGAAGTCGCGGATCGGCGACGCCGACGCGCTCGATCTCGGGGTCGGTCAGCTCCGCGAACATGGGCAGGCAGAGCAGGCGCGGCACGAGCGAGCGGGCCACCGCGAGCTCATCGGCGGCGCGCCAGGGGTGGCTGGCATAGGCGCCCTGGTCGGGCACGAGCTTCGGGTAGATGAGCTGGGTGGCGATGCCGGCCGCGTCGAGATGGGCCCGCAGGGCCTCGCGCTCGGGGCGCCAGCACCGTGTACATGTAGTAGACGTGGCGCCCGGTGGGGTCGTGGGCGGGCAGCTCGAGCGGGGTCCCGGCGAGCAGCTCGCGGTAGCGCGCCGCGACGCGGCGACGGCCCGCGACCTGGTCCTCGAGGTGGCGCAGCTTGACGCGCAGGAAGGCCGCCTGCAGCTCGTCGAGGCGCTCCTGGTAGCCGAGCACGAGGTGCTCGTGCTTCGTCGTCGTCTGGCCCATGTAGCGCAGCTGCCGCAGCCGCGCCTCGAGCGCCGGGTCCGAGGTCACCACGATGCCGCCGTCCCCGAGCGCGCCCATGACCTTGGCGGGGTAGAAGGAGAAGGCCGCCAGCTCGCCGAGGGAGCCGGCCGGCCGCTCGCCGTAGGTGGCGCCGTGGGCATGGGCGGCATCCTCGAGGATGGGCACGCCCGGGGCCGCGGCGCGGACCGCGTCGATGTCGACGCAGGCCCCGTAGAGGTGCACCGGGATGATCGCCCGGGTGCGCTCGGTGAGGGCCGCCGCGAGGCGCGCCGGGTCGAGGTTGGCGGTGGCGGGGTCGACGTCGACGAAGACCGGGGTGGCGCCGGTGTAGGTGATCGCGAAGACCGTGGCCACGTACGTGTTGGGCACGGTGATGACCTCGTCGCCGGGGCCCACCCCGAGGGCGCGCAGGGCCAGGGTCAGGGCCGCGGTGCCCGAGCTGATGCCGATACCCGCCGTGGCCCCGCAGTAGGCCGCGAACTCGGCCTCGAAGGCGCGCAGCTGCGGACCGAGCGTGAAGCGTGGCCCCGGCAGGCAGGCCTCGAAGGCCTCGCGCAGCTCGGCGGCGATGGCGGCGTGCCAGCGCGTCACGTCCTCGACCGGCACCGGCGGGGGCGCGACCATCGTCGCGGCGGGCGGCTGGGGTGCTGTCATGGGGCTGTCCCTCCTGTCGGGCTGGCTCAGGTGGCCGTGCTGGAGTCACTGGTCGGGATGGCGGCGAGCAGCGCTGCCACGCGGTCGTGATCGAGCGTGACCTCGTCGAGGATCGAGTGCGGCAGAGCAGCCGCGCGCACGAAGCGCGGCAGGTCCAGCAGGACCTCGCCGAGCAGGTCGCGCTCCAGGTCCAGCTCCTCCGGGTGCCACTGCACACCACACCGATCCAGGAAGGCGCTGGCCCGGCCCGGCTCGTTGTCCTGCAGGCGCGACATCAGGACGACGCCGAGGCCGATGAGCTCACCATGGACGAAGGAGCGTCCCGTGCGCGCTTCGACGGCGTACCCGAAGTAGTGCTCCGAACCCTCCTCCGGTCCGCTGTGGCCGACGGTCAGGAGCAGCGCGTTGACCTCGACATAGGCACGCAGGATGCCCTCCAGTGCGCGGTCGGTCACGGCCGCGACATCATCGGCCAGGCCGTAGATGCGCTCCAGGACCGCTGCGGCTGCCGCATCCACGGCGTCGTCGAAGGCGATCGTGCCTGCCCGTGCCCCGAGGGCCCAGTCGAAGCGACCGGTCTGGATGGAGAGCAGGTCACCCACCCCGGCGCGGTTCAAGCGGGGCGGTGCGGTGGCGATGAGGTCGAGATCCGCCACGATCGGATCGGCGACCACGAAGCCGTCGTACTCCACGCGCCCACCGCGACGGACGGCCACCGTGTTGGTGACCGACGCATCGACGCTGATGATCGAGGGCGACAGCAGCAGCGGCAGGCCTCGTCTCCAGGCCAGGAACTTGGCCATGTCCATGGCCATGCCGCCGCCGATGCCGACGACGCGATCGACGTCAGGCAGGCTCCGTGGTGGCCCGCTCCAGGGCCGCTTCGTCGAGCGAGTCGGCCACGAGCGTGGCGGTGGCAGCAGCAGCGATCGAGGGGTCGAGCACCGCCAACGGCTCTGGCTGGCTCACCAGGGCGTAGCGACCGCCTGCGCGAGCGACCTCCGCCGGGAGGATGCCGTGACCGACACGCAGGTCGGGGTGCTTGGCGCGCTCGAGCATCTCCTGGTCCATGCCGCCCACGATAGCAGTTCGCACACACGGAAGACCAGAATGCGCAGCACGGTAGACGGCAATGCGCGAACTGCGCACCCAGGATTGACAGTGCAGGCAGCGATGCCCACAATCGCAGCTGTGATGACGCATTCGCGCGACGAACTCGTCATGGACCTGCTGCGCTCATCGGGCAGCCGGTCGGTGTCAGAGCTGGCTGACACGCTGGATGTCGCGGAGGCCACCGTGCGCCGTGCCCTGCAGCGCCTGGCTCGCGAGGGACGCGTCATCCGGACCTACGGCGGTGCCACCGTCGCTGGCGGCCCCTCGGCCATGCCGATGCGGATCCGCTGCTGCCGCAGAAGCGGGCCATCGGGGCCGCTGCCGCCAGCCTCGTCGAGGATGGCTCGACCGTGGCCCTGTCCAGTGGCAGCACCGTGCTGGAGCTGGCCCGGCGACTGCGAGACCGCCGCCTCACCGTCATCACCAACGCGCTCGACGTGGCCAATGCGCTGCTGGACGCGCCGGAGATCGAGCTCGTGGTCCTGGGCGGGGTGGTGCTGCCCGGCGTGCATAGCCTGCGCGGCCACCTCACCGAGGACGCCATCCGCGACCTGCGGGCGGACACCGTGTTCATGGGCGTCTCCGCCATCGACCTCGACCACGGGTTCATGACCGAGCACGTCCGCGAGATCGCGGTGGACCGTGCCCTGCGCAGGATGGCCCGTGACGCGGTCATCCTCGCGGACGCCAGCAAGTTCGACCGGGTCGCACCCGGCTTCATGTTCGGCTTCGAACAGGTCGGCACGCTCGTCACCGATGAGCGGGTCCGTGCGCCGTTCGTCGAGGCCTTGATGGCCCGCGGGACCCGGGTCGTCGTGGGGAAGGAGGGAGCACAGGGACCGGCCCGGTGACGCGGCTGCCGCCCGGCCGCTCGCCCAGGGGCCAGACGAAGACCAGACGGGCGAAACGGACATGGAGGAGTGGAACCGATGACAAGACGACGAGGAGCACCCATCGTGCTCGCGGCCGCGCTGGCCCTGATCGGGAGCCTGGCGGCGGTCGGTGCCGCGGTGGCCCAGGACGAGGCCGAGCCGCTGACGATCCGCTTCGGTCAGCTGCCCTACCTTGACTATGCACCGTGGGCCATCGCCGAGCAGCAGGGCTATCTCGAGGAAGAAGGCATCACCTTCGACAAGACCACCTTCGAGGTCGAGCAGCCCATGTACGAGGCCATGCTCGGCGGATCCATCGATGTCGGCGACTCGGGCGACACGCCCTTCATCCTCGCGGCGGCGGTGGCACCCGAGCTGCGCATGATCACGCTGACCAACATCTTCGCCGGCTACTCGATCATGGCCCGGCCGGATGACGGCTACAAGACCTATGACGAGCTGGTGGCCGAGGGCAAGAGCCACGAGGAGGCGCTGGCGGAGGCAGCCGCGCAACTGGAGGGCAAGACCATCATCCTGCCCGGTGGCGCCTCCTTCACGCCGGTCCTTGACACGGCGCTCGGCTATGCCGGTCTGACCCGCGACGCCGTGGAGATCCTGGACCTCGACCCCGTCGAGGGCGCAGCGGCCTTCATCCGCGGTGAGGCCGACTTCTACAGCGACGGCCTGCCCCAGCGCTTCCGCCTGGAGCAGGAGGGCATGACCAACATCCTGACCGGGCCGCAGCTGGCCGGCGGCGCCATGGACCTCGCCGGCCTGGGCACCACGCAGGCCTTCCTCGATGCTCACCCGGACGCTCCGGTCCGTCTGCTGCGCGCCTGGTACAAGGCCATGGACTTCCTGCAGGAGAACGAGTCCGAGGCGCTCCAGATCATGTCCGACTGGATCAACGAGCAGTCGGGCGCCGGCTTCACGCCAGAGGATGCCAAGCGCTTCATCACGGACCTCGTGATCATGCCCCCAGCCCAAGAGGCTGCAGCCATGTTCTGGGATGACCCGGAGAGCCCGTTCTACTACATGGATCGACTGCAGTTCGTGGTCGACTTCTTCAGCCAGACCGAGGGGCTCGATGCGTCGGCTATCGACCTCGCGACCCTCGTTCCCGCCGCCGGCCTACTTTGCCGAGTTCATGAGCGGCGAGTGAGCCACGCCAGCGCGCTGGACGGTGACTCCCCGCGAGTCATCGTCCAGTTCCTGGAAGGGGGAGCGGCGTCCGGAGCCATCGCTCCGGACGCCGCTGTGACATGTCTGCGACAGGCCGGGGAGCGCCTGTCGATCGATGACGTCTGCCTGGGCTGGGGTCTGCCGCTGCCGCTCATCGAGGCGGTCTCGGCTGAGGCTCGTCGCCAGGGCGCCAGCCGTGTGGCTGTGGCATCCATTCCTCTCGGGTGATGGCCAGTACATGCCATCGCAGGACGCAGCCGTCGGGCCACGGGGCGCACCGGTCCCGCCACCCGGCGGCATGGCCGAGTTCACCTTCGACTGCGCCGTCCGGGAAACCGGGCTGTCAGCTGCCCTGGAGCGCCTGGAGAGCGCGCTCGGGCGGGCTGCCTGGGATGGCGTGTTCCTGGACAAGATCCGCTGGCCCAGCCCGAGCGCTGACCCGGTGCTGGAGCTGGCCTGCTTCTGCGATGCCTGCCGGGCTGCGGCGCCAGGGGATGGCATCGACCTCGACGCGGTGGCCTCCGCCCTGGCCGAGACCGCCGCGACGCCGCGCGGGCGTCTCGCGCTGGTGGCGGCCCTGCTGGGCGTCGCCGACAGCGCGCTGCTGGAGAGCTTCCTCGGCTGGCGTTGCGAGCGCATCAGTGCTGCCGTGGAGGCAGCCGTCACCCTGATCGGCCAGCATCGCGGACCCGGCGGGGATCCGATGCGCGTGGCCCTGGATGTCTTCGCGCCGTCGCTGGCAGGCTCGGTCGGTCAGGACCTGGCGTCGCTCGCTCCGCTCGGGGAATTCACCAAGGCCATGCTCTACCTGGGCACGCATGGACCGGCGGGTCTCTCCTTCGAGCTCTGTCGGCTGGCACGCTGGCTGGCTGACGGCGGCGTTGCCTCCCCGGCCGCGCGCCTTGGTGAGCTGCTCGGCTACCCTCTGCCCGAGATGGACGACCTCTGTCGCGCCAGCCTGAGCATCGCGGCCTTCGAGACGGAGCTGGCGCGACTCCGCGAACGCGCGGGCGCAGGCTCGAGCGCAGGCATCGACGCCGTCCGCATCGAGGGGCTCGCGGTCCTCGACGATGTGACCCTGGCGCGCGCCGTCGGGGCTGCCGCGGCGGCGCAGGTCGGCATCGTCCTCTCCTGGGACCTGTGGTCCGTCCCGCCGGAGCGGCTCGACCTGATCGCTCGGACCATCGAGGCGGCAGGCACCGCGAGGATGCCGGCATGACAGCACGTCCACAGCTGACCGCCCCGCAGGCGAATGGATCGACGCTGAGCCGACCCAAGATCGCCTGCCACGGCGTACGCAAGACCTATCCGCGACCCGACCGCGATGACCTCGTGGCCCTGGAGCGCACGGACCTGGCGGTCATGGACGAGGAGTTCGTCTGCGTGGTCGGTCCCTCGGGCTGTGGCAAGTCCACGCTGCTGTTCATGATCGCCGGGCTTATCGCGCCCAGCGAGGGCAGCGTCGAGGTCGACGGCGAGGTCGTGGCTGGTCCCCACCAGAGCCGTGGTGTCGTCTTCCAGCCGGATGCCACGTTCCCCTGGCTGGACGTGCGGCGCAACGTCGAGTTCGGGCCCTCCCTGGCCGGCCTGGGTGCCGCCGAGGTGCGTCGCATCGGGCAGCGCTACATCGACCTGGTGGGCTTGACCGACCACGCCTCGCTGTTGCCGCGCGAGCTCTCCGGCGGCATGAAGAAGCGGGTGGACATCGCCCGGGCCATCGCCAACGAACCACAGGTGCTGCTGATGGATGAGCCCTTCGGCGCCCTCGACGCCATGACGCGGCAGCGCCTCCAGGAGGAGCTGCTGCAGATCTGGGAGACGGACCGCCGCACCATCCTCTTCGTCACGCACGACCTCGAGGAAGCCGTGTACCTGGGCTCCCGCGTCGCGGTCATGGGTCGGGATCCCAACGTCATCCGTTCGATCATGCCGGTCGACCTGCCTCGCCCGCGCACGCCGGAGCTGCGCACGTCAGCAGAGTTCCAGGCCATCCGCCGGGAGCTCTGGGAGCGCTTCGAGGTGCGCGAGATCGACGAGGTGACCGAGGTGGCCGCGCGATGAGCGGGACGACGGAGACACGCGTGCCCTCACCCCTGCCGAACGGCACGGCTGAGCCGACACGGATCTCGCGAGTCCTGACCCGCCAGCGGCTCATCGGCCTCGCGGTCATCACCATCCTCGTGACCATCTGGCTCGTGGCCACCGTCGGCGGTTTCGTGCGGCCCCTCTTCGTACCCGGTCCGGCGGACCTGGCTCGCGGCTTCGAGCGCTGGGGGCCGTCGATGATGGACGACATCTGGCAGACCGTGGGCCTGCGCATCGTCCCGGGCTTCATCCTCGGTGGGCTCGTGGGCCTCGTGGTGGGCATCCTGATGGCCATCTCGCAGACCTTCCGGGCCGTCGCCGATCCCATCGTGGAGGCGGTGCGACCGCTGCCGCCGCTGGCGCTCATCCCGCTGCTCATCCTGTGGTTCGGCATCGGTATCGGCACCCACGTGGTGATGATCGCCTTCGGCACCTTCATCGTCATGGTCGTGACGGCCTACGAGGCCGTACGCAACGTGCCGCCCATCTACCTCCAGGCGGCCGCGACGCTGGGGGCGAACCGCTCGCAGGTCTTCCGGCGGGTCATCGTGCCGGCCATCGTGCCCGACATCTTCGGTGGCATCCGCGTGGCGGTGGCGGCCTCCTTCGGCTACGCCGTGGCGGCCGAACTGATGGGCGCCCAGGGTGGCGTGGGCTGGTTCATGGTCACATCCCGGCGCTACCTGCTGACCGAGAATATCGTCGCCGCGCTCATCGTCATCGTCATCATGGCCTTCCTGGCGGACCAGCTCGTGCGCTGGGTCAATCGGCGCCTGACCGACTGGAAGCCCAGGGCCTGATGTTCCAAGCCACGCGGGAAGGAGGTGCAGCGAGCCGATCCTGGGGGCGGCGAGACGACCCCGGAGACCGACCTCCGGAGCGTCATCGCAGCCGTGGCCCCACGTCTTCGAGAATCCCGTCCAGGCGAGGCCCACCGGATGGCCCTGCCGGAACCGCAGAGTAAGGAGGAGATCCCCACATGACGCCACGACGCATCTACACCCCTGGCGGGCTTCTCCCGGCGCTCGTTCCTCAAGCGGAGCGGCGCCGCGGCAGCTGGCCTGACCGCTGCGGGCATGCTGCCCGCGTGGGCGACGGCCCTGGGCCAGGACGAGACCACGCTGAGCGCCCTCGTTCCCGCCGCGCCGGACCCGACCCCTCCGGGCGTGCCCGACGCCACCTACTCGCAGGCGACCAACGACGCCTTCGAGGCCTGGCAGGCGGCCAACAAGGTCAAGCGTCGGCTACGAGGACGTGCCCTGGCCGCAGCTGCACGACAAGATGGCGGCCAACTTCGCCTCCGGCGTGCACACCCACGACGTCGTCTACATGTCCGGCTGGGTGCCCGAGTTCGCCAGACTTCCTGCTGCCCTTCGTGGATGACCTGCCCGCCGGCCTCGTCGCGGACCTGCCACGCCTCCAGCTTCTCGACGGTCACCTGGGACGGCCAGAAGCTGGGCGTGGTCTTCACGCTCTCGCTGCTGACGACGTTCTACAACAAGGCCATGTTCGACGCCGAGGGCATCACGGCGCCGCCCAAGGACTGGGCCGAGCTGCTGGGCATCGCCGAGCAGCTCACCAAGGACGGCAAGTACGGCTGGGTGCTCAACTACGGCGAGACGGCCGGCATCGGCGGCGTGGCCACCTACTGGTTCGTCTTCCTCCAGCAGGCCGGCGGCCGGCTGTACGACGAGAACGGCCAGCCGGACTTCAACAACGAGGCCGGCGTCGACTCGCTGCAGATGATGATGGACCTGATGCCGTTCACCGACCCGGGCTCGATCACCTACGTGGGCATCAACGACGCCACCAACGTGTTCACCGACGGCAACGCCGCGATGATGCTGAACTGGCCGTTCATGTGGGTGCCGGCCAATGACCCGGACACCTCCCATCGCCGGCCAGGTCGGTGCGGCGGTCAACCCGGCCGGTCCGGCCGGCACGGCCTCGATCGACGGCACGGATGCCTACACCATCACCAGGACCAGCGCCGACCCGGAGCTGGCTCGCAAGCTCATCGAGTTCTACCTCGATCCGGCGGTGCAGAAGAGCCAGTCCATCGACACCGGCTGGCTGCCCATCCGCCTCTCGGTCCTCAACGACCCCGAGGTGCAGGAGAAGTCGGCCAACGCCAAGGTCGTGCTCGAGCAGGCCCAGTATCCGTACGACAGCTACGTGACCCCGGACTTCAACGAGGTCACCATCGCTATCAGCACGGAGATCCAGAAGGCCCTGGCGGGGCAGCAGGATGCGGCCACCACGATCGCCAACATGTCCGAGCAGGTCAGCGCGATCGTCGCGCGGCGTGCCTGAGCGGTCCGGCCCAGGGTGGGGGCCGGGACCGAGCGGCCTGACTCTCCAGCAGCTTCGAGGGGCGCCGTCGCCGTACCGGCCTCGTGGCTGGTGGCGCCGGCGCTCCTGGTGCTGCTCGGCGTCCTGGCCTACCCCATCGCGGCCTCGCTGCTCCTGGGCTTCCAGGACGCCACCATCGCCGGTGGCGGCGTCACCAGCGAGTGGATCGGCCTCGCCAACTACGAGCGCATGCTGGCCGACCCGACCTTCGCGCATCGCGCTGCGCAACTCGCTCTACTTCACCTTCGTCGAGGTCATCGCCGTCATCGTCATCAGCCTGGCGGTGGCGCTGCTGCTCAACCAGCCCGTCCGGCCGCAACGGCTTCTTCCTGGTCGTCCTGCTCATCCCCTGGGCCCTGGCGCCGGTCGCCAACGCCGTGCTCTGGAAGTGGATCTACAACGCCAACTACGGCATCCTCAACACGATCCTGCTGCAGCTGGGGCTCATCGACCAGAAGGTCGTCTGGCTGGGTGATCCGTTCCTGGCGCTGAACATGATGCTCATCGCGGATGCCTGGAAGGCCATCCCCTTCATCACCCTGCTGCTGCTCGCGGGCCTCCAGAACGTGCCCTCGCACCTGTACCGCGCGGCGCGCGTGGACGGCGCCGGCGCCTGGGCGCGCTTCCGGCACGTGACGCTGCCGGGCCTGCGCGTGCCGCATCCTGGTCGCGGTCGTGCTGCAGATCGATCTGGGCGCTCAAGGTCTTCGACCTCGTCTTCGTGCTGACCAAGGGCGGGCCGATGGACGGCACCGTCGTCCTCAACTTCCTGGCCTGGCGGGTCACCTTCAACTTCCTCGACCTCGGCTACGGCGCGGCCATCGCCAACGTCCTGTTCGTGCATCATGTTCATGCTCGCCATCGTCTACGTGCGCGACCCTCGACCCCGAGCGCCGCGCGCCGGCGGGCCGGCGGAGACCGCATGACCCCGCGGCCTCGCGCGCGGCGCGCTCGGTCGCACCTGGGCGTGTCGCGCTTCGCGCTGCTCGGTCTTCCTGGTGCTGGCTCTGGACCCATCGCCTGGGGTGTCGTCACCAGCCTCCTGCCCACCAGCGCCCTGACCCAGACGCCGCCCGACCTGTCGCTCTCCAACTTCACGCCTGGACAACTACGTCGACGTGCTGATCGACGCGGGGCAACCTGCCGGACGCGCTCTTCGATTCGGCCGTCGTGGCCACGCTCACCGCGTCGCTGTCGCTGGTCGCTGGGATCCGCGGCCGCCTACGCCCTGGCCCGACTTCGGGTGCCGGGCGCCAACAAGATCCTGCTGGCCGTGCTGGCCACGCAGATGTTCCCGGGCATCGTCATCGCCATCCCGCTCTTCATCGTCTTCAGCCAGCTGCGCCTGGTCGACACCTACCTCGGCGCTGTCGATGACCTACCTGTCCTTCACGCTGGTGGTCGTCATCTGGATCCTCAAGGGCTTCTTCGAGTCCATCCCGCCGCAGCTGGAGCGCGCCGCGGCCGTCGACGGTGCCAGCACCTTCCAGACCTTCCGGCTGGTCGTCCTGCCCATCTCGCTGCCGGCGCTGTTCGCGGCCGGCGTCTTCGCCTTCATCGAGGCCTGGAACGAGTTCTTCTTCGCCATCATCCTCACGCGGGTCGACATCAAGACCGCGCCCATCGCCATCGCCGAGTTCTCCGGGCAGTACCAGACGCTCTACGGTGAGATGCTCGCGGCGGCGGTGCTGGCCAGCATCCCGGTGGTGCTGCTGGCCATCATCTTCCGGCGCTTCATCGTCAAGGGCTTCGTGGAAGGAGCGGTCAAGGGCTGATGGCTGACGTCGAGCTGGTCGGGGTCACCAAGCGCGTTCGGCGCCGTGGAGGCCTGCGAGGACGTGGACCTGCGCATCGAGGACGGCGAGTTCGTGACCCTGCTGGGCCCGTCCGGCTGCGGCAAGACGACCACGCTCAACATCATCGCCGGCCTGGAGGAGGCGACCGCTGGCGAGGTGCGCATCGGCGGGCGGGTCGTCAACGACCTGGGTCCCTTCGAACGCGACGTGGCCATGGTCTTCCAGAACTACGCGCTGTACCCGCACATGACCGTGGCGCGAGAACATCGGCTTCACGCTGCGGCTGCGCAAGCGACCCAGGGCCGAGATCGCCGAGCGCGTGCGGGCCGTGGCGGAGACGCTGGAGCTGGGGCAGCTCCTGGAGCGGCTGCCGCGGGAGCTTTCCGGCGGCCAGCAGCAGCGCGTGGCGCTGGGGCGTGCGCTCATCCGCGAGCCCGCCGTCTTCCTGTTCGATGAGCCGTTCAGCAACCTGGACGCCACCCTCCGAGTGCGCATGCGAGGCGAGATCAAGGAGCTGCACCAGCGCCTGCGCGTGACCTCCGTCTTCGTGACCCACGACCAGGAGGAGGCCATGTCCATCTCCGACCGGGTCGCCATCATGCGCCTCGGTCGGGTCGAGCAGGTCGGCTCACCCGAGGAGGTCTATGCGCGTCCTGGATCGACGTACGTCGCCCGGTTCGTGGGCAGTCCGCAGATGGACATCCTGCAAGGCCGCTTCGAGCGCACCGATGGGGTGACGCGGTATCGCGTCGGCGAGGCTGCCTTCGATGTCCCCGAGGCTGTGGCGGAGATGGCCGCCGGCCGCGAGGTGGACCTGGGCATCCGGCCCGAGCACATCCAGCTCGGTGAGACAGGCATGCCTCTGGCGGTCCGGGTGGTCCAGCCGCTGGGGCCGATGACCTACGTGACGCTGGGCTGGGATAGCGGAAGCCTGACCGCGCGACTGCCCGGCATGACACGGCACGAGGCCGGACAGACGCTCCCGGTCAGCCTTGCAGCGGAGCACCTGCTGCTCTTCGACCGGGAGAGCGGTCGCAGGATCGAGAGTCCAGCGCCCAGCTGAGTCCTGTGGCACCATGCCCGCTCACGAAACGGGAAGGAGGGGACGGTCGCCGATGAGCACGGGAGCGCACGACCACCGGCAACCACAGGGCGAGGGCGAACGCGTCGCCGTGCTGCTGTGCGGCTACGGCGAGGTCGAGGACAACGACGACCTCGTCGAATACAACCGCAAGTCCATCGACCTGCTGGTGAGCAAGTCCATCCGCTTCCCCAGCCGGATCGTGCCCTTCCTCTCGCGTCGCCTGGCCAGGCGCGCACGCGCCGAGTACGAGCGTGCCAACGACTTCATCTCGCCGCACAATGCCATCTTCGAGCGACAGCGGGCCGGCATCGCGGAGGCGCTGCACGAGCGCTACGGCGATCGCGTGGAGACCTTCACGGCCTTCAACTTCTGCGAGGGCTACCTGCCCGAGGAGGTGGTGCCACGCATTCGCGAGGCGGGGTTCGAGCGCCTGGTCATCTACCCCTTTCTGGTGGTGGATTCGGTCTACACCGGCGGTCTGTCGCTGGAGCAGGTCAACAAGGCGCTCGGGGATGACGGGACCTGGCTGCGGGAAGTGCGTTACCAGCCCAGCTTCTACGAACGGCCCGAGTACCACGAGCGCCTGGCCACGCACGTCAGGAGCGGAGCGCAGGAGCTGCGCCGCAGGTGGGCCACGTCGCAGATCGGCGTCGTGCTGCTGAACCACGGCTGCCCCTACAAGGCCAAGGGCTTCGAGACCGGCATCAGGGAGAGCCGAGCGCTCTACCACCACGTCCGGGAGCTGCTGGTGCACGAGTACCCCAACCTCTCCGTGGGCTGGATGAACCACCCCACGCCAGGACGCTGGACGCAGCCGGACATGGTGCAGGCGGCGCGCAACCTCATCACCACGGGCGCCCAGGCGATCGTCTATGCACCCATCGGATTCGTCACCGACAACCACGAGACCATCCTCGATGTGGGCTACGCGACCGAGGAGCTGCGGCGATCCCATCCGGACATCGAGGTGCTGCGCCTGCCCAGCCTCAACGACGATGCCGAGCTGCTGCGCATGGCCGCGCGCTGGATCGAGCCTCTCATCGATTTCGGCCGCGGCGGCGTCGATCCGTCCACCCCGGACCGCCCACGCACACGAAGGTGAGCATGGGCCGGGCGGCATCGCGCCGAAGGGCCCCTCCACGCGCCGGCGCTCCGCGGCTCACACCCAGGTCCATCGACCGCTGGTCTCGCTGGGGCCGGGCGCCCCGGCTCCTGATGCGGTCAGCGTGGGCCACAAGGCCCTCTCCCTGTGGTGGCTGGCCAGCCAGGGCATCGCCGTGCCGCCTGCCGTGGCCGTCCCGGCGGAGGTCAGCGCGAGGTTGCTCGGCGGGGACGCGGCGGCGCGAGAGATGCTTCGGGGGGCCCTCGATCGCTGGCTGGACCCGCGGTCCGCCTATGCGGTGCGCTCCTCGGCAGACGTCGAGGATGGCGAACTCCACTCGTTCGCCGGTCAGTTCACCACCCGCCTGGACGTCCCGCCGCACGACATCCTGGCGGCCATCATGAAGGTGGCCGACCCGCGCTCCGAGCGCCTGGCTGCCTACCTGGTCCGGAGCGGTGTCGAGGCCGTGCCGCGCATCGGCGTCATCGTCCAGCAGATGGTGCCAGCCCGGGTCGCGGGTGTGGCCTTCAGCCGCAACCCGCTGACGGGGCTGTCCGAAGTCGTGGTCGAGGCCGTGGCAGGCCCGGGTCATGCGCTCGTGGATGAGGGTGTCACCCCGGACCGCTGGGTGTGGCGGTGGGGTGAGTTCACGTCGGCGCCACAGCAGCCCCGGGTCCCTGAGTCGGTCATCGGCGACGTGGTCGAGGGAGTCACCGCCCTGGCTGCTGCCATGAAGCGACCGCTCGATGTGGAGTGGGCCTTCGACGGCAGGCGGCTGTGGTGGCTGCAGAGCCGGCCCATGACCGGGCTGGAGGGCCTGCGCGTCTATTCCAACCGCATCGCCCGCGAGGTCCTGCCCGGTGTCATCAAGCCACTCGTGTGGTCGGTCAACGTGCCCATCGTGAATGCGGCCTGGATCGACCTGCTCGAGGAGCTGGTGGGCCCACTGGACATCGCCCCGGAGGACCTGGCCCGATCCTTCGGTCACCGCGCCTACTTCGACATGACCACGCTGGGCGATGTCTTCGAGACCCTGGGGATGCCGCGCGACTCGCTGGAACTGCTGCTGGGCCTGCCCAAGGGACCGGAGGCGCCGACCTTCAAGCCGGGACCGGGGTTCGCGAGGCATCTGCAGCGTATCCCGCGCGTCGTCCGTGCCGGCCTGCGGCGCGGCCGCTGGGCGCGCCGCGAGGTGCACACGCTGGGCGCCGCCTACGCTGACGTGGCCCGGGTCTCGCCTGACGGGCTGGATGACGCCGGCCTGCTGCGGCGAGTCGACGACCTGGCGCGGCTGACCCAGCGCGCCGCCTACGCCAACATCGTCGTTCCGCTGCTCATGCTCATGTACGGCAAGGGCCTGGAACGGCTGGTCGCGAGCGCCGGACTGGACCCCGCGAGGATCGATGCTGCACGCGAGCGGTCGGACCGGGCAGCCTGGGACCCGGGTCCATCGCTTGACGACCTGGCCCGAACGGCGGGGAGCCTGGCGCCCGATGTCAGGCAGGCCCTGGAGACCGATCCGGTGTCCGCCCGTGACCAGCACCCCGACCTGGTCGCCTTCATGGCAACGCTGGATGGCTTCATGGAGCGCTTCGGGCACTTGTCCGACAGCGGCAACGACTTCTCCGTGCCGCCCTGGCGCGAGGACCCCGCACGCGTCGTGCGCATGGTCCTGGCCCGAGATGCTGTCTCCCCGGGCCCGGCCGACACCACGTCCCCTGCCTCCGGCGAGCTGCCGGGGCTCACGGACATCGAGGCTCGCACGGCGCCCTGGCGGCGACCCTGGCTGCGGCTGCTGTGGCGACGAGCCGGGGCCTTCCGTGTCTACCGTGAGGCGGTCAGCTCCACCTACACGCGCGGGTACGGGCTGTTCCGCGGCACGTTCCTGGAGATCGCCAGGCGGCTGGTGGCACGCGGCCTGCTCGGAACCCCGGACGACGTCTTCTATCTCGATCTGGGCGAGGTCCGCGCCTGGCTCTCCGGCGAGGCTCCTGAGCCGGAAGTGGCCAGCGCGCTGATCGGGCGGAGGCGACGGGAGGTGGCGGCAGCTGCGGAGCTCATCGTGCCCGACCTGGTCTATGGCGACGCGTTCGTCCCGCGTAGTCGCGACGAGGTGGTGCGCTCCACGCTCACGGGTCACCCCACGTCACGCGGCAGTGCCAGGGGGCGAGCACGGATCGTGAGGGGTGCGCAGGACTTCGACCGCGTCGAGGCCGGCGACATCATCGTCATCCCCTTCTCCGACGTGGGCTGGACGCCGCTGTTCACCCGGGCCGCCGGCGTCGTGGCAGAAGCTGGCGGCATGCTCTCGCACTCCTCGATCGTCGCGCGCGAGTACGGCATCCCCTGCGTGGTCTCCGTCGAGAACGCCACCATCGCCGTCCCCGACGGCGCCACGGTCATCGTCGACGGCGTCAGCGGCACGGTGCTGGTGGAGGACATGGAGCCACCAGCAGTGCGGGCCTGACCGATGACCCTGCTGCTGCTGGCGGCGATCAGCGGGTACCTGGTGGGCTCGATCTCGTTCGCCCGGATGGTCGGGAGATGGGTCGCCCGGGGAGACGACCTGCAGATGGCCCGGCTGCAGTTCCACGAGGGAGCTGGCCACGTCGAGGTCAGCGGCGTCTCCGCGACGAGCGTCTCGGTCAGGGCCGGCCGGCGCTGGGGGCTGCTGGTCTCGCTCCTCGACATCGGCAAGGCCGCCGCCGTCACGGCGGTCTTCCGACTGCTGTACCCCGACGAGCCGGCGTACCTGGTGGCTGCCACCTTCAGCGTGGTCGGCCACATCTGGCCCCTGTGGCATCGCTTCCGGGGCGGATTCGGGGTGTCACCGATGCTGGGTGGCCTGCTGGTGGTGGATCCCCTGGCGTTGCTCGTGGTCATCCCGTTGGGCATCGGCATCGGCCTGCTCCTGGCCGATCGGCTCATCGCCTTCGATGGCTGGACACTGCTCCTGGCACCGTGGTTCCTGCTGGTGCGCGATGACGCGGCGGCGGCGCTCTACGGGCTCGTCATCACCGTCCTCTACTGGTGGGCGATGCGTGTCGAGGTCACGAGCCACATCGAGCGACTGCGCACGGGCCCGCGAGGTTGGCAGGCGCGATTCGCGGACATCCGACAAGGCTACACGGGCGATCCCCACATCGGCTGAAGGGCGCGAGCCCAGCCCTGGGAGCCTGGATGCAGTTGCTCCCACGTACCGTCTCCCGCGGGAAGCTCCATCCACAGCGGCGCTCTAGACTGCCTTCGAGATGACCGTGACCCGGCCCGCTGCCCCCGCCCCGCCCAACTTCCGGGACATCGGCGGCCACCGCGTCCCCGGCGGCCTGCGCGTGCGAAGGGGTCTGCTGTACCGCTCGGCGGTCCCGGGCGATCCTGATGCCGGCACGGCGCGATGGCTGGCCGACCTCGGGATACGCACCGTCTTCGACCTGCGCACGAGGACCGAGCGCGAACACGGCCCCAGCGTCCTGCCCGTCGGTGCCCAGCGCATCGTCATCGACGTGCTCGCCGACGCTGGTGAGGCGGACCCGGGCGGCATGTTCCAGCTGCTGCGCGATCCGCCACGAGCCTCGGCCATGCTGGGGAACGATGGTGCGCAGCGGTTCTTCCTGGCGGCGTACCGGGACATGGTCCGGTTGCCCCGTGCGCGGACGGCCTTCGGCGACCTGTATCGGCACCTTGCCGACGCATCGCTGCGCCCAGCGCTGCTGCACTGCATGACGGGCAAGGACCGGACCGGCTGGGCAGTGGCGGTCCTGCTGACGTTCCTGGGCGTGCCGTCCGACGCCGTGCTGGAGGATTACCTGCGCAGCGATGCCGAGATCCGCACCGCCTACGGCCACATCATCGATGACTTCGTGGCGCGTGGCGGAGATCGCCATGTCATCGAGCCGCTCATGGGAGTGCGAACGAGCTTCCTCGAGGCGGCATTCGATGAGATGGCCACGCTCCACGGGTCCGTGGCGGTCTATCTCGAGGAGGGACTGGGCCTCGACGAAGCGGTCCTCGAGGCGTTGCGCCAGGCCTTCCTGGAGCCGGCCTGAACCTATGGGCCGGGCATGAGCATGGAGGACGAGGTTCCGGCGTGGTTCTTTCCCGGCGCCGCCTCGCCGGAGCAGGCCGAGCAGTACCGTGAGGCCATCGTCCGCTTCGCCCGTGACAACGGCTTCCCGGCGACACCCCGGCGCATCTTCCGCATCCGCCACCAGACGGATGACACGGTGCGTACCGACGAGGTCGGTCAGATCGAGAGCCAGGATCAGCACGAGGTCGTGGTCGCCATCCTGGAGGCCGGCAAGCTCTTCCTGGTGGTGACGCCCTCGCGCGGCTTCACGCGTGGGACACCTATCCCCTATCACCAGGACGAGGTACTGGAGGTCGCCGACTTCCGGACCTGACGTCTGCCGGCCGCAGCGTATCCTTCGCTCGTGGATGAGGACCTCGGGCTTGCCACGGGCCGACGGTCGAAGGGGCTCCAACGCGTCCGCGTGCATGGCGCGAAGCGGTGGGTGGTGGCGCTGGTCGGCGGCATGTCGGCCGCCCTGGCCATCGCCATCGTCGTCGGCCGGGTCGATGTCAGCACCACCGCCGTGGCAGCCGCGGACAGCGGCACGGAGGTGTTCCCCGACACTTCGCTGGGGATCCATGTCTTCGACGACCAGCTGCCGGGCAGGCTCTCCCCTGCTCTGCTCGATTTCGTAGCCACGCACGTCGACGGGTCCCAGAAGCTGCCCCGCGCGCTCGTCGATGAGCTCCATCCCCGGAACAGCAGCTTCGTGGTGCTCCAGTACCGGCTCGGCATCGGCCTCGGCTATCGGACCGCGGCGGAGGGCTGCGTGCCGTCGGGCCCGGAGATCCGCATCCTCGATGGGGACGAATGGGTCGTGGAGTGGCCCGCGGACCCGGACCCGCGCTGGTTCGAGGGAGCAGCACCGGGTGATGAGCGGCGCTATCTCTGCGACTGGGGCTGGTTCCTCGTCAACACCGATGCACCCAGCTGGCGGGAGTGGTTCGTGGGCGAGGTCTCCGGCCAGCTGGAACGAACCGGCGCGGATGGCCTGTTCCTCGATTCGGTGTCACCGCCCAACCAGCTGGGGACGTGGGAGCCGCCCTTGCCGGCAGTCGATATCGATCTCGAGGCGGCGTGGAGCCGGCGCATCGCCTCGTGGCTGGAGTGGGTGCGCAGTGAGATCGGCGGGCCGGTCATCGCGAACGCCGGCGCCTGGGTGACCAGCCGGGATACGACCGACTACTCGGCCGCGAGCGGCGTCATGATCGAGGGCTTCGCCCTGCCCTGGGCGGATGTCTCGGCGGACGACTGGGCGCTCCAGATGGACCGCGCCCTGTCGGTCGTCGGTAGCGGCCGTGTCCTGCTCGCCCAGGCCTACCCCGATGTGGACGACGTGCAGGCGCGGCTGTTCGTGGTGGCGTCATACCTCCTCGTGAAGGGCGGGCGGACCTTCGTGAACCTCGAGGTGGCCGAGGAGCCGACCTGGTTCCCCGAGTACGACCTGCCGCTCGGCCCGGCCGTGGATCCGCTGCCTCCGTCGATCGAGGTGCTGCGCGACGGTGAGGTCTACGTCCGCCGCTACCGCGATGCCACGGTCATCGTCAATCCCTCCGCCGCGGAGGTGACCTGGGCTCCGGGCGAGGACCAGCGCCTGCTCCGGCTGGTGCCGGCAGGGGGCGGCATCGTCCCGGAGACGGGCGTACTGCCGTCGGCATGGCGGCTGCGGCGGGAGCCGCTCGATGGAGCGCTCACGCTCGGGCCCCGGGAGGCCGCGGTGGTCGCACCGGATGACGAGGCGACGGCGAGCCTGGCGTTCGTCGCGGCGACCCGGGCGACCGGTCTTGTGGCCGACCACCGCGACGGGCAGACGTTCCTGACCTGGGACGAGCACGAAGATCGCAGCGGCGAGACCTATCGGATCCATCGATCGATCACACCGATCGATGCCAACGAGCTGGGCTCCGCAACGCTCGTGGCCGAGGTCGGAGAAGGCTCTGACCGCATCTGGTCGGAACGGAACCTGGGCCCGGAAGGCTGGGGCTGGCGCTACCTGGAACGGGCGGTCATCGAGGATGGCGCAGAGCCGCTGCCCCCGGGTCGTGGCCTGCTCGTATGGACGCCCGATGCGCAGGAGCTGGGTGGCGCCACATCCGGCGAGGCCTGGTACGCCATCGAGACCGTGGACACCATCGGAGGCACGATCGACGTAGCCTTCGCGGGCCCCGTGCGCGAGACGGTCACAGACCCGCGTCCCGTCCACGTGCTCGATGGCGCGGGTGGACGCTCGCACCTGATGCTCCAGTTCATGGACCTCTCGGCGTGGAATCCCACGTTCCACGCGCCTCACGAGCGCAACACGTGGCTGGGCTTCGATGCCGCAGCACCGGGGATCGAGGCTGCACTGGCCTACGCCTACACCTATGTCGTGGCCGAGCCCGAGCCGTCGATCTGCCCCGGCGGGACGATGCCGGACCGTCTGCCCGTGATCCTCGACCTTCACGGCTGGAACGGTGACGCCTACCCCGCGGACCTGGGTCCCTCGGCATGGTACTGCGCCATCCAGGTCCGGCCCGTGGACAGCTCCGAGACGTGGTGGTTCGGGTTCGCAGCCGACCTCGACTACCGCCGGGGTGAGACACCTTCAGTCGGAGACCGGGTCGCCAACTTCACCGAGCAGCGCATCCTGCGCATGCTCCATGACCTGCTCCGGGACCCGGTCCTGGGGCCACGAGTCGACCCCGAGCGTGTCTACGTCTACGGCCATTCGATGGGTGGCAGCGGGGCGCTGGCGCTGGCCTTGCGGTACCCCTCCGTCTTCGCGGCGGCCTACGCCTCGGAGCCGATGACCGACATGGCCCGTTCCGGTGACGCCGGCGGCATCGACTGGCGCCCCGATGTCGAGTGGAAGTGGGGCCGCGTCGGCGACGACCTGCCCGTCGAGATCGGCGCCCCCGCCAGCTGGGCGGCCACGATCGAGGCGGTACGAAGGCACTGGCGTCTACTCCTGGCAGGACCACGCTGCCAACGTGCTGGCGCGGCGCGCCGATGAGAGCGTGCCCTTCGGCGTCGCCCACGGAACTCGTGACGACGTCGTCGAGTGGTCCACGCAGGGCGAGCCCTTCTACCCGGCGCTGGCGGCCTCGGCGCGCACGTTCGGTGGAGCCGTTCGCCAGGCCGGCCACACCTGGCTCGGGTTCGAGGGCCTGCCGGCGACGCTGGCGCCTGACGAGGCACTGGTGCCGTTCGCTGGGCTGCGGGTCGATCCTTCGTGAGACGGTCCCCGGGTTCGGCGACGAGGCCCTTGGCCGGCGACTGGCCGCCGGACGGCGAGGCGGACATCGCGACCGGCATCGCCTGGTCGGCCTCCTGGGACCCCTGGGACGGCGTGCCCGTCGACGACGCCGGATGCCTGGTCGATGTCGCTGCGAGCGGTGGACGGGCGGTCGCACGAGGTCGAGCATCACGCCGCGCCGGCTCCAGCACTTCCGGGTGGCACCGGGAGCTGCCTACGCCTACGAGATCAGCGCGGTCCTCGACGGCCACATCATCAGGGCCGGGACGATCACCGCGGATGCCGATGGACTGCTGACGGTGCCGCAGGTTCCTGTCGACGGCAGCGGGGTCCGGCTGACCATCACGTCGACCTGACCATGCAGGCCGCCTTGCCGTGGGATCCGTCACCCCGATGACCAGGACCTATGCGGCGGTCATGACCACGTCGTTCGCTTGACTGCCGACCAGGGACGACCGATGCTGACCCGAGCCCGGCCTCTGGCCGAGCGGCCTGCCGGCGGCAGCCGGCATCTGCTGGGGGGTGGATCGATGTCGAGCCTCGTGGCGCTCCCGCGGCGCAGCCTGGTGGCCGTGCTCAGCCTGATCCTGGTGCTGGGTACCGGCGTGTCCCCCGGAGTCCCGCCACAGGAGCCATGGCACAGGAGGGCGGACTGGAGGACCTGGTCAGGACGTTCTCCACCTCCCTGAAGGGTTCCCCGGCCCAGCAGCGCCAGGCGGCGCTCGAGGTCTTCAAGCGCTACGGTGACTACAAGCAGGCCGTGGCCTCTGGACGCATCGACAAGACCCTGGCCCGCAAGCTCGACGAGCAGCTGGTCGGCATGTGCCAGGAGGCCTGGCGGGACGTCTCGGTGAAGTACGGCAGTGGCCTCGACCACGTCGTCCCGGTGGGCACCCTCGGTCACCGCCTGACCAACAGCGCCTACCTGCCCGGCAAGAGCGACAAGGACTTCATCCCCCGCGGCGCCAAGGCCAGCGAGGCCGCGCAGGACTTCACCACGACCTTCCAGAAGCGCTTCGGCATCGCGCCCGGCAGCCTTGATGTGAATGCCCTCGATCCCTCCGACCCCTCGAAGTGGCCGGGGCGCTACGCCGCTGCCTCGAACGTCGAGAAGTACAACACCGTCGGGGGGAACAAGTGGCTGGCCGGCGAGGAGGCCCTCCAGAAGCCGAACCTGTGGCGCTTCGACCCGACCACGGGGAAGATGAAGGAAGTCTTCTACGAGTCGGTGGTGCGTACACCGCCGCCGGCATTGACCAAGGGCGATGCGCTGGGCTGGTTCAGCGACAACAGCAAGTTCCGCTCGCTCCTGGGCGAGAGCGTCAGCGAGCCGCGCTTGCTGGCGCTCAAGCAGGCCAAGTACGATCTGCGCAACGCCGACGCCTTCCGCCTCGCCGGCGGCCAGCTCTCCGAGGCCGACCGGGCCCTGCTCTCGGCGGCGGAGATGCTGCGCAACGGCAAGACCGAGGCAGCCATCGGCCGCATGATGACCATCACCGGCGAGATGGACCCTGACCGGGCGCTGTCGGCCTACCTGCGCGGCATGGATGAGCTGAACGGCAGCATGGGTCGCCATGTCGCGGATGCCCATCTCTCCCTGATGGCCAGTTCGCTGGCCGACAGCAAGGCGACGCTCCAGCTCTCCAATGAGCTGGCAGCCTCCCTGGCCAACCTGCCACGGGCCCAGCGCATCGCCGCGGTGGAGCTGCTGACCGAGCGCTTCGGCGCGTCGAAGACCGACGAGATCGTCAGGATGGCCAACGCCTTCGAGCGTCGCGTCGCCTGGGGCCTGACCCACTTCGACGACGCCGCCATGGCCTCGCTTCGGCAAGCGCTACGACCAGCTCAGCGACGCCGAGCGGTCGGTCCTCCACGGTGCCGATGAGGTCGCCGAGTCCTTCCTGGGCAAGGCCGCTCGGGTCACCGGCTACGTCTTCTCCGGCTACGCCATCTGGAGTGCCTACCAGCAGGCCTCCCGCCACGGCACCGCGGTGGCTGTCGGTAGCGCCATGGGTCGAGCCTTCATCGAGGCCATGCAGGCCGGCGTGCCGGTCCTGGCCGTAGCCGAGCTGGTGGCCCAGCTGACCGCCGGAGCGGTCCAGCTCGGTGCCAGCGCCTACAAGAACGCGGTGCTCGAGGAGCTCTATGCGCGCTACGCCAGGGACCCGGGCGATCTCGACTTCCTGCTCGACATCCAGTCCGTGGTGGGCTGGTACTCCGGCGGTCTTCGTCAGCTGGCCGTCGATCTCAAGATGGAGGATCCCAACCTCTCTGACGCGCAGATCCGCAAGCTGCTGGCCGACTACTTCGCTCGCCGCCTGGTCGCCGAGCGGTCTGCGGCCGAGATGACGGCGCGCATCGAAGCGCTGGTCGATTGGCTGGACAAGGCCGGCATCGCGCTCCTGAGCACCTCCGACCTGGCGGCTCTGACGGCCGACGACCAGGCCAGGCTGGCGGCGCTGCTCGAGGCCGAGATGCGCCTCAGGGAGCAGTTGACCCGCGACGGCATCCCCTTCACCGACGAGACCATCGAGAACCTGCTCTGGCACCTCTACCACCCGGCCGGCACCCCGGAGTCCTACGAGGCGGCGCTGCGCAGCCAGTACGAGTCCTTCCGCAAGACCTGGCCGCCGGCCGGGCAGGCCACCGCCTGCGCTGACCGGCCGGTCATCAAGGCGGCGCGCAACGCCACCGTCCGTCCGGCCCGACCACCGGTGGATGGCGGCGTGCTGCTCAGCGGCAGCGGTTCGTTCGCAGAGAAGCCGGTCGACGAACCCTGCGACCTGCCCGTGTCCCTCGGTCCGGTCGACGTGTCCTCGGGTGGCACGGTGCGCGTCACCCTGGACGGCGGTCCGCCCGTGCCGTGCGTGTGGAGCCTCTACAACTCCGGGGTCAGCGCCGCCATCAGCTACACGCCGGTCATCGGCCGCAACGAGGGACCCTCGCAGACCATCGCCGCCCTGGCCTTGGCCTGCGAGGCGCCTGACGAGAGCGATACCCACGTCGAAGCCACCGCCGAGCTGCCGGGCCCCGGCCGCCTGTGGGGCACCATCGGCGCCGCAGGCGGCAGTGGACCGCTCACCGGTAGCTGCTTCGGGCAATCCGGGACGGTCGAGGTGGCCCTGGTCGAGCCGAAGAGCGATGCGCCGGCCCGCCCCGGCAGCCGCCTGGCTCCGGGCGACCGGCTGACCGTTGGCGACAACGGCACCACCACGCTGCTGGTCCCCGGCTTCGCCGCTGTACGCATACGCGGGAGCAGCGCCGTCACGTCCGGCCTCGGATCGAGCGGAGTCGACCGACGCCTGCGGTGCTGGTGCGCCGGGCCTGGTGCTCGAGCAGGGCGGCCTGCGCAGTCGCACCCTCGCCTGGTGGCGCACCCCTGCCCGTGGCCGTCGGCGGACGGACCGTCACCCCTCAGGGCACCGACCTCATCGTCGAGGCGACGGACGGCGGTGGTGGGCGGGTGGTGGTCCTCGAGGGCGTCGCGCTCATCACCGACGCCGATGGGACGACCATCGAGGTCGCTGCCGGACAGCAGCTCGCCTGGCCGGATGGTGGTCTCGGCGCTGCCGAGCCGGCCCCCGATGATCCGCTGGTGGGCGACCCGCTCTTCCCGCTCCTGCCGCTCGATGATGGCACCCTCGCGCCCTACGGCGATCAGCCGGCCGACTTCGGCGTCCTGGCCGAGCCGGGCGAATCCGTCGATGACTGGACCTGGCTCGATGTCGGTGGCGATGCCACCTTCACCGTCCCGGGACCCGACAGCCTGTCGGTCACGACCCCGCCAGGAAACGAGCTCTGGGGCGGGGAGGCCTCGGCGCCGCGCCTGCTGCACAAGGTGAGCGGTGACTTCGACCTGGAAGCCGACCTGCTGCTGAGCACGGCGGCCACGGCCCTGGCCAGTGCCGAGTTCATCATCGAGTCACCCGGCAGCTCCATCGGAGCCCTGGCCGGGCAGATGAGCGCTGATGGGCCGGCGGCCGACAGCCAGGTGCTCGGTGGCGGCTGGGTGCGGGTCCATGGCGGCGACGAGCTGGCCAGCCGCGCCTGCGTGGATGCCTGGGTCTACGCGGACCTCTGCCCCGATGCCGGTCGTGAGCCGGTCGGCGTCCGACTGTCCCGCCGCGGGGACTTCTGGACCACCTATCGTCGCGACGGAGACGACTGGATCGTCACCGGACAGCGGCGCATCCTGGTCCCCGAGACGGTCTGGGCCGGCTGGGTCTTCAAGCGAACGGCTCACGACGGGCTGGTCGAGGAGGACGCGACGACCAGCCTCTCCGGTGTCCGCCTGCTGAGCGCTCCGTCCGGGTCGCTGCCCCCGCCGGCCTGGGACCTCATCTCCGAGCCGGTCGACTGGGCCACCGTCGATGTGCTGCCCGCCGTGCCGCCGCTCCGGCAGCCGTCCTTCGAGACGTCGGACCTCGCCGCCCTGGGGCAGGCAGCGACGACAGAGGTGGCGCTCGACAGCGGTAGATCCACCGCCACCATGGCTGGAGGACCTGCCGCTGCGACTGGCCCTCGATGGCTCGACCATCGGGCACGTCAGTGCCCAGAGCGGCCGCGCCCTCGAGGGCGACTTCGAGGTCGTGGTGCGTGTCGATGCCCAGCCCTGGACGCGCCAGGAAGGCGAGGCCCGCTCCCTGCTGCTGCAACTCTCGTCGCTCGATGAGCGGGACCAGGCGGCTATCGGCTTCCACGAGACCGGCTACCGCCGGGCCATGGCTGCCAGCCTGCAGGTCGAAGGGGGCTCCCTGGGCTTCAGGGAAGCCCCATCGCGCCGCTCGCCATCGACGTGGCTGCGGCTACGTCGCCAGGACGACCGCATCCTCGCCGGCTACTGGGGCGATTGCAGCTGGCACGATCTCTCGGTCAGCGACTCCGCGATCGACTCGCCGCTCTACCTTCGTGCACTCCTCAGCAACGAGTGGGATGCGACCATCCCGGCTGCTGTCGACGCGGTCTTCCATGTCGAGCGCTTCGCGGATGGCCCCGACGTTGGGGTGCTGGAGCCCTGGGGGCCGGAGTCCTGCAGCGTCACGATCGCAGCCGACCTGCCGGCTGGGTTGGTGCTGCCCGAAGGGTTGACCGCCCGAGCCTATCGGGCGCCCTTCCCGCTCGGTCGGGTCTTCCTGGATGCTGCCGGCGACGCGTACGTATTCGCAAGCCATCACGACGAGGCGGTGCTGCTGCGACTCGAGCCCCGACGGCAGCCGAGTCGTCTACGAGGACGCCGCCCTGGCTGGCCTGAACCGCAAGTCGGGCCTCTGGCTCGAGGATCGGCTGCTGGTCGGCGTGGACGGCTGGTACGAGGGTGGCAACCCGTACTCGGGCATCGCGGAGCTGGATGAGGAGGGTGCGTTCCGCGCCTGGGCCACGCCTCCGTCGTTCGGTGGCCTGAGCGACCTGCAGCAGGCGCCGGAGGGTGGGATGCTGGTATCCGACTTCGAGAGCGACAACATCTTCCTCGTCTCCGGCGAGGCCGCCGAGGCCCAGCCGCTCATCCGCGGCGGTGAGCCGCTCTACGGGATCGTCGATCTGGCCGTTGATGGCAAGGGCACGGTCTACGCTCTCAGTGTGCTGACTTCCTGGCCGCTCGATGGCCCAGCCGGTCTCTTCCGCCTCAAGCCTGACGGCACGGTGAAGCTGGTGGTCGCCCCGCCCGAGGGCAGCCCCAACTTCGGTGCCGTGGGGTCCTCGCCCGGCGGCGTCCTGGATCCCGGCCTCTACGTCACCGATCCGACCGCTGGCATCCTGTGGGCGGTCGAGGAGAAGGGCCGCCTCCAGCCTGTCATCGAGGGCCTTCCAGGCATCACCGAGATGGCCTTTGACTCGGTCAGCGGCGACCTGCTGCTGACCTGGGACGAGGACAAGCTGCTGCGTGTCAGCCGCGCCGGCGAGGGCTGACTGGCTCGCGACCCGGATCAAGCGGTTCGCCGTCGGGCCCGTTCCCGGAGCGCGAGCAGCACTCGAACCGCCTCCTCGGCGAAGGCCGGGTCGTTGATGTTGGCATCCACGTCATGGCAGGGGATGTCGGCCCGCAGGCCCGCCCGGATGGCCGCGAAGAGCGCGGCGTCGGCTCCGGTGTCGATGAAGGGGCCGCCCGGCAGCTCGTACCTGGAGCAGCCCCGCAGTGGCAGGAGCACGGTCGTCGGACCGGTCGCGGTGTTCACCCGCTCGGCGAAGCGGGCGCCGATCTCGGCCGACTCGGCGACCGTGGCGCGCACCGACGTGACCGAGGCGCTGTGGATGACGATGCGGCGCTCCGGCCCCGCGAATCGCTCCGGCACGCCGTCCCGCGGTCCGAAGTTGATGACCTCAAGAGCCCCCGGAGCGACGACCTGTGGGATACCCATGCGGCCGGCGGTGGTCAGCCGGCCCGGACCGGCCGAGAGGATGCCGCCGTACAGCTCCGAGGTGAGCTCGTTGGTCGTGAGGTCGATGACGCCGTCCACCACCCCCGAGTCGATGAGCTCCTCCATGGCCATGCCGCCCGCACCATTGGCATGGAACACGATCGTCTCCAGGCCGGTGGCCTCGAGCTGTGACTGGATGCCCTGGGCGCCCAGCGTGGTGACGCCCATCATGGAGATGGCGATGAGGGGCGCATCGCCGTGGTGCGCGGTCGCCGCCCCGTGAACCATGCCCGCCATCGCGTTGGCGGCGTTGGCCAGGACGTGCCGCGAGACGCGGTTGAGGCCCTGGATGTCCGTGACCGGGTGCACGAGCATGAGATCGCGCGTGCCCACGTAGGGCCGCACGTCGCCGGAGGCCATCGTCGACACGAGCAGCTTGGGGACGCCGATGGGCAGCGAACGCAGGACCGCGGAGATGATGGCCGAGCCGCCACTGCCGCCCAGGCCCATGACGCCGTCACAGCGTCCCTCCTCGCGCCGGTCAGCCACCAGCGCGGAGGCGCCGCGGGCCATGGCCTCCAGCGCGATGGCGCGGTGTCCGGCCTTCAGCCCGGCTGTGCGCAGCTCCTCGATGGTGGTGCCGGCGGCGCGGGCGACATCGTGCGCCGCCACGTCCGGCTCCACGGTGGGCGTGTCCAGGATGCCGACATCGACAAGGGTGACGTGCACGCCGGCTTGGAGGAGTCGATCACGGACGTAGGCGTGCTCGGGACCCTTCGTGTCGAGGGTGCCCAGCAGCACGACGGTGGGCGGTGTCGTCATGTGTCCATCATGGGGCATCGCGCCGGTGGCGCGGCCCAGGTCACCGTTCGCTCGGCGGCCACGCTACTCCGGGGATGGGCCATGCCCTGCCGCGCTGGTCGAGGCCTGTCCCCTGGCTCGCCTTCCGGGCAGAAGAGGCTGACTGACCCTCGACACCGCGACGTCTGGCGCGCATCATCCAGGCAAGCCATGAGCGCGCCGCTGCCGACCGGTGAGGTGACCCTCCTGTTCACCGACATCGAGGGTTCGACGCGCCTGATGCGCGAGCTCGGGTCCGCCTGGGCGGAGGCCCTGGCCGACGCACCGCCGGATCGTCCGCGGCGCCGTCGCGGCCCACGACGGCGTGGAAGTCGACACCCAGGGCGACGCGTTCTTCGTCGGCCTTCGCGCGGGCATCCGGAGGCCGTCAGCGCGGCCGTCGAGGCCCAGCGTGCGCTGGCCGACGGCCCGCTCAAGGTCCGGATGGGTCTCCACACCGGCGAGCCTCGAGCTCACCGGCGAGGGCTACCTCGGGCTCGATGTCCATCGAGCTGCGCGCATCGCGGCCGTCGGGCATGGGGGCCAGGTCCTCCTGTCACAGGCCACGGGCGCGCTCGTCGAGATCGACGTTCGGGACCTCGGGCCGCACCGACTCAGGGATACCTCGCGTCCCGGAGCGCATCCTCCAACTCGAGATCGAGGGTCTGCCCTCCGAGTTCCCGCCGCTGCGGACGCTCGAGTCCGGGAGTTCACACCTGCCCGCCCCGCGGACGTCGTTCATCGGGCGCAGACGGATGAGCTGGCCTCGATCGACCGACGTGCTGGACGACCCGGCCTGCCGCCTCCTCACCCTCGTCGGCCCCGGCGGGGCCGGCAAGACGCGACTCGCGCTCGAGGCCGCATCGCGGCGTCTCCGACCGCTACCAGCACGGGGTCCACTTCATCCCGCTCGTGTCGGTCGCCTCGGCCGACCTCCTGCCGGCTGCGATGGCCGCCTCGCTCCAGCTCCAGATCGACTTCCAGTACAGCGACGCCGCCGCACGCGAGCAGCTCGTCGACTTCCTGCGCGAGCGCCGACGCTGCTCGTCCTCGACAACCTCGAGCACCTCGCGGAGGGCTCGACCGCTCCTCTCCGAGATCGTCGAGCAGGCGCCCGGCGTCGGTCTGCTGGCCACATCCCGGGAGCGCCTCGGCATCCAGACCGAGTGGGTCTTCGACGTCGAGCGGGCTGGCGGTCTCGAGGCGACGGTGACCACGGGAACGGCGCCTCCCGGTTGTTCGTCGAACGGGCCCGCCAGGCCATGCCTCCTTCGCGCTGACCGACGACCTGCGACCGCAGGTCGTCCGGATCTGCCGCCTCGTCGAGGGCCTGCCGCTGGCGATCGAGCTGGCGGCTGCCTGGACGCCACTGCTCCGCTGTGCGGAGATCGGCGACGAGATCGAGCGCGGCCTCGACATCCTCTCGACGACGTGGCCATGACGTGCCTGAGCGACATCGGAGCCTGCGGGCGGTGTTCGATCACTCATGGCGCCTGCTCACCGACGAGCAGCGCGACGTCTTCGAGCGGCTGTCGGTCTTCCGGCGCGGGCCTTCACCCGGGACGGCAGCCGCGGTCGTCGCCGGGGCCGACCTGCGCTTGCTTTCCGAGCTCGTCGGCGCCTCGCTCGTGCGACGATCGGGGCTTCGGCCGCTTCGAGATCCACGAGCTCCTGCGCCAGTACGCCGCCGAGCGACTGTCCGGGAGCCTGGCGCGCCGTCGCCGCACGCTGCGAGGACCACGCGGCGTACTTCTCGGGGCGGCTGCGGTCGCGACGAGCGGACCTGCTCGGGCCTCGCGTCGCCGAGGCTCGCGACGAGCTGCGGAGCGATCTCGCGGACCTGCGGGCCGCGGCCGAGTGGGTCGCCGTCCACTGGCAGGATGACCGGCGCCAGGGAGGTCTTCGCGGACCTCTCCATCCTCTTCTTCGTGCGCGGCGAGCACGAGGGCAGCGAGACGTTCGAGCGCATCGCGTCCGCCCGGAGGCGGGCCGGCACGACCGGCCCCAAGCGATCTGAGCGCCTCGCCTACCGCGCGCGGTCTGCGGCCTGGCTCGGCTACGACGATCGCTGCGAACAGGTCGCCCGGGAGTGCCTGCCGCGGTCCGCGCAGGCGGGACTCGCGCCCGAGATCGGCTCGTGCCTCCTGGCGCTCGGGACGTTCGCCCTCTACCGCGACGACTACGCCGGCGGCCACGACCTGGCTGACCGAGGCCGACGTGGTGTTCCGGGGCCTCGCGCGATCCGCTGGGCCGGGGGGCGTCGCTCGCCTGGCTCGGGGTCGCCCGACAGTTCATGTGGAGACCTCGCCGGCGCGCGTGTCGGCCTACGAGGCCGGCTACGCGACGACGGACGAGTCCGGGAACCCGCTGTTACCGCGCCTACCTCCTGAGCAAGCTGGGGCTGCTGGCCGACGCCGAGGGCGACTACCGGGCGGCGATGCGCTCCACCTGCCGCGCCCAGGAGCTGTTCACAGGCGTCGGCGACGTCGGCGGGACCGGCTACACGCTACAGCCGCTCGAGCATGAGCGCCTACTGCCTCGGGTGACTACGCCGGAGGCGCTCCGGCTCGCGCGCGCCGGCTACGAGGCATTCAGCGAGCGTCAATCACCGCTGGGGCGTCATCTCGGCGCTCTGTCGGCTGGGCTTCGCGGAGGCCGCGATGGGCGACGGCGAGCGCGGCTCGCCGGGACCTCGGCCGGGCCCTCGAGCTGGCCGAGCGGGGCCAGGCGCAGTCGCTCGTCCTCCACGCCCTCAGTGGGGTCGGCGTCCTGCTGGCCGGTGAGGGCGACGACGCGGCGAGCCGCCGAGCTGCTCATCGCGTCGCTCGAGCACGCCGCGCATGCCCGCCGACCTACCGCATGGTCGCGCAGCCCACCCTCGACGCGATCGCGGCGCGGCTGGCCCCGGAGGCCCTGGAGGCCGCGCGGGAGGTGGCGGCCTCGACCGACCTGGCGAAGCCTGGTCGACGCCGTCCGGCGGGACGACCTGGCACGGAGACGGCCCGAGCCCGTCGGGCGACCATGACGGGCTGGTCGAGATCGTCGCAGCGGCAGACGTCGTCCCTCGCGACGTCTGCTCCAGCCCAGACGCCTTCTCCAGTCCAGGGGGACCTCAGGTCTGGTGGCCCTCGGCTACGCAGCGGGGGTGGGTTGCCGATGGCAGCTTGCCAGGGCAGACGAGCCGCGTCGATGGTCTCGTTGGCGCAGTCGACCTGCACACCGGCCTGCCGGACCGATGTCATGGAGGGATCATCGATGAGCCGCATCCGTCTGTCGAGCATCGTCGTGCTCCTGTGCACGGCGTCCCTGGTGACCCTGCTGGCGATGTCCGTTGCGGCCCAGGCATCTGCGTCGCCGTCCCCATCCGTGATCGGCGCGGAGGCCTCGCTGGAGCCCCTGGTCGCTCCGGAGGAGCTCGATCGCGACCTCGAGGACAGCGAGGAGATGCGAACCCGGCGCGAGCAGCTCGTGGACTGGTTCGAGCCGGCCATGCCGGACGAGGCAGTCATCGCGGCCATGCGTGCCGTCCCTCGACACGCCTTCGTGCCGACCGAGCACCTCGACCTCGCCTACGGCGACCATCCCCTGCCCATCGGCTACGGCCAGACCATCTCCCAGCCCTCGCTGGTGGCCCTGATGACCGCACTCCTGGAAGTCGAGCCGGGCGACCGGGTGCTGGAGATCGGGACCGGGTCGGGCTACCAGGCGGCCATCCTGGCCGAGCTCACCGACGAGGTCTACTCGGTGGAGATCGTCCCGGAGCTGGCGGGTATCGCACGTGCCGTGCTCGATGCGCTCGGCTACGAGGACGAGGTCTCCCTCAAGCGCGCCGATGGCTACTTCGGCTGGGAGGACTACGCTCCCTTCGACGCCATCATCGTGACCGCTGCTCCGGACCACCTGCCCCGGCCGCTCGTGAACCAGCTGGACCCCGATGGCGGGCGCATGGTCATCCCCATCGGGCCAGTCGGGGACGTGCAGACGCTGTGGCTGGTGACGCGGGATGGGGACGACGTGGCCATGGAGCGTCTCATCGAGGTGATGTTCGTACCGTTCACGAGAGAGACCAGCGGGTAAGTGCCGCCAGCAGGTAGAGGCCGCCGCCGATCAGCAGGACCGCCGGGAACCCCAATGACAGTGCCAGCATCGCCGCAAGCACGGCGCTGATGACCGAGGCACTGCCGTTGGCCGCCCAGGCCCAGGGCACGAGATCGGTGGCTTCGCGCAGGGCCGCGATGCCCCGCGGGAAGGGCATGCCCATCAGGAACCCCACCGGCGCGATGAGGAGCGCCGTGACGAGGATCCGGAGCGCCAGTGGCAGCGGCAGCAGGACGGGTGCCAGGAAGTCCACGAGCAGTGGGTGGACCACGATGAGGATCGTGAGCGCGACCAGGCCGGGACCCCACCCGATCCATCGCGACAGCCGGACCGACAGCAGGCTGCCGAGGCCCGAGGACAGCAGCAGCGCTCCGATGACCGTGGCGATAGCGAGCGTGGGCTGGCCCAGCAGGAGGATGTACTGCTGGATGAGCGAGACCTCGACGAGCAGGAACGCGAGGCCGAGCAGGATGAAGTAGCCGAGGAACCGGGCGGCCCGCGCACCGCCGACGGCGGTCAGCGCCTCGCGGAAGCGGCGGCGCGCCAGCACCGGCAGGAGCACGAAGACCAGCGCCGCGACGATCGCGAAGGCCAGCAGCGCCAGCAGCACGAGGTAGCCGCTCCCACCGAAGGGCTGCCAGCGGCTGCCCAGGCCCTCCAGCACCTCGGGCGTCTGCTCCCAGCGGAAGAAGTGGAAGAAGAACGGGCGAGCGTCTGTCGGCGGCGTGATGTCGAAGGGGTAGGCCGGCCTGGAACGCGCCGCGGTCGGGCGCGTCGATGAGGGCGGCGTAGGCTATCCCGGTAGACGTCGGATCGGTAGCCGCGCGTAGCGGTTGACCATGTCCTCGGGCATGCGCGGCGCGAGCGTGAGGTCGTAGCGCAGGTCCTCGATGCCCGCCAGGAGCGTCTCGACCTCGGCGTCCGGGTAGCCCGATGGTCGGACGATGAAGGTGGCGTGCTGGAAGGAGCGGAAGCCCACGATCCGCTCGCGTGGGTCGCCCTCGCCGAGCGCCGCGACGATCGTGCCCAGGGCGCGGAGGCTCTCGCTGGGCGGCTCCTGGAGCCAGCGGTGGGTCACGAACAGCCCGTCATCCTCCAGGCGTTCGAAGTACGAGCCCAGGGCCTCGACCGTCCAGCGGTAGTCCTCGTTGAGGGTGAAGGCGCCTGAAGAGATGGGGTGGTAGCCCTCGCTGAGGGTGAGGACGACGACGTCGAAGGTGTCGTCGAGCCGTTCGACGGCCGTCCGGATGTCGTCCCCGATGAGCGTCACCCGCGGGTGGTCAGCCAGCCCGGCCCACGCCCGCAGATCGGTCACCAGCGCGTCGTGGACGAGGGCATTGGGCTCGATGACGGTGATGTGGCCGGTGCTGTTGGCGAGCGCCGCGAGGACCTCCATCCCGCCGCCGGAGCCGATGACGAGGACGTCGGCATCGGGCCTGGCCGCGTAGGCGACCGCCGAGGGCAGATTGCGGAGGAGCTCAGGGTCCGTCGTCTCCGCCCGCGACACGGAGAGCACCTCCCCGCCGTCGACGACCAGGCCCATCTGCGCTGGCAGGTCCCCCAGGTAGGCCAGGCTCAGCCCCGGGGCGGAGTGGATGGTCGGACTGCGCACGATGTCCACGCGGCTGTAGGCGTTCTCGGCGGTGCGCACGATCTCCGCATCGGGGTTCAGGCGGAACTGGCTCAGGGCCTTGTACGGCGAGGTGCGCACCTCCAACTGGGACGGGAAGACGATCATGAGCAGGAGCGTCGCCCCGATACCGACCAGGCTCGCGGCCGCGCACGACCCGTGCGGGGCCCGCCGGTCCAGTCGTCAGTGCGAGGGCGGCCAGGCTGCCCAGCAGGGCGCACAGCAGGACCGTCTGCGGTGCCGGGAGCCAGGTCATGGCGACCGGCGCCAGGATGGCGCCAGCGGCGGAGCCCACCAGGTTCGCGCCATAGATGTGCCCGGCCTCGCCGGCGGACGCGCTGAGCAGGCTGCCGATGAGGAGGCCGGCGAAGACGAAGGGCGTCGCCAGGGCGAGCAGGTTCGTGACCAGCAGCACGACCTGGGAGCGAGTCCCAGGCGATGCTGTACGAGTCGAAGGCGTAGTGGTCGACGAAGAGGTAGCGCGACGACGGCCGCCAGCGAGAAGCCGAGCGCGTACCAGGGATCCAGGCGGCGGCTGCGAAGGCCGGGCCAGAGCGCCAGCAGCGATCCGCTGGCCCCGAACCCCAGCAGTGCGAGGCTGACCACGAGGAAGGCGAAGTGATAGAACTGCGCCACCGAGAGGAAGCGCGTCAGGACGACCTGCAGCAGGAGCGTTGCGCCGGACAGGATGGCCATGCCGAGCAGGGCGTGACGCCCGCCCTCGGTACTGCCGGTGTCGCGGACGCGGACCGTCGCGACCATGTCTGCGGCCTCCACTCTCCGACGCGTACAGCCTATCGGACTGCAGTGCCCCTCTCCCGCCCGCAAGGTCCATCTTCGCGCGCGCGGATCACGGTCTCAGGGTGGACATCGCAGGGTGTCACCTCGCGGCGGGGTGAGCCCGGCTCCCCTCTGCCGAAGCGAGGAGGTGCACGAGATGGCTGAGGTGCTGTCGTTCCACCACGCTCAGGGCCGGACCGCCGGGTTCCTCGAGTTCGCGGACGGGCTGCGGCGCGCCGGGCACTCCGTGCACACGCCGGACCTCTACGCCGGCCGGACCTTCGACAGCCTGGACGATGGCGTTACGTACGCGCAGGAGGTGTGCTGCCGGCACGGAAGCAGGCGCAGACCCGCCCGGGCACTCGCGGGGCCCTGCTCTCCCCCGCCTGCGTGCTGGAGTCCCTGCGCACCTGTTGACCCGAGGGCTCTGGGGACCACTCGTCCTTCAGGCGGCCAGAGAGCGGGCCACGGGAGGAAGGTCCTCCCGTGGCCCGGGTCTGCCTGCGGCTACTCCGCCTTCGGGCAGGCGAACTGGTTGCAGACTTCCTGTGCGTTGTCCGGGGAAACGGTGTCGAAGGGCAGGACCAGCCACAGCGGCGGGTTCACGCCCTCGTTGAGGATGTTGTAGGCCCAGTCGATGGCCTGCTGGCCACCGGTGGGATAGACGAAGGTGACGCCGAGGCGACCATCGAGGACGGACATGATGCCGCCATCGGGCGTCGGCAGGGCGTCGATACCGATGAACAGGATCTGCGACACGTCGACGCCGGCATCCTGGGCGGCGATCAAGGAGCCCTCAGCCATGGGGTCGTTGTGCCCATAGAGGACATCGACGTCGGGATGTGCCTGGAAGGCCGCGGCGGCAGCCGGTACGGCCTTCTCGCGAAGCCAGTCGGCGTTCTGCGAGAAGACGATGTTGTCTTCGCTCAGGCCACCGTCAGCCAGGCCCATGCGGAAGCCGTCACCGCGGTCCTTGGCCGGCGGAGCACCCTCGAGGCCGCGGATCTCGGCGACCTTGCACTCCTCGCGGCCGTTGGCTGCGCACCACTCGGCGGCATAGGCGCCGGCAGCGCGTCCGATGGCGACGTTGTCAGCACCGATGAACATCGAGTAGTTGGGATCGACGAGGTTGCGGTCCAGGACGATGACCGGGACGCACTCCTCCCAGGCTTCCTTGACGATGTCGTTCAGGGGTGCTGCCTCGTTTGGGGAGATGATCAGCAGGTCGATGCCCTGCGTCAGCAGGTTCTCGACGTCGCTGACCTGGTCGGCGTTGTCCTGGGCGGCATCCTGGAAGACGACCTCGATGCTCGGGTAGCCTTCCGCTGCCGCGGCGATCTGGCTGTCCATGGCTTCGCGCCAGGGTTCGGCACGGTTGGCCTGGGACATGCCGATGACATAGCTGTCCTTGGGTTCAGGCTGGGGGCACGAGGCCGGCAGCGGGCCCTCTGCCCTGGCATCGAGCTGGACCGTGCCGCCTCCGAGCTGATCCTCGGTGTACGGGACCCAACCATCCTGCCCCAGCACCACGGTCACAGAGCTCAGCGACAGCGCTGCGACCAGGGCCCCCGTGAAGATGCTCTTCCTCATCCGATTACCTCCTGCATGTCAGTCGTGTTGACTGGACCCTTGACCGTTGGACCGTGTCGTTCCGGGACCACCTCCTCCCACCACTCGTCCGGGGACCATCACGTGCCTGCCACCCTCCCTTCTAGGCTTCAGCACTGCGGGGTCGTAGCTGCTGCAGTGCCACCGCACCCACGACGATGAGTCCCTTGATGACCTGCTGGGCGGCACTGTCGACGTTGTTCAGGCTAAGCATGTTGTCGAGGACGCTGAGGATGAGGGCGCCTGCGATGGCACCCGCGACGGTGCCCTTGCCCCCGGCCAGGCTGGCACCGCCGATGACGACCGCCGCGATGGCGTTGAGCTCGTAGTAGAGCGCCTCATTGGGACTGCCCTGATCGAGCTGCGCGGCATGGACGATGCCGGCCAGCGCCGCGAAGAGCGAACAGAGCATGAAGGCGGCGATCTTGACGCGCATGACCGCCACGCCGGAGAGGCGCGCCGCCGTCTGATTGCCGCCGATGGCGTAGAGATAGCGGCCGAAGGCCGAGTAGCGCAGGACAAGGGCCATGGTGATGGCGACGCCGACCATGATGATGGCCGGCACCGGGATGACGCCGTCGATGCGAAGCCGATCGTCTCGAACATGGGGTCCGCCCCGCCCTCTCCGTAGGAGAGCGGCACGGCGATGCGGTTGGACCAGATCACGGCCAGGCCGCGCGCGATGCTCATCATGCCCAACGTGGTCACGAAGGCCGGGACCCGGAAGCGCTCGGACACGTAGCCGTTCCACCACCCGATGAACAATCCCAGGGCCAGGATGATCGCGATGGCCGCGTAGGCGGGCACCAGGTCGCGCATCAGCAGGTAGGCCACGCCGGTGGCGGCCAGGGCCACGACCGAGCCGACCGACAGGTCGATGCCCCCGACGATGATGACGAGGAGCATGCCCACCGCCAGGATGCCGGTCTCCGAGACGTCCCGGGCGACGTTGCTGAGGTTGCGCTGGCTCAGGAACAGGATCGAGTCGTCACGGACGGGCGAGAAGATGATGGCCAGGACGATGACGATGAACAGCCCGAAGAGACTCTGCAGCCGGAACGTGCTGCGGATGATGCGGCCGGCACGGGGACTGTCCAGCACCCTGCCGAAGAGGCGGTGCAGCCGCTCGGTGAGCCCCGTGCGCGTTGGGGCCGCATGCACCGAGGCCGTCGATCGCGCCGCGAAGTGCTGCAGGAACAGGATGCCGGACGCGAACCCTGCCACCCAGAAGCCGACGCCGGTGTACTGCATGAGCTGCGGGGCGATCTGGCGGTCGTGGATGAAGTAGACCGCGAAGTAGGCGAATGAGACGAGTGCGCCCAGTGGCACGAGCCGGTCCAGCCATCGCTGACTGCTGCGCCGGGAGAACCTGAGCCCGAGCCCGACGGCGGCGATCAGCGCGCCGAGCGGGACCAGCAGCAGCGCCCAGCGGATCTCTGCCTGGGCGGCGCTGACCTCCGCCGTCATGGGAGGCGACCCCGAGAGCAGCAGGCTGAGGCCGGTGATGCTGGCGCTCGCCTCGATCAGCCAGGGCAGGAGGACGAACGACACCAGCATGGCGGCGGTCGATACGAGGCAGACGACGTCGACGAGCGAGAGGTGGGTCCAGGCGTGGGTCCGGGCCGAGACGGTCCGCTCCGCGGTCTCTGTGCTCATCCGCTCGCCCCCTGCGCCGCCGGCCTGGCGGCGCTTCGGTCACCTTCCATGAAACGGGTCGCCGCTTCCATGATGGCCTCCTGGTCGAACGACTTCCGCTCGAAGACGCCGGTCAGCCGCCCGTCGCAGAGCACGTAGATGCGATCACACACGGCCAGCAGCTCGGGCATCTCGCTCGAGACCAGGAGGAACGACGTGCCCCCCTTCGCCAGCTCGCCGACCAGGTGGTAGATCTCGGCCTTGGCTCCGACATCGATCCCGCGCGTCGGCTCGTCGAGCAGGAACAGGACGATCTCAGAGAGCAGGAACTTGCCGATGACGACCTTCTGCTGGTTTCCGCCGCTGAGGTTGGCGACCATGGCATCGATCGTCGGGGTCTTGATCTGCAGATCGTCGACGACCCGTTCGACGACCCGCTTCTCGCTGCGCTGGCTGATGATCCGAAGCCGGTTCATGAACAGCCGAAGCGATGCCAGCGTCGTGTTCTCGGTCACCGACCGCTCCAGCACCAGGCTCTGCAGCTTGCGGTCCTCCGCGACCAGCCCCAGGCCCTCGCGGATGGCGTCCTGCGGCGAGCTGAACCGCACCGTGCGCCCGTTGAGAGCGATCGATCCGCGCAGACTGTCGGGGGGGTAGACCCCGAAGATGGCCTCGAGCAGCTGTGTGCGACCGGCACCCATCAACCCGGCCACGCCGACGATCTCACCGCGCCGCACCGTCAGGGAGACATCGTCGAGTACCTTGGTGCGGCCCTGCAGGTAGGTCAGTCCCTCCACCCGCAGGACCTCGTCACCCAGCTCGACGGGCGCCTTGGGATAGAGGTTCTCCAGATCGCGCCCGACCATCATGCTGATGACCTCGCGGCGACTGACCTCAGCGGTGACAGCGGACCCGACGACGCGTCCATCGCGCAGGACGGTGATCCGGTCGGCGATGGCGAAGACCTCGTCGAGCCGGTGGGAGATGTAGACCACCGCCACGTCATGCTCGCGGAGGCCACGCACGACGCCGAAGAGGTACTCGACCTCGCTGTCGCTCAGCGCCGAGGTGGGCTCGTCCATGATGATGATGCGCGTGTCCAGGCTGAGCGCCTTGGCGATCTCGACGAGCTGACGCTGGCTGACCCGCAGCCGCTCGATGGTGCGGTTCGGGTCGATGTCCAGTCCCAGCCGGGACATCAGCCCTTCGGCCGCCCTGCGCATGGACCGCCGGTCAAGCGTGTCCAGTCGCGTCTTGTGCTCCCGGCCGAGGAAGATGTTCTCGTACACCGTCAGTTCGGGCACCAGGTTCAGCTCCTGGTGGATCATGGCGATGCCGGTGTCGATGGCCTCACGGGTCGTGCGGAAGGACACAGGCAGGTCGTTCAGCAGCATCGCGCCGTCGAACTCCGTGTAGACCCCGCTCATGATCTTCACGAGGGTGGACTTGCCCGCGCCGTTCTCGCCGACCAGGCCGTGGACCTCGCCCATCTGCACATCGAAGGACACATCGTCCAGTGCGACCACGCCGGGAAAGCGCTTGGTGATGTTGCGCATGCTGAGGATGACACGCTGTCCGTGAGCCTCGGTCTGCGCTGGGCGCGGCATCAGGGCGCTGGTCACGAGCTCTCCCGGGCGCCCGACATCCCCGACGCTCCGGACACGGAGCCGGTCGATGCCGGTGAGACCGGCGGCTCGAGCCTGTGGGCCGGGGTCGCGCCTGTCCTGCCGACGATGGTCGTCTGAGGCGGGGCGATCCGGGGCGGGGCCATGCCGCTGTTGATCACGGGGTTCGGAGGATTGGCATACCACTCCTCTCGTCGAGGAAACGGAGCCGCAAGGGCGGTTGAACCTGGTGTCACGCCATACGCTACCCCTCCCAAGGCCCTCTCGCATGGGCGGTAATCGTTTGCTCGACATTGCACCATACGGCCTCTGCGCGTGTCAAGGAATCCCGCCACCATCCGACCCTGTTAAGACTCGGTCGAGGTCCTGTCAGCGTGCCAGTCGATGAGTAATCGATTGCTCGAGCGGGCGTGTGCCTGTACCATGCCAGACACATCACCAGCAGCAGGAGTTGCGTGGCGTGACCACGATGGCCGATGTCGCCAGGGAGGCCAGGGTCTCGGTCGCGACCGTCTCGCGGGCTCTGGGCGGGCGTGCCAACGTCGACCCGGTCCTGGCCAAGCGCGTCCATGCCGCAGCCACGCGCCTGGACTATCGGCCCAATCGAGCGGCCCGCAGCCTGCGGACGCGGCGCAGTGCGATGTGGGCCCTGATCCTCTCGGACGTCCGCAACTCCTTCTTCACGGACGTCGCCATCGCCGTGGAGGCGGTCGCGGATTCGGCGGGTTACTCGGTGGTCCTCTGCAATTCCCAGGAGGACCTCGACAAGGAGCGCCGCTACCTGCTGCTCGCAGCCGCGGAGCGCATGTCGGGTGTCATCCTCAGTCCGGAGTCGGGGACGGAGACGGACATCGGCGCGCTCATCGCGGCGGGCGTGCGCGTCATCACCGTCGACCGCAGGCTGGAGCGCCACGCCGTCGATCACGTCGTGGTTGACAACGCGCATGGCGGAGAGCTGGCGGTCACGCATCTGGCGGCCAATGGGTTCACGCGCATCGCCTGCATCACGGGTCCACCGAGCACGACGACGGGGTCGGAGCGGCTCCTGGGCTACGAGCGCGGGCTGGCCAGGGCCGGCCTCGTCAGCCGTCCGGACCTCATCAGGACCGGCGACTTCCGTGAAGGGACCGGGTATGAGGCCATGCGCAGCCTCCTGGAGTCGACGCATCGGCCGGATGCCGTGTTCGTGGCCAATCACCTCATGACCGTCGGTGCGCTGCAGGCGATCGACGCGGCCGGTCTGAACGTACCGCGCGACATCGCCATCGTCGGATTCGATGACACGCCCTGGGCGCCCCTGATGCGGCCCTCACTGACCACCATCGCCCAGCCGACCTATGACGTCGGAGCCGAGGCAGCACGGCTGCTGCTGGGTCGCATCGAGGGTTATGAGGGTGCCGTCCGCGAGGTCCTGCTGCAGCCGACCTTGCGCGTCAGGGCCAGTTCGGTGGCTGCTCTGCCCGGCCCGTCCCTGTGACGGGAGCGACGTCACCTGGAACGGGCTCCGCCTGACCGGGACGTTGCGCCAGTCGGGGCAGGACGTTCGCACCTTCCTCATGAACGACGCGGTCGACCTGGCCCGGGATGCCTGCGGTACTGGCGGCGGGCGGGCGCGCTATCCGGTCGGGGTGGTCGACGATGGGAACAGCATGGGACTGGCCGACGAACACGTGGCCAGCGCCACGGTCAGCATGGTAGGGACCTGGTCGAAGCGCTCAGCGCCGCTGGCCGCTTGCCGGATGCCGGCCCGGGTCTTTCCGAACCGCTGCTCGGTGATGGCTGCTTGCGCATTCAGGGTGCCGTTCTTGATCTTCTGGACCGACTTGCGCCAATACGCATACAGGGCCTCGTAGCAGCTGGACGGTGGGTTCGCGTTCAGCCACGCCAGTTCGCCGACGGACCAGAGTCGCAACTCATCGAGGCTCAAGAGCTGCTGACTCAGATCGTCGGACATGAGCCTCTCGCGCCCCGGCTGGGTGGAGGCGAGGCTCTCCATGAGACGGCCGACGAACAGACCGAACGCGGCTTGCGGGCCAATGGGGCCGGCGTCGCTTGGGGCGCACTCAGCGTCATCGACGACCTGGATGAATGCTCTTCCCCCGGCGACGGCATTCCCGAGGTCAGCATCCGCGATCGGTTCTGCCGACGTCACGCGGATGCACACGGCCCTAGATTCGAACCCGTGTGCGGTCGCAGGAAGAGCGACCAGCAGGACGATCGAGATGACCGCGATGGATGAGAACCTGCCCATAGCATCCTCCTTGCGCGAACCGAGTCGCAGCTGTTCCACGGATGGACGGGCCGAGCGTGGACCGCACAGCTGATCGTGCGCCAGAGTCCGCGGTCACGTCAACGACAGCGTTCGTCGCGCGGTGCTGACGTGGCGCTACGACGACAGTGGTGTCGGATCGGCCGTCAGAACGCCAGCCCCTGCGGCGGCGGGCCGAGCGGTGGCACCGTCTCGTCGGCCAGCCGGAACCCGTTGGCCTTGTAGGCCTCGTAGTCGAAGTGCTCGGTCTCCTCGTAGCCGACCACGTGGTACTCGTAGAAGCCCGGCCAGTCCTCGTAGCCCTCGCCGAAGGAGTGGTCGAGGAACGCATCCGCCATGGCCATCCCGAGCCTCGGTCCGATGAAGAAGGCTCCCATCGCCAGCACGTTGCAGTTGTTCCCGGTCGCGCAGCGCAGGGCGGCCGGCACACTCTCACAAACCGCCGCGTGCACGTGCGGGACCTTGCTGGCGGCGACGTGGATGCCCATCCCGGTGCCGCAGAACGCCAGGCCCTTCTCGAACTCCCGCTCCGCGATCTTGGCGCCGAGCATGAAGCCAGCCCGGTGGTACATCGGTGACTCCTCGAGGACCGGTGTCAGGTCCTCGACGGTCCAGCCCCGTTCGATGAGGTGCTTCCTGACTACTTCCTTCAGCGGGAAACCCGCGAAGTCGGCGCTGACGACGACGTGCTTGTCCCTGGCTGTCTTCATGAGCAGTGCCCTTCCCTTGTCGCAGATCGAACCACGGAGCCATCCCTGGGCCCCGGATCGAGCGGGTGTTCGGCCATCGCGGGGCCCCTCGCGGATGATGCTCAGCCATCATCGGCGGCGAGGCCGGGTGGTCAAGGGCCGGACGGCCCGCCTGGCCGATGGCCCCGCGGCCTCGGTCATCGCCGTCTGGCGCGGTTCACTGCCGCACTCCAGGGGGGTGGCGCGAAGCAGCACGGGCGATCTTCGAGCCGCCGATCCTCACGACGGTGACCGCTCCCGGTTCCAGCCCGACCCGCGTATCCCCGACATCGGCCTCGGCTTCTTCCGAAGCGAGCTCGGCGAGCATCGGGTCGTTGGCCACGACGGGGTCCTGCCGGGCTTCAACTCCGCGCTCCTGGTCGCGCCCGACGATAGGGTCGGCATCGTCGCCTTCACGAATGGCTCGAGCGGCGCGTTCGAATGGCTCCAGATCGAGCTCGACCGCGTGCTGCGACGCCTCCTCGGCGTCCCTGGCGAAGCACGAAACGCCGTCTCCCACCACCCGGAGGTGTGGGCCGACCTCTGCGGCCGGTACGTCTTCCAGCCGCGGATTCTCCGACCTGCGCGTCCGGCTCATGCTGAGCCGCGGAGCAGAAGTGGTGGTCATCGGCGGACGGCTCGTGGTCCGGTTTGAGGGGCATGGGGAGCGGGGTCAGCCCTTCATCATCACGGAGAACCTTGACGTCGTCGGCACGCCCACGACGCAGGGACTCAGGGCGCTCGCGGACGCGTATCCCCCGCGGGACGCGCCGAGCGTCGAGCGCCTCAAGATCGCCGGGGCTATCCCGATCGGCTCCATAGACATCGGCACCTTCGTACGCGATACTCCCGGGCATGAACAAATCGAGCGCCAGGGATGAGGAACGCATTCGGCTGGGCGAGGCGGCCGAGATCCTGGGGGTCAGCCCGGACACGGTCCGGCGGTGGTCGGACGATGGACTGCTCCCGGCCGAGCGTTCCCCCGGCGGCCAGCGCCTCGTCCGCAGGGCGGACGTCGCACATCTCCTCGCGGACCGTCGCCGGGCCGGCCAGGAGCGACCCATCGTGGCGCAGTCGGCGCGCAACCGCTTCGTCGGTATCGTGACGCGCATCGAGCGCGACGCCATCGTCGGGCTCATCGAGGTCCAGGCCGGCCCGCACCGTGTCGTGAGCCTGATGACCGCCGAAGCCATCGACGAGCTCGGACTGGACGTCGGCTCCGAGGCCGTCTGTGTCGTGAAGGCGACGAACGTCATCGTCGAGGTGCCCGGGTGACCTGGCGGGCCGCGATCTGACCTGGCTCACAGGCCTGCGCTCCCCCGGCCGCGGGACCCCCACGGGCACCCATCCATGAACGTCAGCGTCCACACCGGACCCAGCGCGCATCGCCGGGGACCGGGCGGCCGACGATCGCGGGCGGGCTCCCGGGCTGCCGGGCAACGGTCGGGTCGCCCGGTTCGGCACCGGGACGCTTGCCGCGATCTGCCTGCTCTTCCTGGCCCTGCCGGTGGTCGCCCTGCTGCTGCGTGGCCTGCTCGGCGGTGGGCTCTCTGGTGCCCCACTCGGGGCCGTGCTCGAGGCCCTCGCGTTGAGCCTCGTGGCATCCACGGTCGCGGTCGTCACCGTCGTCGTGCTCGGCTCGCCTCTCGCGTGGGTCCTCGCAAGGCGATCCTTCCGCGGCAAGGCCGTCGCCGAGACCCTCGTCGACCTGCCCATCGTCCTGCCGCCCACGGTGGCCGGCCTGGCCCTGCTGCTCGCCTTCGGACGCCGTGGTCTGGTGGGCCCCAGCCTCGAGCTGGTCGGCCTCACGATCCCGTTCACCACCCTCGCCGTGGTGGTCGCCCAGGTCTTCGTCGCGGCGCCCTTCTACATCCGGGCCGCCCGGGCCGGCTTCGAAGGCATCGAGCGGGACCTCGAGGAGGCTGCCGCCGTCGACGGTGCCTCGGGCGGTCGCACCATCCGGCACGTCACCATCCCGCTCGCTGCTCCGTCCCTGGCCGCCGGCCTGGTGCTGGCCTGGGCGCGGGCGCTGGGCGAGTTCGGGGCCACGATCATGTTCGCCGGCAACGTGGCTGGCCGGACGCGCACGCTGCCGCTGCTGGTGTACAGCGAGTTCCAGGGCAGCCTCGACGCCGCCCTGGCCGCGGCCACGGTGCTCGTCGTAGCGGCCATCGGGGTCCTCCTCGCGGTTCGCCTGACCCACTGGCGCGCGGTGTTGCCCACCTGACCGGCTGAGGGCCCTCGGCCGCTCGACACATCGCCGAGCCAGGTACATGGTACGTGCGTATGTTCGCACAATACAATCTGGTGCAGATGGCCAGATTCCTGCTATCGAACGCCACCGAAGGAGGGCGCCATGCTCGTTCCACGCCTGCGCCACCCGGGTGTCGCTCTCGCGCTCTGGCTGGCGGTCATCGTGGCCAGCCCCGCGTCGGCGCAGTCGCCGTCACCGCTGCCGAGCTGCCCACCGATCGAACCGGTGGCGGCAGAGAGCCCAGGCGCCGCTGCCGAGGTAGCCGATGTGACCGTCTACGCGGCGGCCTCGCTGCGGGACGCCTTCGAAGCCCTCGCTGGCCCGTGGGAGACGACGCACCCCGGGTCCACGCTCATCCTCTCCTTCGACGCCTCGAGCGCCCTGCGCGCCCAGATCGAACAGGGCGCACCTGCGGACGTCCTGGCGTCGGCGGACACCCGCAACGCCCAGCTGCTCGTGGACGCCTGCCTGGCCCCGGCGCCCATCACGCCCTTCGCCGGCAATGCCCTGGTCGTGGTGGTGCCGTCGGGCGACCCCGCCGGCATCGAGACTGCGGCGGACCTGGCGCGCCCCGGCGTGCGCTACGTGATGGCCGGTCCGGAGGCACCCATCACGCGCTACGCCACCGAGGCCATCGAGAACCTCGCCTCACTGCCTGACTACCCGGCCGACTTCGTCGCCGCCGTCACGGCGAACACCGTGTCGGAGGAGGACAACGTGCGCGCGGTGCTCGCGAAGATCGAACTGGGTGAGGGTGACGCGGCCATCGTGTACGCGACCGATGCGGCGGCCTCCGAGCTGGTCGAGACGGTGGCCATCCCGGACGCCGCGAACGTACCGGCCACGTACGCGGCCGTGGCCACCATCGATGCGCCACATCCCGGGCTCGCCTCGGAGTTCCTGTCCTTCCTCACCGGGCCGGACGCGCAGGCGGTCCTGGCCGGGTTCGGGTTCCGACCGGCGCCATAGGACTCGCGGCCACCCGTCGAGCCGCGAAGCGGTATCGGGCCGCACCTCGCGAGCTGGCGGAGTGAGCCGGTCCGAGCCTCGCTGGTTCGGGCGTCCGAAGCAGCGCTGACTCCACACCATGAGGCCGGTAGGACCGACCTCGCTGCCGCGTCTGCCTTCGGGCTGATCAGGAACCACCCCCCATGTCGATGGGAACAAGCGCGTCGGGCTCGTCGCGATGGTGGCCATCCTCGACCGCAACGGGTACGTCCGACGGCGTCCGACGCGCAGGTCGTCGGGATCGGCCAACGTTCGCAACCGAGGGTGTCAGCGAGCTGGTGATGGAGCTGTGTGCCGCGAAGCGCAGGCTGGTTGACCGTCCACATGACATGGGCGGAGATGCCGTGGCGCCGACACAGCTCGCGCAGGGAGATGTCGGTGCTGATGAACTGGCGCCCGAGCTTCGCGTAGTCCCGGACCCGCTTCACTGCGACCGCCTGCGGGCTTCCTCAGCCCCTGCCGTGGCGGAGTGACCGTCTGTTCTTGAGCGTGGAGAGCTGGGGCAAGGGTGGTCGGTTGGGCGGCTGTTGCGAACATCTCCGACATCCCGCCTGGGCGGCGTGCTGGGGCAGGAAGACAGCCGAGCCACAGGCGACCTAGAGGAGCTCATCCTCCGGGCGCAGGTCGAGGGCCTCGGCCATGAGCGGGTAGATCGGAGCGTGGGGGCGCGGCATCCGTCCAGCGGCTGCTGACCCAGCCGAGCGAGCCGCTGGGGACGCCTGAGTACGACCAGGCGGCCAGGTCGTGGGCCGCGCGTCGTCGCCTCCCGCTCTGGTGCCTATGACGCCACGGGGGTAGCGGTTGGCACAAGAGTCGCGGGTCACCTTCGCCACGCTCCGGCCATCGCGTGGCGCCACGGGCGTCCGCCGACGTCACGAAGGCGCACAGAAACCTCTGTCTGGACGAAGCGGTGACGATGGTGGGTGACCGTGCCACTGTGGAGTACTTCTGGCCACTTACGTGGTGGGCTGCGCCGTCACTAGCATCCACCGTCGGGCCACGGCTCTGCGAGCAGAGGTATCCGGCACGCAGATCAAGCCCCTACCGGCTGGACACTGGCACAGCGGACGTGGCCCACGCTGGTCACGATCGCATTCGACGGTGGCTTGGATCGTTGCATCCGGCGTGGCGCATGGTCGCATCGGATCCGGGCCTGGCGCGGGTCACCACGGTCGAGGACCCCGACCCGTTCGATCGGTCCCCGGAAGGGACCACCGGCGTGCCAGGAGCTCACGAGTCCCTCATGGTCGCGGCTGCCGAACCCCATCGGTCTCCGGCTGCTCGAGTCCGGCACGTCCCGGTCCGGTGTCGCACACCTGCACCACGGTGCCCGACGCAGTCGACGTCTCGCAGCTGACGCCTGGCGGGGATGGGCGGACGAGACTCACGCCTCCTCGCCATGCGGCGAGCCGACCTGGGTGAACAGCGCGGCGAGGAGCACCATCGAGAACGGCGCTGACGACCACTGAGCCGGGCACGGCGGCGAGCATGCACGAGAAGGCCAGGCCGAGCGGCACGGCCGGGAGCAGCTCGTGGACGACCGTGCCGGCGGTGCCGCCCATGAACAGGACCGGGAAGATCGGGCCGCCGATGAAACCGGAGGCGGAGCTCACCACGAACGCGACCATCTTGCCCAGCAGGGTCGCGGCGAGCAGCGCCGGCCCGAGTCCGTCTGCCTCCTGCAGCGACGACCGCGAGCTGCTCGCTGCCGGTGAAGTTCGTGAGCGGCAGGGCTACGCCGACGAGCCCGAACAGCGAGCGCCGCCGACGACGGGCTTGGCGACCGCGGGCCCGGGCAGCCGGGCGAACGCGGGCACTGGCGATGGCTGCCGATCACGGCCAGCAAGACGACGGTTGACGCGCGGCGAGCAGCCCCAGCACGATCCCGGCCAGCAGCTGCCAGTCCGTCGTACTCGTAGGCCGGCACCTCGTAGATGCCCGAGGAACAGGCTGCCGGCGATGGCGAACGTGGCGCCGAACGAGACGCTCGATGCGACGAGCGACCCGAAGAAGGCTCGCTCGAAGCGTCCCGGGCGCGGGCCGCGCGACCTCGAGCACCAGGAAGGACGCAAGCAACGGGCTGGAGAAGAGGCCGCCGAACGCTCCCGCCAGCCCGCTGAGCGTGAGGGCCTTCGTGTCGTCCTCGGCGAGCTCGCGCTGACCGGCGACGAGGTCCGCCGCTGCCGCCGCCGATCTGCCCCAGCGCGACCTCGGGGCCGAGGCTGGCGCCGCCGACCAGCGACACCGCGGAGACCGCGACGATCGACGCGACGGCCTTGCGCTCGACGTGCTCGCCTGCGAGGTCTTCGACCAGCCCGGGCATCTTGCTCGGGCATCTGCAGGTAGCCGCCGCAGAAGCCCGACCAGCAGGCCGGCACCTGCAGCGACGGGGATCCACCAGGCGTGGCCCTCGAACCAGCCGGAGCCGGTCTGTCCGTACCAGCGGGCACCGAGGCTCGGTGACGCTGATGAAGACGAGGCCGGCGACGACGCCGACGACGCCCAGCAGCGCGGCGTAGCCGAGCAGCCTCCAGGATCCCGCGCGTGGTCCGCTCTCGGTGCCCCGAGCGCGTGGTGCCTCCGGCATCGCGGTGCCTGCGCTCGGAACCGACCTAGTGGCTGAAGCCTGTTCGCGTCGCCGACCTCAGCGGAGGGTCGTCCTGCAGGTCGCTCCGTCGCTGCCTTCAGGTCGGCCAGCAGGTTGTCGGCGAGATCGCGCGTGAAGCCCTCGCGGATGACGATGCGCAGCACCACGACGTCGGTGGCGTTGTCGGGCATCGAGTAGGCCGGCACCTGCCAGCCGTGGTAGCGCAGACGGTCGGACACGTCGTAGGCCGTGTAGGGAAGGTCATCGCGGACCGTGAACGACAGCACCGGGATGTCACGTGCCGTCGCTGACGATGGCGAACGGACCCATCTCGCCGATCCGCGCGGACAGCGTCTGGGCGATGCCTCGCAGCGTCTCCATGACCCTGGTGTAGCCCGAGCGGCCGAGGCGGATGAAGTTGTAGTACTGGCCCACGATCTGGTTGCCGGGGCGGCTGAAGTTGAGCGTGAACGTGGGCATGTCGCCGCCGAGGTAGTTGACGTGGAAGATGAGGTCCTCGGGCAGGTCCTCCTCGCCGCGCCAGACGACGAACCCGATGCCTGGGTACACGAGCCCGTACTTGTGCCCCGGAGACGTTGATCGACACGATGTTCGGCAGGCGGAAGTCCCACTTCAGGTCGGGCTGCAGGAAGGGCGCCACGAAGCCGCCCGAGGCAGCGTCGACGTGGACCGGCACCGGCAGGCCCTTGGCCTCGTTGTTGGCCACGACGGCATCGTGGATGGCCTCGATGGGCTCGTACTCGCCGGTGTACGTCGTGCCCAGGATGGCGATGACGCCGATGGTGTTCTCGTCGACGCGCTCGACGACGTCTTCGGGCGTGACCGTGTAGCGGCCCTTCGCCACCGGGACGTAGCGCGGCTCGACGTCCCAGTAGCGGCAGAACTTCTCCCACACCACCTGCACGTTCGAGCCCAGGACCATGTTCGGCCGGGTGGTGTCCTCGCCCGCGCCTCGCGCTGCTGGCGCCAGCGCCACTTCATGGCCAGCCCGGCGAGCATCACGGCCTCTGATGAGCCCGTCGTCGAGACGCCGACCGCGTCGCCATCGGCCGGAGCGTTGAAGAGGTCGGCGACGATGTTGACGCAGCGCCGCTCGATCTCGGCGGTCGCGGGGTACTCGTCCTTGTCGATCATGTTCTTGTCGAAGGCGGTCTTCATGAGCGCCTCGGCCTGTGGCTCCATCCACGTCGTCACGAAGGTGGCGAGGTTGAGGCGGGCGTTGCCGTCGAGCATGAGCTCGTCGTAGACCAGCCGTTCAGCGACGTCCGGCCAGGCCCCGTGCTCGGGCAGTCGGTACTTGGGCATGAGGCCCAGGTCCGCGCGGTGCGTGTACGCCGGCGCGACGATCTCGTCCGCCAGCTGCTCTGCGCTCACTCGCTTGATGACCATGACGCTACCCTCCCTTCATGGATGTTCCAGCTGGCTGGGCGAGCGTTCGACCGCCACCGTATCGGACCGTTCACCACCTCGATGGTGCTTCGGCGGCCCGATGGCTCGGAACCGCTGTTCACCGCGTGGCGCCACCGCAAGGGCCACGGCGCTGGTCGACGCGACCGCTGCCCGAGCAGTCGGCAGCAGTCCCGTGGTGGGCGCCACAACGACGCGGCTGGTGGATCGCCGTGCTCTTCATGATCGGCTCGCTGTGCTTCGCGCTCGGGTCGGTCCCGGCGTTCGCGGCAGCGGTCGGCGACGCCGTCGTCTGGGTCTTCTTCATCGGCTCGACTCTTCTTCACCTCGGCGGCGTACCTGCAGTACTTCGAGGCCAGCAACGAGGGCGACGACATCCGCGGCTCGGCCGCGGCCAGGCGGCCGCTCGGTGTACGCCTGGCGTCGCTTGGCTGGTGGGCGGCATCCTCACAGTTCCTGGGGACCCTGTGGTTCAACCTCACCACCTTCGCCAGCACGCGGGAATTGCTGACCGTGCTACAGGAGGAGTCGCTGATCTGGGCGCCGGATGCCATCGGATCGATCCTCTTCCTCGTGGCCAGCGGCTTCGCCCTGGCGGAGGCACGCGACGGGATCGGCCGTGGCTGGCGCCCATCGCTCGAGACCGCCATCGCCTGGATCAACCTGGCGGGTTCGGTCGCCTTCGGCATCTCCGCCATCGCCGCCTTCATCGATCCCACCGATGGCGAGCTCCTCAACGTGGCGGCAGCCAATGCCTTCACCTTCGTGGGTGCGGTGTGCTTCTTCGTCGGCGCGCTCATGCTCCTGCCAGATCTGGGGCGGGTCAAAGGGTCGACCGCCCCGCTGAACCGGAAACGGCCCAGGTCGCGACCGTGAACCGGCGGCGATCCCCCTGACCATCGCCGCCCGCCACCTCGGCGTCACAGGCGAGCACCTCGCGCTCCTCGGCCCCGTCACGCTCACAAGGCCGATGACCTCATCCGCGCCGGACTGTTTGCACCGGGTAGCGTGCGCGAGAGGCTCTTGGTGTACACCCGGCCCAACCAGCAAGGTCCCTGACTACCGCGGTCACCCAGCGTCACAGACACGCTGGGCACCTCTACCCACGCACCGTTGACGCGCATCGTGTCGGTCGCCCGTTGTCCGCGAGCGCCGCGCTGGATGGTCGTCAATCGTCCTGCGCCCAGGCAGCTTCTGCTTCTGCCTCCATCTTCTTGAGGCGCGTGTAGTAGTCCGGGAACTCCTTGAGATGAGCGAGCGCGATCTTGCCCGTCACGATCGGATCACTTCCGCTCACGTTGGTCTGTGGGTCGTGCAAGCCGTGCTCCAGCTCCACGTCGAGCCCATCCCGGAACTCGTCCACGTCGAACAGGCTATCGGCCCAATCGATACCGATCTCGGTCCCGATCACTCGGGCTTCGTCAGCGGTGAAGTGCGCGTTCGCTGTCATCAGTTCTCCTCGACATTCGGCCAGATCGGATGGCCACTGCATGAGCGTACTACCTCCGTGGCGCGTGCCGCGGCGACGAAGTCCCGAACACGAGCGCTTCTCCGGACCTGTGGACTGCCGATCTCGGAATCCTCCCGGTCCGGTCGTCCTGGTGCTGCGCAAGGACGGCGCCCAGATCGACGCCTACCGGCCGGGGCCGGCGACCGGCGACGCCGCCCGCATGATGGACGCCGATCATCGCGGCCTCGAGCGACCCTGATGCGCACTGGCAGGTCAGCGACCCCGGCCCCTGGTCACCGCCGATGGCGGTGACGGGCTGTACGTGACCGCGCTGACCCCGACGCTGTTCGACGTCGATGCGGTCATCGTGCGGGACGGCCAGGCACAGACGGCCGAACGCGAGCGGCTCCGACACCGCCTGGACCTCGATGCACGACGAGATCATCGACATGCTCACGACCCTGACGATCACGGGAGACGGCGCGTGACCACCACCACGACGGCAGCCTCAGCGGTCCGTGGGCGCGTGGTCTCGCCCATCCTCGTGACCATGCTCGTCGATCTCGGCCCTCGGGGCCTGGACCTTGTGGCGCGAGAACGGCAGCTTCGTGGCCCAGCTCGGCGCGACGGGGCTCGCGGCCATCGCGGTCTGGGTCGTCTACGGCGCGGTCGCGGTGGCCATCGTCTTCGCCCTGCAGCGCTTCGCCCATCGTCCGCTGTGGGGCATCCTGGTCGCGCTGCTCTGGGGTGGGTCCGCGTGAACTGGGCCTCGCGCCCGGGCCCGTCGCGTGGCGACAGGAGGTGAGGCCCGCCCCTCGCAGGACGGGCCACCACGGGGGGATGCGAAGGACTACTCGCTCGCCGCTGACGGCAGGAGTCCGAAGGGTGGCGGCGGCCCCTCGTACATGACGCCCTCGAGCGTGATGGTCCCGGTCGTGCAGTCGCAGATGTTCTGGGTGACGACGAATTCAGCCAGCGTAGGCGCCGCCGCCGGTCTGGACGCTGTACGCCCCGAGGATCCCAGCGGGTGATCTCGATGCCGGTCCACGGCCCGGACCATGAGCCATCCGCTCCGATCACCTCGTAGGTGCCCCAGTCGATGCAGCTCGCGGAGCGGCAGTCCTCGTTGTAGACGTGGGGTCCGGAGCCGCTGGCGCGTGGGTCGCTCGCCGCGACGGCGCACGTCGCCAGCCGGTCACGGATGGACGCCACCCCACCCTCCTGGCTCTCCGTGCCCCAGTCGGACACCTCGCACGTCACGCTGCCGCTGATCCAGGTGGCACCGTCCTGCGCGACCACCGGCAGCCCGCCGAACGGGATGGACAACACGATGGCCGCACTCGCAGCCCATAGCCCCCGCATGACTCGTTCCTCCCCGTGGCGTACCCTATGGCTCGAGGTGCATCCGGCTGGCGGTCGACGACCCCGCTGCGTCCTCGGCCGGATTGCCCAGGTTGGCATCAGCTTCCCACCGGGTGCTGAGGCTCTCCCCATCCTCACTGACGGTGGACTCGGCCTTCAGGGACCAGTCCCCGCCCTTGTAGAGGATGTTGCTGGCGATCGTGTCCTCATCGATCGGCAGCCACTCACCGACACCGATGCCGTACTTGGGATGGGTGGTCACGATGGTGCCGTCCGCCAGGTAGGCAACGCGGATCGATCAGGCCGTCGCCCTCGGCGTAGGGCTCCTGCCAGACGCTGCCGATCGTGGGCCACAGGCCCGGGTCGGGGGCGGCGAGGTCCCCCTCGAGCGGCTCGAAGCGCATCGGCATCTCATACGACGTGCCCTCGAAGCCGTTCGATGTCCCGTAGCGACGGGACTTGCTGCCTGTGTCCTCATTGGCCAGGGCCTGCGATACCAGCGGGCTGTTGGCACCCCGCCATCGCGGGAACCACGCCGTCGCCACGTAGGCACGCTCCCCGACCGGGGCCCAGAGACCGACCCCATCACTGACGTAGGGGTTGAGGAACAACGCGGTGCCGTCGGCGTGTTCGAGGGTGTAGTTGGGCGGGCTGTACGGTTCGACCATGACCCCGGCCTCGCTGCGGTCGTAGCGTGCTGGACCGATGACCGCCTGCCAGCCCGGATCGGGCGGGGTGGGCGCGACCGCATTCTCCGGCATCGGGGCCATGTGTAGCCGCCTGAGGGTCTCGGTACTGGTCTCGAGCGGCTGCGGGACGCCGTCGGGGCCGGTGAACGTCTCATCGGTCGTCAGTGTCGCGGTCTCGGCCGCTTCGTCGACGAGCCAGTCGGATCGGCTGGTCCGCGTCCCTCGTTCACCCTCGTACCCGGAGGTGAAGTCGACGCGACTCGACAGCGAGCCATCGCCGGTCGGTTCCCAGTATCCCGAGCCCGATGCCCCAGAAGGCGTGCTGGACGACCATCGTCCCGTCAGGATGGACGATGACGAAGGTGGAGGTGCCGGTCTCAGGTTGCCAGATACTGCCGGGCATGCCGGTGCTCTCGGGCAGCTCTGCAGCCGACATGGGCGCTCCACCGAGAGCCAGGCACACCACGATGGCCGCGCCTGCGGTCCACATCCTGCGCATGGTTCAGCTCCCCCCTAGACGCGGGCCGGGTCCGCCAGTGGCTCGGCACGGTCCCGGCGGCCAGGGCATGGGCCGTGCCTCATCGCCTCCCGCTCACCGGGTATGACGCCACAGGGCTAGCAGATGGTTCAAGAGGCGGAGGTCACGAAGCCAGCGAGCGGCTCCACTGCACTGGTGTGCTCCGCCACCTGGGACAGCGGGGCGCAGGCTCGGATGCCTAGCGGGAGTGGCGCATCCCCGAGCGCAGCAGACCGATGGCCACCACCAGCGTAAGGACGAACACGATGGCGGCAGCCCAGTCCAGCCAGTAGCTCGCGACGAAGAAGATGGGGAAGCTGAAGGCGAGGACGATGATGCCCGCGAGGCCGCGCAGCCCGGCGTGTCCCATCGGCTGTTGCCCTGGTCCGTCATGCATGTCTCTGTCCCCGATGGCGTTTCACTCACCCTCATCATCGGACTAAGGCGCGATGGGGTCATCGGTCTGAGACTTACGCCGGCCCTCATTCCACGGCGGCGGCGACAGCGTCGTGGGGCTGCGGCGGCGGGGCATGAGCACTCGACCGTCCGGAGGCCACCTCCGGCCATGGGCGCGACGGGGCCACTGAGGGCGCCGCTGGCCCGTCTGGTGGCGTCCCGCTGCTTCACACGCGGCGTCGCCCTCCCGGCGCTCGAGGACGGCGTCCACCTCGCAGTCCCACTCCTCGGCGTTGTGGCCGGCATCCGTGTTCCGGTGGAGGCGGATACCCGGGTAGGCGTCGACGCGCTCATGGGGCTGCGCGCCATCGGGCAGGTCGGGGACCTCCCGCATGACCCCGGCAAAGCGTACCTGGATGGGCGTGGGCTGAGCGTGGAGGGCCGCCAACGACAAGGTGCCCCGATAGGCGAGGCCCCCCTCGCGGTGGGCCCATCGTCCTCGTTCGTCAGGGACGCGCATCCAGGAGCGATGCCTGCGACCCGCCCTCCACCGGGTTCGAAGGGTCGCTCGTCCGCTGGGTCAGCGCCCCGCCAACTAGCATGGCCGAGAGGTCCTCGGCTCCCTTGACCACTCCCGTCCAGTCGAGCAGTTCCCGTGCCGGGAGCTTCCAGCCGTGGGGATGTGCTCGTCGGCGTGGCTATCGGCGGGCAGGGCATCCACGATGCTGATGTCGGAATCGTCGATGGCGGCCCTTACGTCGTCCATCGTGGCGTACCACTGGGGCTGGATCTGGGCCGTGAAGATCGCCGGCTCGATGACCGGCGCCTCCGTCTCGAGCGGCAGACCGCCGGCCTCCCAGGCACGGAGGCCGCCGTCGAGGAGCTTGGCCTCCTCGTGGCCGTAGTACCGCAATGCCCACCACAGCCGGGCGACCCACGTCCCGCCTTCGGTGTCGTACACGATCACGGTCGTGTCATCTCCGATGCCCTTCTCGCCCATCGATTTCGCGAACGGCTCGGCATCCATGATGTGGGAGGGGCAACAGAGCTCGTCGAAGATGTCGATGGAGACAGCACCGGCGATGTGGCCCATCGAGTAGGCCGGCCAGCTGATTCGAGCGTCCACGATCCGCACGGTCGGGTCGTCAAGGTGCGCGGCGACCCATTCCAGGTCCACCAGGACCTCGGGATGCACGTCTGCCACCGGCAGGTCGGCACTTCAACTCGTTGCAGCCTCCTGCCCGACGACCGGCGACCGAAGCGCGAGGCACAGCATGATGGCCGCTCCCACGGCCCACAGCCTGCGCATGGTTCGCCCCCCTCGCCTGCGCGGGTCGGGTCCGCCCGTGGCTCGTCACGGTCCCGGCGGCCAGGGTGTGGACCGTGCGTCGACGCCTCCCGCTCACCATGACTATCGACCCGCTGTCTGGCGTCAGCGTGTTGACTCCTACGCCATCCGACGTGCGAGTGGCAGGCCGTCGATGATGTGCAGTGCGGTCACCGCGCGACCGATGTCGACCACATCGTCCCGAAGGTTCACGGCGGGAGCGACGAGCCCTCGAGCCTCCAGAGCCTCTGCGCTCGTCACCACAGGCTGAAGACGACGACCCACGACCGCCGGTGGGGTAGCGAGGCGGTTGCACGCGCGGGCCAACCTCGTGGCCATCCGCCAGAGGGGTCAGGCCTCGGCGACCACTGCGATGGAGACTCGCAAGCCCTCGACCTCGAGAGGGTGGCGGGCGCCCTGACGAGCCGGCGGGTCGGTCGGGAACCAGCGCAGCCACTCCTCGTTCATGCCCGCGAAATCCTCGGGGTGGCGGAGGATGAACGTGGCGTTGACGACCTTGGCCATGGAACTGCCGGCAGCGTTCAGGATCGCCTGGACGTTGGTCAGGGCCTGTCGCGTCTGCTCCTGGATGGTCGTCCCCACGACGGCGCCCGTGGCGGGGTCGAAGGGACCCTGTCCGGACACGAACACGAGCCCGGCCGCCTTGACCGCTTGGCTGTAGCCGGCCGTGACGGGGGCGTCGGGCGCGTTGATCATCCGCCGGGTCACGGTTCTCTCCCTATGTGTGAAGATCACCGCCCCCGGTCGGTACTCGCCGCGTATGGTAGGCGCCCGCCCCAAGGCCAGCGCAGGATGCAGTCAACGAGACGCGCCCGGGTGCCCACGTTGTCGGGGGCATTCCGGCAGTCCGCCGCGTTTCCCGTGTACGCGCGGCCGGGCTAGCGTCTTGTCCCGGTCTACGGGCCGACGTCCCAGCCCGCCCATCGAGTGCGGGAACCCGCGCAGCCAGGTCGACGCACCCTCGCCCTGATCATGCCGTCGACAGCGGCTCGAGCATGACGACCGCGGTCTCCGTCGAGCGGCGGGTGGCGTAGGCGTCGAGGTCGGCGTCTCCCAATCTCGTGCCACCGAGCCCACAGTCGTTCGCGCTCAGCGCCGGTGGCTGCACGAGCCCGGACCGCACGCCGGCCTCCCCGCAGGTCGACCGTCGCTTCGGGATGCGCCTGGAGATTGAGCCACCAGGCAGGCTCTCCCTCGCCCCAGCCGTTCATCGCGAGGGTCACCAGGTTCGGCCCGTCTCGTAATGGCCGAGGATCGCGACGCGCTCCGTGCCGGAGCGGCGCCCGACGGTCCTGAGCCGGAACATGCCCGCCCTGTCGCCCTTCGGATGCCGCAGGCCGATGGGATCGCCGGTGACCGCGCACAGCGCCCGGTGACCTACCCAGAACGACCGCATGAACCAGCGCGGCGGGAGCCGAGGCGCGGGCGGGGGCGTTCAGGTTCCCGACTCCGTACCTGCGGCCTGCTCGTGGTCCATCGCCCCTCGCTCGCCTCCGCTCGTGGGCATCCTCGGGTGCCGATGCTGGCCGCGACAGGTCCCGGACGGCCCCGTCGCCGGTCGCCAGGCGGCTCTGGCCGCCGGTCGGCCCGTGGACGCCACAGGGCCACCGAGGGCGCCGCTGACTCGACCGGACGGAGGCAGGCCCCGGGCTCGCGCCCGGGGCCCGTGGTGTCGCTATGTGGCGTGAGGCCCACCCCGGAGTGGGACGGGCCTCGATCGCTCCGCCGGCCGTCAGGCGTGCGCCGGGACGGTGGCCTCGGCGAGCTCCTTGAAGTCCTCGAGCATCTTGTGGCCCTGCCAGTTCGCGGCCGACTATCCGGCGCCGCTCGTTCTCGGTGGCCAGCCGCCGCCGGCGCGCCCAAGTGTCCTGCGCGCGTGCTGCTACGCGCGCCAGGCCTTGCAGTCAGCGGCGGCGGTGAGCTGCCGGTACCCACACGTGTGAGATAGCAGTCCGCGGGGACCACGACGCGATTCCCGGCACCGACCTATGCTCGGTCGGCGACCACCACGGTCTGGCAGGACACAGGAGGACAGGGACATGTTCAGACGACGGGCGATGCGGCGCATGATCCGACGGCGACGGCGACGACGGCTGATCGTCGGCGGCATGCTGATCGTGGGGTCCTCGGCAGCGATGCGGAAGATGTCCCAGCAGGACGCAGAGAAGATCCAGCAGACGACGGGCAAGTCGCCCGAGGCGATGGAGCCCGAGGAGCTGGACGCCGCCATGGCGCAGGCCGGTGTCCAAGCCCAGCCGGTGACGGCCGAGGATCAGCAGGCCATGGCGGCCGCTGAGGCCAGTGACCCCAACCCGGACGAGGAGGTCGAGGCACCCGAATAGGCGCAGCGGGGCGATCCGGGCTGACCCCCGGGGGTACCCACGAATGAACGATATCGGCGCCCGGGGACCCCGTGGCCGCTTGCGCGCGCAGCCGAGTTTCGCGGAAACGTCCGTCAGACGTGCAGGAACTCCGGCTCGACCTGCACGGGCTGCCCGCGACTGAGCCGGAAGTCGCAGCGCTGGCCCCCCTGGGCGAGCGTCTCGGTCCGGTCGAGCCGCAGGCCCATCGCGGCGAACTGGGGATAGTCGAGCCAGCACAGGTACGGCGCGAGCTCCGGGGCACCTTCGCGGGCGAGGTACTTGACGATCCCGCACTCGGTGTAGTCCACGCCGAAGTCGAAGTCGTGCCCGTCACCTTCGACGACCTCGTACACCCAGTCGTCCGGATAGCGGCGTCGCTGGCTCACCAACCCCTTCGCGAAGGTGGGCCTCGGTCAGCTCCTTCTCGGCCTCTGCGTCGTCCTGGTGACCCTGTTCGTGGCGGTCGGCCTGGGCCTGAGCAGGAGGTTCGGGGCGGCTGCCGCTGTCGCGCTCGGTGCCCCCTGCCTGTGGTTGGGATGGGAGTTGGCTGCTCGGCCCTAGACAGTGGTGCGACGAATCAGTACCCACGACTCCGGCACTGACGCAGACTAGGCACCAAACGCGCATGCGACATGACGAGCCGCACCTCGGTCCATGCACCCCGGGGGGTGGCGTCATCCGCAGCGCTATCGAGCTGGCCTCGGACGTGCAGGGCCTGCGGCTAGCTAGGCCCGTGCTTCACGGGGCCATCCGTCAACCCAGCCCAGGCGCCGTCAGCGGCGATCGGCCCGTGCCACGGTCTCCCAGCACCGATCCGCGGCGTCGGCCAACGAGGACCCGTAGCCACGCTCGCAGTGAGCATGGTTCGTGTCGCACGCCTCGACCTCCCAGTTGACCACCCCATGCCGATAGAGGATCGGGCCTCGAGCTTCGATGGTCCAGCCCTTGGGCATCGCATCGCGGAGTCGGAGCATCGCGAGGTTGTCACGTCCCTCGGGGCTGTCCGGTACGTGGTGAGGGAGCATCTGGCCTCCGTCCTCTTCAGCAGTAAGGATGGAATATACAGCGCGGCGGTATACATTGTCCACACAAGTCGTGCACGACCGCAGCCATTCGTGTCCGGCCTTCGCGGCAAACGTCGGCGAGCAGGAGGAGCTTGAGCCTGCAGTTGGCTGGTGGCGCCCCCGGACGGACTCGAACCGCCAATTGCCACAACGCTTGATTGGTACGCGGAGGCCATGTGAGCGCGTCCTCCCCTCCGCCGCGACCACCCGACCCGGCGGCAGCTGGAGGTCCTGCGAGCGTACATCCGGGCGGGGTCGGTGGCTGCCGCGGCGCACGAGCTCGGCATCAGCGAGACGACCGTGCGTCAGCACCTGTCGGGGTTGTATCGGCGGACGGGATGTGTGAACGCGGCGCAGGCGGCGTACTGGCTGGGCACGAGGCACATCTACAGCGACGCGACACCGCTGGCGGCCTCTCAGCCGCGAGGATCGCCTGCAGGGAGGTAGCGCACATGCGTTGGGAATCTGGCGAAGCCCAGCGTGGAAGCCCGGGCACGCCCTGCGAAACGTGGTAGGCAGGAGCATCGAGATCGCAGCCCGCCTCCTACCCGTTTCGTGAACAGCAGGTCCTCGGTTCAACCCAAGTGTCGGCTCCACTCTCCACCCGTGACATGACCGGTGTATGGCCGTCCGTGGGCGGAAATAGCAAAGCCTGACCCCTACGCTGACCCCTGGCCAACCCGGCACCGTGGCCTTGACTTCGACGGCCAGGGACGATGTCCGATCGCTCGATGCGGTCAGCCCGTCAGTGCAGCGACTTGACGGCGAGCACGACGACACCGAGCGATGCGAGCAACGCACCGTGGATGAGGGCGCCTCGCTGCGTGACGCCACCCAGGCGGCCGCCGGCGTAGCCCAGCACCAGGAGCAGGCCGATGCCGCTCCAGACGACCAGGTCGACAGCCAGCTGCATGTCGATGACGCCCAGCCAGGCCGCAACGAGGAGCAGGAACGCCGGCAGCGCCCCCACGACGACGCCGACGGAGTGCCAGACCACGGTCGCGAGCGCATGGCGGTCCAGTCGCCGTCCCAGCTGGATCTCGTGCTGGATGGCATCGCCATAGATGTTGCCCAGCAGCACCGCGATCACGGTTCCTGCCAGCGCCAGGGCCGCTGCGCCGGCATCCTGGGTCAGCTCAAGGCCGAGGACCGCGGCCAGACCGATGAGCAGGCCCTTGACGCTCTTCGAGACGTGCCCTGCTCGACGGGCCAGCCAGACGACCTCGGCGCTGCCGTCTTCGCGCACGTATCTCAGCGGCTGTGCATGGCGAAGTCCGGAGCCGATGTGGCGAAGGCGTCAATCAACCGCTCCGCGGCTGCCCGGTCGCCGCTCACCTCGATATCCGGTGCCTCGAGCGTCGGCTCCTCGGCGAGGCCGCGCGCACGCGCCGCGGGCATCCCGATCGTCGCGTCCGCGTCCCCGTCGTCGACACCATCGACGATGAGCACGCCGTTGCGAAGCAGGAGACGGAAGGACTCGCCCGTGTCGCTGACACGAAGGTCGATGGCGACGGGTTCGGCTCCGGCGCGTGCCGCGTCGATCCGATAGCGCCAGTTGCGGACGACCTCCGCGAGCGGCATCGACCCCGCCAGCGATGCGATGCCCTGGGCGACGACCTGGTTGGGGTCGAAGGCACCCTCGAGCTCGAGCGCCCCCGTGAGGTACCACGAGCGAGCGATGGGATTGAGCTCGGCGTAGCCGCGTGCGCGCAGCGCAGCCGCCTTCAGCAGGCGCGCGTCCTCGTTCGCGGGGTCGGCGCTGACAACGAGCTGTGCCAGCTCCGCCGCATACTGGGGGTCATCACCCCGCAGCGCCGTCCGAGCCTCTGCCAGCACACGATCCGAGCCGCCCATCAGCGCCACGAACCGGCGCGCCTTCTCGCCGCGTGGCGTCGGAAGCAGGTTGGTGGCATCACCGTCGAACCAAGAGACCCAGCCGGTATAGAACTCCGGCACGGTGGTGAACGGCGTGCCATAGGTCGAGGTCGTGTACGGGGCCTCGACGAGCCATTCGGGCAGGTCCCGCAAGGCGTGCTGCAGCTCCGCCGGTGTCATGCCCTGGTTGATGAGGCGGATCGACTGGTCCCAGAGGTACTGGACCGCATCGCGGGACTTCGTGACGACACGCTCGATCGTGTCCCGGCCCTCGATGGGGATGATGTGCGAGCCGAGGAGCCATTCGGGCGCCAGGGTGCGGACGCGATCGAGCGCCCGCATGTAGTTCTCCGGCTCTCGCGGTTTGGAGCCGCGGATGGAGTGGATGTTGGGCAGTCCGTAGAAGAACTCGTCACCGATGATGACCATGTCGAAGTCAGGCAGGTGGATACCGAACTCGCTGATGGCCTCGCCACCCGTGTAGAAGACGTTCAGGCGCACCCCGGCGATGGTCAGCTCGGTGTCCGCGTCAAAGGTGTGGGTAGGCGGGATGTAGCCGCTCGTCCCGCCGATCAGCCTCAGCGCGATGCCATGATGATGGAGGTCCTCGGGCGGCAGCACGGCGCCGCCGTAGTAGCCGACGCCGGCGGCCTGGCGGGGCATGATGGCGCCGAACTCGGCCGCCACCTCGGCCTCGAAGTTCTCCCAGGCGTAGATCCGGACGCGGCCGGAGCGGACGTCCTCCTCCGAGACGAGCGCGCTGGTGCCACCGAAGTGGTCGGCGTGGTGGTGCGAGTAGAAGACCGCCACGACGGGCTTGTCGCTGATCTTGGCGATCTCGTCGGCGATGACCCGTCCAGCCTCCAGGCCCACGCTGGTGTCGTAGACGATGAGGCCGTCATCGCCCTCGATGATGGTGCTGTTGCCGATCCAGCCGTCGGGTACGTGGACGGTCCAGACCGGGTGTGGCCCGGCCTTGTACGTGCCCTGTCGCTCGGCCACCAGCTTGCGATGCTCGAGGAAGTAAGGTGGCCAGCTGCGCTCGACCGTATACGGGTTCGACATCGTCATCTCCTTCCGTCGCGCCTCAAGGAACCTCTCGGGCTCGGCGCCTTGCGTTCGGCTCCGCATTCACGTGTTCGCCGGCACACCCTGGGGATCCTCGCTCGAGGTGTCCGTCGTTCCGGTGCCCCCCTTGCCAGCACCCTGCCTGTCGGCCGGCCACAGATACAAGACCAGCAGCGCGATGGCTGCCGCGGCCGAGATCGCGCCCATCCAGTTGATGGCGTTGAAGCCGACGTTCTGGCCCAGCCAGCCGCCGAGCAACGAACCGATGGCCGAGCCCACCGCCGACGCGCCGATGACCCAGCCGGCCGCGGCCCCTGCACCGAAGGTCGAGAAGCGCACACCCACCACCGGCTGGGCCATGCGGATGAACGGTGCGCCCTGGTAGAGCGCCTGCATCGCGGCGGCCACGATGAGCACGGGCGCATTGGCGACGAGGCCGAGGATGGCCATGCCCGCAGAGCCCACGAGGCGCAGGACCGCGCCGAGCGCGAAGGTCGGGAGCGCTCCGGTTCGGGCCATCATCGCGCCGGCCGCCAGATAGAAGCCGAGGCTGATGAGGCCCGCCAGCGAGATGAGCGCGGATGTGGTCGTGGCGTCGATGCCGTAGACGTTGGGCAGAATGTTGGCGATCTGGTTGTTGATGCCGTTGTTGGTGATCGAGCTCAGCACCAGGATCGCGAGGTAGATGCCGAAGGTGGAGAAGAGCACCGCGCTCAGGCCCGACTTCCGCGTCCTGTCGACCTGCTCCTTGCTCGGTGGCGGGGATGCCTGGATGCGCTTGGCGGCGTCGGCGCTACCGAACCAGGTCACGAGCGCGGCGATGCCCATGAACGCGGCGGCGATCCAGAAGCGCTCGCTGAAGCCGAGGCTCGCCGAGGCAGCCGCGCAAGCAGCGCGCCGCCGACGACCTGGCCAGCGGGGTAGACGAGGTTCAGCGTCGTGAGGCGCTTGGCCTGCGTGCCCTGGTCGAGTCCCGCGGCGATGACGAAGACCGGCGCCACGGCCTGCTGTGCCGCGATGGACACACCCATGATGAGAGCATCGAGAGCGAGCACCGCGCTGTTCTCCGACGACAGCGCATACATCGCGAAGGCCAGGGCCATGCCGGCGACTCCGCCCGTGAGCACGAGACGGTGGGCCGCGTAGCGGTCGGCGAAGTTCCCCAGCACCGGCGCCAGGACCGCCGCCAGGCTGATGAACATCATCACGATGCCGGCGTCGGCGGCAGAGCCGGTGACTTCGGTGACGTAAGGCGGGATGAGCAGCGCCACGAAGGCCGCGAACCCGGCGCCGACCGCGAAGTTCGAGACCATCCACCACTCGAACGGGGACCGCTTCGGAGGCTGGTCCTCCGTGTCGACGGTGCTGGCGGGTCCGGTCACCGCACTCATCTGCGGCTTGTCACGCTACTGGGGGCACGATCAAGGCCGGGGCCCCGTCCGGGGGACTGCTGGCGGCCGCCATCCATCGCGGTCATCGCCCGTCGTGGGGCCGTGGTCGAACCCGACCGCGGGATGGCATATGCGCTCCTGAGGTGGCGGGTGCCGGGACAGCGGCCCCCGCCGAGGATCATCAACTGAGACCCTCGATGTAGCTGGCCAGGCCGCCAAGGATGAGCTGGATGCCGATGGTGGCGATGAAGATGCCGCCCACTTGCCCGATGATCTTCATGACCTTGGGGCTGATGTCCAGGTTGCCCAACTTGAACATGCCGAAGACCAGCGCGATCAACGGGATGGTGATGGCGATGAGCACCGTCACGATCGACCCGAGGTCGTCACCCCGCGCCGATAGGGTGATGACCGCGGTGATCCGCTCCAGGTCCGGCGATGAACGGCGTGGCGAAAGGCACGATGTAGCCGTCGTCTTCCTCGGGCTCCGCGTAGACGTCGTCGCCGCCCTGAGCCCTCGTGTTGTGGCCCGAGAGCATCTCGAAACCCATGGCGGCGAGGACAAGACCACCAGCGATGCCGAAGGCCCCGAGGTTGATACCAAGCAGCTCGAGCAGCTCGCGGCCGACGATGGCAGACGTGTAGAGGATGGCGGCCACGGCCACGAGGACCGTGATGGCACCCCGGCGTCGCTCCTCGGCGGTCTTGCCCTCGGTGAGCATGCGGAAGAAGACACCGCGCGATAGCGGGCCGACCAGGGTCCAGACCGAGACGGTGGCCTGCACCACCTGCATCCAGTCAAGGGTCAAGGTGCGTGTCCTCGCATCATCTGAGCTCAGCGACTGACTGCGTCGCTCCGCCGCTATGGTGGCCGGTTCTCCGGCCGGCAGCAGGGGCACGGCCCGCTCGGGTGGGCGCGGCGGCAGGGGCAAGGATACGATGGCACTCGGTCCAGGTGCTATCGGAGAACGGAACACGGACGACGACACGACGGTCTGGCGCGGCTCGCCGGTCCTCCATGAGCTGGGGGAGGTCGAGGCGTATCGGGCGTTCCTCCCTGGCTGGGTGCTGGAGGCCGTCCCGCTCGATCATTGGCACTTCCACGTCCGCTGGGTCACACAGGATCCTCCCGGGCATCATGCTCAACCGCTACTCGACCGAGACGGCGCTGCGCGAGGTCTACGTCAAGGACGAGGGGGTCACTGCGTTCGTCCTCGTGCTGCCCACCGGCAGCGGGGACGTCTTCAGGGTCCGAGGTCGCCGCCTCGAGCCGATGTCACTGGCGCTGCTCCAGCCACGGACCGAGTACGAGATCATCAGCCCGGCGGGCGGACACACGCTGGAAGCGCACATCCCCGACGAGCTCCTGGCCTCCGCGGGCCTCGAACGCTGGCTGGAGCCAGCGTTCGGCGTGTATCCGCAGCGGGCTCTCGCGGATGCCTTCGCCAGGCTCGTGGCGCCCATGGTCACTGCGGGGTCGACACGCACCACGGTGCCGCGAACCGATCAACGAGCCGTGCTCGACACGCTCTCGAGGGCACTGGACTCGGCCGACCAGTCAGCACCACCGGCGCCGCGCGTGTATCTCTACAGCACCTATCGGCGCGCCATGGCTGCCATCGAGGCGGAGCCCGACCCCATGCTTACCGTCGCGGAACTGGCGGCGCGAGTGGGCGTGACCGCGCGCACCTTGCGCTATGCCTTCAGCCACGCGGTGGGCATCAGCCCGTACCAGTACATGCTTCGACGACGCGTGACCATCGTGCGTGACGCGCTCCTCGACCCGGCGCGGCCGGAACGGACGATCCTGGAGCTGCTCCTGTCGATGGGCATCTCGCACCAGGGGGAGTTCGCGGGCCAGTACCGCCGCCTCTTCGGCGAATCCCCGAGCGAGACGCGTGCGCGGGCCTTTGCCCGTCGCCGGGATCGGCCGCACCGCGACGACCTGTCTCGCCTGCTGCGCGCAGCCCGCTAGCGACGCTTCCGGCGCCGGCCTCGCCGGAAGGCGCTGACCAGCATCCACCCGACGGTGGCGAGGCCCAGGATGGCGACCACCTCGATGACCAGCATCAGCGAGTCGGGGATGGTGTCGCTACGAGAGAGCAGGATGGCCGTGCCGAGGATGAGCGCGGCGAGGATGACCGACCACGACAGCTTGTCGACGATGCCATCGAGACGGTCGACGAGCTCGTCGGTCTCGGTCGGGCGGACGGCCACCTTGAACTCGCCGCTGCCGGCCCGGCGCAGGACGAGGTCGGCCAGGAAGGGGAAGTCCTCCACGAGGCGGAAGTAGCGGAAGCCGGAGCGGCGGGCTGCGCGCTCGAGGCGCTGCCGGCCCCAGCGCTGCGGCAGCAGTCGCTCGACCATCGGCTTGGCCGAGGTCACGAAGTCGAAGTCCGGGTCGAGCGTGCTGGCCACACCTTCGAGCGTGCCCATGGTGATGAAGAGCATGGCCAGGCTGTCGGGCATCTGCAGCCCGTAGCGGCGGATCATGCCGAACATTCGCTCGAAGACGCCGTCGAGGCCGATGGCGTTGGCGCCCTTGGCGGTGAAGGCGTCGATGAGATCGGCGACCTCGACCTGCAGCGCCGCCCGGTCGACGGAGGGGTCGGCCCGCGTGGTCTCGATGAGCACCTCGGTCGCACGCACCTCGTCGGAGTCCATGAGCGCGCTCACCAGCTCCATGGCCCGCTCGCGGTCGCGGTCGGAGATGGTGGAGACGCGACCGAAATCGACGAAGCCGACCCGTCCGTCGGTCATGGCGAAGAGGTTGCCCTGGTGGGGGTCGGAGTGGAACGAACCGATCTCGAAGATCTGCACGAAGTAGGCGTTGACGCCAGCCTGCACCATGGCCGCTCGGTCGACGCCGGCGGCGTCCATCTCGGCGGTCCGCGTGCCGGGGATGCCGTCGAGCTCTTCCATCGTCAGGACGCGTGACGTCGTGCGCTCCCAGTCGACCCAGGGGATGGCCACCTCCCCTCCCTCGTCGAAGCGCTCGCGGAAGAGCTCCATATGCTGGGCCTCGCGCAGGTAGTCGAGCTCGGAGCGGAGGGCCTCGAGGAAACGGGCGGTCACGCCGGGCACGTCGAGGTCGCGCGCGATGGACAGCCGCTTGCCGGCGGAGCGCGACTGGCGCTCCATGATGTCGAGGTCGACGGCCATCTGCTCGGTGACGCCGGGTCGCTGGACCTTGACCACGACCCGTCGCCCGTCGGGCAGCGTCGCGCGGTGGACCTGCCCGATCGACGCAGCCGCGAGCGGCTCGGTCTCGAACGTGGCGAAGACCACCTCGGGCGGGGCGCCGAGCTCCGCCTCGATGCGTGCGACGATCTGCTCGTAGGGCACCGCCGGCACGTCGTCCTGCAGCTTCTCCAGCTCGGCCACGAGGGCCGGCGCGACGAGGTCACGCCGCGTCGCAGCCAGCTGGCCGGCCTTGATGAAGGCGGGGCCGAGTCGCTCGAGCGCGCGCCGCACACGGGCCTCGATGGGGTCATCCTCGACCGGCCGGGCCTTGGCCGCAGGGCCGACGAACAGCCGATCGAGCGTGCCTGGCGTGAGCAGCTCGTACAGCCGCTCGTCCATGAGGATGCCGGCGATCTCGCCATAGCGGTCGATGCGCTCGCCACGGTCGACCTGGCGCTGCTCGGTCACGCTTCACCTTCGCCGGGCTTACCAGCCGGTACCTGGGCTGACTCGGTCGAGAGCAGGTTGAAGTTGTCGCGTCTCTGCCAGTAGAAGATGAGGCCGTAGCCGATGGGGATCGGGATGAGCCACTGGAAGAGGCGGAAGATCATGACGCCGGCCACGGCGAGATCCAGCATCGGGTCGTCGAAGCCGATGGCGAGTCCGAAGAGCGCGACGTAGGCGATCTCGATGAAGCCGGGCCCGATGGGCAGCATGTACACGAGTGCGACCGAGGCCCACACGACCGATACCGCCAGGATGTCGAAGTCGACTCCCACGAAGGCCATCGCCAGCGTGAGGATGGAGGCCCAGGCGGCCTGGATGATGATCTGCAGCCCGAGGCCCAGCAGACCGGTCGTATCCAACAGCGTGCTGCCCATCTCGCGCAGGCCCATGACCCGGTCGGTCAGCCCGTGCGGGGGCTCGCGATTCAGCCTGCCCATGAGCCAGCCGACCGCATCCTGCAACCTGTCCCCGACCCATTTCGCGAGGCGCTCCGACCGGACGACGCCGACGAGCAGCGCGATGCCCACGATGCTGACGGTCAGGCCAAGAACGGCGAGCCACTCGAGGCCGGCGATGCCCTGGCCAAAGATGAGCAGGATGCCGATGGCGATGGGGATCATCAGCAGGCGCGCGATCCAGTCGAGCGCCTTGAGCATGGCGGCGCTGAGCGTCGACTCCTCGACCGAGTAGTCGTAGGCGATCGCCAGACGGAAGCGGAAGGCCGTGTCCATCGGTCCGGGGATCGAGCCCTTGACCGCGAGCGAAGCGAGCATGCCCAGCGTGGCGTCCTTGACGCCCAGGTCACCCAGCGATGTTCCTGAAGCGTGATGCCCAGCAGGACGTACGTGGCGGCGGACATCAGCGCCAGGACCGCGAGCTGCCACAGGGTCGAGGCTGAGGAAGGCGTCGACCACGACCTGCGGGTCGATGACGAAGGTGAAGATGAACCAGAAGACGACGACCAGGACCAGTAGCGTGCCGCCGAGACCGATGAGCATCCGCTTGCGGGCCGACCGGTCGGCAGCCTCTTGGGTCGCTGCGCCCGTGGCCGGCTCATCCGAGTCTGCCCGGGTGGGCTCGGGATCCGTCCGTCATCGGTCCTCCGACGCACCCGCTGCGGCTGCGCCCTTGTCGGCGGATCGGCCCTTCCTGGCTGCTCCGACGCGCTTGCTGGGACGCCTTCTTCGGCATGTCGCGCTCGTTGGTCCTGAGCACCGAGGGCAGCTCGTGCTCCTCCTCGACGGCGACCTCCTCCGGCGCCGCGCCGGTCGTGTAGAGCTCCTTGGCCCGGTCCATCCACTCGTGGATCTTGCGGTTGACCTCCTGCGCGCCGACGAGGTCGACCGTCTTGTCCTGGGTGGCGAAGGCGGCGGGATACATCACGAAGGCCTTCGTCTGCAGGCCGCCGAGGCCGCCGTGTGAGCCGACCTGGTGCTCGAAGGGCGCGACCTCCTCGGTCGAAGGGTCGTACATGCTGATGATGAAGATGTCGCCGATGTGCTGGTACGAGTCGAGCTCGCGCAGGTTGCCGGCGGTGTGCTCGCTGTACCAGCGCAGCGGGTCCTCGCCCTCGACCTCGTCGGTCTCGAGGTTGCGCACCCCGTCGCGGCTGATGACCAGGGGCCCGTGCTCCTCGGAGCGCACCATGATGAAGCCGATGCCCTCGTGGCGGATGAGCCCGGGCATGAGCTCGGGGTGCATCCTGGCGATGCCCTCGAGGCTGACGCGCTCGCGGATCTCGGTGAAGTAGATGTTGGCGAGGTTGCCCGAGGCGGCGACGATCAGGTCGGGAATCTCGTCCTCGCCGCGTCGCCCCCTTGACCTCGGCCTCGTCGTTGAGGTGGACGACGCCGTCCTCGGTGTCGCTGCGCAGTGCGCGGCTGACGATGCGGCCTGAGGCCCCTGGCGCTCGGCTGGCCTCGGTCAGGAAGGTGTTGATGGGCCCCCAGCCCTCGACATCGTTCGAGGCGTCGAGCGAGCTGACGTCACCCTCCATGAGCGAGCGCACCAGCTCCTCGAGGCCGATACCGTAGCGGTCCTCGAAGGGCGCGCCCTGGGTCTGGCCGTGGTCCGAGACGAGGATGAAATGGTAGTCGCGAGGCGCATCCTCGGCGGCGCGCGAGAGCGAGCGCATCATGCGATCGACGCGGTCCAGCTGCTGCATCGTCTCAGGCCGCTCCGGGCCGGCGTGGTGGGCGACCTCGTCGTAGCCCAGGTAGTCCGCGTAGATGACGGGCGTACCCCGGCCCATCTCGCCGATGATGAGATCGACGACCATGTCGCGCAGGATGGTTGTGGTGCTGGCCTTCAGGAAGGGGAAGGGCATGCCCCGGGCGATGCGCGGCTTGACATCGCGGACTCGCTGCCGCCGGGCCTGGAAGTACTCGACGATGACCGCGGTCACGAACTGGGCGATCCCGCGAGTCAGGTTGTAAGGGTTGTACAGGAACATGCTGAAGGACTTCATCTGCAGTCCCTGGCCCTGCTTGCCCAGCTGGCTGTTTGTGGCGATGGCACGCGTGGCTCCACCCGACACGAGGTTGCTGATGCTGGCGCCCCCGTCACGCAGCAGGTCCCGCTCGTTCGATGCCCGGCGCTCGATCTCGAAGGCGTCGTCGGGATGGTTGCTGACCATGAGGTAGTTGCGTTCCTTCTCCCACCAGCGGAACGCGGGGATGCCCGGCTGGACGCCGTGGAGGATGCCCACCTGGCCGGCGCTGGTCATCGACGGTGCCAGCGCCTCGTACTTGCCCAGGCGGTGCGTGCCGTTGCTGAGCCAGTCATTGAGGAACGGCATGTAGCCGGTGCGCAGGGCGTCGCGCAGGATGGGCTCAGCGAGCCCGTCGATCTGGAGGATGACGAAGCCCGGGCCTGGCCGGTCGTCGACATCGCCGCCCACCCGTGCCATGCGCTTCATCGAGTGACGGAAGAAGGACTCGTCCTCGTCGAGCCCGATGATGCCCACGAGGATGGTATTGACCGCGGCGATGAGGATCGAGGCGATGAAGGCGACGATGAATCCATCGACCTCGATGCCTGGCACGAGCCGCGCCGACCAGCAGGGTCAGGCCCATGAAGACGATGGTCAGGACCGCGGTCACGAGGACGTTGTTGATGCCCAGGGCCACGAAGACGACGGACGGACCAGGAACGTGAACGCGCCGGCAACGAGCGTGACCAGCAGCGCCGCGAAGATGTCCTCCCAGGCGTCGCCGGAGAAGTGGATGCCGTCCATGAACTCGCTCACGAGCAGCAGCGCGATGGTGTTGATGATAAGGATGGTCAGACCGCGCGTGACGAGGTGCCGCTTGCCACGTGGCCAGTTCATGGCCGTGTCGTACTCGTCTTTCCAGACAGACGCGATGCGATGCGCCAGACCAGGCTTCTGGGGCGCCGTCTGAAGCCGCTCCTCGAACGCTGTCTTCGGTTCGGACGCCGTCGCCTGCTCGTTCACGGTGGGCTCCGCGGTGCGGGTGATGCGCGCACAGTATCGTGCCCCCGGAAGCGCCTGTGCGGCACACTTCCGGAATCCGATGGCGGCGACGTCCTAGCATCGGGATGATGACCCGAGGCTCGTCCGCGTGAGTGAACGCCTGCCAGATCGGCTGTTGGGCCGCATCCCGGACCGCTACCGCGGACGGGTGCCGCCGGAGGTCCCGGCACTGTGGGAACAGCCGGAGCGGGTCAGCGTGCTGCTGGCCAGCGTCGCTGCGATGTTCGCGCTGTCGATCTTCCCGCCCTACTTCTCGCCCGGCGCGGAAGCCATCCAGCGGAACCTCAAGCAGGACCCCGGCTCGCTGGGCCTCGTCGTCATCGCCGGCATCGCACTCGGCGCCGGGACGTTGCTGCTCGGCGGTGCCACCGGCGACGTCACCGGACATCGGCGTTGGCTGCTCGCCGGTCTCGCGGGACTGCTGGCGACGTGCCTCTTCGGGATGGTCTTCCAGAGCGACGAGGGGCTGCTCATCGCCGGGCTTCTGGGAGCCTTCTGGAGCGGCTTTGCCATGCCCCTGGGCATCGCCATCGTGGCCGATGCCTTCCCCGAACGCACGGTGCAGGACATCGGGATCGGCCTGGGGCTGGCGTCGATGGGCGTGGCCCAGATCGTCGCGCCGGTCATCCAGGACGTGCTCCACGACCTCATCGGCGTGTGGGCGATCTACTTCCTGCCCCTGGCGGCAGGCAGCCTCGCCTTCTACCTCGTCTGGTCACGCGTACCGGAGCGCCGCTCGGCCAGCGAACTGAAGCGAAGGCACGTCATGGGTCAGGCACTCACCGCGGCCATCCCACTGACCATCGCGACCTTCCTCATCGTGCTGCTCCCGGGCGAAGCGGATGTCCTCGCCATGCTCGGCCTCCTGCTGCTCGGAGCGATCGGGCTCGCGATCGCCGTCATCCGACGCCGGCGGGGCAGGGGCATCTTCCCAGCAGGCGTCACGCCCAGCCGGATGATCATCGTGGCGCTGTTCGTGGGGGTGTTCATGTCCTTCGCCCTCAATGCGCCGTTGCTCTACTTCGGGTCGTACCTGCAGATCGTCCGCGACTGGGGCGAATGGCTGGCGGTCGCTGCGCTCATCCCGCACATCGTGCCGCTGTTCCTCGGCGGCCTCTACGCCCCGGTGCTGACGCGTCGTCATGGCTATGTGCGCGTCATCCTCGCGTCGATGCTCATGATGGCCGCCGCGACCGCACTGTTCGCACTCGCGAGCGCCGAGACGACGTACTGGTGGTTCATCGCTCCCCTCGCATTCCTGGGCCTGGGCCTGATCTTCGGAGCCACCGCCAAGACCGGCCTGATCATGGCGCGCATGCCCCGGTCGTTGCCGGGTCTGACCACGCCGCACGTTACGCGCGCGGCCGAGTTTCGCCTGATTACGCCGTATTGATGCGGAAACCCGGTCGCCCGTTGGGGTGATGGTCGTGATGGATGGCCTCGAGGCCGTGGCGCGGTTGGGCACGGCGCAGCTACGGGCGCTGGTCACCCCACCTCGCCATTGCCGCGCGTGCGGCGTCGAGCTGGAGGCCCGATCGGGCTCTGGCCGCCCCCTGGTCTGGTGCGAGGCCCACCGCACCGCCAGCGGCCGCCGTCCCGGCGGACGCGTCTGCCCGGGCTGCGGCGTGTCGCTCGCCGGCCGGCGCCGTCAGGCGGTCGTCTGCGGGGAGCGCTGCCGCTCGCGCGTCAGGCGCCGGACGCACCGGGCGTGAACGGTGGGTCGCCCGGCTGGGCCCATGGGCGTGAACAGGGCGCCCGGCCCTGTCGCCGGGTCCGTCAGGCGTGCAGGAACTCCGGCTCGACTTGCACAGGCTTCCGCCGACTGACCCGGAAGTCGCAGCGCTGCCCGCCCTGCGCGATCGTCTCGGTCCGGTCGAGCCGCAGGTGCATCGCGGCGAACTGGGGGTAGTCGAGCCAGCACCGGTACGGAGCGAGCTCCGGGGCACCTTCGCGGGCGAGGTACTTGACGACCCCGCACTCGGTGTAGTCCGCGCCGAACGCGAAGTCGTGCCCGTCGCCCTCGACGAACTCGAACACCCAGTCGTCCGCGGTAACGGCGTTGCTGGCTGATGGCGGCCACGTGCTTGCGCTGCTCGAGGAACTTCCGGCCGGAGCATCCGTCGGCCCTGCCAGCGCATGAGCCAGCGTGTCGGGAAGCTGTCGAAGAAGCTCGCTGTCCCCTGGTAGATGAGGCGGGCGGCCTCCTCGACCGAGGCCCCACGCGCCCGGAGCGAGCGGTACATGGCCAGCCAGGCAGCCGTCACGTACAGGGCCTGGGTGAGGCGGTTCTCATCACCGCCGATGTAGGGGAGGTCTGGGAGCAGGACCTCGAGGCCCTGCAGCGTCTCCTTGGCGATGGCCTCTCCCTCCGCCTTGCCGTAGGCCTCGGTAAGGTCTTTCCTGCAGGGCCGGACGAAGAGCCTCACCTGCCGCATGATCTCGGACTTGTGATTGAGATACCAGTTCTCGGTCTCCATCCCTGGCCTCCTTTCGTCAGCGAGCACGTCCTGCCTGGTCGGGCCCATCGTCAGCCGGTGGGAATGGGCTCCGCCGGGGTCGCATCCTTCTCGGCGTCAACCATTGGCTCGCCGATGCCGACCGCTGCCTCCGGTCGCGTCGCGGCCGGCTTGCGGCAGGCGACGATGCGGTTGTCGGCGAGGAACGACACGTCCTCGTAGCGGACGGACAGCTCGATGAAGCCGGCATCCCCGAGGATGCCTCGGAAGTCGGCTTCGCTCCAGCCGAAGCGGCCCGTCCGCTCGGCGGAGGGCTTCTTCGGGTCGGCGGTGAGTTCGTCCACCCACACGAAGCGTCCGCCCGGGCGGAGCACCCGGAGCACCTCGGCGAGGTTGGCCGGCGCGGTGATGGCCGTGACCGCCGTGAACTCGTCGTCGCCGAAGGGCAGCTCGATGGAGCTGGTCCGCACGAGCCGGGCCGTGCCCGCGGCGATGCGCTCCGTCAGGCGCTTCTCGGCCGCGTGCAGCATGGTCGGGGAGGCATCGAGGCCCGACGACCCGTCGCACCTGTCCGCGCCTTCGTGGCCAGGAACGCTCCGGGTCCGCAGCCGATGTCCAGCAACTCGTCCTCGGGCCGCAGGTCGAGCATCTCGGCCACGACCGTGTAGACGCCCGCGTGGCTGAGCGGCTGGATCCTCGCGAAGGCCCAGCCCACGGGCCCGTTGAACCAGAAGCCCTCCGGTCCGCCCGGTGCGTACCACGTGTACTGCGTATCGTCCCCGGACGACAGGGATGTCTCCGGTCCTTGACCTCGGGAGGCGGTCGTGAGCGAACGCGACGCCCGTGACGGCGGCCTCGTCACACCCGCGAGGAAACGACTCGGCGCATCACGACACCCCCTCTAGCCCGGGCGGGCCGGGTCCGCCAGTGGCTCGACACGGTCCCGGCGGCCAGGGCGTGGGCCGTGCGTCGTGGCCTCCCGCTCTGTGGGGTATGAGGCCACGGCGGTAGCACCGGGTGCAAGAGGCGGAGGTCACGAACAAGCGGTCAGGCCCTGCCGACGACCGGCTCAGGGACCGGACCGCGAGGCCGTTCAGCCGAGCGGGTCCTCGGCTGCCGCGCCACGAAGTCGAGCACGTCCCGGTGCAGACGCCTGTCATTGATCGCTCCGAGGTGGTCCTTGCCCTCGTAGAGCACGAGCGTGCAGTCGGGGATGAGCCGCGCCGTTTCCTCGTAGACCGACTTCGGTGTGTACTGGTCGCGGTCGCCGCCGATGAGCAGGACGGGTACCCGGATCTCGGGCAGGACCTCGCGGGCGTCGAACGCCAGGTCGGCTTGGGCCTCGATCAGCACGTCGTGCCGGTAGTAGGGGTGGGTCTCCGCGAACATGAGGTGCCCCAGGACCGCTCCGACGACCCGGGCCGCACCCGGGACGCGCATGTCGGGGTAGAGGAACCGGACCAGTAGGGCCCCGGCCTCGCCGGTCCGGCCCGCGAGCAAGCGGGCGAACTCGAGGTCGATCGTCCGGGCGCGCTCATCGGGCACGTAGGCACCGGCGGCGACGATGGCGATGTGAGCGAAGCACTCCGGATGGCGGGCGGCCAGCCAGAAGCCGATCATGCCGCCGTAGGACTCTCCGAGCACGAGGTCGATCCGACCGTCGAAGCGGTCGGCGATCAGCTGCGCGTAGTCCTCGGCCATGTCGGCGATGGTGTAGCCCATGGGCATGTGCTGCTTCCGGGACACCATCCAGACGGTGTAGCCGCTGTCGAGGTACGGTCGGAGCCAGAACCTGGCCAGCACCACGCTCAGTCCCCGCGGGGCTGACTCGCCGGGACCTCCCACGAATCCACAGGAGGTTCTTGCCGGCCGTGCCCCACCGGGTGTATGGCACGCCGTTCGGGAAGACACCGGCGGCCGCCTTCGGCATCGCTCGGAGGCGTCCTGCGGAGCGTAGCCAGACCACGGTGCCGGTCGCGACCGCGGCCGCGCCCAGTACGACCCTTCGCATCAGGCTGCCCCCCGACACACGACGCGGGCCGGTCCCGCCAGTGGCTCGACACGGTCCCGGCGGCCAGGGTGTGGGCCGTGCGTCATGGCCTCCCGCTCTGCTGCGTATGACGCCACATCGGTAGCACGGGGTGCAAGAGGCGGAGGTCACGACCTGCCTCGCGCCATGTCCGACACGGGATGTGGCACAGTCCTCGCGGGATGGAGCACACGATGGCCACGCCAGCCGTCACCCCTACTTCTGGGCCCGCTTCACGCGGGCAGGCAGCGGGCCCTTCTTGGCCGAGGTGAAGGCACCCGCAGGCTCGACGCTCATGCAGATGGCCAGGGCCTGGATGGTGACCGAGGTGCCTCCAGCCCCATTGGGCTCGGTGTTGTAGCCATCTACGTACCAGGTGGTCGTGTCACTCGGCAGGGAGGTGCCCAGGTGGAAGTCGAGGGCGTTCGACGCGAAGAAGCCGCCGCCTGTGACCTTGGACCCCGCTGGGCACGTCACGGTGGCACGGCCGTACGCCGTGCCGGTGGCATTGGCGTAGATCGTGGTGCCCGGTCCGTACGCCCGGATGACCTTGAGGCCCGTCACCCCGGCATCGTCCACCCCGTCGGCGAGACTCGCGGGGATGCCAGCCACCTCGCCCAGCCGATCTGACCGTCGGCGAGGCTCGCCGGGATGCCCTGGACCTCGTTCCACGCGATCTGGTCATCGGCCAGGAAGGCGGGCTTGCCGCCGATGAGGCCCCACTTGGCCTTCACGATGTTGGCTGGCAGGAAGCCCTTCGAGTCGGTGGCCACGAGCTTGTTCTTGCGCCTGGCCTTCTTGCTCGTGGCCTTGACGGCGCTCAAGCGGTCCACCGTATCCGCGTTGAGCGCCGTGGTCGTGACCGGTGGCTCGGCCGGGGCCTGGGCCATGGCTCCGAAGCTGGCCCCCGCAAGGGCCCCGACGATGCAGGCCACGAGGGCTGTGGAGACGAGCTGACGCATGCTGAGACCCCCTCCCCGATGCGCGGGCCGGTCCCGCCAGTGGCTCGGCACGGTCCCGGCGGCCAGGGCGTGGGCCGTGCGTCATGGCCTCCCGCTCTGTCGGGTATGACGCCACGGACGTAGCTCCGGATGCAAGAGGCGGAGGTCATGAGTTGCGGGGCGACCAGGAAGAGGCCCGCCGCTCCTGGGACGGGCCTCAGTGAGGTGCGGTCAGGCGTGTGTCGGGACCTTCGCCTCGGCGAGGGCCTTGAAGTCGGCCAGCATCTTGCGGTGGTTCCGCGCGATCCAGCCCGAGTTCACGACACGCTTGACGACGCCCGGCAGCTGGGCCGGGAGCTCGTAGTCGGCTTCGAAGACGAAGCGGGTCGCCTCACCATCGGGCTCACAGCGGAAGGTGCTGTCGAACGGCCCGGGTTCGACGTGATCGTGGTAGAGCCGCAGCGGCTCGAACTCGACGACCGTGCCCGTCATCTTCTGCTCGAAGCCCATGACCCGCACGCTCTGGACGAACGTCGTCCCGACCTCGTCCACCGGGCCACTGAACTCCGAGAACCTCGCGGGCATCCACTCTTCCCAGCGCGACGTGTCCGCGAAGAGCGCCCAGACGTGCTCGACGGGTGCCTCCACCCGGATCTCCTGACGGCTGTGCTGCATCGCCTGCACCCTTCTCGCTCGACGGGCCGCCGCCAGTGGCTCGGCACGGTCCCGGCGGCCAGGGTGTGGGCCGTGCGTCATCGCCTCCCGCTCTGCTGCGTATGACGCCACAGGGGTAGCACGTCGTTCAAGAGGCGGAGGTCACGAAGGTGGTGCGGTGTCTCCGACGATGGACCAGGCTCATCGACGCGTTGCCAAGAGGGTCGGGGTCCAGCGGCATGAGGAGAGGCCCGTCAGTGTGCGACGGGCCTTTTCGGGCGCGAACGCAGCGCCAAAGCGGGAGGCGTGCGGTGTCCCGATGGCGGAAGCTACGGGACCGGACCCGACCGCGTGGAGTGCCATCCGGCCCGGCGCGGCACGACCGTTAGCCCAGCGTCGTGAAGGCCCCCGACCCGCTCACCGTTCCCTGGCGTGGCCAGCAGCTCCGCGTCCGCCACGACCGTGAGACCCGGGCGCGTCGGTCCCTGCACGCCCGGTGGGGCCACGCTCAGCGACGCCATCGAGCTGGCCGCGGACGTGGAGGGCCTGCGGCTCGTCCTGCTCCCCCCGGTGATTACTACCACGTCGGGGTCGGCGACGAGGGGTGCGTGGTGGGACGGCGTTGTCGTTCGGAGCGGCCCAGCGACGGGAGGATCGCGACCCACTCGAGCAGGATCCACCCGCCGCTACCGATGATGAGCATGGCCATCCCGCTGAGGATGAGCCAGTCGCCGAGCAGCATTGGCTAGCCGCGCTGCTCTCTTGGACGGTCCAGGGGTGGTGGCGGTGCGGCCATGACGGCACCCTCCTTCTCCCCCCACGCGCCCCCTATCACGGTGGGTCGCCGGATCGGCCAGGCCACCGGGGCCGCCGCACGCGACCGAGAAGGCGGCAGGGTAGTCCACCGCGCGAGGGGCTGTCAACAGCTCCAGCCCGTCGGGTTTGCATCCAAACGTCTGTGCTGGCGCGGCGGGAACAGGGTGAGCCCCATCCGTACGCTGGAGGTGTTGGAACCAGCACCGAAGGGGCTCGCCATGCAGTCTATCGCCGTCCCGGTCACGCTCACCATCGAGCTGCATCCGGAGGGTGCCGACATCGGCTCGCTCGAGCGTGCCGTCAGCGCTGGCCTGGCGGAGGTCGGGGAGCGACTGTGGCGGGAGATCGTCAGCGCGCTCGAGGCTGCGCTCGTCGTGGGCCGCGGGCATGTCGACTGCGGCGGCATCCTGAAGGCCAACGGCCGGGCCCGCCGTCGCCTCGTCACCCTCGCGGGCGAGGTCGAGCTCTCCCGCCGTCGCTATCGGTGCGGTGCCTGTGGGGCCGAGGTCATGCCCCTCGACGCGGCGCTCGGCCTCGAGCCCCGTGTGCAGCACACCCTCGGGGTCCGCGAGCGGGCCCTCTGGCTCGTGACCGAGCTCTCCTATGCCAGGACGGCTCGAGCGCTCGATGAGCTGCGCGACCTGCCGGTCAGCCACGGCCAGCTCCACCCCTGGGTGAAGGAGGAAGGGACCCACCTCGAGGCCGAGATCGCGACCCGCCAGGAGGCGGTCTTCGGGACCCACCCGGAGCGCGGCCCGACGCTCGCCCCATCCGAGGAGGACGTCTGGGTCCAGGCCGACGGCACGATGGTCAACGACCGCGGCTCCGGCACCCACCTGGAGGTCAAGCTCGGGCTCGTCTTCAGCGGCGTCGAGCGGATCGGCAAGGACCGCCGCCGGCTCCTCGACCGGCATCTCGTCGGCGACACCGGGTCGTGGACGACGTTCGCGGAGCGCTTCACCGCCCTCTGCGCGGAGCTGGGCGTCTACGAGGCCCGGCGCATCCTCTTCGTGTCGGACGGGGCCGCCGCGATCGATGGATCCGCGAGCGCAGCTTCCCCGACGCGATCGAGCTGCTCGACTGGTACCACCTCGTCGAGCAGCTCCGCTTCGGCACCGGCCGCGAGCACGGTGACGTCCTCGCGGCGGCGCCGGGGGCGGCAGCCCCCGGCGATGTCGAGGCGCTCCTGGCGATCCTGCGCGCCCATGCCCGCGCGCTCGAGACGGACGACCCCGAGCAGGCCTCCCGCTGTCGGGCCGTCATCGGCTACGTCGCGAACAACGCCCGGGCCATCGCCAACTACCGCATCGTGCCGCTGGCCGCTCAGGGCCCATGGAGAAGGGCGTCGACATCGTCATCGCCCGTCGCTTCAAGATCCGTGGCATGAGCTGGTTCCGGCGTGGCGTCAGCCATCTGCTGCAGCTGCGGCTGCTCCGTCTGAACGGCACCTGGGGCCGCTACTGGGCCGGGCGATCCGCGATGTCACGGCGTCCCTGGCCGTCATCGCGTGACCATGCAGCACAGGGAATTGGATGCTTCCGCCCGTCGGTACGTCTCGGTCCGAGTCACCTCTCGGGCAGGCCGCCAGTGGCTTGACACGGTCCCGGCGGCCAGGGTGTGGGCCGTGCGTCGTGGCCTCCCGCTCTGCTGCGAGGGTGCCGCTTCGGTAGCACGGGGTGCAAGAGGCGGAGGTCACGTCACGAAGTCCGGGTGCGGGAATGGGCCTGCATCTCGGGGGGGGTGGGCCTCGGTCGTCACCCTTCGAGGTGCGGGCCATTCGTCCCTTGCCTGCCAGCGGCCCGAGCGGATGATGGGGCCCATGAGGGACCGAAGCTTCACGGTCGCGCTCATCGCGGCGGTCGCGGCTGGAGTGCTGCTGGGAATCGCCCCCCACTTCCTCTGGGAGTTCGGTGGCTACCGCGACCGTGGGGAATGGCTGCTGGGCGTCTGGGCCTTCCACGTCCTCTCGTTGGTGGTCTTGCCGATGGTCGTCGGCGTCATCTGGTGGGTCTGGCTCCTGAAGCCCCCCAAGGGCCCCGCGGACTCCCCGGGCCTCGGCTGCCTGTTGCTTGGTCTCGTCTCAGTGCTAGGTCTCGGTGCCGGGTTCATCCTGACGTGGACCGTGCTCTGAGCCCGAGGTCCCCCGCTCTCCCTTGAGGGGGCGTCCGCAGGTAGTGCGTACCGCGTACCTGCTGATGTCACACGACCTGAGGGGTGACGAGTCTTCGCGGGGCGTGCCTCGGTCGTCACGCTTTGAGTCGCGGGCCATTCGTCCCTTGCCGGCCAGCGGCTCGAGCGGATGATGAGAGCCATGAGGGACCGAAGTTCCCTGCTCGGGCCCGTCGGGGCGCTGACGGTCGGGTTGCTGCTGGGACTCCTGCCGTACTTCGTCCTTGCCGATTGGCGGCCCGACCCCGAAAAGCCACCACCCGTCGAAGGCGCTGTGATCCTCCTCCTTGCGGGCGTCCTTCTTGTCTACTTCGTCGGTGTGGTCGTGGGGGTTGTCCTCTGGTTTCTGGTGCGCAAAGGCGACCGGACAAACACCGCCCTATTGCTCGGGCTTTCCGTTACGGGTCTGCTCGTCGGGACCTTCGTGACGTGGCAGCACCTGTGGGGGCTATAGGCCCGAGGAGCCATTGCCCGTCCCATGAGGTCGTCGGTGGGTGGTGCATACCGTGTAGCTGCGGGTATCACACGCCATCACGCCTTCCGGGTCGCTAGGCCGTCCAGCCCTTGACCTCCCGAGCCAGCCGTGGACGAATAGCAGTGACACCGGGAGGTCGCGCTCGCTGCCGGTGTCAGGGTGGGGTGCATCTGTGGCCAAGCGGCGCCGGGGTTCGCGGTCAGCTCCACGGTGGGGTACACCTGTTGCCAGGCCGCGCCGAGGTTCGCGGCGTCCTCCCGTTGGACTCGCTGACCATGACCGTCAGCCGCTCGGTCCTCCGAGACCCGAGGCTCCTGACACGGGCAGGCGAGATCGGCTCGGGCTCGCGCTCGTGGTCAGCGTCGCGGCGGGGCTCCTCTACAGCCTCGGTCACTACCTGCTCGTGATCGACACGCTCCACGTCCCCGGTCACCCGGCACCGGGCATGGCGGCGATGGCGGTGTTCTTCCTCGGCGTCCTCGTCGGCATCGTCGCCCTGCCGGTGTGCGCCGCTGTCATGGCCCTGCTCCTGCTCCGCCGCTCCGGAGTGGCGGGCTTCGTCGGCGACTGGCTCCTCCTCGTGTTCGCATGCGGTGCCCCGTGGGTCGTGACCACCGTGGTGTGGGTGAACTTGGGGTGATAGCGGCTCGCACGACCGGACCAGGGGCGGCGGGAGCCCGTTCCCGTGCGAACCCTACATGACCGCTCCCGACGCCGAGCTCGACGAGCTCGTCGCCATGCTCGAGGAGGCTAGCACTCGTAGATGCCCATGCATCGCCGTCGGTAGCCCGAGCATGGACGAGGCCATCGTCGGGCCAGCGGTCGCAGCTGGCTCAGGCGCAGTCATCCGGGGCTCCTTCAACGAAGTCAGCCTCCCAGCTCAGGATACTCGTGCCGCAGCGCTGCGGGTGTTCGAGATGCGGTACCTGGCGGACGACGTGGGTCTGTTGCTGGTAGCGGTGGGCTTCCTGTTCCTGGTGCCTGGAGCCGCATGCACGGCCCAGTCGCTGGACCCGCTGGTCCAGTCCTGCACGCCTGGCATCGCGTGCGGCTTGAGGATCTCTTCCAGCAAGGAGGTCTCGCCGGCCTGACCCTCGGCGCGATCTTCCTGGCGGCCGGTTCGTGGCGCCTCTGGAGACATCGCTGATCGGTGACGGGGACGCAGGAGCGGTCACCGACCGACGGACTGATGCGCCGCGAGGTGCACCAGCCAGGGTGCTGAAGCCCGGGGCATATACATGTGTGCGACATCGGCGCCCGGGAACCACGCCGCACGTAACGCACGCGGCCGCGTTTCGCCTGATTACGCCGTATTGATGCGGAAACCCGGTCGCCCGATGGGATGATGGCCGTGATGGATGACCTCGAGGCCCTGGCGCGGATGGGCAAGGCGCAGCTGCGGGCGCTGGTCATCCCACCCCGCCACTGCCGCCAGTGCGGCGTCGACCTCGAGGCCCGACCCGGCCGTGGCCGCCCCCTGGTCTGGCGCGAGGTCCACCGCACCGCCATCGGCCGCCGGCCTGCCGGACGCATCTGCGCTTGCTGCGGCATGTCGCTCGACGGTCGGCGCCGGCAGGCGGTGTTGTGCGGGCCGCGCTGTGCCTCGCGGCGGAGGCGTGAGCGCGCGCAGCGATGACGGCCACCACCACTCCCAGGTTCGCCGACGGGCGCGACAGGGCGCCCACCTTGCTCGTGGGGCGCGAACCCAGGAAGAGGCCCGCCCCTCGCGGGACGGGCCGTCGGTCAGTGCACGAGGGCCTGCTGCCCATGGTCGCTGCTACTCGGAGCTCCCCTCGCCCGTTGCCCCCTCCTCCGCAGGAGCCGGCAGCGGCCAGGGCGCGACGGGAGTGCCCATCGACTCGAGGTCGACACGTCGTCCGGTCACTTCGCCGGGCCCGAGCTGACCGGCGGGCATCCCGGTCGCTGCGACCACGGCGGGCGGGAACTCGATGGTCCAGGTCCCACTGAAGGTCTGCCCATCCTCGGATACGACGGCGTCGCCACGGATGAGCATGAAGCCGAGGAACCCGGCCTCAGGATCGGTCATGGCGACGTAGAACGTCATGTCCGCGCTGCGCTCGCCGGTCGGGGCCCACACCCGGCGTTGCTGGCATCGGGTCGGACGTTCACCACCGAGCCGCCCGGCTCGACGATGCTCAGCTCGTTCCCCTCGAGCTGGTCACCGGGATCGCTGTCAGCCACCCATACGCCGACGAAGGGATGTTCGGCCATGGCTGCGCTGTCATCGGCGGCCAGCACGCCCGGTAGCGGTGCCGTCGCCATGAGGAGACACGCCAGCAGTGTTCCCCCGAGAGAGTGTCGCGTGGTCCGCATCACGATCTCCTTCCGCTGTGGGCGGGTCGGGTCCGCCAGTGGCTCGGCACGGTCCCGGCGACCAGGGTGTGGACCGTGCGTCAGCGCCTCCCGCTCTGCCGTGTATGACGCCACGGCCGCAGCACGGGGCGCAAGAGGCGGAGGTCACGAAAGGGGCGCGACCGAGATGAGGGCTGGCCCGCCCCGGAGTGGGACGGGCCAGCTTCCTGATGGCGCCGGGGACACCATGGCCGGGCGCCCGGCGGTCACGGTGATGTCAGGGCACGACCTCCACGGGGTTGGAGGGGTCGCTCGTCCACTCGCCCAGCGAGCCGTCGTAGAGACCGACCTCGTCGAAGCCCATGAGGTAGAGCACGAACGCATCGTGGGCGCCGTAGACACCGCCGCCGCAGTAGGTGATGTTGCGCTGCGCTGGGTCGAGCCCGAGGCGCATGAGCATGGGCGAGAGCACATCCGGGCTGTGGACCGCGAGTGTGACCTCGTTGAGCGTGTCGGGGGGCCGGCAGGCTGACCGCGCTCGGGATGTGTCCGCCGCCGAAGTCGGGCCAATCGCCGGCGTAGCTGGACCGCGGCAGGGCGTCCACGAGATGGACCGCGGACCGATCGATGGCCGCCTTGACCTCGTCGATCGTTGCTCGCCAGCGTGGCTGGACCTCCGGTGTGAAGACGGCCGGCCCGACAGCGGGCGCCTCGGTCTCGACCGCGCCGCCCGAGCCGACCCACGCACGCAGGCCACCGTTCAGCATGGCCGCATCGTCATGGCCGTAGTAGTGCAGCGCCCACCACAGCCGGGCCGCCCAGCGGCCGCCCTCGGTGTCGTAGACGACCACGGTCGTGTCATCCCCGATGCCCAGCCTGCCCATGAGCGAGGCGAACGCATCGGCAGGCATGATGCCGGAGGGGCAGCAGAGGTCGCTGCTCACGTTGACGAAGACGGCGCCGGGGATGTGTGCTGACGCGTAGAGCGAGGCCTCGAAGGGCATGCGCGCATCCACGATCCGCACCGTCGGGTCGTCGAGGTGTGCAGCGAGCCAGGCCGCGTCGACGAGGACCTCGGGGTGCGCGTACACCGCGGGGATCTCGACGCTCGCTGACGTCGAGGACTCCTCCGCGGACGCCGCCAGCGCGCCGACGCTCATGAAGAGAAGGAAGGCCGCAGCAGCGGCCCACGACCTGCGCATGACAAGTCCCCCATACTCGGGCGGGCCGGGTTCGCCAGTGGCTCGGCGCGGTCCAAGGCGGCCACCACGGGGCCGCGTCTCAATGCCTCCCGCTACGCCACGATTCTCCCACCGCTGTCTAGCAGGGTGCTAACGCCCCGTGGGCGTCATCCGCCCGACCCCAGGAACGGTCGCACCGGTCGAGGCGACGTCCGCCCCGGGCCCACAGGGCCACCGAGGGCGCCGCCGCCGGCTGGTGGCGTCCTTGCCCGACCGGACGCAGGAAGGCCCCGGACGTTCGCCCGGGGCCCGTGGAGCGGCGGACGGTCGCGCTACGCGGCGTCAGCCTCCGGTCCCTCGTCGGCCACCGTCGCCACCTTCCGCGCCTCCCGCAGGCCCTTCACGTACGCCCGCCAGTGCTCGGTGCACATCGTGCCCAGGCCGTCCTTGCGGCTGGGCTGCTTGGGGAAGTCGCGCGACCGGCGCCTCGTGCGGCTCGATGCCGAAGCGGGCGCTGCCCGTGCAGCGGCGGAGCTCGGTGCTGGTCTTCGCCGTTGTCATCGTGGCTCTCCTTCCTGTGGTCCGTCTAGGCCTCCGCGTACTCGCCCTCGTTGAACAGGTAGTCGCAAATCTCCTGGAGGTCGTGGCGAACCCGCTCCATGTCGCCGACCGTGCCCCAGGTGATGGCCTCGGGGTCGGGGGCGAGGTCGTGGTTGGCGATGGCGACCTGGATGCGCTCGACGAGCGCCACCGCGGCGGCGTGGTGCTCCAGATAGGCGGCCAGGGCGCGCTCGTGGTTCTCGATGCGGCGCTGCTCGCGGGTCGTGGTGATGGCCATCGGTCGCTCCTTCGTGGTGCTGGTGTCCATGGCTGCATGAGGGCATGGACGGGGCATGACAGCAAGCCATCGGGGCGCGATGAGCCTCGAACGACACCATGTGTTCGGAAGCGTTCGGAACGACCGCACTGGAGCCAGACGATGGGACGCGACCAGCAAGACGTCCAAAGCGATGACTCACGCGTCGCTGCGGTGTTGGTGGCGCGCCCTCTCGCGATGCCCAGCGAGGATGGCTTAAGAAGCGCTGCGATGGAGGCGCTCCTGGATCGGCGCGGAGGACGAGGACCCTGAAGGGCTCAGGTGGCCTTGGGGCTCACCGAAATCTGGCAGCCCGCTATCGAGGATTGGCAGCCGGCTACAGTCCGTCGAGGGTCGCCCGCTCCGCCTTGACCCGCTGCTGGCGCTCTCGCGCACCCCTCTCGGCTGCTTCGGCGCTGTCGAACGCGGGCAATGTCCCTCAACGCGCGGATTCCAAAGGCCATCTCACGCTCGACGCTTGGGTGGTCGTAACTCGCCCACTCGATCCACTGGCCTTCGATCGCAAACGCGAAAGACGGCCGGGCCCAGAAGCTGAATTCGGGCGAGGTAAGGCCCTCGAGCCATTCGAACTCGACTCGCATCGTCACGGCCTTGCCGTTCAGCGAACTCCACTTCGCGACGACACCACACGGAGCGCTCCGGCGGTCCCCCTCTTCGAAGCCAGCCCACTCAATCAGGCGGTCCTCTCGTCGCGCCGCCGTCCAATCGGTATCAGCGCGTATCAGGCTTGCCAGGTCTCTCGAACTCGAAGATCGATTTGAATCACCGCGCGTGGTCCGATGGCCGAGGGTCTTCAATGCGTTG
>CAVONF010000002.1:0-121702 GCA_963697275.1 uncultured Chloroflexia bacterium | reverse complement strand
AGGCGCTGGCGGGTCTGTCCTCAGTAGGTCCGGTCGGTCACGATGATCGGCCCCCACCGCACGCGCATCCGTCCACCCTTGGCCTGCGGTCTACGATGGAGCCACACGGTCATCCCGCCACGGTGGGAGCCAAGACAGCCGAAAGGCGGTCGCGACGAACAAGCGCCAAGACTATCCTCAGCCCACCTCCCCTTCTGGGCCTGGACGAGACGGTCGATGCTGTCATCCAGCAGGGGGACGATGCCTGGAGGCCGGCGCTCCATGAGATGAGCGACCCGCGGCTGGACGGGACCCTGACATACAGTGAAGACTCGGACCTCTGTCCAACGCCCGGTGGGTCGGTCGAATTCGGGTCGGTGACATACCGCATCGAGACCAAGGATGGAGCCTGGCAGGGTTCCACCCCCATCGCGAGGGACGCGGGCGACTACTGCTGCGGCAGCGCCGTGGTGCTCGTGGGCGAGGGCGCCCACGATGGCTTGCATGCCTGGATGGACACCTCGGATTGGAACGCCATCCGTGGGGTCATCTTCCCGGCTCCTGCGCCGCCCGCCCTAACGGCACCGTAGCGACACCGCTCGGTCCTGACGGCAGCTGTCATGCGGATGGCTGACCCAAAGGTGCACGTTCACTCGATGCGATCCATCGCGCTCTTCGCCGCCTCCGCCGACGTCCCGGCCACCGGCCGCCGCGTCACCGGGCCGGGCCCCGCAAGCGGGTGTCGCGCTGGCCGCTACTCGCCGGCAGTCGGTTGATACACCCAGGTCAGCGGCGGTCCGAAGGCCGGGCTGCCGGCGCCCACGGCCACGAACCGGTCGTCCGGCAGATGGACCGCGTCGGTCACCATCGCGCCACGAAAAGCTTCGATCGAGGACGTGCCCCAGGTCGAGTCATCCGCTGATGTCAGGACGAGGGCATCCGTTTGCCTGAACTTGTCATACGACTTCAGGGTCGTAGGCGGGAGCGTGAATGCCCAGCCACTCGAAGGTCCGGACGCGACCGACGTGACCGGTCGCGGGGAATTGCCGCCCGTCGCCACTCCATCCCGTCGGTGAGCTGCCAGATGCCGCCCACCAGATCCTTGTTCGCATTCCGCGCGACCTTCGCCGACGACGTCACGCCGAGCAGAAGTGCGCCGTCGGAGGCCGAGAACTTGGTCGTGTTGATCCAGCCGGGGCTCCCATTCGCCTCGATGGGCAGCGCCAGCCTGGTCCACTCCGCACCGTCCGCCGATCGCCACATCGACGGCTCGCCCTCGAAGTCCCCTCTCTTGCCCCATCCCAGCAGCAGCCATTCACCCCACGGTGCCACGACGAGGTCACCGATCAAGGCCACGTCGGGTCCCTCGCTCCGCTGCCAGGACTCGGCATCGCTCGAGGTCCACATCGTCGCGCTTCCCGGCCGACCGGGCCTTGGGACATGCTGGCCGGTAACGACGAGCCCGCCCGGGGTCGCGTCCACGTCGAAGAGCCAGGCATCCTTCAGCTGTATCGGCTCGGACCATGTCGCGCCGTCTGGGGACATCCACACCAGGCCGGTGAAGCGGCCTCGCCTGTCGAAGCTGGATCGACCTGCCACGAACCCATCGCGCCAGGCAGCCACGGCCGCAGGGTCGCTCCGCTTGGGGCCGGGCATGGCGACGCTCTCCCAGTCCAGCCCATCAGCTGACCGCAGGGCGAAAGCCTCGTTGCCTTCGAAACCCACGACGACCACCTCGCCATTCGGTAGGGTGGCGACGGCGTTCAGGATTGCTTGCTTCCCGATCCCGGGCGTGGCGATGCGCACCCATTCGAGCATGCCGGAGGCCGCAGAGTCATCCACGGACTGGTCGGTGATCGGCGAGATATCGATCTCGGCAGGCAGCCCAGGGGAAGGGCTCGCCGGCTGGGCGAGAGTGGTCGTGTGCCAGCACAGGGCGAGACAGATCGCCAGGGCCAGAGCAGCCGACTCGGGTCGTGAAGGGTACATCCGCCACCTCTCTGTGGGTGACCCCGCCTCTTCAGGGTCGATGCTCCAGGACTGCCACGCTGGTCCTACCACGCGGCCATCATGTCGGCGCGTCCAGCCGCAGCCGATCCAGGGCACGATCATACGTGGCGCGGGTTCCCAGGCGCGATCGCCTCGAACTCGGTCGCCCAGATGTCGGCCACCCCGTAGACGGGGGACTATGGGGCTACCGGCGATGCGACCGTCAAGCGGACTTCCTGCTCGGCCGGGGATCTCCACGTCATCGAGGACGATGATGGGGTCGGCCAGGACCTCGACGCGGTAGCGGCCGGGTGGCAGCGGCACGGCGGCGCCGCCGACGGTGCCACTGCCCACGGTGAGGCCATCGCCATCAAGAACGCGGAACGGGGCCGCGAGGGCGGCCGCGATGCTCGCCGCGAGCTCCTCTGAGTTGGCCGCATCGAAGGACGCGCCGTTGCCGAGGGTCGCCCAGCCTTCGATCTGCCGCTTGAGGTCCTGGTCATCGATGTCGAAGCCGATGATGTTGACCCGCACGTCCAGGCCTTGCGCGACCAGCGTACGGATGGCCTGCTCCGGGTCACTCTTGCAGGTCTCCTTGCCATCGGTGATGAGCACGATGATCCTGAGCCCTTCCGCTGAGGCGAGGTCCCCGGTGACCTGCTGCAACGTCAGGCCGATGGGAGTCCTGGTCTTGTTGTTGATCTTGAGGGCCTCGATGCTCGCCGTCATGGCCTGCGGATCGAGTGGGGCCAGCGGTGCCAGCAGCCGGCTCTTGCAGGACCCCCGTCCCGGCCTTGAACGTGCGCAGGGCCGTGGGTACGCCAGACGGCAACGTCTGGGTCACCAGTCGCGTGAGCACCTGCTTGGCCACGTCGATGCGCCGTGTGCCATCGATCCGTTTGAGCATGCTCCCGGACGTATCGAGCAGGATCTCGACCGCCACCCCACTGCCCGCGATGGGGGTCTCGTCTGCGCCTCCTGCTGCGACGAGCGACAGGCTGCCCGGTTCATGCGAGACGTATGAGGAGCGATAGGACAGCGTGTAGGCAGCCGGTCGCCGGAACCACGTAGCCAGGCGATCGAAGGCCCGGAAGATCTGCCCCTGCGAGAAGGCGTACTCGTAGCGACCGCCCCAGCTGTGGGCCCAGTCCTGCATGAGGTGCGTGGTGAGGGCGGGATCCCGCCCCCGGCCACGTGGAGCGTGAAGATGACGGGGCGGAGATCTCTCGAGGGAGCGCCACAGTTGTCCGCCCGCCCCGAACGATGACGTCTCCGCGTCCGTGACGATCAGGATGGCCTTGGCTCCAGGGCGTGAGTGGAGCTCCATCCCGGCCGCGATGAGGGCCCTCTCAGCAGCGCTCGTGCCACTCACCTGTCCGACTCCGGCTACCGCGTTCTCGACCTCGTAGGGGTCATCACTCCAGTGGTCCAGCAGGGGATCGCCGTCGAAGGGCAACACCAGGACCGCCTCCTCACCCGGCGTGATGTCCGCGGCGAAGCCGCGCAGCGCCGCCGATACATAGGAGAGGTAGGCGCCCATGCTGCCGCTCGCGTCGTATGTGAAGACCGTCGAGAAGGGCAGCTGCTCGACGCGAAGGAGGTAGGTCTCCCCAGGGTTCACGTCGGCCGTCATCAGGTATGGATCAAGCTCCACCGGGTTGCCGGCGGAGTCCTGAAGGCTCAGCGACAGGCCCGCGCTCGCCGGCGCCTTCAGGGTGAGGCGCAGGGTGTTCTCGTCGGGTGGGATGGTCAGCGCGTACCAGTCGATATCCTCGCCACGGCGGACGCGTGCGTCCACTTCGACGTCGGGCATCAGCGGGGTCGCCGTCTCGGGCGTGTCGTTGCCGTCGTTCAGGTCGAAACCCAGCTCCAGCGCCGACGGATCGGGCGGCAGCAGCCACTCGTAGACGCCGACCGGATCGTTGCGGCCCCAGGCGCCCAGGATGGAGCGGTAGTCATCGCCGACGGGCCGCTCCAGCACCCGCAGGGTGGCCGGCATCTCCCAGTACCCCTTCTCTGCAGGACCCTGGCCCGTGAAACGGATGAAGCGAGCCCAGGTGGGGGCGGCGAACACGAACGGGGACACCGAGCCATCTGCGGCACGCTCGAGCTGCCATTCGCCGACGGGGACCCACGGGCCGAGCGCATCGTCCGTGCTCACCTCGACCGCGAGGTCCGTGAACCGCATGGCTGGGTCGCTGGCCTCCGGGTCGACCCACTCGAGCTCGGTCACCTGGGCCGCGCGGTCATCCTGGAAGCCCACGACCCAGCGCACCGTGGTCCCGGCTTCCAGATAGGGTTTCCAGGGTTGCGGCTCGGTCCCTTCCGTCAGCATGACGACCGTCTGCCACGGGTCCGACGCGCCTGGATCGACCCAGACCACATGGCCGCCCTGGATGGGGTCGGCGATGTTGAGGGTCGCGCCGGGATCCCAGCTCGGGCTGGCGATGACCTGCCATTCACCCATGGCGATGTAGCCGTTCGGTCCACCGTAGGTGGAGGAGACCTGGAGTCGTGCGAAACGGGCTGGAACGGGTTCCGCGAGCGCGAACGCCTGATCCTGTTGGACGGGGGTCAGCTCTGCGGCCAGGGCCGGGGTCCACGTGGAGCCGTCCACTGACAACAGGAGCTCCACATCCCGCGGCGATGTGGCCAGCGCCGGGATAGCGGCGAGCGGGTCGATGATCATCCCGGCCACCGGGACGGGCGCTTCTCCCGCAAGGTCGACGGTGAACACCAGGGGACTGTCGCCCAGCCACCCCTGGTAGCCGATGCCGGTCATGGCCACGCCATCGTGGAGCTGCTGCTCATCGGCCAGGTCCACCGGATCCACGAGCTCGGCACCGAGCGCCAGCGACGCCACGTCAAGTCCGCCGAGCATGGCATCGGGCACGGCCCACCAGGGCTCGGGTGCCACGAGTGCCACCTCGCGGCGCGGCGTGATGTCCGTGGCCACGGTCGCCAGCCGGTCCTGCTCGTCGCGCAGTCGGACCGTGGTGCGGACCGGGATGTCGGCCCAGGCATCCTTGCCTACGACGATATCCAGCGGGACCTCGACGGTCTCGCCTGCCGGCACCTCGACCGCCGCTCGCTCCAGCTCGCCCCGCCAGGCGGGATGGGTCGTGACCAGGTCCAGGTCGAGGGCGAGATACACTGCTGCTGTCGCTGGTGATACGGAGCACAGCCGGGACGCGCTGGCCGAACTCGGTGTACGCGGCGATCCCATCCTCGGCCATCATCAGCTCGGCCACGACGGGCAGTTCGCCTGCTGGCGGTTGCGCATCAAGGCCGTCAGACGTGAACGCCAGGCTGTAATCGCTCGTGCCTGTTGCGCTGACGTAGAGGACCGTGCCTTCGGGCACCGGGTCCGTCGTCCAGGTGGTGCCGTCCTCGCCACGCTCGACGCGGACGCCCGACGAGCCATCGCGGACATCCGAGATAGTGACGTCCCCGACGCTCGCGATGGTCACGCTGGCCTCTGAGGTCAGCGCTGGCAGCATGTACCAGTCGTGGTCCTCGCCGCCTTCCCCGAAGCCGCGGCCCGTGACCTGCAGGCTGGGCGGCACCGCTTCGGCGGCGGCCATCGTATCGTTGGGCTCGAGGTCCGTCTCCGGGGTGAACGGATCCTTGCGATCCAGCTGCAGGGTGTACGGCAGAGCGCTGCCCACGTCGGACTGCAGCGCCACCTCGTAGTCACCGGCATAGAGCTCGGTCTCATACACGATGGGCACGCCCGGGGCGGGGTACCGGACCCGAGCCAGCTCCTGGGTGCCGGTGGTCAGGCGCATCCGGATGCCGGCGTCCGGCGGAGGGTCGAGCCGGATGGTGACACGCTCGGTCGCCTCCAGCGAGAAGCGGTAGACATCCGTGTCCGCTGGACCCGGCAGCCGCCCGGTGCGCGAGTGGTCCATCTCCAGGGCTTCGGCGTTGGCGCTGTCGTTGTTGGGTTCGCGCTCGGTACCCGCGGCAGTCGCGCCCTGCGGCGTCAGCGTCAGCTCATAGTCGCGGCCGTCCGACCTGATGGCGACCCAGTGGTCTCCCGGCACGAGATCCATGTCCCAGAGCGAGGCCCGTGTGCCGTCAGCCGAGATGTCCCCGCTGCCCCGGACCATCAGGTTCGGCTCCAGCCACAGGAGCTCGCGGATGTCCGTGCCCGTGGCATCAAGGCGCCAGATCTGGCGATCGCCGGAGATACTGACCTTGAAGTAGTCCGTGTCGTCAGAAGCCGACCGGCCGTGCATGACCTGCGATGGGTCGAACAGGGTCGCCGTCGCGGGGTCGTCGTTGGGTTCCACCTCGCGGTCCGCCGAGACTGGGCCGATGTCCGCGACGCTCAACTCGTAGCTCGCGTCGAGGTCCTCGTAGCCGTCGATGGCGATGAGATAGGAGCCCGCTGCGAGCAGGAGGTCGGAGAGCTCGATGTCGCCCTTGCCGCGGCGGCAGCCGATCTCCTGGTCCGGCAGCAGGGTCAGGCACAACTGGCGATCGAGCGCGCTGCCGACCTTCATGGCGACGTCCACCTGGTTCCCGGCGTCGGCTTCGGGCACGGTGAAGATGTAGCGGTCCACATCCCGCGGCCCGGCGAGCCGACCGCCGCGACGCTCGCCGATGGCGATGGGCACCGCCTGGTCCTGGGCGTCGTTGGGCTCGGCATCGGTGTCCTGTGCCTGGCTGCGCGAGCTGGTGAGGAAGTACCCGATCGGTCTGACCCCACTTCCGGAGACCACGATGTCGTAGGCACCCGCGGGCAGCTGCAAGTCGTAGAGGCGGGCCTCCCCCTCTGCCGACGTCGTGGTCGTCGCCAGGGGGGTGCCGTCCTCGGACTGGAGTGCCAGCGCCAGGCTCTCTCCGGGGACGCCACGGAGCCCCAGTTGCCACCTGTCTGCCGCCTCTGCCTCGGACAGGGTCCAGCGATAGAAGTCCGGGTCCCCCTCCGCGGCGCCCGAGAGGTCGATCGGGTTGCCGACCGGGCTTGCGCTCGCGGCGTCATCGTTCGGTTCGAGGTCTCCCAGCGGCGGTGGTGGCTGTTCGTGCTCGATCGTCACGTGGTACTCGCCCGGCGGCGCCTCGCCCCTTGCCGGATCGCCCCGTGAGATGCCCAGCAGATAGCGCCCTGTCGGCAGGGAGACGCCGGTCTGCACGCCGGGCGTCGGCGACGTGGCGTCCGTGTCCAGGCGGAACATCTGGTCGGCCTCGACCGGGAACACGCCGGGCTCTGTGTACAGCGAGAAGAGGTAGAGGCTGGTGATCGTAGTGGGGATGCCCTCGATGGTGAACCGCCAGGTGATGAGTGCCTCGGCCGGCAGGACATCCCACAGCATCAGGTCCTGATCAGACTGCTCCGGGAGGGTCCCGGTCAGGCAGAGCTCGCTTGAGAGCACCACCGCGTCCTCCGGGCGATCGTTGGGCTCGGATTCCTGCGTGCATGAGATCGCAGGAGGAGTCGACGATGCCAACGGCTCAGGGCTGGTGGCCGCTGCCGCGCCGGAACCAGCGGTCGTGGCGAGCATCGAGAGGGTGGTGACGGCAGCCAGGAGTCGGCGGACGCCCCCGGACCGGGATCGCGCAGAGCCCTCCAGCATCACTCCATTTCGAGGCAGCGTGCGCGCGCTCCTGGGACATGCAGCGGCGTTCCCTGGGGCGGGCTGCGTCAACGATGCGCCCATCTCGAGCACCTCTCTGATGGCCGATTCGATGTCGGCGCTACTGCCCGAGTCGTCTCCCGAAGCCACGCCGCCGGCGACCATCGCGGACCAGGCGAGAGAGCGGAATCGGTCAGGGGATGATGATTCGGAGGCGTTGCTGGTTGTAGAGGGCCTTCATCGCATCGCCGCCGGCTTCGGCGACCGTCCCGGTCTGGTTCGCTACCTTCTCGACGAGTTCGCCGTACTCCTTCCCGCTCTGGCCCTCCGCTTCTTCGAACTTGTCGACCGGCTGCGGGTTCGGTCGCCTCTGCGACCCGCGATTCTCCGGCAGCTTCTCGATCCTCTGGACCTTCCCACCAGAGCTGGGGGGTGGCGCGGGTGGTCGGGTTGGGCCCCCGATCCTGGTCCCACCGAGCCGGGGCGCGAGGATCGCCTTGGTCGCGCCGTCATCGCTCACGTGCCACCACGTGGTGGCCTGGGACGGATCGCCTGGGATCACGGCCAGGTGACCTGCGGCCAGCGTCGCCTGGAGGCTCGGCTGCGCTCCGGCCGCCAGGGTGCTGGCGTCGTCGGCGGACAGCACCGTCAGCGGCTTGCCCATGTCGAAGCTCACGCCGGTCAGGACGAGATCGGCGGGATCGAAGGTCGCTGCAGCCCGGAGCGCATGCTCCGTCTCGATGGCACCCTGGAGGGCGCCGTACCAGAGCTGGTGGCGTGCGGCCGCGTCGGCGGCTGCCCCATCGCGTGGAAGCATCCGGATACCATCGAGGAGCAGGTCCGTCTCGGCGACGATCCGCGTTGGGTCACCGGCATCGATGGCCCACGACGTCAGGTAGACCCGTGGTCCCGCGACGTAGGCCCGGACTTCCGTGTCGTCCACCCCCGGGATGACGCGCTGCTCGGAAGCGACGCCGAGCGTCTGCTCCTCGACCGCGAGGGGGTAGTACTCGACCGCCAGGCTGGACCGGCCAGCGTCGGGAGCGTCCACGCCCAGGGCTGCCTCTTCGATGCCGACGGCTTGCTGCCAGGCGTACGCACGGGGGCTCGAGCCACCCGTAGACAGCATCATGTGGGTGATCGTGGTGAACACCGCGGGAACCCCGTCGACGTCCCCGAGGGGCAGCAGGTCATTCTCTGCGACGCTGCCAGCCGCCCTGGCTGCAGCCGGCACCCGGTCGAGGATGGGGTGACGGGCCACCAGCCGTGCTGCTCCCGGGGCGGAGGTCTCGACCTCGAGGAAGAGGCCACTCAGGTCGATGGGCGAGTCCCCACCTCCCAAGAGCCCCCCGCCACCCCCGCTCGTCGAGATGGCGATCGGGTCTCCCCGCCACGCCTGGCCGTCGATCATCAGGACCGGTACGAAGTCACTGCCGCCCTCACCTCCGCCTGCGAGGACTCCGGCACCGCCGCCGCCCATGAGCCCGCCACCGCCCGAGCCGCTAGCAGGCGTGAACGCCAGCAACAGCTGCTGGTCGGCGGCGATTGATGGATCCACGGTCACCTCGAATGAGACCGTCTCGCTCAGCGCGCCGTCTTGGAGGGTCTCGGAGATGACGCGGAGGGTAGCGGTCTGGCGAGCCTCATCGGGCATGACATCCGGGGTGCTCTCTGCGGTCGTGATCGTCTGTCCCGGCTGGGAATCGGGCAGGGTCGGATCGAGATCGAGCCACGTGCCGTCCGCCTGCTCCAGCTGGACCCAGGCGTGGTTCTTGAGCTCCGATCGTGCGGCGGCCGTGCCGTCCGCGCCGAGCTCACCCAGCCGGTCGCCAAGGGCATCGCTCAGCAGGGCGTAGTCACGCCTGGCTCGGTCGCTCACGGCGGCCTCGAACTCCGACCCGAAGGGCGAGAAATCGGGGACGGACAGCGGTGCGACCGGAGGCTCGAGCGATCGGTCGACAAGGTCCGCGGTGACCTCCGGGCTCAGCTGCCCGAACGCGAACCGGCTCGTGAAGCCCTGCGCGTCGAGCAATCCCTTGAGCAGCAGAGCACGGTCGAAGGCGTTGCCCGCTCGCGCGGTAAGCGTGCCTTCGGCGCCACGCAGGACGCCCGGATAGGCATCGAAGCCGATGCTGTCACGCACCAGTTCGAAGGCGGCCGTCGGGCTGTCCCCCAGCGTCGGCGCCAACCCCAGCACCTCCCACTCCTCGGAGGGCAGTGCATCGAAGTGGCTCCACGCGGTCTCCAGGGCGGGATTCGGGTCGATCGTCTCCGGCAGCGGGGCGGGCACGTCGATGACGGGTGTGGATGCCGACTCGGCCAGCTCATCGGCTCCCGGGATCTCGAACGGGTCTTGTCCCTGCGCCCGCGCGGATCCATATCCAAGCGGAACCGCGATGCCGACCGCGCTGATCAGTACCGCGACAGACAAGACTGCCATCCAACTCCGAACCGGTCGACCAGCCATGGATGACCCCCATCGAGCTGCCGCGCCACGATCGCCGAGGCGCCAGGTGTCGGGTACTGTAGTCGAAAGACATGGCGCTGCGCTATAGATTTTTTCGTGCGGCCGCGACGACAAGAGGCCCGCCCCGGAGCGGGACGGGCCTCTGATGCCGCTAGGGATGAGGAGGTCAGGATGCTGCTCGACCAGAGGCGGCCGGCGGGAGCTCCATCGATGCGGTCGCACCGACCGCGCTCGCCGCAGGAACCGACGTGACGGCAGCGCGGGTCGCGCCGAGAAGGCGCAAGCCGACCACGGTCGCGACGAGGGCGACCGCCTCCGCGGTCACGGCCACGACACCTGACCACTCCAGCCATTCCTCGCCCGACTGGCCCGGCAGGCCGATGGTCCGGCTGATGACGTACATCGCGATCGAGGCGACGGAGAAGAGGGCTCCGAGGCCCCACGCCATTCGCGAGCCGAGGAGGATCCCGACCGCAGCGAGGAGGGCGATGGCGAAGTTCGCCACGAAGGAGAGCCCCAGGTAGGTCGCATCGCCGAAGGTGTCCGGAGCGTCCACCAGGTGGACCGTACCGGCGACGACCAGAGCGAGTGCCGCGACGATGGCGAGGCGTTGAAGTGAGAAGGACACGGACCATGCGCTCCTTGTGGTTCGGTCCGCCTCCGCAGACTGGATGCCATGGATTGCCGCGACCGATGTGCGAAGGCTGCGCCGATCCGGGTGAAGGATCGATGAATCCGACCGGGACCTGCAGCATGCCGGCGGCATCCCTGCTCGGCTCGGAGTGGGGCCGTCCCGCGGAGGGCGGACCGCCCTGCAGGTCTGCGGCTGGACCGGTCGCAATGGCACTTGGCGAACGTGAGTCCCTGTCGCAAGGTCAGGCTCAGACGGTGTGAGGGAACCGGTCGTACCGAGCGGCACCGTGCCGCTCGTCATGTCCGGCAGGATCCGCCGTGAGGAGGGACCGTCATGCAACTGCACATCCCCACCGTCGGCACGTTCGCGCGCCTCGTCGCGGCTGGCGGCCTGATGGCAGCGATGCTGCCGGGAGCCGTACCGGTGGCTGCGGCCCAGGTCGACTGTGGCGACGTCGTGACGACGAACATCAAGCTGAGCGGCGATCTGGGTCCCTGTCCAGGAGATGGACTCGTCGTCGGCGCGAGCGACATCCTCATCGATACTGGCGGTCATATCATCACCGGAGACGATGTGGGGCTGGGTGGTGGCGTGCGCATCGAGTCGCCCCACCGGAACGTCGAAGTGCGACATGGCACCATCACCGGGTTCAACGAGGGCGTGGTCCTGGCCGGGACCAGCGGCAACCACGTGTGGCGGCTCAGGCTGGTCGACAACAACAGGGGCATCGACCTGGCCGGCTTCAACTCGGGCAACCTCATCGAGAAGAACGAGGCCATCGGCAACGCCGGCGACGGCATCCGGATCGACGCCTCCAGCGACAACACCGTCCACAAGAACACCATCGTCGGGAACGTCTTCGGGATCTCCGTCTCCAACGGGGCCGACGACAATGTCATCACCAAGAACGATGTGAGCGACGGTGCGCCAGGCTTCTCATTCGGGATCTCGGTCTTCTCGAACTCGGACCGCAACGTCGTGGAGAAGAACCGCGTCACCGGCATGGCCCTCGAGGGCATCCAGGTGGAGTCCTCCTCCGATGGCACGTTGATCTCGAAGAACATGTCCACCGAGAACGGGACGGACGGGATCCTCGTGGAGCCCGCTGGAGGCCCGTTCGAGGGTCATCCTCAGGGCACCGTCATCGTCAAGAACACCGCCGACGGCAACGGTGACGATGGCATCGATGTCGTCAGCCCTTCCACCACCCTCACGAAGAACAGCGCTCGCCACAACGGTGACCTCGGTATCGAGGCTGTGGCTGGCGTGATCGATGGCGGCGGTAATCGGGCATCGGAGAACGGTGATGCCGTCCAGTGCACCTCCGTTGTGTGCAAGTGACTCCGGTCATCGGTTCCCGGAGCGTTGCTCGACCGCGTCGTGCTCAGAGGCTGCAGTCGACGCCGAGGCGCTCGGCCGCGTCCCGCACCTGTTCGATGCTGGCGTCCAGCTCGTCCTCGCCCCCGCTCCCAAGAGCCCAACCCTTCGAGCGCTTCGAGCGCGCCCTGATAGCCCTCGATGAGCTGCGCGTGGGTTGCCTGCACGTCGGCCGGCGGCACGATCACGCCCAGCTCGCGGACGAGAGTGGCGAGTGCCCGTTCGATGGCGAGAAGATCCTCGATGGCTTCGATGTAGTCGCCGGGGTCAGGCGCGACGTCGACGTCGTCACCGAGGAGGGACCGCATGTTCAACTTCAGGAACACGGCGAACGTGTCATCGGTGAACCGCGCGCAGGCGGCATTCACATCGGCCACGTAGTCCCCGGTCGGCGCGATGAGGGCTGCGGCCGCCTCCGCGCCATCGGCAGCGAGGACGAAGTACTCGGCCCGCACCCCGACACCCAGGCAGTCGGCTGCGCCGATCTCCTCTGCGGCGACGAGTGCGTCTGCCAGGGCTGCCTCCCCGGTCACGCGGGTCTCGGCCAGCGCCGCGTAGTCACGCGTGGTGACCTGACGTTCGATGTCGCGTACGCCTCACGACCGCAGCAGCGCCGCGGCGAACTCGTCGGCGGGCGTCTCTTCCGAGATGGCTTCGATGCGGTAGGCTGCGGCTCCGAACTCGAACCAGGCCTCATCGGCAGCGTCCGCGAGCAATGGGAAGGCCGGACTCCGCGTCAAGCTCCGGCCAGGGCCTCGACCAGCGCGACACAGACCGCGTTGATGTCGGCGCGGACCTCTTCCTCCGAAGGCCCGCACCCGGCGATGGCGCCCGCTGCAAGCGTCAGCGTCACAGCGACGCCGAGTGTCCGGTGCCTGATCGGCATCGGCCCTGGACGAACATCCATGACGATCCCTCCACGCGTCCATGGTCGATACCACTCCGGACGCCGTCAGGTCGCAAGAGTCCAAGGTCACCTGGGCGTGCGGGTCCCGTCGGCGCCTTGCGGACTGCCGCAGGCAGCCGTCGTGCGACCTGGTGCGCTCACTCGTAGACGATCTCGTCAGCCTCGGGCAGCTCCATCAGGTGCACGTCCTGTGTGCCGGCTCCGATCTGTGCCCTGATCTCCCAGTGGCCCTGTCCTGCCGGCGTGAAGACCGGGAGGATCGGCCCGGTCACGGTCAGGCGTGCCACCACCTCGCCGTTGTGCGCATAGCGCACCTGCGTCTCGCTCGCGCCATAGCGATCGATGCTGTGCACGATCAGGTCGTCCTGGCCCAGGTCCATCAGGCTCGCTACCCAGCCACGCGCATCCCATCTCGACACGGATCAGGCTCCTCCTCGGCCGCTGCGGATCAGCGGTGGTCTACAGCATCGCTGTCGAGTCCGCCGACCGCAACCCTGAGCACGTGACGTGTCGAAGGACAGCCATCTCATCTGACCCGACGGGGCGTCCCCCTCGGGGTTGACCGCGTCAGCGCCGTCAGCGATGAGTTGACGGCGCTGGTGATCAACGCCATCCGGTTCGTGGCCGGCACGCTGGCGACGATCGCCTACGTCGTACGGCGCTGGTGCCGTATTCGACCGTCGTCGTCGCCACACCGGTGCCCGAGATCGAGATTCCGTCCGACCCGGGACCCGCCGGGAACCCCATCGACTGACATGGCATCCCGAGCCTATCCACAGCGCTCGGTGGCGTGCAGGCCTGTGACGTGCAGCGCCATTCGACACGTCCCGGACTCAGGGCTACCGTATCGATCACCGACACAAGGGATCCGCGGAGGCCAGCCCATGAGGACGATGCCACCGGTCGCCGACATGGTGGCCTCGCTGCTTGTCCTGGGTTCGATGCCGGCACTGGCCCAGCCTCCGGCGGCTTCATCGAGTCCATCACCCCTGCATTGGGAGAGTGACAAACCGCTCGAGGAGGTCTCTGCCATCTGTGTCTTCGCCTTTCAGCGTGCGGCCGAGGAGGAGACGCCGAACCTCATCGATGCTGCCCGCTCGTGCGCGTCACTGGACGAATGGATGACTGCATCTGCGGCCTATCCACGGAGTCTCGGTGGCACTGATGCGCTGCAGGCGGTGGTGGACCTGTGCACCAACGAGACGCTCGGGCTGGCCAAGTACACGCTCTGCTACGACGTGCGGACCTCGCTGCTGGACCCGGGCTCATCACCACCGATCGGCAGTCCCGGAGCTCGCTTCCGTGGCCACGGCGTACCTCGCGATCCTGGACGCCAACCGGGAGCTCTCGAACCAGGTCGAGGCGCTCCGGCGTTCCGCGGGGAACAGGGACCGCAGACTTGCCAGGGCGTGGGCTGCGAGCGTGGCGCAGAACGAGGCGCTCGTCGACAGCGTCATGGCCCTGGACCTTCCACTCCAGGTCTGGCCGCAGGCCAAGGACTTCCTGGACCGAACGAACGTCGTACTGAGCCTCGAACGCAGGCTCGTGGATGATCCCTCGAACGACGGGCTCTACGCGCGCTGGCGGGTCGCCAAGCGGGCGAGACGTGACGCGGCGTACGAGATGCGACGAGTGCTTGGCCTGCCGATGCCTCAGCACGAGCCCGACGAGCCCGACGAGCCCGACGAGCCCGACGCAGGGTCCGTCACGCCGCTGTCGACATCCCCTCCCGGCGACTCCGACTCCTGACAGCGAGGGTCGCTCCCCGGCACGAACAGGTCGAAGGGCATCTTCTTGTCGGTGTCCCATTCGGGATAGGGGTTCCAGTCGTGCTCGTGGGACAGTGCGATCTCCTCCGTCGAGGATGTCTGTTGCGACCCCTGGGCTCGATGCGCCTGAAGCCTGCAGCGCACCATCGCCTCGCTCTCGAGGCTCGCTCCCTGGACGGCGGGCCCCGGCTACAGGCCGGGGGCTTCGGCAGGTGGCCTTGACCGGTTCCCGGGGACCCCTCGCCACATCGCCAGCAGTGCGAGAATGCGCTGGCGCCGCCACGACACAGGATGGCGGCGCATCCCCCTTCAGGAGGTCACGGTATGGTCCTCTCTCATGCCCGACTGGCTCGGCCGGCCGTCGCTGCCTCGGCTGTACTCGCCATCGTCACGGTCGGGCTGTTCCCGGCCAGTGTCGCCGCCCAGGATGGTCCGGAGACCCCCGTCGTCGGTTTCCTGACCGCCATCTCCGAGAAGCGCTTCGACGACCTGGGCCAGTACTTCTGCGCGGAGTTCGCGGACCGAGCCTCGGGGTTCGACCTGGGAGCAGCCATGGCGGCGGATCTGCCCGAAGGGATCGACCCACAGCTGGCAGTGGACGCCATGTCGATCGCCGTCACCGGTCCCTCGGGCGAGCCAGAGCCGCTCATCACCGTCCTCTCGGAGGATGAAGCCGTGACCACACTGGGCGTCGAAGCGACCCTGACTGTCACGCTCGATCCAGAGAAGTCCGAGGCCTTCGTCCGCGCCATCGTCGAGAACGAGCTCCAGTCGCTGGGCATGGACACGACCGACGAGAACGTCGAAGCCTTCATGACCATCGTTCGTGCCCAGCTCGACGGCCAGGTCACGTTCAGCGAGTACCTCGGGGAGGTCGCGGAGGTGAGCCAGGCCGACGACGGGACGTGGCTCATCTGCGGTGGCTCCATCGTCGCGTCGGACAGCGAGCCGACGACGACCCCGGAACCCTCGGTCGACGCATCGCGCTCAGCCTCTCCCGAAGCCATGGGCCCGCTGCCATACGCGGAGTACGTGGCTGCCCTGGAGGCGTTCTCGGAGGATGATCCCTTTGCGGGGCTCAGCGATCCTCCGACCCTGGAGGAGATCCTGGCCGGCTTCGAGAAGCTGGTCGCGAATGCCACCGTCGAGCAGGAGCGTCTCGTGGCGGTCCAGCCCGAGGACTGCTATGCCGAAGCGCACCAGGAGCTCCTCGCCTACTGGCAGTCGTCGATCGAAGCGTCCAGTGAGGCCGCCGCGCAGCTGGAGGCATCAGGTTCGCTCGACGATCTTCCGGCCATCGCCGATGGACTCGACGAGACGCTCCAGGCCCGTCACCCGATCGCCTACGTCGAGTCGGAGCGCTCGACGGCGGCTTTCGGGGTTCGCCCTTCAACATCGTCGAGGCACTCGCGACCTGCGACTAGGACAGGCGACCGGCCCCGTCCGGGGGGCCGAGGCGAGGGGGTCAGGCCGGGTCGGTGTCCGCGAGAACGCCGGCCATGACCTCGACGAAGCGGGCCGGCTCCTCGAAGGAGGGACGGTGGCCGGAGTGCTCGAAGACGATGCGCTCCTTGTCCGGCGCCTCCAGCCTGGCGAACCACTCCTCGGCCAGGACCGCCCGCCCACGTGCCTCGTGCGCACCGACCACCATGTAGAAGGGCACCTCCAGGCTGGGGACATCGACGCGGAAGTCGATGTCCTGGAGCTGCGGATAGAGCACCGAGAAGGTGTCCAGGAAGGCGCGCAGGCCGTTGACGCGATCCATGAAGTCGTTCTCCGGCACGAACAGGTTGAAGGGCATCTCCTTGTCGCCGTCGAACTCGGGATAGGCGTTCCAGTCGTGCTCGTGGGACAGCGCCATCTCGTAGTCGAGGATGTCCGCGTACGGCGGCGGCCCGTTCTGGCGCAGCGTCTCGACCAGGGCATCCTGGCCGGTCTCTTCCGCCCAGGCCAGGGTGTCCTCGTAGAACATGATGTCGGTCTCGCGCTGGCTGACCATCTGGCCGCTGCCGATGAAGGCGTGGTAGAGGTCCGGCCGACGCTGGGCGGCGAGCACGCCGAGCGTGGAGCCCCAGGACTGGCCGTGCAGGTAGATGCGCTCCTCGTCGAAGCGCTCGCGCAGGAGCTCGGTCAGCTCGATGGTGTCCGCGATCATCCGTTCCAGCGTCAGCGTCTCCACCGGGTCCAGTGCGCCGTAGGACTTGCCGGTGCCGCGCTGGTCCCAGGTGACGACCACGAAGTCGCCGTTCCAGGCCGGTGTCGGCACGCATGGCGCCCATGTCGGTACCGCCGGGACCGCCAGCCAGGTGCAGCAGCACGGGGCTCTCGGTGCTGCGCCCACGGATCATGAGGGCCTGCTCGTGGCCGCCGATGGATGACCGTGGTCAGCTCGGCGATGGAACCCTCCGGCGGCTGGCCATCGGCCCCGATGACGGGCGCGGTCGAGGGCGGCGGAGCGACCACGAGCAGCAGACCCACGTAGACGAGGGCGGCCAGGCCAGTGGTGACCCAGCCGATGAGCCCGAGCCGGTGCGTGCGTTCCCGGCCGAGGCGAGCGGCGAGCTCGACGCCGAAGATGGCGCCGAGCACGAGCGGCAGCACGGCCAGCAGCCAGGTCACGCCGCGACCGACGACGAAGGCGATGATCCCGTAGGTGGAGCCGAGGTGCACCCCGTCCACGGTGGGGCCCGGGGTCCCCAGCCGGGCCAGCTCGAAGGCGACCAGTGCCACGATCGGCGTGGCCAGAAGGCTCCAGCGCGTGCCGCTGACGAAGCCGGCGGCCAGCCCGACCAGCAGCGCCCCGATCATCATGGCCAGCGCCTCCGGGACGGTGATGGGTCCGCGGGGCAGCAGCCAGCCCGTCAGCAGGCCGGCGACAGCGGCGATGGCGACGGCGAGGGCGAGCCCGATGCGCCGGTCGGACCAGGCCGCTGGCGCGCGGCTGGCGCCTGGTCGCACCTGGGGGCTGACCTTGGGCTTGAGCGGCAGGGTCATGCGTTCGGTCCTCTGGTGGGTCGGGTCGTCTCACCGTGACCGAGAGCACCGAGAGGTCCAAGGGCCGCAGTGCCCGGCCAGGAGGGCCTTCGGCGCGAGTTCGACGGTGCCGTCCGGCCCGCAGTCCCGGGGCATCGCCCCGGGATGAGCGAACCTGGTCGCTACGGATCGACGGCGATCGGGAATGGTCCGCGGTGCTCATCGCCCTCGGTGAAGGCACCAGCGCGGACGACAGCCATCAGGCGGAAGCCTTGCTGGACAGGTGGGTCGCCCAGGCGCACGCCGGGCACGGCGATGGCCTCCCAGAAGGCCAGGTCGGCGGGCGACCCAGGCTCCAGCGTGGAACCGGGATCGAGCAGATCCGTCCTCCATGAGCAGGGCCGCAGGGGTGAGGACTGGTTCGGCTGTCGTCGTTTCGCGGACCAGGGCCTCCGCCCGAGCCGGATCAGTGGGGAGTGCTGTGACCACGCAGCCGCGCAGGTCCAGGAACGTGGAATCGCCGCGCGAGATGGAGCGCACCACGTCATCGGGTCCCACCGCCAGGACCCGGTCGGCCGCCCACGCCACCGCCGTGCGAGCCCCGTCGTCGCCCGGGCCAGCGGGTCCGACCCGACCGTGCAGGGCGATCACGTAGTCGTGCGTCACCGGCTCATGGTACGCGCCAGGTCAGCCGCCGGGGGCCGGGGGGCAGGGGGCCGGGGCCGCATCCACGTGTTCAGATGTGCCGGTGCAGGTCGCTCTCGGGGCCTGTCTCCAGCTCCTCGTCATCCCTGGGCTCCTGCTCCCAGCCCATCTGGCCGACATCGCGTTGCGGCAGGTTCAGATGGACGATCTCGTTCGAGACCATGGCGATCCATGTGACGGGCACGAACAGGTCAGGGGCAAAGCCGGGCCTGGACGTCACGATGTAGTTCTGCCTGACGTCCCGGATCGTGCCGACGCGCCGCCCGTCGTTGCCGAGCACGGCCCAACCGGGCCGCAGGTCGCTCATGCGCATCTGGTCACCCTCCAGCTCATCCGCCCGAGCATAGCGCGGGTGCGTCACGGGCACCGCGGCCCGAGGGCCTGGCTTCGATGTCCTCCCCGCGGACCCTGTCCGTGGCACGATGCATCCATGAAGAGAGACACGAACCCGGCGACGCCCGGATGGCACATCCGGACGGCCACGATGGACCTGTTGCGCGCCTACTCCGAGCCGCTGACGGCCGCCTTCGCCGAGGACTTCACGGAGGCCGAGTACGAGGACTGGCTCAAGACCGTCGAGCCCGACCGCTGGATCTCCACGTTCGCTGGGCCCGAGAGCCAGGAGGCCCTGGGGTGTGCGGCCGCGTACACGTTCCGCCTCACCGTCCCCGGGGGTGAGGTCGGCGCGGCGGCCGTGACGGGGGTGGGCGTGCGCCCCGACCACCGTCGACGCGGCATCCTGCGGGCCCTCATGCGTCACCAGCTGGACGACGTTCGAGCGCGGGGCGAACCGGTGGCCGTGCTGTGGGCATCCGAAGGAGCCATCTACCAGCGCTTCGGCTACGGCATGGCCACCATGAGTGGCTTCGTGGAGGTCGATCGAGCCCGCACCGCCTATGCTCGCGCCCTCCCCGCGGAGGGCCGCATGCGCTTCGTGACCGAGGAGGAGGCGGCAGCCACGATCCCGGCCGTCTACGAGGCCATGCGAGCGGTGACGCCCGGTGCACTCAGCCGATCCGAGACGTGGTGGCGCACCGGTCCGCTCGCGGACCCCGAGTACAGCCGCCGTGGCGCGAGTCCCAAGTTCCGCTACCTCTACGAGGTGGACGGCGTGGCCGAGGGCTATGCCATGTACCGCGTCAAGGCGGAGTGGGACCATCGCGGGCCCAAGAGCCAGCTGGAGGTCACCGAGGTCGTGACGCTGACACCCCGGGCTCTGCGGGAGGTGTGGCGCTTCCTCTTCGAAGTGGACCTGGTGCGCACGGTCAAGGCCGGCCGGCTCGCCATCCCCAACCCGCTGCAGCAACTCCTCGCCGAGCCACGGGCCCTGGGGCTGGTGGCGGGCGACGGCCTGTGGCTGCGCCTGGTCGACCTGCCTGCGGCGCTGGTGGCGCGGCGCTACGCCGCGCCGGAGACCCTGGTCCTGGAGGTCACCGACGGCTTCTGCCCCTGGAACGCGGGTCGCTGGCGTCTCCAGACGGCGGGCGAAGCGTGGGCCACGGTCGCGCAGGTGGAGCGAACCGATGACGCGCCCGACCTCGTGCTCGACACGGCCGACCTGGCGGCCGTCTACCTGGGTGGCCTGCGGCCGACCGAGCTGGCGCTGGCAGGCCGCATCGAGGAGCGCACGCCGGATGCGCTTCGCCGTGCTGACGTGCTCTTCGCCAGCGACCGCACCCCGTGGTGTGTCTCGATGTTCTGAGCCACGCCGAGGCAACGGCGCCCAGGCCGGTGTCCGATGTCGCCTACGCGTCAGGGGGCGCCGGCGACCCTGGGCTGGTGGCCCCGTCCGCGGCGGTCGACGCGGGGCTGAGCAACACCATCGATGCCAGGTCGCCGCTTCCTGCTGCCCAGTAGCCGGCCGCTACCACGATGCGGTCACCGGCGGCCGCAGCGCTGACCCGCATGAAGTCTTCGATGTCCTCCGGCAGCGTCGGCTGTGCGGTCGCCTGGCTCCAGGTCAGCCCGTCCGGGGACGACCACAGGTCCAGGCCCTTGCGCCGGCACCTCTCGTTCTCGCAGGTCTGGATGAGCACGTGGAAGGCATCGTCCGTGGCGGTCAGCGCCCCCTGCTGGCCGATCGGGCCGCCTGCCGCGTCCTCCCAGGCGAAGGTGTCCGCCGAGAAGACGACGACGTCGCCGTCCGGGTCGCCCGTCGTGAGGTCGATGACCCAGCCCAGGGTATTCCCGGCCGCTGACATGGGATAGCCCGACGCCCGTCCCAGGTCCCCCGTCTCCCAGGTCAGGCCGTCGGTCGTGTGCCACAGGTGGGGCCGGCAGACACCGGTGGTCCAGTCGAACTCCCTGAAACCACGCCTTGGCCCGGCACCCTGCTTCGCCTCCGGGCACACCGGGCCGACGCCGATCGCGGCCACGGATCCCGCGCTGCCCGCCGGCGCGACCGCGAGGGCACCGATGCCGCCCGCCGCGGGGATCTCCATCGTGTCGATGTAGGCGCCCACGTCGAAGACCTCGTCGCTCTCCGCGAGGGTCCAGGTCAGCCCGTCCGGGCTGGACCAGATGGCCGCTTGCGGCGCTGGCTTCCCGAAGATCGTGCCACCCAGCAGATAGCCGGCCTCGTTGCCGACGATCGTCCGCAGCCACGGGCCCGGCAGCATCAACCCGTCGGTCACGACGAAACTCTCGGGGGTCGGGATGCGCTCCCAGGAGCGACCGTCAACCGAACGCCACAGCGCGGGCACGATGTAGCCCCTGTCGGCCGTCACGTCCGGCCTGGCCCAGCCGAAGGCGACGAAGCCCGCGGGCCCGTGGGCCACGCCATCGATGCCGATCTCCGGCCCGCTGGTGGCGATCGTGAAGGTGCCCAGGTCCAGGCCGGAGCTTCGCGCTTCCACCGCTTCCCAGGTGACGCCATCGGGGCTGATCCAGGGCTGCCCCCAGCAACGGCCGAGGTCGCCCCTCTTCCTGAGCTTGCAGGCGCGCTGGCCGACGACCACGATCGACGTGGGTCCCACCGCGACGCCGCTGGCCAGGGCTGCGATGTCCGCGGTCTGCGGCAGTACCACGGCGCTCCAGTTGGACGTGTCCGCGCTCGTCGTGGCGGTACCGTCATCCTGTGCCGCGGCTCCCGGCGCCAGTGCGAGGCTCAGCACCGTCCCCGCCAGCAGGGCTGCGATCCGACGCATCAGCGGCACTCCTTCCGATGTCGTGCGTCCTGTCGGTCGTCGCAACATAGGTTACCGAGTCGGTGGTGGAGCATCTGCCCGCGCTTTGAGCACGACATGGCGAATCGCCATCTTGCCGATTCTCCCGGCTTGTAGCATCATCGTGGCGTGAAGACGGTGACCATCAAGCAGGACGGTCGGCTGACGTTGCCCATCGAGAGCCGCCGCGCACTCGGTATCGTCGGTGAGACGGAGCTGGAAGTGGAGGTCGATCCCGAGCGGGATGTGGTCATGCTCCGCCCGGTCATCGTCCTGCGTCGCGAGGACGCCTGGGCGTACGTACCCGAGCACCGTGCCCTGCTGGATCAGGCTCATGCGGATTCGCGGGAGGGACGCGTGCGCACGCTTACCGAGGACGACCTGGCCGCGCTCGGGGACTGACAGCTGTGCCGGCTCGGCCGTACCAGCGCCTCGACTTCACAGAGACCTTCCTCGAGTCGTTCTCCAGCCGTGACTACAACGCAGCCGATCGACGGGCCATCCTCAAGGCGCTCCGATTCCTCGATGAGGACGAACGACACCCGTCGCTACGCGTCCACCCCCTGCAGGGAGACCGACAGGGCTCCTGGTCGGCCTCCGCCACGCGCCAGTCGCGTCTGACGTTCGAGCGTTTGCCCGGTGGGCGGCTGCGGATGCTGACGTGCTCCAGGCACGACGATCGCTGACGGACCAGGCCGACGCATCGTCCGCCCCGGAGGGCTGGCCCGGCCGACATCATGGTGGCAGAGGAGGGACCGATGCCGACCCAGACACCCCAACGACCGACCATCCCACCCCAGGAGTACCCGGCCCGCTGGGTGCGCGTGCAGTCGCTGCTCGCGGCGTACGACCTGGATCTGCTGGTTGCCTATGCTGATGACCGCGCCACGTTCGGGGCTGCGCAGGCGCGCTGGCTGGCGGACTTCCCGGTGCACTTCGAGCCTGCCTGCGTCCTCGTGCCCAGGGAGGGCGCACCGATCATGCTGCTGGGACCGGAGAGCGACGAGTACGCACGGCTGCGGGGGCGCATCGTCGACGTGCGCGTCCTGCGCGAGTTCACCCACCCCGATGAGGACTACCCGTACTCCGTCATCCAGGGACTGGGAGAGATCCTCACCGACATCGGCCTGGCCACGCACTCGCTGCGTCGGGTGGGCCTGGCCGGGCGTGGTCTGTCGGCGCGGACACGCTAACGGCCCTGGAAATGGCCCTGCCCGGCGTCGTGTGGGTGGACATCGAGAACGACGTGTGTGGCCTGCGGGCCCGCAAGTCGGCTGCGGAGATCGCGGTCATCCGTGAGGCCTACCGCATCGCCGAGCTGGGTATCGGCGCGGCCATCGGGGCCATCCGGGCCGGGGTGACCGAGCGAGCCGTTGCCGCCGAGATCGAATCGGCCATGCGGCGCGCGGGTGCAGAGGGCACCGGCATCGACACCATCGTGGCCTCCGGCCCGAACACGCGCCCGATCCTGGCGCGGTCCACCTTCCGCACCGTTCGGCTCGGACGACACGGTCCTGCTCACCGTGGCGCCGCGCTACGAGGGCTACCACGGCGCCATCGGCCGGCTCGTGCTGGTCGGCGATCCGGATCCAGGGGCGGCGAGGCCCTGGACGTGGCCATTCGGGCGCACGAAGCCTGTGCGGGCCTGCTGCGGCCCGGCCGAGGGCGAGCCGTGGAGGCGGAGGGTCGACGCATCGTGGCTGAGGGGGTCTCGGCGAGGCCTTCCTGTACTCGGGGCTTCACAGCGTCGGGGTCATCGAGTTCGAGCCGCCCATCTTCGGCCGAGCAGCCCGGCGGTCCTGGAGACGGGCATGGTCATCTCCATCGACATCCCCATGTCCAACACCGACTGGGGTGGTCTGCGGGTGGAGAGCGGCTACCTCATTACCGAGGACGGCTGCGAGCGTCTCGACGGGACGCCCACCCTCATCCGGCGCTGACGACGTGATCGTGGCAGCACGTTCATCGCTCCATCAGGCGGGCTCGAAGCGGGCCTGGAAGAAGCGCAGGTAGGTGGGCTCGTAGACCATGCGCAGGCCACGCGTGGACGCGCGGGCATCGAAGCAGGCCTTGACCGATTCGGCCACCACGTCCATGTGCGCCTGGGTGTAGACCCGGCGCGGGATGGTCAGGCGGGTCAGCTCCAGCTTCGGCCGCTTGTGATCCCCGGTAGCCGGGTCACGCCCGGCGGAGACGATGCCGCGCTCCATGGAACGGATGCCTGAGTCCAGGTAGAGTGCCGCGGCCAGGGTCTGGGCCGGGAAGAGAGTCCTGCTCGAGGTGCGGGTAGAAGCGCCTCGCGTCGAGGAAGATGGCGTGACCACCTACCGGCAGCACGATGGGGATGTCCCACTCGCTGAGCAGCTCGCCGAGGTAGCGCACCTGGCCCACCCGCGAGCGGACGTGTTCGTCCTGGACCGATTCCTCGATGCCGATGGCCACGGCCTCCATGTCGCGCCCGGCCATGCCGCCGTAGGTGTGCAGGCCCTCGAAGACGACGACGAGGTTGCGCAGCTCCTCGAAGACGCCTTCGTCGTTCACCGCCAGCCAGCCACCGATGTTGACGAGGTTGTCCTTCTTGGCGGACATCCAGGCGCCGTCGGTGCAGGAGCAGAACTCGAGCAGGATCTGGGCGATGGAGCGGTCCGCGTACCCGGGTTCGCGCTCCTGGATGAAGAGCGCGTTCTCGACCATGCGCGTGGCGTCCAGGAGCAGGCGGATGCCGTGACGGTCGCAGAGCTCACGAAGGGCGCGCACGTTGGCCATGGACACGGGCTGACCGCCGGCCATGTTGACGGTCCCGGCCAGCGAGACGTAGGGGATGCGTTCCGCGCCGACCTCGTCGATGAGCGACTCGAGCCTGTCGAGGTCCACGTTGCCCTTGAAGGGGTGGAGCGAGGTGGGGTCGTGGGCTTCCTCGATGATGACGTCGTGGAAGGTCGCCCCGGCCAGCTCCTGGTGCAGCCGCGTCGTCGTGAAGTACATGTTGCCGGGCACGTGGTCGCCGGGCTTGATGAGTGTGCGGCTGATGAGGTGCTCCGCGCCGCGGCCCTGATGTGTGGGCACCAGGTAGCGGTAGCCGTAGTAGCGCTGCACGGCCGCCTCAAGCCGGTAGAAGTTGCGGCTGCCGGCGTAGGCCTCGTCGCCCAGCAGCATGCCGGCCCACTGCCGGTCGGACATGGCGGAGGTACCGGAGTCCGTGAGCAGGTCGATGTAGACGTCCTGCGAGCGCAGCAGGAACGTGTTGTAGCCGGCTTCGGCCAGGGCGCGCTCGCGGGTGGGGCGGTCGGTCACCGTCAGCGGCTCCACCATCTTGATCTTCCACGGCTCGGCCCAGGAGCGGCGCCCATGCTGCTGGCCCATGGTGTGGAGTGGCTCGTGCTCAGTGGCGTGCGGCTCTTCGGGCATGGCGGGTCCTCTGGGCTCCTCGACTTCTGGCCTGGGCACCTCAGTGACCCAGCTCGGCCATCAGGCTCTCCAGGTTCGCGGCGAGGTCGCGACCGCGGCTGTACCCGCGATCCTCGATGAGGCGCAGCAGCAGCCGTGCCTCCGCGATCTCTGCTTGCGAGGCGATATCGAGCAGGGCGACGAGATCGACCCGGTCCTGCGGGCGACGCACGTCATCACGAGCGAGCACCTTAAGGGCGATGAGGCTGGCCACGGAGGCGATCGGCGCGCTGATCGCCTCGAACAGCTCCATCTCGTCGGCCGTGGCGGCGACCTCGGCCTCCACGCCCGACGACGCGAAGAGCAGGTCCAGGACGATCCCTTCGCCGGTCGCGCCCGGGGTCGTCAGGCGCACGGTCGCGAGGCGGTCCGTCTCTTCCTGCTCGACGAGCGTCATGACGCCGTAGCCTTGCGCCTGGAGCGAGCGCACCAGGGCCTCCGCTTCGGCGTCATCGTCGACGACCACGCAGACGTCTGCGTCTCGCGTGAAGCGTGGCTCGGTCCGGGCAGACACGGCCAGCCCGCCGACGATGGCGATCCCGAAGCCCTGGCTGGTCAGGCGACCCAGGAGCCCGCTGAGTGCGGCTTCGGCCCGCTGCGTCGGCTTCCAGACCGCTCATGCTGGCGGATCCAGCAGCCGCGGCCTGCCGACCGCATCACCGTGCTCCGCGCCGGGACGCGTCTGGAGCCAGGCGCGGAGCCGTCGCTCGATCTCATCAGCATCAACGTCCGGCGTGTTCGCGACGAAGGCTCGCCCGCTTCATCGAAACGCCCGCCTCGAACAGGTCGAAGGCCTGGCGCAGACGCGCCCGCAGCAGCTCCGGGTCCGTGGGAGTCACGGCGCCATGGTAGCGACTGCAGCACGTCCCGAACGGCGTCCCTGCCCTGCGGCCCGGAGACGGTCCGGGACAACGAGAAGGGCGGCGCAACCTCTACCTGGCGGCGCCGCCCATCGTTGCGGTGGTCCGCCGATCGGCCGACCACCCCGATCGATCAGGGTGATCTAGGCGGCGGGAGGGGTCATCCCTGGGGCCTTGCCCTTGCCGGCGGCTGCGTTGGCGGCCTCAAGCTGCTCGAGCGCAGCCCGCTGCTCGGGTGTCAGCTTCGACATCTCGTTCTCGACGAAGGCATCGCGAACGCCGGGCCAGTTGAGGTAGACGTAGACCACGAGGGCGAGGAACCAGGGCACGGTCTCCGCCTCCACCGTGGAGCCCCAGAGGATCGCGAAGAAGCCCCAGATGAGCGTGAACAGGCTGATGAACACGCCAAACTGCCAGGCGACGGCGCGCAGGTTCCAGAAGCCGGCCGCGACCCAGAACCAGATGGCCGCCAGGATGAGCGCCCAGAACGCAGGCCCCCACTGGGCCTCATCGAAGCTCACGGACTTGCCGATGACCTCGAAGTTGACGATGCCCAGGAACACCAGCATCCGGTAGAGCTGGTAGAGACCTGCCAGGCCGGCTGCGCCGGCGAGGATCATGACGCCGATAGGTCTTCTCATGTGTGACGGACCTCCTGTGTGCCGCTGGTCTACCGATCGCAGCCCGACTCGCGGACGCTGCTGCCGTACGTTCGTCGATGGTATGCCATCGCGCTCGTCAACGCGACCGGTTTCTGAAGCGCTCCATCTCGACGACGCGGCCGCCCAGGCGTGCTTCCTCGGCGGCGAAGGCGAGCAGGTGACTCTCGATGGCGCTCTCGATGTCGGTCGGCAGGGGTCGTCGGTCGACGCGCGCGGGAGACGAAGGCGCGCATGATGCCCTCGTCGCCACCACCGTGGCCACTGTCCGGCGATGGCACCTCGATGGTCTCGATGGCACCGCCCTTCTCGCGAATCTCCAGGCTGGCCGTGGTACCGAAGACGCCGCGCAGGGTGGCCAGGGTGCCGTCGTAGCGCATCGTCCGCGCGCCGGCATCGCCGTGCCCGCTGAAGCGCAGTGTCGTCGTCGTGCCGTCGGCTCGCTCCATGACCACGACCTGGTGGTCGACGACGTTCGATCCGGCGTGATAGACGCAGCGGCCGTACGGGCCCGTCTCGAGAGCGCGACGCGACGCTTCCGCATCGGTGTCGTCGCTGAGGGCTTCGATGAGCCAGGGTTCGGTGTCGGGAGCCAGGTAGATCCGGCGCGCATCGAAGATGCAGTCCGTCACCGGGCAGCCATCCGTGCACCGTCGTGTCGCGCCGGGTGGGGCATGCTCGGGCCGAAAGTGGCGTAGCCCGCCAGACGAGGCCACTTGCGTCACCGGGGCGGGCAGGTTCCAGGTCAGGATGTCCAGGTCATGGCAGCACTTGGCCAGGATCAGCGGCGCAGACGTCTCTGCCACGGCCCAGTTGCCGCGCACGTAGGAGTGGGCCATGTGCCACCAGGCGATGGTCTCGCTGTGGACGACCGAGACGATGTCGCCGAGGCGACCGGAGGAGACCACGTCGTGGACGGCCTGGAAGAAGGGCGTGTAGCGCAGCACATGTGCCACGCTGAGGCGTCCTGGAGCGGCGCGGGCACGGCGCACGAGCAGGGCGAGCTCGTCCGCGGTCACCGCCAGGGGCTTCTCCAGCAGGACGTCGTAGCCGGCCTCCAGTAGCCCGCTGGCGTCGGCGGCGTGGGAACGGTCGGGTGAGGCGACGACGGCGGCGGTGGCGTCGATCCTGGCGAACGCCAGGGCGGCCGCGTCCGGGAGGCGGTTCGAGTTCGGGATGGCGTGCGCATCCCCAAAGCGGTCACGGCGGCCGGGGTCGGGTTCGGCGACGGCCACGAAGACGACGTCATCCGCATGGTCGAGCGCCCAGCGCCCGAAGACGCCATGGCCCCGGCTTCCGGCACCGACGAGGACGGCCCTGAGCCGGTCGCTCGAGGTCGCGTCATGGCGCAGCTTCATCGTGCTCCACTGTAGCCATCGCCATGCCAGCGAGCGGCTCGTCCAGGTCTTCGATGCATCGCACGGTCCGGGCCGCTACGGATGGCCGCAGGCGAGGCCATGGCCCAGCCAGGCCGTTTCGTGGCCCGGATCGATCGATGTATCGAACGGATCGGGTGGCTACGGGAGCGTGCTGGACGTTCCCGGGGTTCGGCCGGGCGCTATCGCCCGGAAGCGGTCGATGCATCGAACACCCCTGCCTGCGGCGCCGCGACACGCCCACGAGTGGCCGCGGTGGGCTGCGGGTCGCCGCGGCTGCCGCTCGCGAGCTTCGGGCTGCGACCTTCCGACTGCGGGTCGCCGCGGCTTCCGGCGGGACAGCGAGTCGGTAGCATACGCGCATGCCTCAGCAACGAACGAACCGGTCCGCGAGCGAGAGTCACCGTTGAAGCTTCGGTTCCTGGGCGCTGCGACCACCGTCACCGGCTCCCAGTTCCTGCTCACCACGGAGCGCGCCCGGGTGGTCGTCGACTGCGGCCTCTTCCAGGGCTCGCCGGCGGAATCGGAGCGCAGCCGAGTGCCGCTCGCCTACGACGCCAGCGACATCGATGCCATCCTCGTCACGCACGCGCACCTCGACCACTGCGGCCTCCTGCCCGTGGTCGTCCGCGCGGGCTTCAGCGGCCCCGTCCACCTGACGCGCGCGACCGCCGAGCTGGCCGAGCTCATCCTGCTCGACAGTGCCAAGGTGCAGCGCGAGCAGGCACGCATGCGTACGCGCCGCGCCCGTCGCGATGCGCGCACGGGCAGCGGCAGACCGCGCGACAGGCAGCCGAAGCCGCGAGCGACGACCACGAGGCGCGACCTGCGCGCGCAGCCGCCCAGCATCTCGACCCGGGACCTGGAGCCCCTCTACGACGAGACCGATGTCATGGCCGCCGTGGATCCTCTTCAGCGCCGTCGACTACGGTCAGACGATCGATGTCGCCCCGGGCATCAGGGCGACGTTCCATGACGCCGGGCACATCCTGGGCTCGGCCATCATCGTGCTCGACGTCGAGGAGGGCGGCGAGCCGGCGCGCCGCATCGTCTTCTCGGGGGACCTGGGCCGGCCCGGCACGCCCATCATCCGCGACCCCACGGCCATCATCGACGGCGCCGACTACGTGGTCACCGAATCGACCTACGGCGGCCGCGAGCACGAACCGGCCGACGAGGCCGTGCGCATGCTGGCCGACATCGTGCGCGAGGTCTCTGCACACAAGGGCGTGCTGCTCATCCCCGCCTTCGCCGTCGGACGGACCCAGGAGATCGTGTGGCACCTCGATCGCCTGCTCAGTGCCGGCGACATCCCGCACGTGCCCCTCTACCTCGACTCGCCGATGGCCTCGCTGGCCAGCGACATCTACCGCCGCTACCCGGGCTACTACGACGAGGAGACCTTCGGCCTGCTGCAGGCCGGCGAGACCCCGCTGGACTATCCCGATGCCCGGGTCACCAACGATGTCGAGGATTCGCGGGCCATCGCCCGCGCGCCGCGGCCGATGGTCATCGTGGCCTCGAGCGGCATGCTCACCGGTGGGCGCATCGTCAACCACCTGCGCGAGCTCATCGACGACCCGGATGCCCTGCTCCTCTTCGTGGGCTACCAGGGGGAGGGGACCCTGGGCGCACATCTCCAGTCGGGCGCGCAGGCGAGCCCGCATCGACGGGGTCGAACGCGAGGTGCGCTGCCAGATCCGCTCCATCAGCGGGTTCTCAGCCCACGCCGACGAGTCCGAGCTGCTCGACTGGCTGGGCTCACTTCGCCCGTGCATCGCGCCAGCCAGAGACGGTCTTCCTGGTCCATGGCGACCCCGAGGCCGTCGATGCCCTGGAGCCGAAGGTCCGCGCCCTGGGTCTGCGACCCTACCGCCCGGCCTGGCGCGAGGAGGTCGACCTCGGCTGAGGGCCTCGGAGAAGGGCGCGTCCTGGCGTCCGGCCTACTCAGGGACGGGCTGGCAGCGGAGGCATCTCGCCCTCGAAGATGACGCCGCGGACGTCCCAGCGACACGGCTCCAGGCCGGTCATCGAGACGAAGCAGTAGCACTCGTCCTCCACGAGCTTCTCCTCCCAGACCGCCGTGAGCCCCTCGTAGGCCCCCTCGCCGGTCAGCACCGTGGTGCCGCGCGTGGAGTACCACTCCGCGGCACCGGGGACGTTCACGTCTCCGCCAGTGCCTTGCCAGGCACCCTCGTCGGTCTCGATGCGGGTCACGTCCACCTCGAGCCACAGCGGTTCCTCGATGTCGACGCCGGGATAGACGTATTCGTCGCTGGCGGTGTAGACGGTGTACGTACCGGCCAGGCGCGGATCGCTCATCCCGTCCACGTTGACACGCACCTTCGAAGCCACGGGTCTCGCGGCGTACGAGGTTGCCCCCATCGACGGCCCCCAGGGCCACGTTGGTCTCGACGCCCGCCTGCCACCAGGTGCTGCAGCTGATCGCGCCGCTGAATGGTGACGGCGGCTGGACGGTTGGCTCCGCCGCCGCTGGGGGCGGTTGCACGTCCTGCGGTCCGCTCGTGAGGTTGAGTGCCAGGAAGCCGCCCATCAGTGCCACGATGGCAGCTGCCCCGATGATCCTGGCTGCCGTGAACATGGTGATCCCCCTTCCGGCCCGGGCCGGCTCGACGCCGCCCCGCATCCTTCGAGTGATGACCGACCAGCGACCCGGTGACACCGCCGCCACGGAGCGGGCGATGTCCATCGCGTCGAGATCGAGCACAGGCCCGATCTCGCGCCGCAGCTCGTCAGCGATCTGCTGCTCGAAGGCGTCCATGTCGTCCATCACGCGAGTTCCTGTCGTAGTCGTGCCAGGAGGCGGCTGAGGCGCTGTCGTACCCCTGCCGGGGTGATGCCAATGGCCATCGAGAGCTCCGTGGCATCGAAGCCGAGGACGTAGCGCATCGTGAGCAGGGCCCGCTCATCCGCAGCGAGGCGGTCCATGGCGGCCCGGAGGTCCATGCGGGCGATGCCGGCCGCGGGGTCGATGCCACCCGGCCGGTCCGACGGATCGACCGCCAGCTCGACCTGTGAGCGCCGTCGCCGCTTGCGCAACAGCTGCCTGGCCTCGTTGGCGGCCACAGAGATGACCCAGGGACGCAGCCTCTCCGGTTCACGGATCGAGCCGATGCATCGCCAGACCTTGGTCCAGGCGGCCTCCACGGCCTCCTCGGCCAGGGCTCGGTCGCGGCACATCGCCATGCACACGCAGTACATCGGCGCGTGGTAGGCGGCGACGATCCGTCCGAAGGCGACCTCATCGCCGCTGGCAGCCTGCCCGACGATGCTGCGGAGCTCCTGGTCGACCGTCCCTGCCATCACTCCCATACCGATGAGATGCGTGGGCACGGTCAAGTGTGACAGTGTCGATGTCGAGTATCCAGCCCCGGTCAGCATCCTGGCTATCCGGCAGCGGCACGCTGCCTGTCCAGCGACCCGGTCGCTGGTGCGTTTGGTCGACACAAGCGTGGTGCGTCCTGTCACCGCATGACGGTCGTCACCGCGACGAGGGGCAGGCGAGGCTGGGCGCGAAGTCGTTCGCCCGGGGTCGATGAGCAGGCCGAGCGGTGCCACGCCTGCGCATCCTGGTGGTCCACCGTAGGCTCCTCTCGATGCGCGTCGCCAAGCTCCTCCTCGCCTGCCTGCTCGTGGTGTCGCTGCTCGCCCCGGCCGCGAGCCTGGCCGGCGTTGACCCTGTCCGTAGCGCCGCGATCATCACCGCGGTCCACCCCGAAGACGACCGCCTGCTGACCCTCGAGATCGACTCTCCGGCGGTGGGGCCGACGGCCGTGAGCCTGCTGCTCCCGGCACGGTTCGAGGAGGAGCCCGAGGCGACCTGGCCAGTGCTGTACCTGCTCCATGGCGCCACCAACGATCATCGAACCTGGATCGAGCAGACCGACGTGGAGTCGCTGACCGAGGACCTCGACCTGCTCGTAGTCATGCCTGACGGCGGTGACTACGGTTTCTACTCTGACTGGTGGAACGACGGTGGTGGTGGGATGCAGCGATGGGAGACCTACCACCTGACCGAGCTGCCGCCGTTGCTGGAGCGCGACTTCCGAGCGACAGACAGGCGTGCCATCGCCGGGCTCTCGATGGGAGGGTTCGGCGCCATCTCGTACGCGGCCCGTCATCCGGGCATGTTCCGGGCAGCAGCATCCTTCAGCGGTGTGCTCGACATCTTCTCGCTCGGCGGCCGTCTCGGTGAGGACATCTGGGGCGACCGCCGCGAACAGTTCGCGAACTGGGAGGCACATGACCCCATCAGCCTGGCCCCTGCGCTCGAAGGCACGGAGCTGTATGTGGCCTGGGGCGAGGGCGATCCGGGTCCACTCGATGAGGAGGGTGCCCGCTTCGACCCGGTGGAGGCGTGGCTGGCTGCGGGCAATCGGCGCTTCGCGGACCGACTGGCCGAGCTCGGTCTGCCGGTCACGATCGATGCCTACGGACCCGGGACCCATACCTGGCCCTACTGGGAGCGCGGGCTGGAGCGCGCCCTGCCGGTGCTGCTCTCGTCTCTGGGGGTGACAGCGGCGCCCTGATGGTGGGCGCACGGGGCTGTGCTATCCTCGCCCGAGTCCTTTCAGCCCCGCCGTAGAGGCGACCACGCCTCGTCATGCGCGAGTGGGGCAAACCCGTTGGGAGGAGTCGATACGCCGATGCGTCGCTATGAACTGATGCTGGTCCTGCGGCCCGACGTGGCCGATGACCGCGTCCAGCAGGTCCTCGATCGCACCACTCGCGGTATCGCCGCGTCTGACGGCCAGATCGTCAAGGTCAGCCCCTGGGGGCGCCGCCGCCTGGCCTACCCGATCTCCGGCTACCGCGAAGGCTCGTACTTCATCGTCGTCTTCGAGGCGCCCAGCGCGGCCATCGAAGAGCTGGAGCGCAGCCTCAACATCACCGAGGATGTGATGCGTCACCTCGTCGTCCGCCTCGAGCGCCCGGCCTCGGCCCGGCGCGCCGGAACCGACGCAGGCGAGGGAGGCGAGGACGAGAGACGTCTCGTTCGAAGAGCCCTATGACGAAGAGGACGAGGAGCGCCAGCTGATCGACGAGTCGGAGAGCGAGGCCGCTCCTCGCGCCATCGACTGAGCTACAGGGTGCAGGAGGGTCAGTCATGTCGCTGAACAAGTGCATGATCATCGGCAACCTCGGTCGCGACCCGGAGATGCGCTACACCCCCAGCGGTCAGGCGGTCACGCAGTTCAGCGTCGCCACCAATCGCAACTACCGCGACACGCAGGGTGAGTGGCAGAGCGAGACCGAATGGTTCCGCGTCGTGGTCTGGCGAGAGCAGGCCGAGCGGGCCGCGGAGAACCTGCGCAAGGGCCACAAGGTCTACGTCGAGGGCCGCATCCAGACCCGCCAGTGGGAAGACCAGAGCGGCAACAAGCGCTACACCACCGAGCTGATCGCCGACCGCGTCACCTCCCTGGAGCGGCGAGACCGCGAGGAGGGGGCGCCTCCGTTCGGCGAATCGGCAGGCGGCTCCTACCCGCAGGGCGGCGCCTCGGAGGGCTCCGCTTCGGCTGGGCCCTCCAGCTCGGCGCAGGATTACGACGACCTGCCCTTCTGATCGCATCATCACGTCCACGAACCCGCGACCCCGCTGACCACCGAAAGGGAGCCCACCGATGGCCTACAAGCGCCGAGACGACCACTACAGCGACCGCCGCCGCCGCAAGGTCTGTGCCTTCTGCGCGGACCAGTCGAGGGCGATCGACTACAAGGAGGTCAATCGCCTCCGCCGCTACATCTCGGAGCGCGCCAAGATCGAGCCGCGCCGCAAGACCGGCACCTGTGCGCAGCACCAGCGTGCGCTGGCCGTGGCGCTGAAGCGCGCCCGCCACGTCGCGCTGCTGCCGTACGCGCCGCAGCACATGCGCCCGTAGACCGGAGCCCGGGGCCGGGCCTGGCAGGGTCGGTGGGCGGCAGCCCGACAGCCGTCTATACTCGCGGCCATGCTGACCCAGAAGCCCCCCACGACCGAAGCCGGATCCGACGTGCAGCCCACCCGCAAGGGTGCTCGACCCCAGGACGACACGGTGTGCTGGTTCGAGGGTCAGTGGACCCCACTGGCCGAGGCCAAGGTCAGCATCATGACCCACTCGTTCCTGTACGGGACGGCGGTCTTCGAGGGCATCCGCGCCTACTGGAACGAGGAGCACGAGCAGCTCTACCTGCTCAAGGCGCGTGAGCACTTCGAGCGCATCGTGGACTCCTCCAAGATCCTGATGATGGACCCGGGCCACAGCGTCGACGAGATGGTGGCCCTGACCATCGAACTGCTGCAGCGCAACGGCTACCGCGAGGACTGCTACGTCCGCGCCACCACCTACAAGTCCGACGAGGCCATCGGTGTCAAGCTCCACGGCCTCGAGGCGAAGCTGAACCTGCTCTCCATCCCCTTCGGTGACTACATCGCGACCGACCGGCCCATCAGCTGCGGCACCGTCTCGTGGCGTCGCACCGGGGACCTCAACATCCCCTCGCGGGCCAAGGTCGTGGGCTCCTACGTCAACCCGGCCTTCTCCAAGACGGAGGCCATGCTCAACGGCTACGAGGAGGCCATCGTGCTGACCCAGGAGGGCAAGGTCTCCGAGGGCAGCGCCGAGAACCTCTTCATGGTCCGCAAGGGCCGGCTGGTCACGCCCGGCGTCGACTCGGACATCCTCGAAGGCATCACCCGAGCCGGCATCATCGAGCTGGCCAGGCACGAGCTGGGGCTCGAATGCGAGGCTGCGCAGCATCGACCGCAGCGAGCTGTACGTCGCTGACGAGGTCTTCCTCTGCGGCACGGGCGCGCAGGTCTCGCCGGTGTCCTCGATCGATCACCGTCCCGTGGGTGACGGTGGCGTCGGTCCCGTGACGGCCGGCATCATGGCCGCCTACTTCGACGCGGTGCGCGGTCGCTCGGAGGCCTACCGCGACTGGGTGGTGCCCGTCTACTAGCGACGTCATCCCGGTGACTGGCACCACCACGGCCTGGTCGGTGCGCGGCCGAGTCACGCCATGGCTGAACGCGATCAGCCTGACAGCCCACTCGCCGGTCGTAGTCACGTGCTGGCTGAGACCGTCAGCGCCAGCCAGGGTATGGCTCAGGGTCGCAGACCAGGGCGCCGAGGCGCCGAGTTCAGCCGCCAGGTGGCTCACGGGCATCGGCGCGCTCGCTGGATCACGGGCAGACGCTACCGGGGATGGGCCGGGCCTGCGGCACTGCCAGCGCTGACGCCAGGAGACCGGCCCGGCGCACCCTACGGCTTGAGCTGCGTGGTGTCCTTGCCCACGGTGACGACGATGTCCGCGTCCTGCTCGGGGTCATCACGAAGAGAACCTCGGCGCCCTTGTCCTTGAAGGTGCGCTTGATCTTCTTGACGGTCTGCGGCATCTGCTCAGCGCATCGTTGTAGACGGTGATGACGGTGCTCGTGTAGTCCTTCGATTCCGCCTTGCCGTCATTGATGGGAGGCACGACGGCGTTGATGCCGGCTGCGGCCAGGTACGCGGCGATGTTGATGGCCTTGGTGTTGGCGCCGCCCTGGCCGTTCAGGACGTGGACGATGGCGCCCTCTTCCTCGAGCCGATTGATGGTGCGGGCCTCCTGCCGGCTGTTGGAGAAGACGTTCTGGGCCGCCTGCTTGATGAGTGCCGGCTTGGCCTTGAGCATCCACAGTCCCGATGGTCCGCAGGGGTAGCAGACGCTGCTGTAGCCGGCGCTGTCCGAGAGCACCAGGTTCTCGCGGCGGTCCAGGTCGATGTCCTGCGCCAGTGACAGCATGGCCGGGATGAGCTTGGGCGGGATGTTGGTCTTGATGTCCTTGCGGAACTGCTTGATCAGGTCATCGATGACGCCGGGCTGCAGGATGCTGTCCAGATCCGTCTGGTCGCGCACCGAGGTGATGACCCGTTGCTGGCGAGCGGAACGGTCGAAGTCGTTGGTGGCGTGCCGGGAGCGCGCGTAGGCCAGAGCCTGCTGGCCATTCATGCGGGCCATGCCGGGCGGGATGTAGAGCTTCAGCTTGCCGCGCCCATCATCGGACGGGTAGCCGTCGTCGTAGACGGGCAGCTGGACGTCGACGACGACCCCGCCGAGGGTGTTCACCACCGAACGGAAGCTGTTGAGGTCCACGGCCACGTAGTAGTCGATGTCCAGCCCGTAGAGCTCACCCAGGGCGCCCATGAGGGCGTTGTAGCCACGTTCCTTGTCGTTGCCCGGGAAGAGGTCGGGGCGTCCGCGGGCGACGGTGTAGAGCGTGTTGATCTTGTTGTTGTAGGCGCCGCCGAAGGCGCTGTAGGCCGGCCAGTTGCGTGGCAGCGGGATCCCGGCCGTGTCCCGCGGCAGCGAGATGAAGGCGACCCGCCCGGTGGTGGGATCGATGCTGACCACGATCATCGTGTCCGTCAGGTAGCTGGAGACGCCGGCGCGGCCGCCGTCGGCGCCGATGAGCAGGATGTTGAGCCGCTTCTTGCCGTCCCAGCCGGCGACGTTGGGCGTGGCCTCCTCTGTCTGGGGCTCAGGGGTGCTGGCGGTCCCGGGCGGCGGCGGCAGGGTGGCCGCCGGCGTACGTTCCGGGTCGGTCGGGATCCAGCTCTTCGAGGTCCCCGAAGTTGAGGACGAAGTCCGCGTCCTGCGCCGCCAGCGCGTCGAGGTCGGCGATCTCGCTGTCATCCCCGGCGTTCCCGGTGATGGCGTTGAACGTGTCCGTGACGAGGAAGATGGGCTGCGCGACGGCCACGTGACTGCCCAGCAGCACGACGATGATGGCCACCAGGCCGGCCGTCGAGAGCAGCCGTGTGCCGGCCGAGCCGACCCCGGGGTCGCGGGCCAGACGGTAGGCGTCGAGCAGCGCGAAGAGCCGGTAGAGAAGGTCGATGACGAGGAAGACGAGGGCTCCGAGAGCACATCCGGGTCAGCCAGCCGGGCCAGGTAGTCGTTGCGATCCGGGCTCAGCAGCAGCCCGCCCGCAGCGGCCACCAGGAGGATGGGCAGGGCCGCCCAGGCGAGGGCGCGCAGCCAGCGTCCCAGGTAGGCGTGGCCGAGCCCCGGGAAGAGGAACGAGAGGAATGCCGCCGCGAAGGCGCTTCGCCGAGGACGCACGGCTACGTCGCTGCTGGCCATCGGCGGCATCGTAGTCGGTTCCGCGCGGGAGTGCGCAGAGCAGAAGTGGTGCGTGCCGGCACCGCCAGCAGCACCGTCGCGGTCGACTCGCGCTCGGTGACCCGGCCCGGGCGGGCGCTCGGCTAGACTTCAGGGCCGATGTCAACGAGCCCCTTCCCGGCTGTCGCCGCGCAGCCTGACCTCGCTGCCCAGGAGCACCGCACCCTCGACTTCTGGCGTGAGCGCGCCATCTTCGCCAGGCTGCGCGCCCAGAACGCCGGCGGTCCGCACTGGTCCTTCATCGACGGACCCATCACGGCCAACAACCCGATGGGCGTCCACCACGCCTGGGGTCGCGCCTACAAGGACGCCTTCCAGCGCTACCACGCCATGCTCGGCCAGGATCAGCGCTGGCAGAACGGCTTCGACTGCCAGGGCCTGTGGGTGGAGGTCAACGTCGAGCGCGAGCTGGGCTTCACCAGCAAGAAGGACATCGAGTCGTTCGGCATCGCCGAGTTCGTGAGCCTCTGCAAGCAGCGCGTCCTGACCTACGCGGCGGTCCAGACGGAGCAGTCCATCCGCCTCGGCTACTGGATGGACTGGAACGATCCCGACGAGCTGCGCCGCCTGCGCGACCTGCTCGAACAGGATCCGGCGCAGGTCATCACCGTCGAGGGCCCGCACGGTCCGGTCACCGACACGGTGGAGATGATCGTCGGTCGCCTGGGCCTGCCCGAGCTGGGCGGCTCGTACTTCACCTTCTCCAACGAGAACAACGACCTCATCTGGGGCTTCCTGGCCGAGTGCGACCGGCGCGGCTGGCTGTACAAGGGCATCGACTCGATGCCCTGGTGCGCGCGCTGCGGCACGGGCATGAGCCAGATGGAGATGAACGAGGGCTACCAGGACCGCGAGGACCCCGGGCTGACGGTCCGCTTCCCGCTTGCTGGACCGGCCCGGCGAGTCCCTCCTGGTGTGGACCACGACGCCCTGGACGATGACCGCCAACGTCGCCGCGGCGGTGGGCGTGGACCTCGACTACGTGCTCGTCGAGCAGGGCGAGGACCGCTACTGGCTGGGCAAGGGGGCGCTCAGGACCGCGCTCCAGGGCGCGTTCAGGGTGCTCGAGGAGCGCAAGGGCGCCGACCTCGTGGGCTGGCACTACCGAGGTCCGTTCGACGATCTGCCGCCGTGAGCCAGGCCTTCGCCGCGGGCCGGACGAGCATGGCGTGCGCGCCCTACGTGCACCGCGTCATCGCCTGGGACGAGGTCGGGCGAGGACGAGGGCACCGGCATCGTCCACATCGCGCCCGGTGGTGGCGCGGAGGACTTCGGCCTGGGCAAGCAGCTGGGGCTGCCGGTCATCGCGCCGCTCGACGAGGCGGGCCACTACCTCGAGGGCTTCGGGCGCTTCACCGGCATGGACGCGGCCGGGCGTGACGGCGGAGATCGTCGAGGAGCTCGCAGGCACGCGGCTTCTTCTACCACCTGGAGCCCTACACGCACCGCTACCCGCACTGCTGGCGCTGCGGCACGGCGCTGCTCTTCCGCGTCGTGGACGAGTGGTACATCTCCATGGGCCCGGTCTACGACGTGCCCCGCGAGCAGGTGACGCCGGAGCAGAAGGCGGCCAGCCTGCGCTACCAGATCATGGACGTGGTGGACCAGATCCGCTGGTATCCCGGCTTCGGCTACGAGCGCGAGCTCGACTGGCTGCACACGATGTCCGACTGGATGATCTCCAAGAAGCGCTACTGGGGCCTGGCGCTGCCCATCTGGGAGTGCACCGAGTGCGACAGCTACGAGGTCATCGGCGGTCGCGAGGAGCTGGGGGAGCGGGCCACGGCCGGCTTCGAGCAGCTCGCGGGGCGCTCCCCGCACCGGCCCTGGGTCGACGCGGTGGTGGTGCCCTGCCGCGCCTGCGGCGCCGACGCGCGACGCATCCGCGACGTCGGCAACCCCTGGCTGGACGCCGGCATCGTGCCCTTCTGCACGCTGCACTACCGCACCGACCCGGACTACTGGCAGAAGTGGTTCCCGGCCGACTTCGTGACCGAATCCTTCCCGGGCCAGTTCCGCAACTGGTTCTACTCGATGCTGGCGATGGGCACCGTGCTGCGCAACGAGCCGCCCTTCAAGTCGCTCTTCGGCTACGCCACGCTCTACGGCGAGGACGGCCGGCCGATGCACAAGTCGTGGGGCAACGCCATCGAGTTCAACGAGGCCGCCGAGCGCATGGGCGTGGACGTCATGCGCTGGATGTACGTCTCCGCCCGGCCGGAGGACAACATCCTCTTCGGGTACCACACCGCGGACGAAGCGCGTCGCGAGCTGCTGGTGCTGTGGAACGTGCTGGCCTTCTTCACCACCTACGCCCGGCTGGGTGGCTGGCAGCCCGGCCGGGAGGTCGTCGGGGCGCAGGCCCCCGACCCCGACCGCCGGCTCCTGGACCGCTGGATCCTCTCGCGCGCCGCGGGCATGGCCGAGGCGGCCGATGCGGCCCTGGCCGAGTACGACACGCGGGCGCGACCCGCGCCATCAGCAGCTTCGTGGACGACCTCTCGACGTGGTGGCTGCGCCGCAGCCGGCGGCGGCTCTCGCGCGGCGACGAACAGGCCGACCGGGATGCGGCCTTCGGGACGCTGCACCTGGCCCTGGTCAGCGTGGCGCGGACCATCGCGCCGCTCCTGCCCTTCCTGGCCGAGGAGATGCACCAGGTGCTGGTGACGCCGGCCCAGGCTGACGCGCCCGAATCGGTGCACCTGACGAGCTGGCCGGCCGCTGACCTGGCCGCGCTTCGCGATGTGCCGCTGGAGGCCGCCATGGCGGACCTGCGCCGTGCCGTGGAGCTGGGTCGCACGCTGCGCGGTCGCGCCGGGGTCCGGGTCCGCCAGCCGCTGGCGAAGCTGTGGCTGGCGATGCCCACGGGCAGCCTCAGGGCCGGCGCCGAAGGCGGGGTCGAGGCCACCGATGAGCTGCTGGGCCTGCTGGCCGACGAGCTCAACGTCAAGGCCGTCGAGATCATCGGTGACGAGTCAGAGCTGGTCGATCGCCGCGTCAAGCCGCTGCTGCCGGTCATCGGCAAGCGCTATCGCGAGGCCATCCCGGCCATCATGGCCGCCGCGCGCGCCAACGACGTGCGCTATCACGACGATGGCAGCGTCGAGCTTGGCGGCGTCAGGCTGGCCGCCGACGAGGTGGAGATCCTGGCCACGCCGCGGCCCGGCACCGCCGTCGCCCACGACGAAGGCATCGTCGTCGTCATCGACACGACCCTCACCCCGGAGCTGCTGGCCGAGGGTGACGCGCGGGAGCTGACCCGTGCGGTGCAGGACCTGCGCAAGCAGGCCGAGCTGGCGCTGGACGCGCGCATCCGGCTGTCCCTGGACGGACCCGTCGAGGCCCTGACGCGCCTGCAACCATACCTGGCCACGCTGGCGGCCGATACCCTCGCCGATGAGATCCGCTTCGCCCGGCCGTCGGATGACGCGGCGATGGTCGCGGTCGCGCTCGATGCGGGCACGGTGACGGTGGCGCTGGAGGGCGCGGGTGGCTGAGGCGTCAGCCTCGATCGACGGTGGCGAGGCGCGGCAGGCACGGGCGCTGGCGGCAGCGCTGGGCGCTCTTCCTCGGGACGGCTGTGGCGGTGGTGCTCCTGGACCAGCTCAGCAAGCTCTGGGTGGACGCCTCGTTCGAGCTGGCCTCGCGCGGCATCCCGGCGGGGCAGCCCGGCGGGCCGACGGAGGTCATCGGCGAGTACCTGCGCATCGCCAAGACCTACAACGACGGGGCCATCTTCGGTCTCTTCGACGCCATCGCGCCGCTCATGGCACTGCTGTCGCTGCTCGTCATCGCCGGCATCACCTGGTACGACTGGCGTCACGGCGCGAGCGTCAGCCCGCTGGTGACGCTCGGACTGGGGCTCCTGCTCGGTGGCGCGGTGGGCAACCTCATCGACCGCGTCCGCATCGGCCACGTCATCGACTTCGTGGACATGGGCATCGGCGACTCGCGCTGGTACGCCTGGAACATCTCCGACGCGGCGGTGTTCGTCGGCATCCTGGTCCTCTTCGCGGCAGCGCTGCTGGGCGACCGGGCCCTGCCCGGCCGTGGCGACCCGGGTATGCCCGACCGTGGCGACCCGCGGCGGCTTCGGCGTGAGCGGGCGTCTCGAGGTCGAGGTGCCCGCCGGTGCCGAGGGCAGCCGTGTCGACCGGTTCATGGCCGATGCCTCCGGTCTCTCGCGCGCTCTCGTCCAGCGACTCATCGCCGAGGGCCGGCTGACGAGCGCTGGTCAGCGCCTGCGGGCACGCGACCCGGTGCGGGCCGGACAGCGCCTGGAGCTCGACGTGCCCGAGGCTGCGCCCGACGAGGCACTGCCGGAGGACATCCCGCTCGAGGTCGTCTACCACGACGACGACGTCATCGTCGTCGACAAGCCGGCCGGACTGGTGACCCATCCCGCGCCCGGGCACGAGCGCGGCACGCTCGTCAACGCCCTGCTGGCGCTGGAGGCCGGAGCGTCCGGCCTGGGCAGCATCGGCGGCGTGCGACGACCGGGCATCGTGCATCGGCTCGACCGCGACACCAGTGGCCTGCTGATGGTGGCCCGCAATGATGCCGCGCAGGTCTCGCTGCAGGCGCAGCTCAAGGCGCGCCGCGTGCGCAAGACGTATCTCGGCCTGGTCGGTGGCGTCGTCAACGCGCAGCTGGGGCGCATCGAGAAGCCCATCGGCCGCGACCCACGCAACCGCATGCGCATGGCGGTGAGTCGGTCGAGGGCAAGCCCGCCGTGACCGGGTACCGGGTGCGGGAGCGCTTCTCGCAGTGGACCCTGCTGGAGCTGGACCTGGTGACCGGGCGCACGCACCAGATCCGCGTCCACCTCGCGTCCATCGGCCATGCCGTCGCCGGCGACGACGTCTACGCCACGCGGCGCCACGCGGCGCGGTCCCGCATGGCCTGGCGCGGCTGTTCCTGCACGCCTGGAAGCTGGAGTTCGTGTCGCCCGGGTCCGGCCGGCTGGTGCGCGGTGAGGCACCATTGCCGGACGAGCTCGAGCGCGTCCTGGAGGACCTGCGGGCCGCCGAAGAAGGGAGGTTCTGACGATTCGCGCCATCCACGGCCAGCCGGGGGCGCAGGTGGTCATCATCTCGGGGCCATCGGGCGTGGGCAAGGACACCATCATCGAGGCGATGCAGCGGCGCACGCCACCGTATCCGCGCCACTACGTCATCACCGTGCACCACCCGCGGACGCCGCCCCAGCGAGATCGACGGCGTCAGCTACCACTTCCTGTCGCTGGAGGACTACGAGCGGCTGCGTGACGCCGACGGGCTCCTCGAGGCATCCGAGGTGCACGGCAACTGGTACGGCACGCCGCGCGACCAGGTGCAGTCAGCGCTGGCGTCGGGCCGCGACGCCATCCTCAAGATCGACGTGCAGGGTGCCCACAAGGTGCGCCAGAAGGTGCCGGATGCGCTGCTCATCTTCGTGGTGCCGCCCTCGCTGGAGGCGCTGCAGGCGCGGCTCGTGGGTCGTTCCACGGAGACCCCGGCCGAGCTGGCGCGACGTCGCCGCGATGCCGAGTACGAGCTGTCGCGCCGGGCGACTACGATCACGTCGTGGTCAACGAGACGGACCAGATCGACAGCACCGCCGAGCAGATCGACGCCATCATCGCCGCCGAGCACGAGCGCTTCCCCGATCGTCGCATCCTCGTCTAGGCGCACATGACCGCGCAACGCTTCGTCGACGTGGCGGTCGATGCGCCGGGGGTCCCGGCGGTCAGGCCTTCACCTACTCGCTGCCGGCGGCGCTGGACGATATCGTTCTCGGAGAGGCGGTCATGGTGGAATTCGGCCGTCGCCGTGCCGTGGGCGTGGTGCTGGCCGAAGCGACCGCGCCGGGCGTGGCAGCGAAGCCCCTGCTGGCCAGGGTGCGCTCCGATGGGCCGCTGCTCGGTGACCTGGCGCGCCGGCTGGCCCGGCATGTCGCCGAGCACTACCTGGCGCCGCCGGGGATGGTGGTGCGGGCGATGCTTCCGCCGGGGATGCTGGAGCGCATCGAGCTGTTCGCCGTACCGCTGGGCAGGGCCGCGCAGGGAGGGGAGTCCGCGCAGCTGGAGGCCGCCGTGGTCGCCGCCGGCGCGTCCGGCGTGCGCGTGGACGATCTGCCGCAGGCGGCCAGCCGGGCGACGCTGTTGCGCTCGCTGCGCCAGCTGGAGGCCGAGGGCGCGCTCGCCTGGAGTGGCGTGTCGTGCCGGCCACCGCACAGCCGCGGCAGGAGCGCTGGGCCATCATCGCGGCCTCGGGGCGGGAGGCGGCAGCCCTGCTGGCGGCGGGTGGACGGCCGGCGGGATCACCCCTCGGGCCACGGCAGCGAGCGCTGCTGGCGGAGCTCTCCGCTGCCGGCCATGGTGGGTCGGAAGCGGCGGCTCGCCTGGGGGAGCGACACGGCTCGGCGGCCGTGACCAGCCTGGCGCGCCGCGGGCTCCTCGAGCTGGAGACGCGCATCGTGGAACGTCGTGCCCTGGCTGGGCGGGCCGAGCCATCGCGTGGCAGCCGGCCCGCAGGAGCCGAGCTGGACCCCGGCCAGGCGGCGGCCCTGACGGCCATCAGCGCGGCCATCGTGACCGGCCGGCACGAGGCGTTCCTGCTCGAGGGCGACACCGCGAGCGGCAAGACCGCGGTCTATGCGGCGGCCATCGCCGTCGCCTTGTCCGCCGATCGGGGAGCGCTGGTGCTGGTGCCCGAGATCGCCCTGGCCATGCCGCTCATCGACCGGCTGCGCCACGACCTCGGCGTCGACGTGGCCATGCTCCACAGCGCCATGAGCGACGGTGAGCGCGCCGATGAGTGGCGCCGCATCGTGTCCGGCCAGACACGTGTCGTGGTCGGGACGCGGTTGGCGGCCCTCTTGCCGCCGGACCCGCTGGGGGTCGTGATCGTCGACGAAGAGCACGACCCGGCCTACAAGTCGGATCGCACCCCGCGCTACCAGGCCCGCGACGTGGCGCTGGCCCTGGGTCGCCTGGCGGCGGCGGCGGTCATCCTGGGCTCCGCGACGCCCGACGTGACGACGGTCGGACTGGCCCGTTCGGGGGGTCTGGTCCAGCTGCGTCTGCGGGGCCGGCGCAGCGGGGCCCCGGCGTCGGTGGAGATCGTGGACATGCGCGCCGAGCTGGCCGAGGGCAACCGTGGGCTGCTGTCGGCCAGGCTGGTCACGGCCCTCACGGAACTGGACCGCACGGCCGGCGAGCGGGCCATCCTGCTCATCAACCGCCGTGGTGCCGCCAGCGTGGTGCTCTGCCGCGACTGCGGCTACGTGCAGATCTGCCCGGAGTGCCAGCGCCCGCTGGTCTTCCATGCCTCGGTGGTGGCACTGCGCTGTCACCACTGTGGCGCCACCGCGCCGGTGGCCAGGCGCTGCCCGGCCTGCGCATCGGCCCGTATCCGCTACCTTGGCGGTGGCACCGAGCGTGTCGAGCAGGAGCTGCGCGTGCGCTTCCCGGAGCTGCGCGTGGTCCGGCTTGACCGGGACGTGGTCGAGCGCAAGGGTGCGGCGGCACAGGTCATCGACGACTTCACTGCGGGCGCGGCCGACGTGCTGGTGGGCACGAGCCTGGTGGCCAAGGGCCTGGACGTGCCCGAGGTCACGCTGGTCGGCGTCGTCTCCGCGGACATCGCCCTGAACCTGCCGGACGAGCGCGCCGCGGAGCGGACGTGGCAGCTGCTGACGCAGGCGGTGGGGCGCGCCGGCCGCGGCGACCGGCCCGGGCGGGCCATCGTGCAGACCTACCAGCCCGAGCACCCGGCCATCGTGGCGGTGGCGAGTGGCGACGCGGGGGACTTCGTGGAGGCGGAGCTGGAGCGTCGTCGGCGCTTCGGGTCCCCGCCATACGGGCGGCTCGTCAAGCTGACGGTCGCGCTGCCGGAGCGGGAGGCAGCGCTGGCCGCGGCGACTGGAGATGGCCTCGCGGCTGCGCGAGCGGTCGACGGAGATGGATGCGCAGGTGGCGGTGCTCGGGCCCGTGCCGGCCTACGTCGCGCGGCGAGGTGGCCGCTGGCGGTTCCACGTCGTGCTGCGCGGGCAGGACCCGGTGGCACTGCTGGGCGGCGATCCGGGCGCGCCCTGGTCGGTCGACGTCGACCCGGAGAGCCTGCTGTAGGCCGGCCGGGAGTTTCGGGGGAGCCTCGCGCGAGGCGTCCTATACTGCGCGCCATGACCGTCCGACCCATCCTTACCCTGGGCGATCCGCGGTTGCGCCTCGTGGGCCAACCGGTGGACAGCTTCGGCAGGTACCTTCACGAACTGATCGACGATCTGACGCACACCATGCGCGATGCGCCCGGCGTGGGCCTGGCGGCACCGCAGATCGGCGAAGCGCTGCAGGTCTGCGTCATCGAGGTCGGGGGCCAGCTCCACGAGCTGGTCAACCCGCGCATCGTGCGCGCCTCGGGCGATGACCGCGACCTGGAGGGCTGCCTCTCGGTGCCTGGCTATGTCGCCTACGTGACGCGGCGGGAGAAGGTCTGGCTGAAGGCTCAGAACCGTTTCGGCCGCGCCATCAAGCCGGTCGGTTCGGGCCTGCTGGCCCGGGCCATGCAGCACGAGCTGGACCACCTCGCGGGCAAGCTCTACATCGACTACCTGGAGTCCTTCGACGAGCTCATCCCGGTCAGCACGATCGAGGCGGAGATCGCTGCCGAGCCGGACAGGGAGATGCCCGCGCTGGCCTGACGCCGGGCCACACCTCGACGGCCGACCACATGGAGCGCACGCGCACGGTCTTCTTCGGCAGCGGCTCATTCGCCGTGCCCGTGCTGGCGCGGCTCAGCGATGCCGGACCCGCTGGGACCGTACCGGTCGAGGTCGTGGCCGTGGTCACTGCCCCGCCGAGACCGGCTGGTCGCAGCGGCGAGCTGCGTCCCACGCCGATCGCCGTCCTGGCGGGGACGCAGCACCTTCCGGTCCTGACCCCGGCCACGTTGCGTGATGAGGGGGCCCTGGCCGAGTTGCGCGCGGCCGGCCCCGAGCTCATCGTGCTGGCCGACTACGGGCGTCTCATCCCGCCCGCCGTCCTGGCGTTGCCGCGTCACGGCGCGCTCAACCTGCACCCCTCGCTGCTGCCCCGGCATCGTGGCGCGTCACCGATACCGGCCGCCATCCTCGCCGGGGACGAACACACCGGCGTGACCCTGATGCGCATGGACGAAGGCATGGACAGCGGGCCCATCCTGGCGCAGCGCGAGATCACTCTCGAGGGCAACGAGGTCGCCCCGGAGCTCGAAACGATGCTCGCAGGGGTGGCCGCCGACCTGCTCGTCGAAGTCCTGCCTGCATGGCTCGACGGTTCGCTGCAGGCCTGGCCGCAGCCCGACGAGGGCGTGACCATGACCCGGCCGTTGCGTCGCGCCGACGGGGCGCTCGATGCCATGCGGATGGCCGTCGAGCTGGAGCGCCAGGTGCGCGCCCTTCCAGCCCTGGCCGGGCTCCTTCACCGAGGTCGATGGCGAGCGCCTCATCGTCTGGCGGGCCAGCGTCCTGCCCGGCTCGGCTGGCGGCCCGTCGGGCAGACTCGTGCCTGCGGACGATTCACTGGCGTTGGCGACGTCGTCCGGCCTTCTGAGACTCGACGAGGTGCAACCGGCCGGGAAGCGGCGCATGAGCGGGGCCGAGTACCGCCGTGGCAGGCGCCGCTCGTAGGGCGGAGCCTCGAACGACCGCCGACGGCTAGCGCCTCGAAGGACCACCGGCGAGCGCGCCCTCGCCGGGAGGTCACGCTGTCGGCCAGGTGATCGATGTATCGACGGTTCCCGACGGATAGTGGCTCACCATCGCTGATGTGACCCCCGGAGGCCACGCCATCGGCCCCGATGATCGATGCATCGATCATTCGTGCCTGTTCGGGCCTGCGGTGACCGCTCCAACCCCCGATGGCTACGCTATCGCCCGAAGATGATCGATGCATCGGCCACTCGCGGCGGTCGGGAGCGGCAGCCGTGCCACCGGGTCCGACGCCCAGGCCACCTCCCCGGCCACATCTGCGCTGCGGCGGTACCATTCCCGCTCGATGCCCAGCCCCGATTCCTATCTCTCGAACGGTAATCCCATGTCACCCCTCGACGGCACGTCTGCGGCGCTGCCGTTGCTGGACCTGCCCGCGAGCGGTCCACGTGACAGCCGCCCCGGTATCTCCGGGGCCGTGCCCCAGGAGCTCCTGTCGTGGTTCGCCGACCGCGGCGAAGCGGCCTTTCGCGCACGCCAGCTGGCTGACCATGTCTGGTCCGGCCGCGCCACATCGTTCGACGACATCCACACCCTGCCGGGTGAGCTGCGCGCAGCCCTCGATGCCACCTATCGGTTCGACACGCTGACCCGGACGGAGCGACGCGAGGCGGATGGCGGGCTCACCGGCAAGGCCCTGCACACGCTCGATGACGGCCGCGTCGTGGAGTCCGTGCTGATGCGCTACCCGGCCCGGGGGTCGCGCCGGGAGCGCTCCACCCTGTGCATCTCCAGCCAGGCCGGGTGTGCCGTCGGGTGCCCCTTCTGTGCCACCGGTGAGCTGGGGTTCTGGCGCGACCTGTCAGCCGCGGAGATCATCGACCAGGCTCGCTACTGGCGACAGCAGCTGGCCGCCGAAGGCCGCCGCATCACCAACATCGTCTTCATGGGCATGGGCGAGCCGCTGCTCAATGCGGACGCTGTCATCGCCGCCTGTGCGGCCCTCAGCGACGGCAATCGCTTCGGCCTCGGGCAGCGCCACATCAGCGTCAGCACCAGCGGCGTCACGCCGGGCATCGAGCGGCTGACCTCGCTGCGCCGCCAGTACACGCTGGCGGTGTCGCTGCACGCAGCACGCCCCGAGCTCCGTGACGTGCTCGTGCCCATCAACCGTCGCTACCCGCTCCATGAGGTGGTCGCTGCAGCGACCACGTACGCCGAGGTCACAGGGCGGCGGATCACCTACGAGATGGTCATGATCGACCACATCAACGACACGCCGGCCGATGCTCATGCCACGGCGGCCCTGCTGCGCGACAGGCTCGCCCATGTCAATCTCATCCCCATGAACCCGGTCGCTCACACGCCTTGGCAGCCCTCGTCACCCGAGCGTGTCGAGGCCTTCGCCGCCACCCTGCGCGCGGCCGGCCTGCACACCACGGTGCGTCGCAACCGCGGCGTCGACATCGGCGCCGCCTGCGGTCAGCTCGCGGCCGAGCGGGCGGGGCAGCCTGCCCCGGCGGCCGTGCAGCGCCGCCGCGACATCATCCAGCGCCGCAGCGCGGCCGCCCTCGTCAACGGCGCCGCAGGAGCTGTTCGGTCCGTCCGCCATCCGGTACAGAACCGGGCATGAGCACCCGGACCCCGGAGGTGCTCATCTCCGCGAGCATCCTCAACGCCGATTTCAGCCGTCTCGACCGCGTCGCTCACAAGATGGAGCGGGCCGGTGCGGATCGGCTGCACCTTGACGTCATGGATGGTCACTTCGTCGACAACATCACCTTCGGGCCGGACATCGTGGCGGCGTTCCGTCGCCTGACCAGCCTGCCCCTGGACGTCCATCTCATGATCTCCGAGCCGGCCCGCTACATCGACCGTTTCATCGCCGCGGAGCCGCAGACCATCACCTTCCACATCGAGGCGCCGGAGAGCGACGAGCAGAAGGCGGCGGCCATCGAGGCCATCCACGCAGCTGGCCAGGGTGCCGGCCTGGCGATCAGCCCGCGGACGCCGGTCCAGGCCGTGGCCGAGTGGGCTCCGCTGCTCGACGTGATCCTGATCATGACGGTCGAGCCGGGCTGGGGCGGCCAGGGCTTCATGGCCGACATGGCACCCAAGATCGCCGACGCACGCGCACTGCTGGCCGCTGCCGGCCGCGGCGGTCTGGTGCATGCCGATGGCGGCGTCAACCACAAGACCGCCGAGATCGTGGGCAGTCACGGGATCGACGTCTGTGTCGTCGGCTCGGCGCTCTTCCAGCGCGGGCGCGATGCCTCCGAGGAAGTGGAGGCCGTGCGCGATGGAGCACTGCGTGGTCGAGAGGCGTTCGCTGCCGCGGGCGTCGGGGGCAAGGACTGACGGGTGCGGGTGCTGTTGCAGCGTGTGACCCGTGCCGAGGTCCGGGTCGCCGGCCAGGTGCGCGGCGCGATCGGGCCTGGGCTGCTGGCGCTGGTCGGTGTCGGGCCGCAGGACGACCCCGCGACCGCCACGGCCATGGCCACCAAGTCGGTCGACCTGCGCATCTTCCGCGATGACGAGGGACGCACCAACCGTTCGCTGGTCGACCTGGGCGGTGCCGTTCTCGTGGTCAGTCAGTTCACGCTCTACGGCGACACGCGCAAGGGCCGCCGCCCGTCCTTCATCTACGCCGCGGCACCCGACCTGGCTGCCGAGCTGGTGGAGGTCTTTGCCGCAGCCATCGAGTCGCGTGGCATCGAGGTCGGCCGTGGCGAGTTCGGGGCAGAGATGGAGGTCGAGCTCGTCAACGACGGCCCCATGACCATCTGGCTCGACAGCGACGCCTGACGGTGCCGGGCAGCCCGCTCTCGGGCCGCATCGCCAATCGCCTGGAGCGGTTGCGCCAGCGCCGCTGGCGGATGGCCCGGTACCGTTCCAGGGAACGGCACATCGTGCTCGGTGGTGCGCCGCGAAGCGGGACCACGCTGCTGCGCAAGCTCCTCGACCGGCACCCGGACATCTGCTCCGGGGCTGAGACCAAGCTCTTCGTGCCGGCCGCCTTCAACCTGGCCTGGCTGGCCCAGGCGTACGCCATCCCGCGGACCGAGCTCGAAGCCATGCGCCGGGCCGCGACGTCCCAGGCAGCCTTCATCGATGCCTTCGCCAGCAGCGTGGTGGCCGCCTCGGGCAAGCGGCGCTGGGCCGAGAAGACGCCCCAGAACATCCGTCACCTCGACTGGATCAGCCAGCACTTCCCCGATGCTTCGCTGGTGCACATCATCCGCGACGGTCGTGACGTCATCTGCTCGATGCGCCAGCACCCCGACTGGCGCTGGGTCGATGGCGCGTGGCAGAAGGTGCTCGTGCCGCGTCCGTTGGGTTGGTACGCGCAGCGCTGGCTGGACGACACGACGGCGGGGATGGCCCGGCGAGGCGACGCCAGGTACGTGGAGGTCCGCTACGAGGACCTGGTGGCCGATCCGGTGGCTGCGCTGCGAGGTCTCTGCGAGGCCATCGGGGTGGCTGCGGACGACGACTGGCTGCGACAGGTCAGCGGTGACGACGACGACGTCGGCGCCGCCGACAGCGGCGAGGAGGGGTCCGGGATGGAGGCAGGCGGGGTGGCTGGACAGCCCGACTACGAGGGTGCCGTGAGCGACGTGTCAGTGGGCCGCTGGCGCAAGGAGCTCAGCCGGGACGAACAGCGGGACGTGGAGCGTCTGTGTGGCTCGCGCCTGCGAGAGCTCGACTATGAGACCTGACGGTCTCGGCGCTGAGGTGCGACGGAGGGAGACCAGCGAGTCGCTCGTCTAGGAGGCGGACTTCATCAGCGTGCGGCGGCAGCGCGTGCAGATGACCGTGCGCGTGACCCGGCCGTTGTCGTAGACCTTGAGCTGCTGCAGGTTGACGCCGTAGCGGCGACGGGCACGGACGCGGTTCATGCCTGTCGACTGGGGGTTGAAGCCACCCATCGAGGTCTTGCCGCACGAGGCGCAGGAGCGAGCCATGGATCCCCTCAGCAGGATGTGTGTCTGGAACGGTGCGTCACGATATGACCGCACGGCCGCGTACTATATACCATCGGCTCCGCAAGCACGGAGGGACGCGATGGCGGAGAGCCACCGTCAGGGCCCCGCGCGAGTCACGCGCCGGGCGGCACACGTTCGCACGCGCGCTCACCGATGACACGTCTGTACGTCGACGGACCGACCGTGATCCGGGCGGTCGCGGCCGCTGTCGCCAACCTCGAGGCGCACGTCGAGGAAGTCGATTCCCTCAACGTCTTCCCGGTGCCCGACGGTGACACCGGTTCGAACATGCTGGCGACCATGCGAGCGGCCCTCGCGCGAAGCCGAGCGCCTGCCCGAGGACCAGCGCGACCTGAACAGCGTCGCCGAGGCGCTCAGTCGGGGTGCACTCTCGGGGGCGCGCGGCAACAGCGGGGTCATCCTCTCGCAGATCATCCGCGGCATGACCCACGGCGCCGACGGCCGTCGACGGGCCAACGGCCTGGACCTGGCCCAGGGTCTGCGCCGTGGCTCGGAGGTGGCCTACGGCGCGGTGCTGACGCCGGTCGAGGGCACCATCCTGACCGTCATCCGCGATGCGGCCGAGGCTGCCGAGAGTGCTGCCGGCCGGCAGCCGCACGTGGAGGCGGTGCTCGGCGAGGTCATCGCCGCCGCCGCCAGCTCCGTACAGCGGACGCCCCAGCTGCTGCCCGTGCTCGAGGACGCCGGCGTGGTCGATTCGGGTGGCCAGGGGCTCTATCGACTTCTGGAGGGCACGCTGCAAGTGCAGAGTGGGCGTTCGCGCCGACGTGGCTCGCCCCGTCCAGGGTCGGCTGCGCCAGACGCCACACTCGAGCCGTCCTTTCTCACCGAGCTGCCACCACGCCGCGACGATGTCAGCCCCCTCCCCGAGGGCCATGCCCACGGCTACGAGACCGAGTACCTGCTGGCCTCCAGTGCGGGCGGCATCGACGTCGGAGCCCTGCGCGAGGCCGTCCTCGCTACCGGCGATTCGGTCGTGGTGGCCGGCGATGAGCGCCTTGTCCGCATCCACGTCCATGGCGAGCGCCCGGACCTGGCCATCGCTGCTGGCCTGCGCTGGGGCCGGCTCTCCAGCGTCAGCATCAAGGACCTCGATGACCAGGTCGCCCAACGCTGCGCGACTGCCACCGAGGTGACGCACCCACCCACGCCGCCACCGCAGGCGGCCCCGACGCTGGCCATGGTCGCGGTGGCCCCGGCTGATGGCCTCGCGCGCTCGCTCGAGTCGCTCGGGGCACGCATCGTGCGCCCGGCGCACGGCTCGCGGCCGTCCGTCGGCGAGCTCGCCGAGGCCATCCTGGCGATCGGCGCGGCCGAGGTCATCGTGCTGCCCGACGATCGCGATGCCGTCATGGCGGCTCGGCACGCCGCAGCGCTGACGCCACTGGTGAAGGTGGAGGTCATCCCCACGCGCAACGTGGCTGAGGGTATCGCTGCCGCCGTGGCCTTCGATGCAGCGGCCCCGCTATCGCAGAACGCCGAGCGCATGGCCGCGGAATCGGCAGCCTTGCGTTCCTTCACGGTCCTCACCGCCGCACGCGATGCCGTGATCGACGGCCAGACGGTCCAGCAGGGTCAGGTCATCGCCCTCGATGCCGGTCGCCGCCTGCTCGCCCGGGCGGTCAGCGTCGAGGAGGCCTTGCTGCGGGCGCTGGCCACGTACGAGGACTTCGAGCTGGTGACCTGCTACCTCGGTGCCAGCTGAGCAAGCGGATCAGGGCCAGGAGTTGCGCGAACGCATCACGGAAGCGTTCTCCACCGTCGAGGTCGAGATCGTCGCCGGCGGCCAGCGCTCCGAGCACCTGCTGGTAGCGGTCGAGTAGGGAGTGGCCCGGGCGCCGTCGATGGGGGAGCCGGCCCGCTCGGCATCAGCCGGCCCGGTCGGCCTCCTCCTGCTCGCCGCCCGCCCGCCCGCCCGCGTCCGGCCTCGACACGCTCATCGGCTCGTCCGGCCTGCCCGGCGCAGCGACCCTCCGTCGCCATGGGCGCCGCTTGGGCATCGCCACCGTGCGCGACCTGCTGACCACCTTCCCGCGCCGCTACGAGGACCGGCGCGAGATGCTGCCGCTGGCGCGCCTGGCCGAGCAGGAGCCCGGGACACCGGTGACGGTCCGGGGTACGGTGCGCTCCATCCACGTCGAGCGCACGCACCGTCGACGGCTCTGGCGCACCACCGCCGTGCTCGACGATGACAGTGGCCAGGTCGAGGCGGTCTGGTTCGGACGTCGCTTCATCGAGCGCCAGCTGAAGCCCGGTGACCAGGTCGTGGCCAGCGGCAAGGTGAAGCTGTACGGCTGGCGTGCGCAGCTCGACAACCCCGAGTTCCAGCGCGACGACGGTGGCCCCGTGCTCCATGCTGGTCGCATCGTGCCCGTCTACGGACTCACCCGGGGGGTCACGGCGCGCACCCTGCGCGCGGCCATCCGCGCCGGACTGGACCGCTTCGGGCCCTACCAGGAGTACCTGCCCGCGGAGGTCATCGGAGAGCAGCCGACCATCGCCGCGGCCATGGAGGCCGCCCACTACCCGGACGACTTCGAGCAGCGCGATGCCGCGGTGCGCAGGCTGGCGCACGATGAGCTGCTGGCGCTGCAGGTGGGCATGGTGGCGCGCCGGCGGCAGCGCCGCGGCGAGGCGCGGACGGCCATCGAGACGACCGCCGCGGACGACGCGCGTCTTCGGGGCGCCATCGTCGCCGGCCTGCGGGCGGCGTGTCGGACGGACGGTCGAGCTCACCTCCGACCAGTCGCGCGCCATGGCGGCGGTGCGGGCGGACCTGGCCGCCTCCGTGCCCATGCTGCGGCTGATCCAGGGCGATGTCGGCTCCGGCAAGACGGCGGTCGCGGCCTATGCGCTCGCCCTCGCGGCCAGCAGCGGCGGCCAGGGGGCGCTCCTGGCGCCCACCGACCTGCTGGCGCGCCAGCTGGCTGAGACCGTCGGCGACCTGCTCGCCGAGACCGGCATCCCGGTCACCCTCCTCACCGGGTCGCTGAGTGGCAGCGGGCGCCGGGCGGCCCTGGAGGCCATCGCCACCGGGCAGGCCCAGGTGGTGGTGGGCACGCACGCGCTGCTGCAGGAGTCGGTCAGCTACGCCCGCCTGGACCTGGTGGTCGTGGACGAGCAGCATCGCTTCGGGGTGGCGCAGCGTGAGGCGCTGGCGGCCAAGGGCCAGGCGCCGCACGTCCTGCTCATGACCGCCACGCCCATCCCGCGCACGCTGGGCCAGGTCCTCTACGCCGATCTCGATGTCACGGACCTGCGCACCGTCCCGGGCGGGCGCGAGCGAACACGGACGGGTATCCGACGCCCGAGTGACCTGGCCGGCACCTGGGACCAGGTGCGCAAGGAGGCCGCGGCCGGCCAGCGCATCTTCGTGGTCGTGCCCCACATCGATCCGGTGGGCTCCGACGAAGGCGATGACAGCGGCGAGCTGCCGCCAGCCGCTGCCCGCGGACGAGGACGCCGAGGCGGCCGCCGGCGCCGAGGAGGTGGCGGCGCGTTTGCGGGTCCAGCTGGCGCCGCTGCGAGTGGGCCTGGTGCACGGCCGCATGCGCGCGGACGAGCGGGATGCCGAGATGTCCCGGTTCCGCGACGGCGAGCTGGACGTGCTGGTGGGCACCACGGTGGTCGAGGTCGGGGTCGACGTCCCCGAGGCAACGATGATGATCGTGCTCAACGCGGACCGCTTCGGGCTGTCGCAGCTGCACCAGCTGCGCGGGCGCGTGGGGCGCGGCGCAGCGCAGTCCTACTGCGTGCTGGTCGCCGACGTGCCCGGCCGACAGCGTCGCCGCCGCGCGCCTGGCGCGCGATCCGCGCCACCACCGACGGCTTCGAGCTCGCCGAGCAGGACTGGCCGCTGCGCCGTGAGGGGGACGTGCTGGGACTGGCTCAGAGCGGCCTGCCCCGCTTGCGCCTGGCGTCGCTGGCACGCAAGTCCGACCAGGAGCTGGCGGTGCACTGTCGCGCGCTCGCCGAATCCATGGTCGACGCGGCGGGGCGCCTGTCGCCCGACTTCGCCGCGTTCGCCGACGAGCTGGAGCACGGCTGGCTGGCCGCGGTCGCCTCGGGCGAGGGAGCGGCCGAGGAGGCCGTCGGTGCCTGATGCCGGCCGGGTCATCACCGGCCGCGCCGGTGGCCTGCGCCTGGAGGCCGCGGGACCAGGCACCCGGCCGCTGAGCGACAAGGTCAAACAGGCACTCTTCTCGCTCGTCGAAGCCGAGCGCGACGATGTCTGGGAGCACACCGTGCTCGACCTCTTCGCCGGCGCCGGTGCGGCCGGCATCGAGGCGCTCAGCCGGGGCGCGCCGAGCGCCGTGCTGGTGGAACGCGATGGGGGTGCCGCTGCGGTCATCCGCCGCAACCTGGAGCGTACCGGCCTGGCCGGCGCCGGCCGCGTCGTCCGTCGCGATGTGGCCAGCTTCCTGGCCGACGGCGCGAGGGCGTCATCGAGGCGCCCTTCGGGTTCGTCTTCGTCGATCCGCCGTATGAGCAGGTCGGCGACCTGGCGGCCAGCCTCGAGCGACTGGCCGCCCCCGGGGCCGGCTGGCTCGATGACGCCGTCCTGGTCGTGGCCAAGCACTTCTGGAAGACCGCGCCGCCCGAGGTCGTGCGGCGAGCTGCGACGGACACGCGTGCGCCGCTTCGGCGAGACGGCGCTATCCGTGTATCGTCGCAGTCCGGAGTCCGCTGCTGGAGGGAGCTGATGCGCCTGGCCGTCTACCCGGGATCGTTCGACCCCATCACCCGCGGCCACATCGACGTCATCGAGCGCGCCAGCGCGCTCTTCGATCGCCTTGTCGTGGCCGTCCTCGTCAACACCCGCAAGTCGCCGAGCATGGCCGCGGCCGAGCGGGTCAGCATCATCCGTGAGGCCATCGACGAGGAGCTGGCGCAGAGCACCGCCGCGAGCATCGAGGTCACCGCCTTCGAGGGCCTCACCGTCGACCTCGCCCGCCAGCGAGGCGCGACCTCCATCGTGCGTGGCCTGCGCGCCCTCAGCGATTTCGAGAACGAGCTGGCCATCGCCCATCTCAATCGCAAGCTCGCGCCCGAGATCGACACGGTCTTCTTCATGACCGGCATCGAGCATGCCTACCTGAGCTCGGGCCTCGTCCGTGAGATCGCTGCGTTCGGCGGAGACATCAGCGCCATGGTCCCCGACGCCGTGGCGCGGCGGCTGGTCGGCCTCGGAAAGTGAACGAGTGGGCTACAATGCCGAGTCGTCCCTGCCTGCCCACCAGGAGTCCGTGCCATAGACCTCATGTTCCTCATCGAGCGGCTTGATGCTCTGATCGAGCAGGGCCGCCGCGTGCCCATGAGCAACGCCGTGATGGTCGACAAGGTCGCGGCCACGGACCTCATCGAGCAGCTGCGCGTCGCGGTGCCCGAGGAGGTCCGCCAGGCCAAGCGCATCAACGAGGAATCGTCGCGGCTGGTGGAGCGTGCCCAGGACGAGGCCGAACGCATCATCGCCCGCGCCCAGGAGCAGGCCGCCTTCCTCATCGAGGAACGTGAGCTGACCAGGGCCGCGGAACAGCGTTCCGAGGAGATCATCGAGGAGGCCAGGGCAGAGGCCCAGGAGATCCAGCAGGGCGCTGACGCCTACGCCGCCAACGTCCTGGTCAAGCTCGAGGGGGAGGTCGTCAAGGCGCTCCAGAGCATCCGGCGTGGACTCTCGGCCCTGGACGAGCGTTACCCATCCGACGGCGCCGAGGCATCCGAGTCCGCGACCGAGGAGCGGACCCATGCTCCGCTATAACGTCGCCGACCTGCTCCGCTCCGCACCGGGCACGAGCGAGCATCACGACGTCTCCGTGACGGATCTGCCGCTCGCGGACGAGATGGAGCTGGCCGGCCCCGTGACTGGGCACATCCGCCTCACGAACTCGGGACGGGGCATCCTCATGCAGGGTCACCTGGAGACAGCGCTGCTCGAGCCTTGCTCACGCTGTCTGCGTCCCGCCCGTGCCGAGGTCAGCCTCGACATCGAGGAAGAGGCGCTCCCTTCCGTCGACCTCGACAACGGTCTGCCGCTCGACGACAGCGACGAGCCCGAGGCCCTGCGTCTGGACGACCACCACGAGCTGGACCTGGCCCCGGTCATCAGTGACGCCATCTCGCTGGCCGAACCCATCGCGCCGTTGTGCCGGCCTGACTGTCCCGGGCTGTGCAGGATCTGCGGGGCTGACCTGACCGCGGATCCCGGGCATGCCCACCCCGAGCCCGAAGTGGACCCTCGGCTGGAAGTCCTGGCCGGTCTGCGCGATCGTCTGCCGTAGGCAGGCGCCCAACCCCATCCACCGTCATCCCCCGAAGCAAGGAGCAGAGTTAGGCCATGGGAGTCCCCAAGCGACGCGTCTCCAGCACGCGCAAGCGCGAGCGTCGCTCGCATCATGCCCTCACGGTGCCGAGCCTCGAGGAATGCTCGCATTGCCATCAGCCCAAGCGCCCTCATCATGCCTGTCCCAACTGCGGCTGGTACGGGGGTCGCGAGGCCGTGCGCATCCGCGAGAAGAAGTCCTCCGAGCAGGGCGCCTGAGGCCCACATCCCTGAGCCAAGCCGCGGGACCCGCCTGACGTGGACGTCGAAGCCCTGAGCCGAGGCACCGAGGAGGGCCACCTGGACCGGCCACGGGTCGCCGTCGACGCCATGGGTGGTGACCACGCACCCGAGGAGGTCGTGCGTGGTGCCGTGGACTGGGCCCGCGAGCACGGGGACGTCGAGGTCATCCTCGTCGGTGACGAGGCTCGCATGCGTCCCTTCATCGAGGCACCGCTGCCCGCGCATGTGCGCCTCGTCCAGGCGTCCGAGACCGTGGGCATGGAGGAGCAGCCCGCTGTCGCGGTGCGCCGCAAGCGTGACGCCAGCATCAACGTGGCCATGCGACTGGTCCGCGACGGGGAGGCTGATGCCGTCGTGACGGCCGGGCACACGGGCGCCGGCGTGGCCTCGGCCATCCTGCACCTGAAGCGCCTGCCCGGCGTGGACCGGCCGGCCCTGGCCGTGCAGATGATCACCGACCGCGGCCCGCTGATCCTGCTGGACATCGGGGCCACCACCGATTCGACCGGTGTCAACCTGGCCCAGTATGCGCACATGGGATCGCTGTTCAGCGAGCGCGTCCTTGGCGTCAGGGAACCGACCGTGGCGTTGCTCTCGATCGGCGGGGAGCAGGGCAAGGGGGAGCAGCGCGTCCAGGATGCCACGGCACTGCTGAAGGACAGTCACCTCCGCTTCATCGGCAACGTCGAGGGCCGCGACGTGCCCCACCACCCTGCGGACGTCGTCGTTTGCGATGCCTCTGTCGGCAACGTGGTCATGAAGTTCTTCGAGGGTCTCTCGACGGTCATCTTCGATCTGCTGCGACGTGAGTTCCAGCGACCCCCCTGGGGGCCGATCGGCTACCTCTTCATGCGCCCGGGCATCCGTCGCATCCGTGAGCGCTTCGACTACGAGAAGCTCGGCGGATCGCCGCTGCTGGGTGTCAACGGCACCGTGCTCATCACCCATGGCAGCGCCAAGCGACGCATGATCGGCTATGCGGTGGAGGTCACGGCGATGGCCGCCCGGGCCCGCATCCCGGAGCGCATCACGGCGACGTTGGTCTCCGAGGGTGCCGACCGGACCACCGCCCTGCGTCGCGCAGCGGCGCTCCGTCCGGACGGCGGACCGGCGGGTGCCGGGACCCAGATCGAGGCCGATGAGGATGGCGAGGTTGGCGAGACGGACGCTGTTGGCTGAGGGACCGAGCGTCGCGCCGGGCGATCGGCGTGCGGCCGGGCTCCATGCGCCCGAGCGAGAAGGCCGCCAGGTCGCGTTGGCGGCCGTCTTCGAGGCCGATTTCGGTCAGCGCACCGCGCTCGCGGTCCTCGCCCGGCGGCTCGCGGAGGGCGACATCGGAGCGCGGGCCGCAGCCCATGCGCAGCAGCTCGTCGACATCGTGGTCGCGCATCGCGACAGCATCGACGCGCGGATCGAGGCGGTGGCACCCACCTACCCGGTGGTCCAGCTGGCGCGCATCGACCGCGCACTGCTGCGTTGCGCCATGGGCGAACTGCTACACTGCCCGACGACGCCGGCCCGGGTGGCCATCTCGGAGTGGGTCGAGCTGGCTCGAACCTACAGCGGAGAGCCTACCCGGCGGCTCATGAACGGCGCTCTGGGACGTGTCGCGAAGGACGTGACCGAGGCCGAACGGGACGATGTCCCGCCAGGCTCGCAGGGCGAGATCGATACGTCAACCAGAGGCCAAACGGAGGGACCAGCAGAGTGACCGCTTCGACCTACGAGCGACTCAACAAGATCGTCGTCGAGCAGCTCGGGGTGGACGAGGCAGACGTCAAGCCCGAGGCGTCGTTCGTGGATGATCTGAACGCCGACTCTCTTGACCTTGTCGAGCTCGTCATGAGCCTCGAGGAGGAGTTCGGGACCGAGATCTCCGACGAGGACGCCGAGAAGATCCGCACCGTCCAGGACGCTGTCGACTACATCGACGAGCACCTCAACCAGTAGTCCCCGACAGGGGTCGATGCCCACGAGTGCAGTCGAGCTCGCCGACCGGCTCGGCCTGACATTCGACGACCCCGCGCTGTTCGCCGCCGCGCTCGTCCACAGCAGCTACGTCAACGAGCACCCCGACACAGGGGTCGAGTCCAACGAGCGCCTGGAATTCCTGGGTGACGCCGTGCTGTCGCTGGTCATCTCGGAGTCGCTGTACAAGCGGCACCGCGACGACCAGGAGGGCGTCCTCACCACGCGGCGCGCCGCCATCGTCTCCACCAGCGGACTGGCGCGCATCGCGCGGCGGCTCCGGATCGGGGAGGCGCTCGTGCTCGGCCAGGGCGCCGAGAGCTCCGGTGAGCGGGCCCGCAGCTCGGTGCTGGCGGGGCTCTTCGAGGCCATCGTGGCGGCCATCTTCCTGGACCGTGGCCTGGGTGACGCGCGCGACTTCATCCTTGGCGCGGCCGCCCCGGAACTCCAGGCCGAGCTGCCTGCCGACGCCCTCAAGGCACCCAAGAGCCGTCTCCAGGAGCTGGCCTTCGCGATGACCGGGCACCCGCCCGGCTACCGCATCATCAGCAACGAGGGGCCCGATCACGATCGGCACTTCGTCGTCGAGGTCGCGGTCGACGGCCGCGTGCTCGGTGAGGGCGAGGGTCGCAGCCGTCGCGAGGCGGAGACGATGGCCGCAGAGGCGGCGCTCGTGGCGCTGGAGCTCGATGTGGCCGCTGCGGATGGGCCGTCATGAGCCTGGCCCGGCTCCGCGAGTTGCGCATGGTCGGCTTCAAGTCCTTCGCGGAGCGCACCGTGGTCCAGTTCGGTCCGGGCATCTCGGCCATCGTGGGACCCAACGGCAGCGGCAAGTCCAACCTCGCTGATGCCCTGCGTTGGGCGCTGGGCGAGCAGGGTCGCGCGCTGCGCAGCCGACGGGCCGAGGACCTCATCTTCGCCGGCAGCGCCAACCGGCGCGCCGTGGGCATGGCCGACGTGAGTCTCGTCATCGACAACACGGACCGCCTGCTCTCGGTGGACTTCGGCGAGGTGGAGCTCAGCCGCCGGCTCTTCCGATCGGGCGAGAACGAGTACCTCCTGAACCGTCAGCGCATCCGCCTGCGCGACCTCGTCGACCTGCTCGACGATGCCAACATCGCGGACAACGCCTTCCTCTTCATCGGCCAGGGCATGGTCGACCAGGCGCTGGCACTGCGGCCCGAGGAGCGGCGTCCGCTCTTCGAGGAGGCCGCCGGCATCCGCAAGCACCAACGTCGTCGCAGCAAGGCTGAGGCCGAGCTCGTGGAGGCCGAGTCCAACCTGGAGCGCGTGCGTGACCTGCTCGCGGAACTTCGTCCCCAGGCGCGACGCCTGGCCGCGCAGGCGGAGCAGCAGGAGGCTCGCGTGGCGGCTGGGGCGGAGCTGGCCGCTGCCCTGGTCCACGCGGCGCGGGCACGGCTCGGCGCCGCGGAGGTCGAGTCAGCGCGTCACGCCCAGGGACTGCAGGCCTCGCGCCAGGAAGCCGACGCCGCCCTCGGGGCGCTGCGCGACGCCGAGGAGACGGCCGCGACCCTGGCCCAGGCCCTCTCGGACCGGGCGGATGCCGAGCAGCACCTGCGCGAGCGCCTGGACGAAGCGCGCGGTCACGTCCAGCATGTCGAGCTGGCCCAGGCGCGCTCGGCGAGCGACGTCCAGGCTCTCGCCCGCGAGCGCGTCCGCGTGGGCGAGGAGCGAGCCGCTGCCCTGGCGCGGGCCGAGGAGGCACGGCACCGTATCGCCGCGGTCCTGCCCGAGCCTGACCATTCGCTCGAGGATGCCCTCGAGCAGGCCGAGCGCCGTCTCGGCGAGATCGTTCGTGATGCCGAGGAGTCGCGGCAGGCCGGGCGAGCCGTGGAGGAACGCACGACCATGGCCCGCGCTGCCCGGGAGCGGCTGGTGGCTGATGCCGACCGCGCGTCGCGTCGTGCCGCGGAGGCCGAGCGGCGGCTGCAGGCACAGCGGGACCTGGCGGCTGGTGCGGTCGAGAGTGCCGGCCTGGCCAGCGGGCGAGCCGAAGCAGCCGCAGCAGCGCGGAACGCGGCCCAGGCTGCCGAGAGTGCTGCCGAGCACGAGGCTGCTGCGACGCGCTCGGCCGCCGCGGAGGCCGAGTCGGCCGTGGCTGCAGGCAACGAGGTGCTGACCCGGCTGCGGGCCGAGGTCGAGGGCCTGGCGGCTCGTCTCGAGGCGCTCGACGAGCAGTTGCGCAGCGGCCCCGAAGAGAGCGTGCTGCGCTCGCTGCGTGCCCGAGGCGGCCGGCGTTTCTCCGATGGCCTGGAGGTGGAGCCGGAGCTGCGGCTGGCCGTGGAGGCTGCCCTCGGCGATGTCCTCGCCGGCCTCGTCCTCGACGTCGCCGCTGCCCGCGCGCTCGCCCAGGCGGCCGCGGTGATGATCCTGCGAGACGGCGGTGACGGCCGTGGGCGCGCGGGCGACCGCGCCGTGACCCGGCTCGAGGAGCGTGTCCTCCAGGTCGGCGGGGGCTGGCTCGCAGGGGCCCTGCGGCTGGACCCGGATGCCCATGCTGCCCGGCTGCTGGCCCGCTGTGCCTGGGTGCCGGAGCTCGAGGACGCGATGGGCCTGCGGGAGGACCTGCCACCGGGCTGGCGGGTCGTGACCAGGGCCGGCCAGGTGGTCGACGATCTCGGGGTCATCCGGCCCGCCCCTGGTGTCTCGACGCTGGAGCGACGCGCCAGCCGCGACGACGTCTCACGACGGCTCGACCGGGCCCGCTCCCAGCTGGAGGCCGCCGCAGCCCGGGCCGTCACCGCAGAGGCGAGCCGGGCTGCGGCCGAGACCAGGGTGGCGGCTGCGCGCGATGCCCTTGACGCGGCTCGTCGTGCCCGGCGCGTCGCCGACGAGGCCGACCGCTCGGCTGCTTCCGCCGCCGAGAACGCTGCCCGGGAGCTGGCCTGGCAGGAAGCGCTGCTGGTGCGCGCCGAGACCGAAGCGACCGCTGCAGCTGAGGAGGCCAGGCAGCGAGGCGAGGAGCTGCGGCGTCTTGATGCGACCGGGGCAGGGGAGGATGCCGGTCCCGCCGATCACGAGGCCCTGGCGGCCCTGGAGGCACGGCTGGCGAGCCGGCGTGAGGAACGTGATCGCATCGCCGCCGCCGCCGCGGCGGCTCGCGCCGTGCGCGACCGGGCCGAGGAGGAGCGTCGGCGCGCCGAGGTCGGCCTGGGGTTGGCCGAGGCGCGCCTCGAGGAGCTCGCCCGCGAGGAACTCTCGCTCAGCGGTCGCGAGGCCGATCTCGTCGCTGAGCGCGAGCGGCTGGCCCGTGAGCTGGCCGCTGCGCAGGCACGGCAGCGCCAGGAAGCCGAGGCCTTCGAGGATTCGGTCGCCTCGGCCCGTGCCGAGCGCGAGCACCTCCTGGCCGCGGAGTCGGCAGCCAGCACGGCTCGCGAGAAGCTGCGCCTCGCCGAGCAGCGCAGTCGCGCCTTCGAGGTCGCCGAGATGGAGGCACGGCTGCAGATCGATGCCGCTCGCGAGGGCCTCCTCGTGGAGCTCGCCTCCATCGGTCCGGACGGCCTGACGACGCTGCTCGCGCAGAGCGACCAGCCAGCTCCGTTCGAGCCGCCTGGCAGCGAGGAACTGCCTGAACTGCTCGAGGCGGCGCTGGATGCGGCGCTCGAGACCTGGCGCGCGGTGACCGAAGATGCCGCAGTGGACGCCCCCGAGCCGCCATCACGCGCGCGCATCGCCGCGCTGCGTCGCCGCTTCAACGACGTCGGCGCCAGCAATCCATTCGCGGTCCAGGAGCTGGCCGAGCTCAAGGCCCGCCTCGGGTCGCTGGAAGCGCAGCGCGAGGACCTCGAGAAGGCCATCCGCGATACGCGCGAGCTGATGGCCCGTCTCGACGAGCTCATGACCGAGCAGTTCCGCCAGACGTTCCAGGCCCTCGAGGGGGCCTTCGAGCGGCGTTTCCAGCAGCTCTTCGGCGGCGGCGAGGCGCAGCTGTCGCTGACCGACCCGGCGGACCTGACCACGACCGGGGTGGAGATCACGGCTCGTCCGCCCGGCAAGCGGCGCCAGCCGCTGTCGATGCTGTCAGGCGGCGAGCGTGCCCTGACCGCGGTGGCCCTGCTGATGGCCATGCTCGAGGTGCGGCCCGTGCCGTTCTGCGTCCTTGACGAGGTCGATGCCGCGCTGGATGAGGCCAACATCGGGCGCTTCTCGTCGGCCCTGCGCTCGCTGGCGCGAGACATCCAGTTCGTGGTCATCACCCACAACCGCGGCACCATCGAGGCGGCCGATGCCCTCTACGGAGTCACCGTCGGAGACGATGCGGTCAGTCACGTGGTCTCCCTCCGGCTGGCCGACCTGCCCGACGAAGAGGAGACGGTGCCGAGCCGCGCCGGCACATGAGCGACCTGCCGTCCACCGCTCCGGTCTCGCGCATCCTGCTCCAGGACGCCCTGCGACCATCGCGCCTCGGGTTCGCGGAGCGCGTGCGCAACCTGCTCGGATCGGACCGCCCCGACGATGCCACCTGGGAGGAGGTGGAGGAGGCGCTCATCTCGGCGGACCTCGGTGCGGAGCTCGCCATCGAGGTCTGCGACCGGGCTCGCGCGCGCACGCATATGCCACCCCAGAAGGCGCTGCAGCTGGAGCTGCTGGCGCTCTTCGCGACGCGCCAGGCCGTGCCCTGGCCGCGCATCCCGGGCCCCGGCATCCCGGCCATCATCCTCGTGGTCGGCGTCAACGGCACCGGCAAGACGACCACCATCGCCAAGCTGGCGTGGCGCTTCAAGTCACTCGGTGCCCGCGTGCTCCTGGCAGCCGCCGACACGTTCCGTGCGGCGGCCATCGAGCAGCTCAGCACCTGGGCCGGGCGCATCGACGTGCCCGTCATCGCCCATGCCGCGGGAGCGGACCCCTCGGCCGTCGTTTTCGATGCCGTCGACGCGGCCAAGGCGCGAGGTATGGACGTCGTCATCATCGACACCGCCGGACGCCTGCACACGAAGAGCAACCTCATGGACGAGCTGGCCAAGATCCGCCGCACCATCGGCAAGCGCCTGCCGGAGGCGCAGCCGGAGGTGCTCTTCGTGCTCGATGCCACGACCGGCCAGAACGGCCTCATCCAGGCCAGAGCCTTCAACGAGGCCTCCGGGCTCAGCGCCATCGCCCTGACCAAGCTCGACTCCACGGCCAAGGGTGGCGTGGCCTTCGCCATCGAGCGCCAGACCGGCGTACCCGTCCTCTTCATCGGTCTGGGTGAGAAGGTCGAGGACCTGCGCGACTTCGACCCCAACGCCTTCGTGGCGGCGCTGTTCGCGGTCGACGGGGCGTCCGGTTAGCGCCACGTCGGCGTCCCGCTAGACTGCCGCCATGTTCGATGTCCTCTCCGATCGACTCCGCCTGGCCCTCTCCGGCCTGACCGGCCACGGCCGCATCACCGAGAACGATGTCGACGTCGCCATGCGCGAGGTGCGTCTCGCGTTGCTCGAGGCCGATGTCAACTACAAGGTGGTCAAGGATTTCGTGGCCCGTGTCAAGGCGCGCGCCGTCGGTCACGACGTCATCGACAGCATCAACGCCGGACAGATGGTGGTCAAGATCGTCCACGAGGAGCTGACCGAGGTCCTCGGTGCCGGTGACCGCACCTTCCACTACAACGGCTCACCCGCCGTCGTGGCCCTGGTCGGGCTGCAGGGCTCCGGCAAGACCACCTCTGCGGCGAAGCTGGCTCGCTGGCTCGTCCGCCAGGGCCGCCAGCCGCTGCTCGTGGCCGCGGACCCGTACCGCCCCGCTGCGGTGGACCAGCTCATCACGCTGGGCAAGGGCCTTGGCATCCCCGTCTACAGCGCTCCGCAGGGCACGCCCGTGGTCGGCATCGCCACGGGGGCCGTGGCCCAGGCGCGGCAGACCGGGCGCGACGTGGTCATCCTCGACACCGCCGGCCGGCTCCAGATCGACGAGGCGCTGATGGCTGAGATCCGCGCCGTCCACGACGCCGTGCAGCCCACCGAGACGCTGCTGGTGGTCGATGCCATGGTGGGCCAGGAGGCCGTCGCCGTGGCCGAGGCCTTTCACGCCGCCGCCCCGGTGACCGGCCTGGTGCTGACCAAGATCGACGGTGACGCCCGCGGCGGTGCAGCCCTGTCCATCTCGGCGGTCAGTGGGCTGGCGGTCAAGTTCATGGGCACCGGTGAGAAGACAGAGGCGCTGGAGGTCTTCCACCCCGACCGCCTGGCCGGCCGCATCCTGGGCATGGGCGACGTCGTCAGCCTCGTGGAGCGGGCCCAGGAGACCTACGACGCCAAGGAGGCCGAGAAGCTCGCCGAGAAGCTGCGCACGAACGCCTTCACGCTGGACGACATGCTCGAACAGATGCAGCAGGTCAAGAAGATGGGGCCGCTCGGCTCACTCATGGAGATGATCCCGGGCTTCGGTGGTGCTGCCAAGCAGGCGCAGGCGGCCATCGACCGTGGCGAGCTGGCACGCGTCGAGGCCATCATCCGCTCCATGACGCCGGAGGAGCGCAACGATCCCTCGGTGCTCAATGCCTCGCGACGACGACGCATCGCCCGTGGCTCCGGGACCAGCCTGCCCGAAGTCAACCGCCTGGTGAAGCAGTTCGGTGAGATGCAGCGGATGATGAAGCTGATGCGCGGTCGCGGGGGTCGCATGCCTGGACTGCCGATAGGACGACCGTCAGCGATCCGGGATGCTGCGACGAGGTGAGAGAATGTCACCGTCGAAGCTGTCAGACAGTCCTGAACCACGAGTGATGGAGGTAAGCATGTCAAGTCCTGCAGCGATCGGTACGAACGCAGGCCGACACCGCTGGCGCTGGTTCGTGGCCCTCTTCGCGACTGCGGCCATGATCGTTTCCGGCTCCGGCCTGGTGGCCTTCGCGCAGAGTGGCGCGGGTACCAGCAGGGGTCCCGCGTTCCTGCCCAGCGATGCCGCCATCTACGTGGAAGGGCGCCTCGATCTCCCCGGCGGCCAAGGGGACGCGATGGCCGAGTTCATGACGGCGTTTCCCGGGTTCGCTGATAGCGGCACGTTCGACATGAAGCTCGAGGAGGCGCTGGATGGCCTGATGGCCGCCGGTAGCGGCGGCGAGTTCAGCTACACCGGGGACCTCGCCCCGCTCATGACCGGCGAGATCGGCGTGGGCCTCATGAACGTCGCCGAGGCGGCCATGGGGAACGCAGAGCCGGACATCCTGGCCGGGGTCGCGGTGAGCGACGCCGCCGCTGCGGCCGCCCTGGTGGATGGGCTCACCCAGACCCAGACAGGCGCGGAGCTGGTGGCGGAGTCCTACGCGGACGTGACCATCCTGAGTGACGATTCCAGCGCCATCGCGGCGGTCGGTGACTGGGTGCTCATGGCGCCCACTGCCGACGTCGTCAAGACCGGCATCGACGTGCTCAGCGGCGCCGAGCCGAGCCTCGCCGATACGGAGACCTTCGCCAGCGCCTGGGGGCGCGTGCCCGCAGCGCATGTGCTGGCCGCCTACATGGACCTGCAGTCGCTGGCGTCGTTCGCCGAACTGGGCGCCCTGCTCGCAGCCGGGGAGACCGGCATGGACCTGCCCATCGACGGATCTCGCGGCGCAGCTGCCGCGTGACATGGTCGCCTACCTGGTCGCCGAGGCTGACCGCATGACGCTGCAGGCGTACATCACCCCCGGCGAGGCGACCCCGACGATGGCCGTCGGCGACTCGGACCTGGCGATGTCATTCCCCGCGGACACGCAGCTGTACATCGAGACCCGCGAGCTCGGGAGCAGTCTGGAGGCTGCGCTCGTTGGGCTGCTGGCGACGATGGACGAGGACGCCGTCGCGGAGCTTGCCCCGTTCGAGGACATGCTCGGCTCATCACTGCCGGAGTTCCTGGACTTCATGGCAGACGCCGGCATCGGCGCGGCCATCAGCTCCGATGGACTGTGGCTGGGCATCGCTGCCGAGGTCACCGACGAGGACAGGGCGGCCAAGCGCGTCGAGCGCATCCTCAGCATCATCCGCCTCTTGGCTTCCGGGCTGGGGAGTGAGACGGAGACGGGTATCACCGTCGAACGGAGACGATCGGGGACACCGAGGTCACCGTCATCACGCTGCCCATCGAGGACGTCGCGGCCGAGGCCGGCCTGCCCTTCGAGATCGACGAGACCATCAGCGTGGCGGTCGATGACGGCCGGCTCCTCATCGGTCTCGGAGAGTTCGTGGAAACATGCGCTGACCGAGACGGAGGCCGATTCGCTCGCGGCCAGCGCCGGCTACGTCGATGCGCTCGGCGCGGACGTCGCCAACAGCGGCCTCCTGTACGCCAACATCGGCGCGCTGCTGGCCGAGCTCGATCCACTGCTGACCATGATGGCGCCCGAATGGGCGGACATCCAGCCCTACGCCACCGCGCTCGATCGGTTCATCGCCGTCGGCACCGTCGACGACGAGGTCATCGGCGCCCGGATGTCCATCATCGTCGGCCAGTAAGCCGGCGACGCTGTACCATTCGCCGGGCACCGCTCGCGGCGCCCGGCGATGTGCTGCCGTCATGACGGCAGCCGCCCGTAACACACGCCCACAGGAGGTCCCCAGAGTCCGTTGGCAGTCCGCATCCGCCTTACCCGAGTCGGCAAGACCAAGCAGCCCAGCTACCGCTTCGTCGTGGCCGACAGCCGCAGCGCTCGCGACGGCCGCTCGCTCGACACGCTCGGTCACTACAACCCGCGCAGCGAGCCCATCGAGATCAACGTCGACGCCGAGAAGGCCACCAAGTGGCTGGCGCAGGGCGCCCAGCCGACCGCAACGGTCGAGCGCCTCTTCCGCCGGGTCGGCATCCTGCCGGATCTCGGCTAGCCATGGCTGCCGTCGAGCTGGTCGAGTTCGTGGCCAAGTCGCTCGTCGACGAGCCGGATGCCGTGCGCGTCGAGGTCCACGAGGAGGACGGCGGCCAGGTCATCGAGCTGACCGTGGCCGAGGACGACATGGGCAAGGTCATCGGCCGCAACGGCTCGGTGGCCAAGGCGCTGCGCACGCTGCTCAAGGTCGTGTCCGCGCGCGAGGGACAGCCCATCTCGCTGGAGATCGTCTAGCCCGAGTGGCAGCTCCGCCCGGTGAGCGCCTCACGGTCGGGCTCGTGCGTGGATGTCCATGGCCTGCGTGGTGCACGTCCGCGTCGAGGTCCTGAGCGACGAGCCGGACCGCTTCGGCCTGGGGTCGACCCTCTACGTCGAAGGGCGCGACGACGCGCTGACCGTGGCCTGGTCACAGGACCATCCAAGCCGGGCCTCCTGCTGCGCTTCGAGGAGCTCCCACGCTGCGAAGCGGTCCGAACCGCTGCGTGACCGCTATCTCGAGGTCATCCCCGACGGCCCCTGCCCGCCGGGCTACGTGGTACTGGCACCAGATCGTGGGCCTCGAGGTGCGCACCACGAGCGGCGAGAGTCCTGGGGGCGGTCGTCGAGGTCTTCCGCGCCGGCGACGGAGAGGTCTACGTCGTGCGCGGGGGACCTCGCGGCGAGATGCTCGTCCCGGCCGTGCGGAGCATGGTCACCGAGCTGGCGCCGGAGGAGGGCCGCATCGTCGTCGACGCGGTCGGCCCTGGCGCTGCCGGAGCGACGACCGCACCGCGCCGCCGCCGAGGTGAGCGACCCTGCCGCCGACGCGGGCGAGCACGGGCAGCGACGGTGAGGCCGACGACCAGGGCTCGACCAGGTGCCGCGCGGCACCGCAGGACAGCGAGCCGACCTGATGCGCATCGACGTCATCACGCCTCTTCCCGGGCATCTTCCCGGGGCCACTCGCGGAGTCCATCCCGGGCGTGCCCTCGAGCGCGGCCTGGCCGAGCTGCACGCGCACGACCTGCGCCAGTGGGGCCTCGGCCGCCACCGTTCGGTCGACGACTACCCCTACGGCGGCGGGGCCGGCATGGTCCTGCGTCCAGAGCCGCATCGCGGCTGCGCTCGACGTCGTGGCCCCTCCGGGCTCGCGGGCCTTCCGCATCCTGCTCGACCCAGGTGGCGAGCGCTTCGAGCAGGCGCGGGCGCATGGACCTCGGCCGCGCGGCCGCATCTCGTGCTGGTGTGTCCCCGCTACGAGGGTGTCGACGAGCGGGTCCGCGGCCTCGTGGACCTTGAGCTCTCGGTCGGCGACTACGTCGTCTCGGGTGGTGAGATCCCCGCGCTGGCGGTCATCGACGCGGTGCTGCGACTGCTGCCCGGTGCCATCGACGCTGCCTCGACGGACGAGGAATCCTTCTCGCACGGACTGCTCGAGTACCCGCAGTACACGCGGCCGCCGGACGTTCCGCGGCATGCGGCGTCCCGACGATCCTGCTCAGTGGCCACCATGGTGCGGTGGCGGCCTGGCGGCACGAGCAGGCCCTCGAGCGGACCCGCCAGCAGCGCCCGGACCTGCTGGCGGCCTGCGCCGCCGAGCACGGCGCAGTGGCCACGACCCCTGGCGATCGGGCCAGGCGCGCTCGAGGCCACTCGCGCAGCCGGAGCGCCGGCGGACGCTCGACCAGGCCTGCTATACTCCGCCCTCGACCCAGTCAGGTAACGCCCTGCCCACGTATGCCCGCCGCCGACCGCGGCCCAGGCGCAGCACCAGGAAGTGACCCAAGTGACCGTCCTCGACGAGATCGTCGCCGACCAGATCCGAACCGACCTGCCCGAGATCGCCCCCGGTGACACCGTGCGTGTCTCCGTCAAGGTCAGGGAAGGCAACCGCGAGCGTATCCAGGTCTTCGAGGGCACGGTCATGCGCATGCGTGGCGGCGGCATCACCCGCTCCATCACCGTCCGCGCCCTGCGCAGCGGCGTGGGCGTGGAGCGCACCTTCAAGGTCAACTCCCCGCGCATCGAGAAGATCGCAGGTCGTGCGCCACGGCGTCGTGCGCCGCAAGCAGCTCTACTTCCTGCGCAAGCGCGTCGGCAAGGCAGCCACGCTTCGCGAGCGCCGCGCCTAGCCCCGCGGCCGCGGCTGCGCGCAGCACCGGCCCAGGTCGGGGCTAGGATGTGCGAGTGCCTCCCCGTCAGCCCCACCTGCGTGCCGAGCATGCCCTCTGGCGCCAGGGGCAGCGTCTTGGTCGTCGGCGTCGACGAGGTCGGCACGGGTGCGCTCTGTGCCCCGGTCGTCGCCGCCGCGGTCCTGGTCCGACCGCACACCCGCAAGATCCCGGGGGTGCGCGACTCCAAGACGCTGAGCCTGCGCCAGCGCGAGCGCCTCGTCGACGAGATCAAGGCGCGCAGCCTGGCCTGGGGCGTCGGTGCGGCCTCGGTCGCCGAGATCGAGCGGCTCAACATCCGCAACGCCGCGCACCTCGCGATGCGGCGCGCCTTGCGTCGCCTGCCGCCCTACGACCACGTCCTCGTGGACGGCCTGAAGATCGCGGCATCGAGGAGCACATCGGGCCCTACACGGCCATCGTCGACGGCGACGCCTCGTCGTACGCCATCGCCTGCGCCTCGGTCATCGCCAAGGTCACGCGCGACCGGCTCATGGCCAGGCTGGCGCTGCGCTACCCGGGCTACGGCTGGGAGCACAATGCCGGCTACGCCACGCGCGACCACGTGGCCGGCCTGCGCGACGCTGGGCCTGACGCCGTTCCACCGGCGCACCTACCAGCGCATCCGCGCCATCCTCGAGGGCGACCAGCTGGTCTTCGCCTTGGAGGCCCTGACCTCGGACGCGATCGAGAGACCGACCTGCGCGTGACCATCGCCATCCCCGTCGACGAGCAGGCGGTCGCGTCGGAGCTGACCGGCGGGGGACTGTCGCGCTCGGGAGCTGATCGGCGGGGGACTGTCGCGCGCTTGGAGCGCAGCGTCGGCGCCGATGGCACCGCGCAGGGTGGCTTGGCATCCCGGCCACCCTCATGAGTGCTCGCCCGGATGGCCAGTGAAGTCGCGGTCCGCATGCTCCAGCGATGGGCGCGGCGGGCGTGCGCACCGATCGGCGGTCCGCCGCGGCCTGGTCGGTGCCTGGCCGAGGACGCGGTCGCGCGCCACCTCGCGGCACGCGGCTGGACGATCCTGGGCCGCAACGTGCGCGTCGGGCCGGATCGAGCTGGACATCGTCGCCCGCGAACCGTCGGGGCCTGCGCGTCGTCATCGTGGAGGTGCGATCGCGCTCGGCGCCAGGCTTCGGCAGCGCCGCAGGAGTCGGTCGACGCGGGCAAGGTCGCGAGACTCTACGCAGCGGGCTGGCGGTACCTAGCGCAGCGCGGCAGCTACCCGGTGGCGTCGCGGCTCGTCGCGCAGCGTCGGTTGCGGGTGGATCTCGTCGACCGTCGTCACGCCAGGGCGCCGGCGCCAGTGGCGCGTCGGGGTCCACCTGCGAGGCCTGCTGCCGCCTTGAGCTGCACAGCCTGCCGCTGGCCTCGGGTGCAGGCTGTCGACCACACGCTGCGGGACCCGAGGGCCGACCGTGCTAGACTCCCGCCGGCCCACAACGGGTCCGAGCGCAGCCGCGCTGTGCATCACACACGCGTGCCGCTCCCCGCAGGGGTGCCGCGCGACCACCTGGTCGCCGGTCTGCGGATCACGAGGCTCGCGGAGGCAGAACCGAACAGGAGGTCCACGCCCCATGCCGTCCATCTCGATGCGCCAGCTGCTGGAAGCCGGTGTCCACTTCGGGCACCAGACTCGCCGCTGGAATCCCAAGATGAAGCCCTTCATCTTCGCGGAGCGCAACGGCATCCACATCATCGACCTGGCGCAGACGGTCCAGCCGCCTGGAGGAGGCCCTCGACTTCGTCACCGAGACGGTCGCCAACGGCGACTACGTGCTCTTCGTGGGCACCAAGAAGCAGGCCCAGGAGCCCGTCGCCGAGGAGGCTACGCGTGCCGAGATGCCCTATGTCAACCACCGCTGGCTGGGCGGCATGCTCACCAACTTCGTGACCATCCGCAAGCGCATCGGCCTGCTCGACCAGATCGAGGCGCGTCAGACCAGCGGCGACCTCGATCGCCTCTCGAAGAAGGAAGCCTCCGGCATCCTCGACGAGATGGCGCGTCTGCAGCTCAAGCTGGGCGGCGTGCGCAAGATGCGTCGCCTGCCCGGTGCCATCTTCGTGGTCGACCCGCAGCGCGAGCACATCGCGGTCACCGAGGCCCGCCGTCTCGAGATCCCGGTCATCGCCACGGGTGACACCAACGTCGATCCCGACCAGATCGACTACATCATCCCCGCCAACGACGACGCCATCCGCGCCATCCGGCTGCTCTGCCGGCTGGTCGCTGACGCCGCCATCGAGGGGCTTGCGCAGCGCGCCGCGCGAGCCGCCGAGCGCGCCACCGATGGGCGCTGACGTCAGCGAGGCCGAGGAGGCCAGCGACGAGGTCATGGCCGCCATCGCCGCGGGCGGCACGTACAGCTTCGTGCCTGAGCCCGACGAGGACGAGTCGGTGCTGCCCGGTGACGAGGCGGTGCTGCCTGGCGAGGCCGCCGCTGACGAGCCGTCACAGCCGCAGCCATCGAGGAGCCTGCTCAGGTCGCCACGGCCGAGCCCGAGGCTGACGTCGAGCCCGCCGTCGCCGTCGAACCCGAGGCTGCCGTCGAGCCTGCAGCGGCAGCTCAGCCGGAGGCTCCCGCGGCGAAGCCCAGGGCCACCGCGACCAGGCGGCCCAGCCGCCCGAAGGCCGATGCACCTGCAACCGAAGACCAGCCGGCCGATGCCGAGGTCGGGAGTGACGCCAGCGTCGCCGCGGCGACAGCAGCTGACAGCGGCGACACGGATGCGCCGTCCACCGACGAGGCCGCGTCCTAACCCAGAGACAGGAAGGGGAACACCACGAGCATGGTTGCCACGGAGATCACGCCAGCACTGGTCAAGGACCTGCGCGAGCGGACCGGCGCCGGCTTCATGGACTGCAAGAAGGCACTCACCGAGACCGGCGGCGACATCGAGGCTGCCATCGCGCTGCTCAAGGAGAAGGGCCAGGCCGCCGCGGCAGGCAAGGCCGGCCGTGACGCCCGTGAGGGCCAGGTGGCGTCCTACATCCACGCCGGCGGGCGCCTCGGCGTGCTCATCGAGGTCAACAGCGAGACCGACTTCGTGGCCCGCAACGAAGACTTCCAGAAGCTCGTCCGTGACCTGGCCATGCAGGTCGCCGGCCTGGCGCCCACCTACACCGACCATCGAGTCGATCCCGGCCGCCGTGCTCGACGCCAAGCGCGCCGAGCTGCTCGCCGACGAGACGACCCTGAGGAAGCCCGAGGAGATCCGCGAGAAGATCGTCGAAGGTCAGCTGGCCAAGTGGTACAAGGAAGTGGTGCTCTACGAGCAGACCTTCCGTGACACCGAGCAGACCGTCGGTGAGCTCATCACCGACGCCATCGCGCGGATCGGCGAGAACATCCGCGTGCGCCGCTTCGCGCGCTTCCAGCTCGGGGAGGAGCTGTGACCGAAGGCTCCGTGCGAGCCGCATCGGGGCCATCGCCTGCCCAGGGAGCCCGCTACGGCCGCATCCTGCTGAAGCTCTCGGGTGAGGCCCTCCTGGGTTCGCGCCAGTACGGCGTGGACCCCGCCACCTGCGCCTTCATCGCTGCGCAGGTGCGCACCGTGCGCGACCGCGGCGTGGAGGTCGCCATCGTCGTCGGTGGCGGCAACATCTTCCGCGGGCTGGCTGCAGCGGCCAAGGGCATGGACCGGGCCACCGGTGACTACATGGGCATGCTCGCCACGGTCATGAACGGCCTGGCGCTGCAGGACGCCCTGGAGACGGCGGGCATGGAGACGCGGGTCATGACCGCCATCGGCATGAACGAGGTCGCCGAGCCGTACATCCGCCGTCGCGCCGTGCGCCACCTCGAGAAGGGTCGCGTGGTCATCCTCGCGGCCGGGACCGGCAACCCCTACTTCACGACCGATACCGCGGCGGCCCTGCGCGCCATCGAGATCGGCGCCGAGGTCCTGCTCAAGGCCACCAAGGTCGACGGCGTCTACAGCGCCGATCCGGCCGTGCACCCCGATGCTGTCCGGCACGATCGACTGACCTACACCGAGGTGCTCGCCCAGCGCCTCGGCGTGCTGGACTCGACGGCGGTGAGCCTGTGCATGGACAATGAGCTTCCGATCCTGGTGTTCGACATCAACAAGGAAGACAACATCAGCCGTGCCGCGCTCGGCGAGCCGGTAGGGACGCTCATCCACGGAGGGAACGACGCATGAGCGACGCTCAAGGCCAGCCCCTGGAGACCCGCATGTCCGACGCCGTCGAGGCGATGGATCGCGACTTCAACCACATCCGTACCGGCCGCGCCTCGACCTCGCTCGTGGAGCGCATCATGGTGGACTACTACGGCACGTCCACGCCGCTCAACCAGCTGGCCAGCATCAGCGTGCCCGAGTCCACGATGGTGGTCATCCAGCCGTGGGACCGCGGCGTCCTGGGTGCCATCGAGAAGGCCATCCAGAAGAGCGATGTCGGCATCACCCCCAACACCGACGGCACGGTCGTGCGGCTGAACATCCCACCGCTGACCGAGGAGCGGCGCAGGGATCTGGTCAAGCTCGTCCACAAGCGCATGGAGGAGGCCAAGGTCGAGATCCGCAACCACCGTCGCGACGCGGTCGATGCCATCCGCAAGCGTGAGAAGGACGGGGAGATCGGAGCCGACGAAGCCCGCCGCGAGCTCGAGGTCATCGAGCGCTCCACGCACAAGTGGACCGACGAGGTCGACCGGGTGGGGGTGGCCAAGGAGCAGGAGATCCTGGAGGTCTAGGTGACCGCACCGGCGGTGACACGTCGCGCCGACGAGATGCCGGCCGCAGCTGACCCGGGCAGCCGGCTGCCCCGGCATGTCGCCATCATCATGGACGGCAACCGCCGCTGGGCGCGTGCCCGGGGCGTGCCCGAGGCGCAGGGTCATGCCGCGGGTGTGGAGGCCATCCGTCCCATCGTCGAGCATGCCGTGCGCCGGGGCATCGAGGTGCTCACCATCTACGCCTTCAGTCGCGAGAACTGGCAGCGACCCAGCAGCGAGGTGGAGACGCTCATCGGGCTCCTCGATGCGACCATCCGTGACGAGACGCCGCGTCTCGTGGAGCAAGGTGTCCGCGTGCGCCTTGCCGGACGGCTCGACGAGCTGCCGGCGGAGACCCGCGCCTCCATCGAGCAGGCCATCCTCGCCACCGCCGGCGGTGAGCGCATGACCCTCAACGTGGCCTTCAACTACTCCTCGCGGTCCGAGATCATCGACGCGGTGCACGCCTTCGTGGATGACGGCCACAGCCTGGCCGAGCTCGATGAAGAGGCTCTCTCGGCGTACCTGTACACGGCAGACCTGCCCGACCCCGACCTGCTCATCCGAACCGGTGGGGACCAGCGCATCAGCAACTTCCTGCTCTGGCAGGCGGCCTATGCGGAGCTCTACTTCTGCGACTGCTACTGGCCCGATTTCGGGCCCGCTGAGCTGGATGCGGCCATCGACGAGTTCGCTCGCCGAGCTCGTCGCTTCGGTCGCTAGGATCAGGAGCGGGCCATGCGCGAGCGTGCCATCTCGGCCGTCGTCATCGCGGCCGTCGTCATCGTCGTCTTCCTGGCGGGACAGCCCTGGCTGACGATCGGCATCGCCGCCCTGGCTGCGCTTGCCGCAGCCGAGGCCTTCCGTCTGCTGCCCCCGGCGGGGTTCCCGGTGCAGCTGCTGCCAGGCGTCGTCTTCCCGCCCCTGGCGGTGCTGGCCATGGGGCTGCTCGAGCTTGATGAAGGCTGGATCGCCATCTTCGTGGCCACGACCATCATCGTCCTGGCCATCGATGCCTTCCGTCGGCCCGATGTCCGCGATGGCTTCCTGGTCTGGATGGGCGGCCTCTTCGGGGCGCTCTATCCCTCCCTGCTGGCATTCGTGGTGGCCATCATCGCGATCGCGCCCGCCATCCCGGCGGACGCCCCGCTGTCCGGCTATCTCGACCCCGGCCGCACCTGGCTGCTGGTGCTCGTGCTGACGGTGTGGTCCTTCGACACCTTCGCGTATCTCTCCGGCCGGACGTTCAAGCGCGGTCGCTTCCTCAACCACATCTCGCCCAACAAGACCTGGAGCGGTGTCATCGGTGGCACGGTGGCAGCGGTCATCGTGGCCGGCGCGCTGAGCTGGGCCGCCGGCCAATGGCTGCCCGGGGGCCTGCTGATGGGCCTGCTGGTGGCCGTGGCCGGCCAGGCTGGCGACGTGGCCGAGTCGATGCTCAAGCGCACGGCCGGGGCCAAGGATTCGGGCGCCCTCATCCCCGGGCACGGCGGCATCCTCGACCGGGTGGACTCCTTCCTCTTCGCGGCCCCCGTGGTGTTCGGCTACCTCATCGTCGTCGGGGCCTGATGGCCATCCTGGACGGCCGGCAGCGCCGGCCGCCCCCGGACCCGGGTGGCGCTGCTCGGCTCGACCGGCTCGATCGGTCGACAGACCGTCGATGTGCTCACGTCCGCGGCGGATGACCGCTTCAGCGTCGTTGCCCTGGCCGCCGGCCGTGACGCCGACACGCTGTCGGACCAGGCGGCCAGGCTCCGGCCTCGCGTCGTAGCCATGGGCGAGACCGGCGCCGCGGCGAGGCTGCGACTGCCCGATGGCGCCACCCTCCTTGACGCGCCGGACGCCATGACGCAGATGGCCATCCGCGACGACGTCGACATGGTCATCGTGGCCACCGGTGGCGTGGTCAGCCTGCGCCCTGTCCTGGCCGCCCTCGAAGCCGGCAAGGTCGTGGCCACGGCCAACAAGGAGACGCTGGTCTCTGCCGGACACCTGGTCATGCCCCTGGCTCGGGCGCGCGCGGCAGAGGTCGCGGCGACCGACCCCGGCGTCGCCGCTGGCCCTGGCCGCTGGCCTGGCTGCGGCCCATCGACTCGGAGCACTCGGCCATCTGGCAGTGCCTGGCCGGCGAGGATCCTCGGCAGCGTGGCGCGGCTCATCCTCACCGCGTCAGGCGGACCCTTCCGCGAGTGGCCGGCCGCCAGCCTGGCCGCAGCGCGCCCGGCAGACGCCCTCGCGCACCCCACCTGGGACATGGGCGCCAAGATCACCATCGACTCGGCCACGCTCATGAACAAGGGCCTGGAGGTCATCGAGGCGCACTGGCTATACGATGTCGCCTACGAGCACATCGAGGTCATCATCCACCCCCAGAGCCTCGTCCACTCGCTCGTCGAGTTCGTGGACGGCTCACAGAAAGCGCAGCTGGGCCTTCCGGACATGCGCATCCCCATCCAGTACGCCCTCAGCTATCCCCAGCGCGTGCCCGGTCCGGCACCGCGACTCGATCTCGTGGAGCACTCCCAGATGACCTTCGCAGCCCCCGATGAGCGAGCGCTTCCCGGCCCTCGCCATCGCCCGTGCCGCCGGCATCGCCGGTCCCGGCGCCACGGCGGCGCTCATCGCCGCCGACGACATCGCCGTGGAGCGCTTCCTGGCCGGCAGCCTCTCGTTCACGGGGATGGCTCACCTCGTGGAGGCGGCCGTGGCCCGCTTCAGCGTGTCCCATACCCCCACGCTCGACGGACATCGAGGCGATCGATGCCGAAGTACGCGGCTGGGCGCGGCAGGCCGACCTCGACGGCCGGGCGGGCTGAGTGATGGAACTGCTCATCAACATCGCCATCCTGCTCGCCATCATCGTGCCCCTGGTGCTGGCGCATGAGCTGGGCCATTTCGTGATGGCGCGGCGCGCCGGGGTGACCGTGCACGAGTTCGGCATCGGCTTCCCGCCCCGTGCGGCGGTGCTCCACCGCGGCAAGGAGACCATCTACACGCTCAACTGGCTGCCCATCGGCGGCTTCGTGCGCCTCGAAGGGGAGGAGGGCGAATCGGTCGACCGGCGAGCCTTCGTGAACCAGAAGCTGGGCACGCGCCTGCGCATCCTCGTCGCCGGCGTGGTCGTCAACTTCGCGCTGGCGTGGCTCATCTTCACGCTCATCGCACTCATCGCACAGCCCACCTGGGAGGTCCGCATCAACGAGGTCGTCCCCGATTCGCCGGCCCAGCAGGTCGGCCTGGTGGGCAGCCGCGTCGTCGGCGAGTCGGAGCCCCTGCCGGTCGTGGACGAGAACGGGCAGTTGACCGGGCGAGATGCGCACGGTGCCTCTCTACGACGATTCGGGGGATGTCATCGTGGCCATCGACGGCCAGCAGTTCCCCGTCTTCGATGACCTCATGGCGACCTCCTCGAGCGGCCGGACCGGGCCACTGCAGTACCTGGTCGATCGCGCCGGCCAGACCGTGGTCCTGACCATCGAGCACGCCGACGGCGCTCGCGAGGACATCGAGGTCACGCTGCGCTCGCCCGAGGAGGTCGCCGCCGGCATGGGCGCCCTCGGGTTCCTGCCGGGGACCGAGTACGGTGACCGGCAGAACGGCATCGTGGAGTCCATGGCTCTCGGGCTGCAGCGCACCGTGGAAGCCTCCACGCTCATCCTCCGGGGTGTCGGCGAGCTCATCGGCGCGCTGCTCCAGGGTCCCGGGGCTGAGCTGCCGGTGGCCGGCCCGCTGGGCATCGCCGATCTCGTCGGTGGCGTCCGCGAGGCTGCCCCTCCGGTCGTGCTCATCTGGCTGGTGGGCCTGCTCTCGGCCAACCTCGCGGTCATCAACATCCTGCCCTTCCCGCCCATGGACGGCGGCCGCGTGGCCATGGCGCTGCTCCAGGCCGCGAGCCGCGATCGCGTCAGCCCGGAGGCTGAGCGCATGGTCTACCTGACCGGGTTCGTGATGCTCATGACGCTGCTGGTCATCGTGACGGTGGCCGACATCAACCGCATGGGCGCCTGAGCGTGGCTGACCGGCGCGTGCGGCGAGAGACGACGCTCGTCGATGTCGGCGGCGTGCCGGTGGGCTCGGCAGCACCGATCGTGGTGCAGTCGATGACCAACACGGACACGGCCGATGCGGACGCCACCACCCTCCAGGTGGCGGCCCTGGCGCATGCCGGCAGCGAGCTGGTGCGCATCACCGTCAACAACGACGCGGCCGCAGCCGCGGTCCCGGTCATCCGCCGCAAGCTGGACGACCTTGGCGTGGGCGTGCCGCTCATCGGCGATTTCCACTACAACGGTCATCAGCTGCTGGTCGAGCATCCCGAAGCGGCACGAGCCCTGGCCAAGTACCGCATCAACCCCGGCAACGTCGGGTCGAAACGTCGTGACGAGAACTTCGCCACCATCGTCCGCGTCGCCATCGACCACGGCCGGCCCGTCCGCATCGGCGTCAACTGGGGCTCACTGGACCAGGACCTGCTGACCGAGCTCATGGATGCCAATGCCCGGTCCGCCAGACCCGCCGATGCGCGCGAGGTCATGATCGAAGCCATGCTGCAGTCAGCGCTGCGTTCGGCCGAGCTGGCCGAGACTACCGGCCTGGCCCACGACCGCATCATCATCAGCACCAAGGTCAGCGGTGTGCGTGATCTGGTCGATGTCTGCCGGCAGCTGGCTGGCCGCTGCGACTACCCGCTGCACCTCGGCCTCACTGAAGCCGGCATGGGCATGAAGGGCATGGTCGCTTCCGCCGCCGGGCTCGCCATCCTGCTCGACGAGGGTATCGGCGACACCATCCGCGTCTCGCTCACACCACAGCCCGATGGCGATCGCACGGACGAGGTGCGCGTGGCCATGCAGGTCCTGCAGTCGCTGGGCTTGCGCTCCTTCCGCCCCCAGGTGAGCGCCTGTCCAGGTTGCGGCCGCACCACCAGCACCTTCTTCCAGGAGATGGCGCAGCGCATCGAGGCGCACATCGGCGAGCGCATGCCGGATTGGTCGACGCGGTACCCGGGCGTCGAGGACATGAGCGTGGCGGTCATGGGCTGCGTGGTCAACGGCCCCGGGGAATCGAAGCACGCTGACATCGGTATCAGCCTGCCGGGCACGTTCGAGGAACCGGTGGCGCCGGTGTTCGCGGACGGGGCGCTGCGGACGACGCTGCGCGGCGAGGGCCTGGTGGACGAGTTCATCGCCATCCTCGAGGACTACGTGGAGCGGCGCTACGGGACCGTGTCGGGAGCACCGCGATGAGCGCCACCGATGCGCTCGCACGTGCCTGTCTGGATGCGCTGCGGGCCTATCTCGATGACCCAGTGGGCCAGGAGTTCCTCATCCTGCACGCGGACCGCGAGCGCAACGCCTACATCCAGTTCGTCGCTGCTGCTGACGGTCTGTACGGCGAGGTCAGCGGCGACAGGTTCCTGACGACCCCACTCAGCGATCGGCAGCGGCAGCAGCGCAGTCTGCTCGGCTGGGCCGAGTCTTCGGGCAGCCCGAACCTGGCCCAGGAGTGGCGCCAACCGGTGCAGCTGGAGAGCGTCGCCGTCATCACGGCCCGCACACTGGTGGAGGTGTTCGGCCTCTCCCCGGATGACCGACCCGAGGTGGAGATGGCAGGCGGCTAGTTCCCCGCCCGTCGGCTGACCTCCCGCCCAGCAGACCGCCTCCCGCGCAGGCCTTGGAGATGGCCCGGCCGGTGCCGACCGACGGTCACGGTTCTGGATTCCGGGCTGGCCTCGGGTCGGCTGTCTCCCGCCAGCGCTGCCTGCGCTACGATTTCGTCGCCCGCCCACGCGACCCACCAGGAGGCCCTGTGTCCAACGCCGGTTTCGTCAGCGATCTCACCCGTCAGTCGGAGGACTTTCCCGGCTGGTACAACGACGTGGTCCTGAAAGCCGAACTGGCCAGCTACTCGCCGGTGCGTGGCTGCATGATCATCCGGCCGTACGGGTTCGCTATCTGGGAGTCCATGCGCGACGAGCTGGACCGGCACATCAAGCGTACGGGTCACAGCAACGTCTACTTCCCGCTCTTCGTACCCAAGTCCCTGCTCGAGCGCGAGGCCGAGCACGTCGAGGGCTTCGACCCGCAGGTGGCCTGGGTCACGCGCGCGGGCGGCGAGGACCTGGCCGAGCCGCTGGCCATCCGGCCCACCAGCGAGGCCATCATCGCGGACTCGGTGAAGGACTGGATCCAGTCCTACCGGGACCTGCCCCTGCTGATGAACCTGTGGAACAACGTCGTCCGCTGGGAGTTGCGCACGCGCCTGTTCCTGCGCACGGCGGAATTCCTGTGGCAGGAGGCGCACACCTTCCACGCCAGCGAGGAGGAGGCCGCCGAGGAGGTCGCCACCGGCCTGGAGGCCTATCGGGCCGTGGCCGAGGAGTGGCTGGCCATCCCGGTCATCCGCGGCCTCAAGAGCCCGGCCGAGACCTTCCCCGGGGCCATCTACACTCACGCCATCGAGGCCATGATGCGCGACCGCAAGGCGCTGCAGGCGGGCACCAGCCACATGCTCGGCCAGAACTTCGCGCGCGCCGCGGACATCCAGTTCCTCGACCGGGACAACGAGCGCAAGTACCCCTACGGCACCTCGTGGGGCTTCTCCACGCGCATGGTCGGTGCGACCATCATGGCCCACGGCGACGACTTCGGGCTGGTGTTGCCACCCAACGTGGCGCCGCTGCAGGTCGTGGTGGTGCCCATCTTTCGCAGTGAAGAGGACCGCGTCGCGGTGGCGGCTGCCATCGAGCAGCTGCAGCAGGCGCTGGCGGATGTGCAGACCGTCTCCGGGCCGCTGCGCCTGAAGGTGGACTGGCGCGAGGAGACGCCGGGCTACAAGTTCAACCACTGGGAGCTGCGTGGCGTGCCCCTGCGGCTGGAGGTGGGGCCCCGGGACGTGGCCGCCGGCCAGGCCGTCCTGGTGCGACGGCTCGACCGTGTCAAGGAAGCCCTGCCCCTGGCCGGTCTGGCGGAGGAGCTGCCTCGCCGGCTGCTGGCCTACCAGGCCGATGTCTTCGAGCGCGCCCGATCCTTCCTCCGTGCCAACACCCACCAGGTGGACACGATGGGCGAGATGAACGACGTGCTCGAGCGCGCCGGCGGCTTCCTGATGGCACCGTGGTGCGGCAGCGCCGAGTGTGAGAAGGCCATCGCTGCCGAGAACGGCGCGACCGTCCGTGTCATCCCCTTCGATTCCCCCGACGAGGCCGGCACCTGCCTCGTGGACGGCCGGCCCAGCGCTCGCCGGGTGCTCTTCGCGCGGGCCTACTAGGGGTCCAGGACACCCGAGAGCCGGAGCGCAGCGCAAAGGCGCCGACATGGCCATCCTCTGCCGGGACATCGGCCTGCTGCTGCTGCAGGCACCACATACCGGCTCCACCTCGCTGGGCACCCTGCTGCGGACCGAGCTCGGCGGCGAGATGCTGCTGCAGGAGCGGGTGCGCGACGAGCGTGGACGCATCGTGCTGCGCCAGAAGCACCAGACGCTGGCGCAACTGCTGAAGACCGGGCTCATCAGCCCCGAGCAACGCCGCGGCCTGCTCGTGGTGGTGGGCATCCGCAATCCCTTCGACCTGGTCTTCACCGAGTACGCGCGCAACCGCGAAGCTGGTGCCATCTCCGCGCCGCAGCGTCTCATCAGGCGGCTGCGCTGGATCAGTCACGACTTCTCTGCCGCCGACTTCGAACGCTTCGTGCAGCGGCGCTATGAGCCAGGCGTGGTCTATCGGCTCGCCGGTCGCCGTCCGTTCGTGCCGGTGGACTGGACCGCCGGGGCCGATCGACCTCATCCGTTTCGAGCGGATGCAGGAGGGCCTGGACGAGGCCCTGCGCAAGGTGGGCGTGCGCGAGCGGCATCTGCTGCCGCATCGCAACCCCACGGCCTCACGCCAGCATCGCGACTACCGGGCTGTCTACACGGCCAGGGCCCGGGCCATCGTCAGCCGAGCCTATGCGCAGGCGCTCGAGCGCCATGGCTACACCTTCGACGGTGAAGGGGGGACCCGGGTGATATACTCTTGAGTCGGACGTCCGGCCGCCTCAAACGTGGGTGACCCCCACGTTTTGTTGTGACCGCGACGCAAACGGAAGCAGAAAGGAGAGCGACGCATGAGTCGAGACTTCATCGGCGCGCTCCTGCAGCTCAACGCCGAGAAAGGCGTTCCGCGCGAGCAGCTGGTGCGCACCATCGAGGACGCCATCCAGAGCGCCTATCGACGCGTCGCCCCCGGCTACGAGGACGTCTACGTGCGCCTGGAACCCGAGACGGGCGAGATGCACATCTATCGTGCCCGGCTGGTCGTCTCGGAGGTGGAGGACGAGACCACGCAGTGGTCCATCGCCCAGGCGCAGGAGCATGACCCCAACGCCAGGCTCGGCGATCTCGTCGAGTACGAACAGCTGGAGCCAACGCACTTCGGCCGTGTCGGCGCGCAGATCGCCGGACAGGTGGTCCGTCAGCGCCTCCGTGAGGCAGAGCGGGAGACCATCTTCGATGAGTTCGCGCACCGCGAGGGCGAGATCATCACCGGCACCGTCGGTCGCGTGGAGCCGGCCGGTGTCATCCTCGACCTGGGCAAGGCGGAAGCCATCCTGCGCACCACAGATCAGTCGGCCACCGAGCACTACCGCATCGGCCAGCACGTCAAGGCGTATGTGCTGGAGGTCCGGCGAACCACCCGCGGACCGCTCATCTACGTCAGCCGCACGCACAAGAACTTCCTGCGCCGCCTCTTCGAGCTGGAGGTGCCCGAGATCGCTGCGGGCACGGTGGAGATCCGGGCCATCGCCCGCGAGGCCGGCAGCCGCAGCAAGATGGCCGTCTCCAGTCGCCAGGAGGGCCTGGACCCCGTCGGCGCCACGGTCGGTCAACGGGGTGGTCGCGTGCAGGCCGTCGTGGCGGAGCTGGGCGGCGAGAAGATCGACGTCATCCCCTGGTCGGACGATGCCGATGTCTTCGTCGCCAATGCGCTGAGCCCGGCGCAGGTCGTGGGCGTGGAGATCGACGAGGCCAATCGCATCGCCTCCGTGACCGTGCCCGAGCGCATGCTCTCGCTGGCCATCGGCCGCGAAGGCCAGAACGCGCGGCTGGCCGCCAAGCTGACCGGTTGGCGCATCGACATCCGCTCCGAGGACGGCGCTGGTTCCGCGCCCCGGGCAGACGCCGGCCCTGCCGTCGTGGCGGAGCCGGAGCCGGAGCTGGCCGAAGGTGACGCCCAGACCCCGTCCGAGGCGCCAGCCGCCGAGGCCGCGGCGGAGCCGACGGAGGTGGTGCGGTAGCCGGGGCCGCGGTCGTCGGGGTGCGACACGTCCCCGTTCGGACCTGTGTCGCCTGCCGCGCGCGCCGCGACAAGGCCGCCCTGGTGCGGGTCGTGCGTCGACCCGACGGCAGCGTCGTGCTCGACCCCGGGGGACACCTGGAGGGACGCGGTGCCTACCTCTGTGCGGATGGAGCCTGCTGGACCCTCGCACTGAAGCGCTCGGCCCTGCAACGGGCCCTGAAGTCGCCCCTGTCAGAGGGGCTAAGGACACGATTGGAGCAAGGTGACATGCCTTCGGGCCTGGTCACGGCCGACCGCCGGGCTCCACAGATGATGCTGGGAGGCACCGATGGCACGTAGTCGCAGCGGCACACGCGGACGGCGTGGGCCCAGGAAGCCCCGAAAGTGGAACGAGAGCACCGAGAGCGCGGTGAGGGTCGCTGATCCGGCCACGCGCGGAGCGGTGGAGATCCCGGACTCCATCACCGTGAAGGAGCTGGCCGAGCTCATCGGCATCAACTCCGCGGATGTCATCCGCGAGCTCATCCGCAGCGGTATCTTCGCCACCATCAACCAGACCATCGACCGTGATACGGCTGCCCTCGTCACCGAGGAGCTTGGCTTCCAGGTCGCTGAGGGACGCGCCGCCGAGGCCGGCGAGTCCGAATCCGAGGCTGCCCCCGCGCCAGCCGCCAAGGTCTCGCTCTTCGAGGAGGACGAGCCTGGAGAGCTGGTCGAGCGTGCGCCCATCGTCACCGTGATGGGCCATGTCGACCATGGCAAGACCAGCCTGCTGGACCGCATCCGGGTGACCGCCGTGGCCGAGGGCGAACGCGGCGGCATCACCCAGGCCATCGGTGCCAGCGAGGCCATCCATGACGGCCGCCGCATCGTCTTCCTCGACACGCCGGGCCACGAGGCGTTCACCTCGATGCGCGCGCGCGGCGCCAAGGTCACCGATATCGCGGTGCTCGTGGTCGCGGCTGACGATGGCGTCATGCCCCAGACCGTGGAGGCCATCGACCACGCCCGGGCGGCCGGTGTGCCCATCGTCGTGGCACTCAACAAGATCGACCTCCCCGACAGCAAGCCCGAGCGCATCAAGACCGAGCTGTCCGAGCGGGGCGTCGTCATCGAGGAATACGGTGGTGACGTGCCCCTGGTGCCGGTGAGCGCCAAGACCGGCGAGGGCATCGACGACCTGCTCGAGACCATCCTGCTGACTTCGGACGCCACCGTGGAGCCCAGGGCCAACCCCAACCGACCCGCGATCGGGACGGTCGTGGAGGCGGAGCTCGACCGCGCCCGTGGCCCGGTGGCCACGGTGCTCATCCAGACGGGCACGCTGCGCCAGGGAGATGCCGTCATCGTGGGCAGCACCTCGGGCCGGGCGCGGGCCCTGGAGGACAGCACCGGCAAGCGCATCCGCAAGGCCGGTCCAGCCACGGCGGTGGTGCTGCTGGGTCTCTCGACCGTGCCCGAGGCGGGTGACATCATGCGCGTCGTCGAGAGCGAGAAGATCGCTCGTGTCCAGGTCGAGGAGCGCCTGGCCTCGGCTGCGGCCAGGCCCGAAGCTTCCGGCCACGCCACGCTGGAGGACCTCTACCGCCAGGTACAGGCCGGCCAGACCAAGGAGTTGCGCATCGTCCTCAAGTCGGACGTGCAGGGCTCGCTCGGGGCGGTCGTCCACGCGCTCGAACAGGTCCAGACCGACGAGGTGCGCTTCAACTTCCTGTTGCAGGGCACCGGTGACATCACCGACAACGACGTCAACCTGGCTGCGGCTTCCGACGCCGTGGTCGTCGGCTTCAACGTGCGTGTCGCCGCGACCGCCCGCCGCGCGGCCGAAGCCGAGGGCGTGGAGATCCGTCTCTACGACATCATCTACAAGCTCACCGAGGACATGGAAGCCGCGTTGGCGGGCATGCTCGAACCGGAGGTCGTCGAGACCATCCAGGGCCGCGCCGAGGTGCGCCAGGTCTTCCGCACCGGCAAGACGCAGCAGATCGCCGGCAGCTACGTCACCGACGGACGCATCGTACGTGGTGGCGCTCGCGTCTATCGCAACGGTCAGCTCATCGCCACCGACCGGATCGCCTCGGTGCGCCGCTTCAAGGACGATGTCCGCGAAGTGGCCGCCGGGTACGAATGCGGCATCGCGCTGGCCGGGTTCCACGATTTCGAGGAGCTGGACGTCATCGAGTCGTTCACCACGGAGACCATCGCCCGGGCCGTCACGAGGTAGCACGTGAGCGAGCGCACCAGGCGCATCGATCATCTCCTGCAGGAGGAGATCAGCGCCATCATCCGACGCGACGTGCATGACCCGCGCATCGGCTTCGTTACCATCACCGGCGTGGAGACGGCGCCTGACCTGCACCACGCCACGGTGTGGGCCTCCATCATCGGCGACGAGGCCTCGCGCCGGGCGACCATGGCCGCGCTGGGGCGGGCCATGCCGTTCGTGCGGCACCAGCTGGGCGCGCTCCGCCTCAAGCGCATCCCCGAGCTGCACCTGCGCGAGGACGACAGCGCCGAGCGGGGCACGCGCGTGATGCAGCTCATCGAGCGGATCGAGGCCACGGAAGGGGAGGGCTTCGTTCCCGGGCCTGCCTCCGAGGTCGAGACTCCCCGCCTGCCCACGCCCAGCTCGCTCAACGATCCGGGCGCGTCCGGGGAGGATGATGAGCCCCTGGCGCCGCTCCCGGCGGGCTACCGACGGCGTGTCGACCGCATCGCCCTGCGCAAGGCGAGGCAGCGGCGTGGTCGCTGAAGGCGTGCACTCCCTGCTCCCGGCTGACCTGGCCGCCGTACCGGCCGACGTGCCCGCCCGCCTGCTCGAGGCCCGTCGGGTCATGACCGTCTGTCACCGCGACCCCGAGGCGGACGCACTGGGCTCGGCCCTCTCGGTGGCCCTGGCCCTGGAAGCCCGCGGCGCACGCGTGAACGCCGTCTGCGCCGATCCGGTGCCGGCGATGTACGACTTCATGCCCTACATCGAGCGCTTCCGCACCGCCCCGGAACCGGACCTCGACCCTGACCTTGTCGTGGTCTGCGATTGCGGGGACATCGAGCGCATCGGCGCCGTGCTCACCGAGCAGGCCGAGCTCCTTGCACGCGTACCCATCGTGAACATCGATCATCACGCCTCGAACAGCGGCTTCGGGCTGATCGACTGGGTGGATCCGGAGGCAGCGGCCACGTGCGAGCAGATCGCCCTGTTGCTGCCGCACCTTGGGCTCGGTTTCGATGCCCTCGGCGGCGCCATCACCCAGGACCTGACCGCCGGCCTGGTCATCGATACGGCCAACTTCCAGCACCCCAACACCACGCCGCGCACGCTGCGTGTCGCCAGCGAGCTGCTGGCCGCGGGGGCGGAGCTGCCCATGATCGCGCGGCGCATCTACCGCAGCAAGCCCAACGCCCAGCTGCGCCTCTTCGGACGCGTCCTGGCCCGGCTGGAGTCCTCCGCCGACGATCGCGTGGTGTGGTCCGTGATGGCCGACGATGACCTGGCTGCCGCCGGCGCGAGCCCGGCCATGTCCGAAGGCCTCATCGACCTGCTGGCGCAATCCGAGAGTGCCGAGGTGGCCATCCTCTTCAAGGACCAGGGCTCGCGCTCGCGCATCTCGGTACGCACCCGGGACGGCGGCGTGGACGCCATCGCGCTGACCGGGGCGTTCGGTGGTGGCGGCCACGCCCGCGCGGCCGGCGCCAGCATCGAGCTGCCCTTGCGCGAGGCGCTCCCGGCCGTCCTGGAGGTGGCCGGACGCCTCGTCGCGGAGCTGCCGCCGCGGTGACGGCGCGGCAGCGTGGGGAGGGCCCCCGCATCGACGGCATCCTCGTCGTCTCCAAGCCAGCCGGTCCGACCTCCCATGACATCGTGGCCCTGGTGCGCCGCCTGACCGGCGTACGGCGCGTCGGGCATGGCGGCACGCTCGATCCGTTCGCCATGGGCGTGCTGCCGCTGTTCCTCGGTCACGCCACGCGCATGGTCGAATACCACCTGGCCGACGCCAAGTCCTATCGCGCCACGGTCGCCTTCGGAGCGCGCTCGAGCACGGATGACATCGATGGCGAGATGACCCCGGGCGAGGCACCGGCTCCGGGTCGCGAGGCGGTCGAGGCGGTGCTGGCATCCTTTCGCGGTGACATCGAACAGGTGCCACCCGATCACTCGGCGGTCCACGTCGCCGGCCGGCGTGCCTACGAGCTGGCGCGCGGCGGACAGAAGCCCGAGCTGGGCGCCCGCCGCGTGACCATCCACGGCCTCGACCTGGTGGGCTGGGATGAGACCGACCGGGAGCATCCGGTCGCTGAGCTGGATGTCCACTGCAGCGCCGGGACCTATGTGCGCTCACTGGCTCGCGATCTCGGCGAGAGGCTGGGCTGTGGCGCCTACCTGGGGGCCCTGACCCGGACGGCCAGCGGTCCCTTCCGCATGGATGCCGCCCATCCGCTCGAGCGCGTTCGCGAGGAGCTGGCGGCCGGACGCACGGAGGCGCTGCTGCTGCGGCCCGACGAGGGTCTCGAGCACATCCCCTCGCTGCAGGTGCCGGCCCAGGAGATGGCGGCTATCGCGCGAGGCCAGGTCATCCGGCTTCGTGGCCCGCTGGCGGCCCCCGTCGAGCAGGCCGCCCGGCCCGGCACGGCCAACGTCGTCCGTGTCCTCGATACCGCCGGCAGGCTGGCGGCGATGGCCCACCTCGAGGGCGGCCGCCTCTTCCCAGACAAGGTCTTCGTCACGCCGGGAGCCTGAGCATGGACTACCTCCGCAGCATCGACGCCCTGCCCCGGGACACGCGCCTGGCGGTCACGGTCGGGGTCTTCGATGGCGTGCATCGCGGTCACCAGGGGGTCTTCGAAGTCCTCGAGCAGACGGCTCGCCGCCTCGGTGCCATGCCTGCCGTGGTGACGTTCGATCCGCATCCCGATGCCGTCGTGGCCGGCCGTGCCCCGGACCTGCTGATGGACCAGCAGGAGCGGCTCGAGTGGATCTCGCAGCTGGTGGCCGGGATGGTCGTGCTGCAGCGATTCGACGAGGCCTTTCGGCGCACCACGGCCGAGGAGTTCATGGCCCGGATCGGTGGTGGCCGCAACCTCGCGGCCCTGGTGCTGACGCGTGTCTCCGCCTTCGGCCGCGATCGCGCCGGGACCCTGCCCGTGTTGCGGCAGATGGGCATCGAGCGTGGCTGGGAGACCGTCGAGGCGCCGACGCTGGACTGGCGCGGCACGCGCATCTCCAGCGCTCGCACCCGTGAGCTGGTCACGGCCGGGCGGCTGACCACGGCAGCACGCTTGCTGGGTCGGCCGTACGCGCTCGTTGGCGACGTCGTCCACGGCGAGCGCCGTGGCCGCGACCTTGGCTACCCCACCGCCAACCTCCACTTCGCCGATCCGGTCTGTCTGCCGCCGGACGGCATCTATGCTGCGCGCGCCTCCTGGGGTGGCGAGGCGCTGCTGTCGCCGAGTGAGCATGCCGATGCGGTCATCTCGCTGGGCACCCAGCCCACCTTCGGGGGCCGCGTGCGGCTGCTGGAGGTGCACCTGCTGGACCGCGACGAGGATCTCTACGGGCAGCGCATGCGCGTCGAGTTCTGCCGACGCCTGCGCGGCCAGAAGCGCTACGACAGCGCCGCCGAGCTGGTGGCACAGATGGGCCGTGACGTGGCGAGGGCACGCGAGGTGTTGGCCGGGGAGCGCGCCCGGCTGTGATTCTCGATCAGGCGTCGCGCTGCCCGCCGAACCAGCGGCTGACCGGGGCCACCGCGCCGACCCTGACCGCGAAGTCGCCCTCGTGCGCGGCATCCCAGGCCACCAGGTCCGCGGCCGCACCGGGCCTGATGACGCCGATCTGGCCGCCCAGCCCGAGCGACCGCGCCGCTCCGGCCGTGGCCGCCCAGAGTGCCTCATCGACGGAGAGGCCCAGGGCCACGGCGAGGCCGACGGCCAGGGGCATGGAGGGCACGCCGAAGGTGCCCGCGTTGGCGTCGCTGCCGATGGCGACGGTGGCTCCGGCGGCCACGAGCTCACGGACCGGTGGCGCACCGGACCGGAGCAGGAGAGCGGGTCCCGGCAGGATGGTGGCGACCGTATCGCTGTGCGCGATGGCCCGGGCATCCGCGGCGCTGGCCTGCTCCAGGTGGTCGACCGACAGGGCGCCCAGGTCCACCCCCAGCCGGGCTGCCCCGGAGCGCTGCAGCTGGTCGGCGTGGAGCCGCAGGCCCAGCCCGTGACGACGGCCCGCCGCGAGGATCCGCCGCGACAACTCGAGGTCGAACAGCCCGGGCTCGCAGAAGACATCGATGAAGCGCGCGCTGGGCGCCACCTGCGGCAGGGCCGCCACGACCGCGTCGGCCTGCTGTGCCGGCGTGGATCCCGGCCGGGATGGCGTGCGCGCCCAGGAACGTGCGCAGGACGCGCAGGGGCAGTGCCTCCGCGGCGACCCCGATGAGTCTGAGCAGGCGCAGCTCCGACTCGGTCGCCAGGCCGTAACCGGACTTGACCTCGATGGTGGTCGTGCCACTGCGGAGCGCGGCACGGAGGCGTCGTCGCGTGGCCTCGACGAGCTCCCCGTCGCTGGCCGCCCGGTGGCCCGGACGGTCCTCAGGATGCCACCACCCGAGTAGGGCTGGCCGTGACTGCGCGCCGCTGCCTCGTCAGCACGGTCCCCGGCGAAGATGAGGTGCGTGTGGGGGTCCACCAGCCCGGGCGTGAGCAGCGCCATCCCGACGTCATGGACAGCCTCGGGGTCGCCGGGCCGGAGGCCGCCGCAGCGGACCTCAGCGATCAGGCCAGCCTCGATGATGATGACCCAGGGGCCCTCCAGCGCCTCGGTCTGCCCGGTCCGGGCGCCACTCATGGGCAGCAGTCGTCCGCTGCCGACGATGGCCGAGCGGGTCACGGCAGGTCCAGCGCCAGCCACGATGGCGCCAGCGGACCCGGAGGCGCGGCCAGGTCCTGCAGCATCCCGTGGCGAACGAGGCTCAGTGCAGCCTCCAGGTCCGGCCCGGGCTCGCGATCGTCCCCGAGCCGGTCGATGACAGACCGGATCCGTGTGTGCGCCTCGTCGACACCACGACCCGGCCGCAGCGCCGGCTGCAGGTCCAGCCGCAGATCGAGTGCCTGGGCCGCGCAGATGAGCTCGATGGCGACGATGTGCTCGGCATGCTCGAGCACGCGGCGAGCGTGCCGGGCTGCGATGGAGCCCATGGAGACGTGGTCTTCCTGGTTGGCAGAGGTGGGGATGGAATCGGCCGATGCGGGGTGTGCCAGCACCTTCGATTCGGAGACCAGCGCGGCGGCCGTGTACTGCAGCAGCATCAGGCCCGAATCCAGCCCGGAAGCAGCCCCGAGGAAGGCCGGCAAGCCGTCGTTGAGGCGTGGATCGAGCAGCAGGGCGATGCGCCGTTCGCTGATGGAGCCCAGCTCCGCGATGGCCAGCTTGGCGAAGTCGAGCGCCAGGGCCACCGGCTCACCGTGGAAGTTGCCACCACTGATGACGAAGCCGTGACCGGTGGCGAGCGCTTCCTCGGGCGCACGGCCGCCCTCCGGGAAGACGAGCGGATTGTCCGTGGCCGAGTTCATCTCGATGTCGAGGACGCCGTGGAGATAGCCCAGGGCATCACGCACGGCGCCGTGGACCTGGGGCACGCAGCGCAGTGAATAGGGATCCTGGACGCGGTGCTGGTCGGCCAGGTGAGATCGCTGCAGCTCGCTGTCGCGCAGCAGCCAGCGCAGCTCGGCCGCGGTGCGCACCTGCCCGGGGTGTGGCCGGGTCCACTGGTACGCGGCGCTGAAGGCGACCTCGGTCCCTCGCAGGGCCTCGAGCGAGATGGCCGCGGCCACGCTGGCGGTCAGCACCAGGCGCTCGGCCCGAGCCAGCAGCAGGGCGCCGACGGCGGTCATCATCTGCGTGCCGTTGAGCAGAGCCAGGCCCTCCTTGGGCTCCAGCACCAGCGGCTCCAGCCCGAGTGCCTGCAGTGCCTCGGCGGCTGGCTGCACGCGACCCTGGTGCTCGACCTGACCGCGGCCGATGAGCGGAAGCGCGAGGTGGGCCAGGGGGGCCAGGTCACCCGAGGCACCGACGCTGCCCTGGGACGGCACCACCGGATGGAGGCCCAGCTCGAGCATCTCGCAGAGCCGGTCGATGAGCTCAGGGCGGCAGCCCGAGTGTCCCAGCGCCAGCGTGTTGGCGCGCAGCAGCAGCATGGCCCGGACGACCTCGGTGGGCAGCGCATCGCCCACGCCGGCAGCATGGCTGAGCAGCAGGCGCTGCTGCAGCTCGCGTGCGTGATCCGACGGGATGTACGTCGTAGCCAGGGCTCCGAAGCCGGTCGTCACGCCGTAGACGACCTCGCCGTCGGTCACCAGCCGGTCGATGACCGCGCGGGCCTCAGCGACGCGGGCCCGCGCCTCGGGTGCCAGCGTCGCCCCACGCTGCCCCTGGGCGACCGCTTCGACGTCTGCGACCGTCAGCTCCGCGCCGCTCAGTCGCACGGGCGCGCTGGTGTCAGCCATCGTCAGCCGTCAAGCATGGGGACATGGACACCGCGCTCGCGGGCCACCTCGATGGCACGCTCGTAGCCGGCGTCGGCATGCCGTGCCACCCCCATGCCGGGGTCGCTGCTGAGGACCCGTTCGAGCTTGGCGGCGGCCAGGTCGGTGCCGTCCGCGACGACGACCATGCCGGCGTGCTGGCTGTAGCCGATGCCGGTGCCGCCGCCGTGGTGGATGCTCACCCACGTCGCCCCCGCCGCGGTGTTGACCATGGCGTTGAGCATGGGCCAGTCGGCGATGGCGTCGGAGCCGTCGCGCATGGCCTCGGTCTCGCGGTTGGGTGAGGCCACCGAGCCGGCGTCGAGGTGGTCGCGGCCGATGACGATGGGCGCGGCGACGGCGCCGCTGCGGACCAGCTCGTTGAAGGCCAGGCCGGCGCGTGCGCGTTCGCCGTAGCCGAGCCAGCAGATGCGGGCCGGCAGACCCTGGAAGGCGACCTGTGCCTGGGCCTTGCGGATCCAGCGCTGCAGCGAGCGGTCATGGGGGAAGAGATCGAGGACGGCCTCATCGGTGCGCGTGATATCGGCGGGATCACCCGAGAGGGCGGCCCAGCGGAACGGCCCACGGCCCTCGCAGAACTGGGGACGGATGAAGGCGGGCACGAAGCCGGGGATGTCGAAGGCGTCCTCGACGCCGGCCGACCGGGCCTGGGCGCGGATGTTGTTGCCGTAGTCGAAGGTGACGGCGCCCGCCGCCTTGAGGTCCAGCATGGCACGAACGTGCGCAGCCATCGAGGCCATGGCACGTGCCAGGTAGGCGTCCGGGTGCGAGGCCCGCAGGACCGCGGCCTCAGCCACGCCGAGCCCGACCGGGATGTAGCCGTTGAGCGCATCGTGGGCCGAGGTCTGGTCGGTGACGGCATCGAAACGCTCGCCGCGCCGTACCAGTTCCGGCTCCAGCGCCGCGGCATTGCCGACCACCGCGATGGACTCCGCTCGGCCGGCCTTGCCGGCCGCACGGGCCCAGACCAGGGCCTCGTCGATGTCCTCGGCTGCCCGGTCCACGTAGCCTGTCTCCAGGCGGCGCTGCACACGCTCGGGATCGACCTCGATGCAGAGCGCCACGCCGTCGTTCATGGTCACGGCCAGCGGCTGGGCCCCACCCATGCCCCCCAGCCCCGCGGTGAGCACCACGCGGCCGCGCAGGCTGCCCTCGAAGTGCTGACGGGCCAGCTCCGCGAAGGTCTCGTAGGTACCCTGCAGGATGCCCTGGCTGCCGATGTAGATCCACGACCCGGCGGTCATCTGTCCGTACATCGTGAGGCCGGCGCGCTCGAGCTCGCGGAAGGTCTCCCAGTTCGCCCAGTGCCCCACTAGGTTGCTGTTGGCGATGAGGACCCGCGGTGCCCACTCGTGGGTGCGGAAGACGGCCACCGGCTTACCCGAGGCCACCAGCAGCGTCTCGTCGTCGGCGAGGGCGCGCAGTTCGCCCACGATGGCGTCGAAGGCCGCCCAGGAGCGAGCGGCGCGGCCGGTGCCCCCGTAGACGACGAGATCGTCAGGGCGCTCCGCGACCTCTGGATCGAGGTTGTTCATGAGCATGCGCAGCGCGGCCTCCTGGCCCCAGCCGCGGCAGGTCAGCTCGCCGCCCCGTGGTGCCCGCACCAGGCGTGGACCGCTCGTCACCGCCATCATCGTCCTCCTCTCGCACAGCGTAGCGCCTGACCTGGCGCGACGGGGGCGGTGTGCGAGTCTGTGCTATGCTCCGGCGCTGTAAACAGAAGGACATGGATAGGCTGGAGGACCAGTTGCCGCTCACGCGGGAAACGAAGGCAAGCGTCATCACGGGATACGCCACCAAGGAAGGTGACACCGGGTCACCGGAAGTGCAGATCGCGCTCCTGACGGAGCGCATCGGTGGGCTGACCGAACACCTGCGACGCTACCCCAAGGATCATCACTCGCGCCGCGGCTTGCTCAAGCTCGTTGGCACGCGACGTCGCCTTCTTGCGTACCTGATGCGCAAGGACGCGGCCCGGTACCAGTCCGTCATCGAACGGCTCGGTCTGCGCCGCTAGGCGCAGATCCCGGCGGGCCATGCCCGCATCTCGTACCTGCCCATCGCCTGCGCCACGGACCCCACGGTGGGGTCCGAGTAGAAGATCTCAACGCGCCCAGGTCCGTCGCCCGTCCCAGCGGAGGACACATGACGGTTACCACGCTTTCGACCGAGCTTGGCGGTCGCACACTCACCATCGAGACCGGCAAGCTGGCCTTGCTGGCCGGCGGCTCTGTCACCGTGCAGTACGGTGACACCATGCTGCTGGGCACGGCCAATCGCGCCGACCCACGGCCCGGTCTCGACTTCTTCCCGCTCACCATCGACTTCGAAGAGCGCATGTACGCTGCGGGCAAGATCCCCGGCGGCTTCATCAAGCGCGAGGCGCGCCCGTCGGAGGCGGCCATCCTGGCGGCCCGCCTCACGGACCGGCCCATCCGTCCGCTCTTCCCGGAGGGCTACAAGGACGACGTTCAGTGCGTGCTCACGGTGCTCTCCACCGACCAGGAGAACAACCCCGATGTCATCGGCACCATCGCCGCCTCGGCTGCGCTGACCATCAGCGAGATCCCCTTCCTGGGGCCGGTGGCAGCGGTCCGTGTCGGCCGCATCGATGGCGAGTTCGTCGTCAATCCCACAGCCAGCCAGATGGATGAGTCGGAGCTCGACCTGATCGTCTCGGGCACGCGTGACGCCATCATGATGGTCGAGGCTGGGGCCAGGATCCTGCCCGAGTCGGTGATGGCGGACGCCATCATGTTCGGGCACCGCTCCCTGCTGCCGATCATCGAGCTGCAGGAGCAGCTCCAGGCCAGGGTCGGCAAGGCCAAGCACATGCCCTACGTGGAGCCGGGGGTCGGCTCGGTCGTCGACTTCATCAAGGCCGTCGAGAGCAGCCGTTCCTTCGTGGTGTTCGATACCGAGACCACCAGCCGCGACGCCAGGACCGGCGAACTGGTCGAGATCGGCGCGGTGCGAGTCTCCGGCGGCGCCATCGGCGACCGCTTCCAGACGCTCGTCAAGCCCACCCGGGGCATCGTGGGCAAGCAGATCCACGGCATCACCAACGCGGACGTGGCGGACGCCCCCGATCCTGCCGTGGCTGCGCGGCAGCTGCTCGACTGGGCGGGTGACGCTATCCTCGTCGGTCACAACGTCGGCTTCGATATCGGTTTCATCGAGGCGGCGCTCGGCGACGGCACGCGCATCGCACCGGGCACCTACCTCGACACGCTGGTGCTGGCTCGCGCTGCCTATCCGGACCTCGACGCGCACAAGCTCTCGGACCTGGTCGCCTTCTTCGAGGTCGAGACCCAGTCGGAGCACCGTGCCCAGGCCGACGCCGAGGCCACCGCAGGTGTGCTGCTTCGTCTGGCGGCGGACCTGCCCGCTCGCGTGGCCGCCTTCAAGGAAGGCGTGGCCGCCTCCATCCGCATGCGCAAGGGTGGCGCCGCCGAGGCTGAAGCGGACACTGCCCTCGAGTCGACGCTCGTCGCGTCCGGCCTGGGCAAGTCGCTGACCACGCTACTGCACAAGAAGACCGTGCGTGAGCTGGTGCTCGACGAAGGCGTCCGCATCGATGGACGCGATGCCGACACCATCCGGCCCATCTCGGTCGAGGTGGGGCTGCTGCCGCGTGCCCATGGCTCGGGCCTCTTCACCCGCGGCCAGACGCAGGCCCTCACCGTGGCCACGCTGGGCGCCTCCAGCGATGTCCAGCGCATCGACACCATCAGCCCCGAGGAATCGAAGCGCTACCTGCATCACTACAACATGCCGCCCTACAGCACGGGCGAGAACAAGTTCATGCGCGGTCCCGGTCGCCGTGAGATCGGCCATGGTGCCCTCGCCGAGCGCGCCCTGGTGCCCGTGCTGCCGGACCAGGAGGAGTTCCCCTACGTCATCCGCCTGGTCAGCGAGTGCGTCACCTCCAACGGATCGACATCGATGGCCTCCACCTGCGGCTCCACGCTGGCGCTGATGGACGCGGGCGTGCCCATCAAGGCGCCGGTAGCCGGAGCCGCCATGGGCCTGGTCACCGAGGGCGACCGCTTCACCGTCCTCACGGACATCCTGGGCAAGGAAGACTTCTTCGGCGACATGGACTTCAAGGTCACCGGTACGGCCGAGGGCGTGACCGCGCTGCAGATGGACATCAAGGTCCAGGGCATCAACGAGGAGATCATCCGCACCGGACTGGCCAAGGCCCACGCGGCGCGCCTCTTCATCCTCGACAGGATGACCGAGGTCATCCCGCATGCCCGGGGTGAGGTCAGCGACTACGCGCCGCGCATCATCACCATCAAGATCAACCCCGAGAAGATCCGCGACATCATCGGCAAGGGCGGTGCCACCATCCGCAAGATCCAGGAAGAGACCGGGACGGAGATCAACGTCGAGGACGACGGTACCGTCGAGATCGCCGCTGTCCGCTCCGAGAACTCCTCTCGAGCCATCCAGTGGATCGAATCGCTCACCCGCGAGGTGGAGGTCGGTGCGCTGTACCTGGGCAAGGTCACGCGCATCATGGGCTTCGGTGCCTTCGTGGAGATCCTGCCCGGCAAGGAGGGCCTCGTGCGCATCGGCGAACTGGCCGACTACCACGTGCCCACCGTGGAGGACGTCGTCCAGGTCGGTGACGAGATCATGGTGGTGGTCATCGAGATCGACCGCCAGGGCCGCATCAACCTCAGCCGCAAGGCCGCCATGCAGCGGCACCTCGCCAAGGCCGGGGAGGCCTAGACGAACCGGATCCAGGCGCCCGGTCCAACGCTGGCCGCCTGGGCCCAGACCGCCTGACCGGCCGACGACGGACCCCGGATACTGTCCGGGGTCCGTGCGGTGCCTGTGATGGCTGGACCGACGATGTGACCGCCGCCACGCACGCCGCGCAGGGCTGGAGAGGCGACGGTCACGATCGCTGGCCCCTCATCCTGCCCCTGGTGCCGACCGGAGGCCGTTCCTCGACAGGCGGCTATCCGCCAGCCCTCCTGCCGCAGGCACCGCCGCCAGGTCTGACGCGCCAGCCGGGAGCACAGGCTTCAAGAGGCGGGGTCTCGATCGCTCCGCCGGCCGTCAGGCGTGCGCCGGGACCTTGGCCTCGGCGAGCTCCTTGAAGTCCTCGAGCATCTTGCGCCCCTGCCGGTCGCCCCAGCCCTTGGCGAAGAGGTCCTTGATGAAGCCCGGCACCTTGCCCGGCATCTCGTAGTCCATCTCCATGATGAGGCGGGTCGCCTCGCCATCGGGCTCGAAGCGGATGGTCGTGTCCATCGGCCCCGAGTCGCTGTGTTCGCGGTAGAGCCGCAGCGGCTCGACCTCGACGACCTCGGAGGTCATCTTCATCTCGAAGCCCATCAGCTTCATGCTCTCGACGTACGTCGTTCCGACCTTGTCCAGCGGCCCGCTGAAGTCGGAGAACTCGCCCCGTGGCATCCAGTCGTGCCCAGTGCGAGGTGTCGAAGAAGAACGACCAGACGTGCTCGACGGGTGCCTCGATGCGGACCTCGTCACGGAAGTGCTGCATGGCCATGTCCCCCCATCGCGCGCGGGCCGGGTTCGCCAGTGGCTCGGCACGGTCCCGGCGGCCAGGGTATGGACCGCGCGTCAGAGCCTCCCGCTCTGCCGCGCATGAAGCCACGTCAGTAGCACACGGTGCAAGAGGCAGAGGTCACGAAGGTGTTCCGGGGCTTGTGCACGAGATGTGCCTGACCCCGGGGCCGTCAGGATCAGGGGATGACAAGCTCCTCCCCGACACGAAGCGTCCGGTAGCCATTCCCGAAGGCCTGGCCCATGGCCTCATACGTCCACGGCGTGCTGTCGTGGCTCGAGATGGCGACGATGCGTGGCCCTCGCTCGCGCAGCGCCTCGATGGCGCAGTGGACATCCTGCTCGCCGATGATCCGCCAGGGCCAGTGCGGGGTAGCGGCGACAGCCTGCATGATGGCCGTCGCGTCGCGCGGATGGACGGGCAGGTGCAGCCCGCCGACGACCGCCTTGATGGGCACGTCGAGCACGCGCTCGGTGGCCGCCAGCATGCGTTCGATGCCCGGATGGCCGCAGCCGCTGATGAGCACGAGGCCGAAGTCGCGGACGTTGACCACCAGCGCCTGCTCGACCAGCGGCCCGCCCCAGAAGAACACCTGTGGGAGCGGGGGCAGGACGGCGATCCCGGGCGCGATGACACGGGGACCCGTCGTGAGCTGGACCTCGGCGCGCTCGTGGTGCAACTGGACCGGCACGTAGGCCGGCAGCCCGCTGGGCTCGCGCCGGTCGGGCGAGAGGTGGAAGGTCCGCCGCAGCACGTGCGACATGCCCCCGACGTGATCGGGGTGGCCGTGGGAGATGACGACACCGTCGAGGGCGCGCAGGTCGGCCCCGAGCGAGTCCGCGTTGACCGTCAGCGTCGAGCGCCCGGGAGTCCGGTTGAAGCCCACGTCGAAGAGCAGGCTCGTCCCGTCCGCTCGGATCAGATAGGAGACACCGGGCTCCCCGATGAGCCGGTCGTCAGGGGTCAGCCGCTCGACCAGCGGCAGGATCGACACGCGCTCGACCTCGCCGATGTCCGACAGGCGCTGGTCGACCTTCTGGAGCCATGACCGCTCCAGTCGCTCCCGCTGGACGGCATAGCGCGCCGCGAGCCCACCGATGGCGGCCAGCGTGACCCCGGTCCCGTAGCGCATCCAGCTCATGGCCCACCCCCTGCGATGCCTCGAACGACCACGGGCCGGGTCCGCCAGTGGCTCGACACGGTCCCGGCGGCCAGGGCATGGACCGTGCGTCCACGCCTCCCGCTCTGGCCTATGGAGCCACGCGGGTAGCACGGGATGCAAGAGGCGGAGGTCATGATCCGCAGGAGGAGGCGCAGGCGGGCTGCGCGAGAGTGCCGTGCAGATGGGCCTATCGAGCGGCCAGGGTCTGCTCGTACAGGGACTTCGTGGCGGCGGCGACACGTGTCCAGTCGAACCGCTCGAGCCGCTCGGCACCGCGCTGACCCATGGCCTCCAGGTCGGCGCTCAGCGCGACCCGCAGGGCTTGTTCGAGGCCGTGCGGGTCGTCGGCATCGTAGAGGATGCCGCCGTCCTCCCCGAGGGTCTCCACGACGCAGCCGCGGCGTGGTGCGATGACGGCGCGTTCGAAGGACATCGCCAGCAGCACCGATCCCGAGGTGAAGATCTCCAGGAACGGCGTGGCCACCACATCCGCGGCGCGCAGATAGACCTGCAGCTCATCATCGGGCACGAAGCCGAGCTTGAGGGTGACCCTGGCGTCGCCCTTGGCCATGGCGGTCAGGCGTGCAGCATACGCTCCGTCCACGGCCTCGCCGGCGATGACCAGACGGGCCTCGGCTTCCTCGATGCGGTGGAACGCATCCATGAGTTCCAGGACGCCCTTGTACGCCCGGACCCAGCCGGCGAAGGTCACCACCCGCGCCTGCTCCGGCAGGCCCAGTCGCTGGCGGGCCTCGGAGCGTGTGGTGGTGTCCGGATAGGCGCCCCGATAGTGACCGTGGGGGATGACCCCGATCTTGTCCCGCCCTGACGCGGCTACCCCGAGGGCTTGGGTGAGTCCGTCGGCGGCCGCCTGGCAGTGGACGATGACCGCGTCTGCCAGCCCGAACAGGGAGCGCATGAAAGCACGCTCGGTGGGGTCCTCGTGGCGGTCGTGTCGGAAGAGGTCATGCGCCGTCCACACGATCCTGATCCCGGCCCGCCGAGCCAGGCGCAGCTCCAGCAACGTGCGGCGCACCTTGATGGCGGAGACGCGGCTGCCTCCGGCGATGTAGGGCTCGGTCCAGTGCACGTGGATGATGTCTGGCCGGCCGTGCCGCCACAGCGCCTCGATGACCGGGACCACACGACGGGAGCGTGTACGGTCCGCGCGCACCTCGACGCCAAGGGTCTCGAGTCCAGCCGCCAGGGCGCGCTGGTAGGCGTTGGCTTCCGAGTAGTCAGGCAGGAAGAGGACTTTCACGGCTGACTAGACCCCCAGGGCATCGTAGACCCTCAGCAGCTCACGGACCTGGTGCTGCCACGAGTAGCGTGACCGTGCGGCGCGCAGGCAGCGCAGGCGCAGGGCGGTCCGGTCTGCCTCGGGCGCGTCGATGATGTCCCGGATGGCGCGGGCGATGTCGGCCGGGTCGGTAGGGTCGCAGAGCACGCCGCAGCCGGTCTCCGTCACGATGGGGGCGATGCCGGGCAGGTCGCTGGCGACCACCGGCACGCCCACCCCGATGGCGTCGTAGAGCTTGGTCGGCGTGTTGAGCCGGTGGTTGAGCGTGTCGGGCTGCACGGGCATGGCCGCGACGTCGGCGCCCCTGGTCCAGTCCGGGAGCTGCGCCGGTGTCACCGAACCGGCGAAATGGATGCGATCGCGGTGGGGCAGGGCCTCCGCGATGGACTGGTAGCGCTCGTAGTCGGGTCCGAATCCGGCGACCACCAGGTCGGCCTCGTCGACGAGGGAGATGGCCTCGAAGAGTTGACGCAGGCCGCGGCCACGCATGACCTGGCCGGTGTAGAGCACGATGCGTCGCTCCGCGGGCAGGTCGAAGAGCTGCTGGAAGCGATCGCTGCGCTGGACGTCCCCGGGCGTCGGCTCAGCATCCCCACCTTCCACCACCGCGGCATTGCGGACCACGGCATCGACGGGTCGGCCCAGGATGCGGCCGAGGACGTGGGCGTAGGGGTCACTCACGGTGACGACGGCATCGGCCGCTCGCGCCAGGCGACGTTCGTGACGACGCAGCAGTTGCTTCCACGGCCCGGGCAGGCGGGCCATGCGCCCGGCTTCGCTGTCGATGTCGTTGGCGTCGTAGACGATGAGGCCACCGAAGCGCTTGCGCAGGGCGACCGCCAGCGACAGGGTGATGACGCTCTCCGCCTGCCAGACGTCAGCGGCCTCCACCTGCGTGGCGATGACCCGCGCCCAGGCGCGGGACATGCGCAGGTAGCGCAGCGCCTGCACGGCCCGCCCGACGCTGTCGCGCAGGCGTCGCCGGGCCGCCCCGACCGGTCCCGGGCTGACATCCCCCGTCTCGGGCAGGCTTGGCGCCGGCAGCCAGGCCAGGGGCTGTGGCTGGCGCACGCGGGTGACGCGTGTGATGGTCGAGTCGCTCGGTGGTCGGGAGCCCCGGACCCCAGCGGGCGATGACCGTCACGTCGTACCCGGCACGGCCCAGCGAGACGGCGGTCTTCCAGGCTCGCGCATCGGCGACGTAGGTGTTGTTGATGAGGATGGCCACGCGCGTGGGCGTGTGTCTCACGATGGGCGTGCCCTCCCTGGTCGACGGCTCGGGTCGCCTGCCACGGTAGCGCACCCGGCCGCGAGAGTCGGACCATGACGCGGTATCATCTCAGCGTGCCCTCGATGGAAGCCCCATAGGAATACCGACATGCCCATCGAGTCTCCCCGCGGACCCCTCACCGTCGCTGTCGTCGGCGCCACCGGTCTGGTGGGACGAACCATCATCCAGATCCTGGCGGAGCGTGACTTCCCGGTCGCGAGAGCTGCGCCCGCTGGCTTCGCGCGCCGATGGCCGCAGCGTCGGAGTTCGGTGGCCAGTCCTGGCCGGTCGGGCTCACCACCCCGGATGCCTTCGAGGGCGTCGACATCGCCATCTTCTCGGCCGGCGGCGGCATCTCCAAGGTCTTCGCGCCCGAAGCCGTCGGCGCGGGGTGCCGTCGTCGTCGACAACTCCTCGCAGTGGCGCATGGAGCCGGGCGTGCCGCTGGTGGTCGCGGGCGTCAACGACGAGGACGCTGCCGCCCACGAGGGCATCGTCGCCAACCCCAACTGCTCCACCATGCAGCTGATGCCGCTGCTTCACGGCCCTGCGTGACAGCGTCGGCATCGAGCGGGTCATCGTGGATACCTACCAGGCTGTCAGTGGCACCGGCAACAAGGCCGTCGCGGAGCTCGCAGGACCAGGTGCGGGCCTGGGTCGCCGGGGAACCACTGGAGGCCTCCGTCTATCCGCACCAGATCGCCTTCAACGCGCTGCCCCACATCGATGTCTTCCGCGATGACGGCTACACCAAGGAGGAGTGGAAGGTCATCGTCGAGACGCGCAAGATCCTGCACCTGCCGGACCTGCCGATCTCCTGCACGGCCGTGCGCATCCCGGTCATCACGGCCCATTCGGAGGCCGTCCACGTGGAGCTGCGGGAGCCGCTGACCCCGCAGCAGGCGCGCGAGCTGTTCGCCGCCGTCCCGGGCGTGATCGTGCGTGACGATCCGGTCCACAACATCTACCCGCTCGCGATCGAGGCGCGCCGGCCGTGATGAGGTCTTCGTCGGCCGCATCCGCGCCGATGCCTCCCTGCCCGAGGGCAAGGGCCTGGCCTTCTGGGTGGTCTCGGACAACCTGCGCAAGGGTGCCGCCACCAACGCCGTCGAGATCGCCGAGGTCGTCACGCGCAACGACTGGCTGGCGCCTGCATCGCGGCGCGCCGCCGAGGACATGTGACGAGCGAGGAGCGCAGGGCAGCCCTCGACGCCATCGCCAGCGAGGTCCGGGTCTGTGACCGTTGCCGGCTGTCGCGAGCGGTCGGACGCATGCCGTCCCCGGCGAGGGCAACCCCGACACCGAGGTCGTGTTCGTAGGGGAGGGTCCCGGCCAGAACGAGGACCGCCAGGGCCGCCCCTTCGTGGGCGCTGCCGGGGGGCTGCTCGAGGAGCTGCTGGCGCTGGTCGGCTGGCGGCGCGAGGATGTCTTCATCACCAACGTCGTGAAGTGTCGCCCGCCCGGCAACCGTGATCCGGAGCCCGACGAGATGGCCGCCTGCGCGCCGTTCCTGCGTCGCCAGCTCGAGGTCGCTCGATCCGGCCCTGGTGGTGACCCTGGGCCGGTTCAGTCTGCAGACGTTCATGCCCGGCGAGCGGCATCAGCCGCGTGCATGGCACGACGCGACCGGTCGACCCGGCCACGGGCGCCCGCGCTGCGACCGGCTACGCGATGTACCACCCGGCCGCGGCCTTGCGGCAGGCGCGCCCTCAAGGAGACCATGCAACGAGACATGGCCGGCATCCCGGAGGCACTCATCCGCGCCCGCGCGGCCCGCGAGGCAGCCCGGCGCGGGCGAGCTCGCTCGCCGCCTGGAGCCACGTCCGCGACGTGGCTGCGCTCGGCGGCGCCGGCCACGCCCAGGCGTCGAGCTGGCCCGCCGCCGACGACCCTGGCCCGACACGACGATACCCGAGGACATGGACATGACCATCCCTGACGACCAGCTGGGGCTCTTCTAGATGGCAGTCAAGCGCGCCCCCACGACGTCGACCGAGGTCCTGCGGGTCATCCCTCTCGGCGGCATCGGCGAGATCGGCAAGAACATGACCGTGTTCGAGTTCGCCGACGAGATCATCATCGTCGACTGCGGGCTGATGTTCCCCGACGAGGAGATGTACGGCATCGACCTCGTCGTGCCGGACGTGACCTACCTGCGTGAGCAAGCGTGAGCAAGCGTCAAGGCCTTCGTCATCACCCATGCCCACGAGGACCACGTCGGCGGCCTGCCCTACGTCCTGCCCGAGTTCCCGGGCGTGCCCGTCTACGCCTCCACGCTGGCGCGCGGTCTGCTGGGCCACAAGATCAAGGAGCACAAGCTCCGCAACAACCCGCTCCTGCCCCTGGAGCCTGGGGACACCATCGAGCTGGGGCACTTCGACGTCAGGGCCTTCCGCATCGGTCACTCCATCCCCGATGCCATGGGCCTGCGCATCCGCACGCCCTTCGGCGACATCGTCCACACCGGCGACTTCAAGTTCGACCACACGCCGGTCGACGGCAAGCTCTCCGATTTCCACGACCTCGCCCGCTTCGGCGAGGAGGGCGTGCTCTGCCTGATGTCGGACTCGACGCGGGCCGAGAACCCGGGCTACACGCCCTCGGAGCGGACCGTCGGCGAGGCCTTCCGGGACATCATGGAGGGCCTCGACGGTCGCGTCATCGTGGCCACCTTCGCCTCCAACATCGCGCGCATCCAGCAGGTCTTCGAGGCCTCCGAGACGTTCGGCCGCAAGGTCACGGTCATCGGTCGGTCCATGGAGCAGAACACGCGCATCGCCACCGAGCTCGGCTACCTCCATCCGCCGCGCACCGGGCTGGTGCCCAAGGAGCGCATCAAGGACGTGCCGGACCACCAGCTGACCATCGCCACCACCGGCTCCCAGGGCGAGCCCATGGCCGGCCTGGCGCGCATGGCCAACCGCGACCATCGGTTCGTGGAGATCACACCGGGCGACACCGTCATCGTCAGCGCCAGCCCCATCCCCGGCAACGAGGAGTACGTGGCGCGGACCGTCGACAACCTCTTCAAGGCCGGCGCCAACGTCTACTACCACGCCATCAAGCGCGCCCACGTCTCGGGCCACGCCAGCCAGGAAGAGCTCAAGCTGATGCTCAACCTGACCAAGCCCCGCTACATCATCCCCATCCACGGTGAGTTCCGGATGCTCGTGCAGCACGGTCGCCTGGCCGCGGACGTGGGCCTTGAGCCCGAGAACATCCTCATCATCGAGAACGGCCAGCCCATCGAGTTCCTGGCCGACGGCAGCGCCCGGCGCGGGCAGCCGGTCGAGGCCGGCTACGTGTACGTCGACGGCGTGTCCGTGGGCGAGGTCGGCGACATCGTGCTGCGCGATCGTCGCGCCCTGGCACGGGACGGCATGTTCCTGGTCGTGGTCACCGTGGACAAGCAGAACGGCCGGCTGGTCGGCGCCCCGGAGGTCGTCACCCGTGGCTTCGTGGCCAATGCGGACGAGCGGCTCCTGCGTGGTGCAGCCGAGCGCATCGCGGCCTCCATCGAGCACCCCGGCGACCACCTCAGCGAGGTCGGACTGCTCAAGGCCCAGATCAAGGACGGGCTGTCGAGTACCTCTTCGAGCAGACCAGGCGTCGCCCACTGGTCTTCCCGGTGATCGTGGAGGTCTGAGCATGGCGCGCACGAAGAGCAGCTCCTCGCGCAGCACGAGCCGTCGTCGAACCGCAGCGACGACGAAGCGGGCCCCGCTGGTGTCGCCTTCGACGCTGCGCTCGATCGTGGCGGTGGTCCTGCTGGCTGCCGGCGCCATCACGCTCATCGCGCTGTTCCTGCCCGGCGGAGGGCTCCTCAACGGTTACGTCGATGGCTTCCTGCGGCCACTCTTCGGCCAGGGCGCCTGGCTGCTGGCCGTCCTGCTGCTGGTGGCCGGCGTCCTCGTGGAGCGTGCCCCCAACGTCGATCTCAGCTGGGTCACGGTCGCGCTGGGCGGCCTCGTCGTCTTCATCGGCGGCCTGGGGCTCATCCACCTCATCAGCGGCAAGGGCGACAGCAGCGTGGACCTCGAGCAGGGTGGGGGAGCCATCGGCCAGATGCTCTCCGCGACCCTGGCTGACCTGGTCAGCCCCTTCGGAGCCCTCGTGGTCCTGCTGACCATCGTGCTGGTGGGCATCCTGCTGCTCTTCAACATCACGCTGCTGGCCTTCGTCTCGCCCTTCGCCCGGTTCGGCAAGGCTGCTGCGAACGCGGCTGGCTCGGGTGCCGCCGGAGCTGCCGAAGCGCTGCGGTCGCGGGGTCGCGGCAAGAGGGACACACGGCCGGCGGTGGCGATCCCGGTCGTGCGCAGCGGGCCCAGCGGCCGCCGCCGGAGCGCTGGCGGACGAGCCAGCCCCCGAGCTTCCTGAGCCGCTGCCCAGCCCGGCCCCGGTGAGCCAGACGGTGTGGTCCGGCGGCCCCCGCCGCGACGTCGCTGTCGGGGGAGCATCGGTCGCAGCGGGGGGCTCCCGTGCAACGGCCGCGCCGCTGTCGAAGCCGGTCATGCCCGTCGCGCCCAGCCGCCAGCCGCGGTCGACGCGGCCGCCGCGGTGGCCACGCTCGACGGCCTGGACGCTGCTGCACCGGGCGAGGTGGCCGCGCATCCACCGGATCCCGCCGAGGCAGCCCGGCTGCGCCTCTACCGGAGGGAGTGGCGCCTGCCCAGCGTGACGCTGCTCGATCCGGCCAGCGAGGCGCCGACGCCGCCCGCCATGATCACGAGCGCAACGTCCGCATCATCGAGGAGAAGCTGCGCTCCTTCCAGATCCCGGCCACCGTCGTGGGCACCAACACCGGCCCCGTGGTGACCCAGTACGAGGTCCGGCCCGACGCGCGCATCAAGCTGTCACGCATCGAAGGCCTGGCCGACGACCTGGCCATGGCGCTGGCCGCTCGCAGCATCCGCATCGAGGCGCCCATCCCCGGGCGCGACGTGGTCGGCATCGAGATCCCCAACCATGCCTCCGAGATGGTCGGCTTCCGCTCGGTCTTCGAGGACGCCAACATGGCCGAGGCCACCAGCGCCCTGACCTTCGCGCTCGGCCGGGACGTCTCGGGCAAGGCCTACGCGGTCGACCTCGGGCGCATGCCCCACCTGCTCATCGCGGGCGCGACCGGCTCCGGCAAGAGCGTGTGCGTCAACGCCATCATCACCAGCATCCTCATGCGCGCCAAGCCCACGGAGGTGCGCTTCGTGCTGATCGACCTCAAGCGTGTCGAGCTGGCCCCGTACGGGCGCATCCCGCACCTGCTCACCGACGTCATCATGGAGGCGCACGAGGCGCGGGCCGCGCTGGGCTGGGCCGTCGGCGAGATGGAGGATCGCTACAAGAAGCTGGCCCGCTCGACCGAGCGCAACATCGCGGCCTACAACGCCGCGCCCGGCATCGCGCCGGAGGACCGCATGCCCTACATCGTGCTCATGATCGACGAGCTGGCCGACCTCATGATCCAGGAGGGCCGCAAGGTCGAGGAGCCGGTCGTGAAGCTGGCCCAGAAGGCTCGCGCGGTGGGCATCCACCTCGTGCTCGCCACGCAGCGTCCCAGCGTCAACGTCGTCACCGGCCTCATCAAGGCCAACGTGCCCAGCCGCATCGCCTTCGCGATGGCCTCCAACGTGGACAGCCGCACGGTGCTGGACGAGCCCGGCGCGGAGGACCTCATCGGCCGCGGCGACATGCTCTATCAGCCCGCGGATCTGCCACGCCCCGTGCGCCTCCAGGGCGTCTTCGTGTCCGATGCCGAGGTGCAAGCCGTCGCCGAGCACTGGCGCAAGCAGGAGCCCAACCCGTCTACGACCCCGACGTGCTGGCCAGGTCGGGCGAGGGCGATGGCGATGAGGGCGGCGAGTTCGCCTGGCTGGCCAAGATGGCCGAGGACGAGCTCACGCCGCGCGCCGCCGAGTTGGTCATGCTCACCGGCAAGGCCAGCACCTCGATGATGCAGACGAAGCTCAAGGTCGGCTTCAACCGCGCCAGCCGCCTCATCGACGAGCTGGAACGGGTCGGCATCGTCGGCCCGCAGGACCCGCGCAACCCGGCCGTGCCGCGGCCGGTCTACGGGCCGGAGAACTGGCTCAGGTCCACCGACGATGTCGACGCGCTCTGATGCTTCGGGCTGGTCACGGAAGGCCCGGACCGGCTAGGCTGGAGGCAAGTCGAGACTGCCGTGGTCGAGACAGAGCCGTATCGAGTGAGGGTTCCATCGCCGGATGACCGCGCGCCAGGAAGCACGCGTCGGAGCACGAGCGACTGCGGTGGCAGCTGGTCGTATGAGACCCAGCGTGCCCCGAATGTCGGAGAGATCCTCCAGACCGCCCGCGAGCGCAAGGGCGTCGACCTGACGCGCGCCGAACGTGAGACGAAGATCCGCGCGCGGCACCTGGCATGGCGCTCGAGAGCGGCGACTTCGCTGACCTGCCGGCGCCGGTCTACGCCAAGGGCTTCCTGCGCAACTACTCGACCTACCTCGGTCTCGATGCGGACGAGATGCTGGCGCGCTGGCGCAAGGAGGTCGACCAGCCCAGCTCGGCGAGACACCCAAGGTCAAGCCGCCGCCGCAACCCATCACCACGCCCAGCCGTGGCCTCAAGCTCACCGGTGGTCTGATCGTCGCGCTGGTCCTGGCCGCCATCGTCTTCGCCTTCGTCGGCTACGTCGGGCTGCAGCTGGTGCGCTTCACCCAGAACCCGGAGATCTCCCTCAATGGGCCCGCCGTGCGTCAGCTGCAGCCGGGCGCGGAGCGCATCGTGCTCAGCGGCACCGGCACCCCCAACGCCGAGGTCACCGCCACCGGCGCCGACGAGCTGCCCGGACCACCACCGCCAGCCCGCGCGGCGCCTGGTCGCTGGACCTCCCCGTGAGCAAGGGTCGCAATGACTTCACCATCGTCACCACCGACCCGGAGACGGCTCGTGAGTCGGAGCCGCTGCAGGTCATCGCTACCGTCCCGGTGCTCGATATCGCCACCGGAGCGGGCATCGATCCACCCACCCTGCCCGAGGGCGTCGATGCCACCAACCTGTCTGGCACGCCGTCGGCGGAGTTGATGCTGACGGCGCCCCGCAAGGGCTTCAAGAGCAACACCGGCAAGGTCAAGGTCGACGGCACTAGCGATGCCGAGAGCGTGGTCGTGAGCTTCCAGTGGCGGGGCCACCCCGAGCGGCGAGCGGATCGCGCCGGCACCGCTCGAGCTGGCGGTCGACGGACGGCGTCTTCCGCGGCAACCTGCAGTTGCCCAAGGGGCGCTGGCAGGTCTCCGTCGCGGCTGCCATCGATGGCGGGACGCCGGCCGTGATGACGATCCCGGTGAAGTCGCTCAATGACAAGATGGTCCTGACCGTGGCCGCGGTCGACGGCGTCACCCGTGTCAAGCTCAGCGGTCCCGACGATGAGGTCATCGTCGATGGCCTGCGCCTCGAATCCGGCCAGTCGCGCACCTTCCGGGTCGATCCGGCGGTCGTCCTGAGGGTGGGCAACGCGCGGGCCGCGCACGTCACCGTCGATGGCATCGAGTACGGCGCCATGGGCAAGAAGGCGGAGGCGGTGACGTGGCAGATCCAGCAGGGCCAGAAGCCCAAGACCATCTCCTGATCGCGCCCAACGGCCCGGCGCTGCACGATCTCGCCGAGCGGCTCGGGCGTCTCGCCATCGCGCGCGGTATCACCATCGGCACGGCCGAGTCGTGTACCGGTGGACTGGTCGGCCACCTCATCACCGCCATCGCCGGCTCGAGCGCCTACTACCTGGGCGGCGTCGTCAGCTATGCCGATGTCACCAAGACCAGCCTCATCGGCGTGCCGGCGGAGACCATCGAACGGCACGGGGCGGTCTCGGCGCAGGTGTCCGTGGCCATGGCCGAAGGCGTGCGCGAGCGCCTCGGTTGTGACATCGCGGTCGCCGTGACCGGCGTGGCTGGTCCGGACGGCGGCACGCCAGGCCAAGCCGGTCGGACTGACCTACGTGGCGATCGCGCAAGCCGGGGGCCACCAGGTGCGCCGCCACCAGTGGAGTGGCGATCGCGCCGCCAACAAGCGACAGAGCGCGGTGGCAGCACTGGAGATGCTCATCGATGAGCTGGCTACGACAGCGTCACCGGGCACGCCTGGCGCTGGCGCACGCGAAGGGGACACCGGGGGCCCGGCAGCCGAGTGACGCAGGGCAGGGCCCAGCTCCGCGGCGCAGCGGCGATCGGACGAGGGCTGGCGCCGGCACGCGAGGCACGGGCCATCCGCCGCGGCGAGATCATCCACGTCGTCGGCGTGGCTGGCGCCGGTGCCTCAGCGGCCGCACTGCTGGCCTCGGCCGCGGGCGCGATCGTGACCGGCTGTGACCCAGGCGCGCCGTCTCCCTACACGGAGGCGTTGGCGGCACACGGCATCGCCGTGGCTGATGCCCACGCTGCGGCCCACGTCATGGCTGCGCTGGGTGCGCAGCCGTCGCGACTGGCCGTGACCAAGGCGCTCACCTCCGTGCAGCCCGATCATCCGGAGCTCGAGGCGGCACGCCGCGCCGGCATCGTGGTCGAGCCCTGGCAGCAGGTCGTCGCCGATGCTGCGGTCAACCATGGTGGGCGCCTGGTCGCGGTCGCGGGGACGCATGGCAAGTCCACGTCCGCGGGCTGGCTGGTGCACCTGCTCGTCGCCTGCGGGCGTGACCCAGGTGCGTTCGTCGGGGCACTGCTGCCGGCCAGCGTCACCGGCGGCCCACCCGCCACCGCCCGCTGGGGGCGGGGCGACGCCTTCGTCGTCGAGGCGGACGAGTACGCCGGCAACTTCGACCCGTATCGGCCCTCGGTCGCGATCGTGCTCAACGCGGAATGGGACCACCCCGACGTCTTCGCCGACCGCGCGGCGGTCGTCGATGCCTTCGAGCACTGGCTCCGTGCGCCTGGCGTGGAGACCCGCAGGGTCGTCATCAACGTCGGCGATGCTGGTGGTGCGGAGCTGGCCGCGCGGCTCACGGACTGGGGCGGCCGCGTGGTGCGGGTGGCCCCGGGGGGCGGGGAAGACGGGACAGTGCGGCTACCGCAGCCACGGCTGGCGACTGGCCATCTCGGGTCTGCCCGGCGTGGCTGACGCGGCTGCTCGAGACCGAACTGCGGCTGCCCGGTCAGCACAACGCGGCCAACGCAGCCTGTGTGGCGACCGCGGCTGCGCTCCTCGGTGTCGGCGCTGCTGACATCGCATCGGGCCTGGCCTCGTTCGAGGGTGTGGGGCGGCGTCTCGAGGTCAAGGGTGAGGCGGCAGGCGTGCTCGTCATCGATGACTACGGCCACCATCCCACGGCCATCCGGGCCACCATCGAGGCGGTCCGCGAGCGCTATCCGGGCCGGCCGCTCTGGGTGGCGCACGAACCGCTCACCTACCATCGCGCCGCCGCGATGCTGGACGAGCTGGCAGCGGTCCTCGCGACCGCGGACCATGTCGTCATCGCCGACATCTGGGCCGGGCGTGACCCGGACACGACCATCACCAGCGCAGCCGCGCTGGCAGACGCGGTGGCTCGACTGCGCCATGAGGAGGTCGCCGCCCCGGGGAGTGTCGAGGCGACCGCCGACTACCTGGCAGGTCGCGTCCGTAGCGGTGACATCGTGCTGGCCATGGGTGGTGGCCGTTCCTACGTCATCGCCGCACGCCTGCTGACCCTGCTGGCGGAACGGGTCGCCGAGTAGAATGCCGGGGTGCCCAACGATCTGACGCCCGGTGACGGGCAGGATATCCTCGCGCGCTTCAAGCTGGCCCGCGAGGAGCGTGACCCGGACCTCATGCTCGAGCTCTGCGCCGAGGACGTCGAGTACCGCGCCGACCCGTTCGAGCCACCGCTGCGCGGAGCGCTTGCCGTGCGCGAGCACTGGAACCGCATCGCCGCCGAGCAGATCCACGTCGACTTCGACGCCGAACGCATCTGGGTCGTGGCTCGTAGCGTGCTCGCCAGCTGGCATGGGGCCTTCACGCGTCGCGCCTCAGGGGATCGCGTGCGCGTCCGCGGCTTCAGCACGATGGAACTCGATGCCGGAGGTCTGATCGAGCGGCTGCGGGAGTGGCCGGTGTGGCGGTCTGTCGGCCGCGATGCCGGTCACGCAGCGGAGGCTCCGCCGGAACAGACAGGGGAGAGACAGGATGGCTAGCAACGTCTCATTCGATGTGGTCAGTGAGTTCGACCGCCAGGAGCTGGTCAACGCCATCGACCAGGTCCGCCGTGAGGTGGCCACCCGCTACGACTTCAAGGGCGCCAAGGTGAGCGTCGACCTGTCCGACAAGGAGATCGTCGTGGTCACGGACTCGGAGATGCGGTCCGCGTCCATCGTGGACCTCGTCGCCTCCAAGGCCATCCGGCGTGGCCTGTCGCTCAAGATCTTCGATTGGGGCACTGTCGAGCCCGCCGGTGGCATGACCTACCGGCAGAAGGCGGTCCTCCGTCAGGGGCTCCCGGAGGACGTCGCCAAGAAGATCACCAAGCTCATCCGGGACGAGTTCCCCAAGGTGCACGGCCAGATCCAGGGCGATGCTGTCCGCGTCAGCGGGAAGTCCAAGGATGAGCTGCAGGCCGTCATCGCGCGCCTCCGTGAGGTCGGCGACGACTACCCGGTGGCCCTGCAGTTCAAGAACTACCGCTAGGCTGGGACCATGACGACCGAGAACCGGGCGATGCGCTTCGCGCTCGCTGCAGTGGCGACCTTCATCATCGTGTCGCTCATCTTCATGCTGGTGCGGGTGTAGCGTGAGCGACCTGACGAGTCGGTGGCTCACTGAGCCAGGGGGAGGATAGCCGTGTCGCTCGAGGGCTCCCAGCCCGAGGATGAGCCTGAGGCAACGGTGACGGCCCAGGAGCATGAGCCGGGCACGGCAGTCGCGGATCAGCCGTCAGATACCGAGCGTGCGTCCCCGGAGCCGATGACGCTGGCCCGAGGTTCCCGAGGGCTGAGCCCGAGGCTCCCGAGGCTCCCGAGGCCATCGCGCCCCCGACGTCGGAGCCGATCGCCACAGCCGCGGTCCCGGAGGCTCCCGAGCCATCGCCGCCGGCCCTGGTGCGGCGCAGCGTCTCGGCAGAGATCGCCCGGCAGCTGCAGGGCTTCGGCGCTCGCTACTGCTTCACGGTGCCGGGCGAATCGTTCCTGCCTCTCATCGACGACCTGTCGGCCGCCGGCATCCGCGTCGTGACGACCCGCCACGAGTCGGGTGCGGCCTTCATGGCCGAAGCACTCGCGCAGTCCACCGGGCGTCCCCAGATCGTGGCTGCATCGCGGGCTGTGGGCGCGTCCAATGCGGCCATCGGCATCCATACCGCGGCTGCCGATTCGGCTCCGCTGGTGACGCTGGTCGGCCAGGTCGAGCGCGACGTCCTGGGGCGCGAGGCGTTCCAGGAGGCGGATCTGGTACGGAGCATCGGATCACTGGCCACATGGGCTGCCCAGATCGATGAACCCGATGAGACCACCTCTGTCATGGCCAAGGCCCATCGACGCCTCAGCACCGGTCGGCCCGGACCCATCCTCATCGCTGTCCCGCAGGATGTCCAGACCGCCGAGATCGAGGTCCCGGATGAGGCTGTGCCGCCACTCGCGGCCGCACGGGGACCGGCTGCGGAGCGCACCGCAGTGAGTCGCGTCGTCAAGCTGCTCGCCGGCTCCGAGCGTGGGGTCATCGTCGCGGGAGGTGGGGTGCTGCGAGCACGCGCCACGAAGCGCCTCGTGGCCCTTTCGGAAGCGCTCGCAGTCCCCGTCATGGCCGCGTGGCGACGACCGGACGTGTTCCCCAACGACCATCCCAACTACCTGGGGATGGCCGGCATCTGGTCGGCTCCGACGGTCCGCCAGCGGCTCGAGGATGCGGATGTCATCGTCTTCCTCGGTGCGCGACTCTCGGAGGTGAACACCTTCGGCTTCTCGATCCCGGGCCAACAGGTGCGCTGGGCTCACGTGGATGTGCAACCGCGCACATCGCACGCGGGTCTGTCTGCTCCCACCATCAGTGTCGAGGCGGACGCCTCCCGGTTCCTCGACGCGGCCTGGTCCGACCTGCGTGCGGCTGCGCTCGACAACGAGATGCGCAGCCGGCGCGAAGCCCGCAACGCGGCGGATCGGGAGGCCTATCGCTCGGCGACGTCGGGTGGGGCAGGGGAGCTGGGACGGCCCTGGTGTCCATCCCGGACGGATCGTCGAGGTCCTGCGCATCGTGCTGCCGGACAACGCCATCATCACCACCGACGCCGGCAACATGGGAGGCTGGGTGGCACGTGGCTACCGCTTCCGGCGCCCTGGCACCTTCATCGGCCCCACTTCCGGTGCCATGGGCTTCGGCCTGCCGGCGGCGATCGCGGCCTCGTTGCAGGACCCCGATCGGATCGCTGTGGCCGTGTGTGGCGACGGTGGCTTTGCCATGACCATGATGGAGCTGGAGACGTCGGTCCGCGAAGGTGCTCACCCCATCGTGCTCGTCTTCGACAACGAGCGCTACGGGACCATCGCCGCGAGCCAGGCGGGCGAGGGTCGGGCGACCGTGTCCTCGGAGCTCGGGCTGATCGATTTCGCCGCCATCGCTCGCGCCCAGGGCGCCCTTGGTCTCAGTGTGAGCCAGGATGCCGATTTCGAGCCGGCGCTTCGCGAGGCCATCGGCTCGCGACAGACATCGGTGCTCCATCTCCGGCTCGACCGCGCCTGGGTCTCGGTGGACGACAACCCGATCGCCTCCGCCGCTCGAGTCCGGACGCCGTAGTCTCCAGTCTCCGACCCGCAGGCCGAGCCTGCGCTGGGCAGGCGCCCTGTCCTTGTGCACAGACAGGGGCCGGCGCCGGGGGCGTTGTCCCAGGGCACCAGATGTGTGGTACGAGCAGGCACCACCGATGCGTCGAGGCCCGTTGTCGATGCAGCGGTGGCGATCAGGGCATCGTCAACTGGACGCAGCGTCGATGGCACGGCGCATGGCCAGCGCGTCGTAGCGCGCGCCCGCCTCCGCGTCCGTGCCTGACTCCACCACCTCGAAGCCGAGCTGCTGGTAGAAGACGAGGGCCGCGTCGTTCCGGTTCAGCACCCAGAGCACGGTCTCGGTGGCCTGCCACCGTTGCGCCCACGCTTCAAGCTCGGAGATGAGCCGTTCACCGACACCCTGGCGACGCGACCCGGGCTCCACCCACATGCTGAAGAGCAGCAGCGTGCTGGGGGGCCGGCGTCGTCCCTGGACCAGCCCGACGGGCTCGTCCCCCCGGCGTGCCAGGAGCCACGTGCGGTTCTGGCCGCGCGATGACTGCAGGGCGCTGCGGTGCCACTCGTTCGCCGGTCGGGCCAGTGCCTCATCGAGATCCTGCCCGAAGGCGGCAGGGGAGTCGGTCAGGCTGCGCAGACGCAGCCCACGCAGGACCAGGCCCTCATCGGGTCGGATGCGTCGGATGGTGAGGTCTTCGTGGCTGCCGCTCACGCCGGTACGGTAGCAGCGGCGAGAGGGTGGCTGGAGGCGGTCCCTCAGCCCGACGTGGGCGTGAGCAGCGGGCCGTGGCTACTCGATGGGTGCGCCCGCCTGTGCGAGCTGATCGAGCCCGCCGGCGTCAGCGACATCGGTGAACCCGGCCTCGGCCATGATGTCGGCCGCGATCGCGCTGCGCCGGCCGGTGCGGCAGTAGACGAGGTAGGGCTCTGCCGGGTCGAGCTGGGAGATGCGAGCCCCGAAATCTGACGCTTCGACGGGGATGTTGAGCGCTCCAGCGATGTGACCGGCAGCGAACTCAGGCGGTGTGCGCACGTCGATGACCGTATGCGTCTCGAGCATCCGCACGGCCTCGGCAGGGGAGACCTCGCGAACCGCGGCTTCTGCGTTGCTCGTGCCCGCCGCGCTGCAGCCTGCGACCAGGAAGACAGCCGCGAGGCCGAGAAGGATGAGCGGGCGGAACGCCTTGGGCATGAACGAGACTCCTGTGTCGAACCGGATGAGCCCTCGGAGTATTCCATTGATTGCGCAATCACGCAAGTCGGAGGAGGTCGGAGCGCCTTGAAACGTCCCTCACGATACTGCGGGCGCGATCGCTACTGGACGTTGACGGTCAACTCCAGGCTCCAGGCGCCCTTCTGGCCACCGTCCCAGGGCTGGTCGTACGAGGCGGTGATGAACGCCATACCCGCAGCGTCGGCCGCGATGGTGACGTGTTCCGTGCCCGCAGCGCCAGTCATCGTCCCCTCGGTCACCGGGGCTTCATAGACCCAGCCGCTGACCGAAGCGACCGCTGGATCCGAGGACACGGGCTCGCTCCAGCGGAAGCCGGTGGTCGGGTTCGAGCAGAGGCTCAGGACCAGGGACGTCCCGGCCGCCAGGTCGACCGACCGCACCGCGGCGGGCTGCGCTTCGAACTCCTCGCACCCGATGAGGAGCGCGCTGGCATCGCGGACGTTGATGGTCAGCTCCACGGTCCAGGCGCCCTTCTGCGCCGCCCTCCCAGGGCTGGTCGTACGAGGCGGTGATGACCGCACTTCCCGGCGCGTTCGCGACGATGGTGACGTGCTCGTTGCCCGACGCCCCCAGGAGGTCGCTCTCTGGCGCCGCGTAGACCCAGCCGCCGACCGACGCTACGGCCGGGTCGGAGGACAGCGGCTCAGACCAGCGGTAGCCGGTGGTGGGGTTCGAGCAGAGGCTGAGCACGACCGATGAGCCAGCGGTCGCGTCGACGGACTGGACCGCAGCGGGGCTGGCTGCGAACGCATCGCAGTCGATGCTGACGATGGTCTCGCCAGGCATCCCGGCCCCTTCTTCATGGGATGAAGCCGCGGCTGGACCGGCGACGAATCCCGTCGCGAGCAACAGGATGGCGACCGTGGTCATGAGCGGGCTCCGAGCCATCGTTGTGGCCTCCAACTGCGCGTCGATGACAAGCCAGGGGGAGCTGGGCTCAGGATGCCGCCCAGTCTCGCCCGTCGTCCCACCGCCGACCAGTGCCGGACCTCCCGTCTGCGTCGGTCGATCGGACCGCCGATCGATTCCGAGTCATCCTCGCAGAGCATGGCTCGGGGCTCTCTCTGCCAGGCTGGCTGCAGGGGTGTCACGGCAGACGAGCTCGGTCTGTCGCCTCCTCAGTCCGAAGGTGCGGTCTCGTGGTTCTCCCAGAGGTACTCGGCGCGGGACGTCCCCGCTCTCGCGGATGCGCGCCGCCAGAGTGGCACCGACGTAGCGCCAGTGCCAGGGCTCGTAGTCGTAGCAGCTGATCGTTGAGCGGCCGGCCGGGTAGCTCAGAACGAAGCCATAGCGCCAGGCGTTGCGCTTCAGCCAGCGGCCGGCGGCGGTCCGCCCCCAATCCTGGTAGTCCCAGGGCGCGCGGGCACTGTTGGCGGAGCGGAGATCGAGGGCGGTCCCGAGCTGGTGCTCGGAGTGACCAGGGCGTGCGCTGACCTGCAGAGCCCGCTCGTAGCCGACCTGACGGACCCACGAGGCAAAGACCGCCTCCTGCGTCGCGTAGGAGCGATAGGCCGACTGGACGGCGATGGGCGCCCCGGCCTCCCGTGCCGCGCGCGCGAGTCGTCGGAGGTCGCGGATGATGAACTTGCGCACTACCCCGGCGCCGCGGATGCCGGCTCGACCCACCGGCACGAGATCGCCGGGAGCGTAACGGCGGGCGACCTTCAGGTTGGTGTCGAGAAGGGTGATGCGCCAGTCGTCGAGGCTGCGGTGTCGGGTCAGCTCGTCCCGGTAGCGGCAGGCTGGCAGGGGCGGCGCGGATGTCGTCAGGACCGGGGCGTCCGCGGCCAGAGCCCCGCTGGCCTGTCCGATCGATCCGATCGACAGGACCAACGCGAGGGCGACCACTGACCGGATTCCGCGCATCATCTCCTCCTTCACGTGGACCATGCGGGCTCCGGCGGCTGCTGTCAACCAGCCGGATCCCCGAGGTTCGACGCGCGAAGCGATCGGGCCGGGCCGTCTTTGCGCAAAGACATCGAGCAGGGGAGGCACTTCTCGGTGACCCTGTGATCGTCCTACGCTGATCGTTGACGGTCGGATGACGCACGGACTAGACTCGGAGCATGACCATGGTCCGATTGTTGTCTGCTGCCGCTCCATTCGACCTCCCGGACGTGCGCCGGGCGGCGACGCGCCTCGTGCTCATGGCCGACGGCCTGGGGCTGCTGCCCCGGCGCGAGCTCGTCGAGCGGCTCGACGCCGAGCTCATCCGCGACATCGCCCGCACCAGCCTCTCGGAGGGCGTGGCCCAGGGCACCGCGGTGGCCATCCTCGAGGACACCGGTGCGACCACGAGCGGTTCCCGCTGGGTCGATCTCATCTCACAGCTCGAGGACGCCATCGAGGGCTCGCCGATGCCCCGGCGCGAGTTGGGCGGATTGCTGCGGACGTACGGCCACGACGCCCTCGCGTCGCTGCTCGGCATCTCGCCCGCGAGCCTGCGCCGCTACGCCGCCGGCACCCGCACGGTGCCCGACGTGGTCGCAGCGCGCATCCACTACTTCGCGCTCGTGACGGCTGACCTCGCGGGCTCCTACAACGAGTTCGGGCTGCGGCGCTGGTGGGAGCGTCCCCGGAGGGCCCTCGAGGGCCGCTCGCCGCGGGCGTCGCTGGGCGAGGGCTGGGACCCCGACGAGCCGGATGCCCGGGCGATCGCCGCCCTCGCGAGCGCGCTCGCCGGCCCCGGCGCCGCGGCGTGATCGTCTTCCGCCATGCCGATGCGCGCTTCGCCTTCCTGTGGGAGACCGACGAGCAACCCGAGGCGCGCTGGCACGGGGTGGGGGAGGGTCCGGTGGCGTATCTTGCCGAGACGCCCGACGGCGCCTGGGCCGAGTTCCTGCGTCACGAGGAGATCGACCGACCCGGAGGACCTCGCCGGTGTCAGCCGGGCCATCTGGGCCATCGAGCTGCCCGAGCCGCCGACGACGGTCCCGCGCCTCACAGCCAGGACGCTCAGCGGAGGCCACTCGAGCTGGCGCGCCTGCCAGACCGAGGCCCGCGACCTGCGGGCACGGGGCCACGACGGCTTCACGGCGCCTTCGGCGGCCGTGCTCCCGGGGACGCCCTCGGGCTTCCACACCGACGGCGGCCTGCGACCCGCCTCGCCCCGCGCCGAGCGCACGTTCGTCCTCTTCGGCCCCCGGCCCGAGCTCACCGGCTGGTGCGTCTGCGTCGAGGGGCGCCCACGGCCGGACCTGCTGTCGCGCGTCCGCCCGCTGCGCTAGCGCCGAGGTCACCCCTACGGCGCGCTCGATGCGACGGTGAGCACCGCAGCGGCAGAGTCCGACAGGCCGTCCGAACTTCGCAAGCCTGCACTTGGACGCGTGAGCCCACATGTTACATAACTTGCATTATCGGAAGTGTTGTCGCCCAGGCAACACCCGGGGGCCATCGGCTCCGTTCCTGGTGGCACACGTCGTGGACAGCCCGCCTATCGAGCGAGCCATCGGTCGGACCCAGCTGGGCGCACGGTGGATCTGTAGCCAGCGCGGCGATGCCAAAGTGCCGCTCAGCCGGTCGCAGCTCGATGCCCTCGAGGTCTCCCGGTCGGACATGGGCGATCGTCGCTGACGGGTCCTTGACGACGTCAGGGTGCGCCGTTGTCCTGCTCGAGCACGAGGATCTCGACGGCGCCCGTGTTGCCGCCGCTCGACGAGGCGACGTCGAAGCGAAGCACCTGGGCCTCGACATCGACGCGGGCGGCCGTGTCGGCGGCGAACTCCCCGAGCAGGACGCCATCGGCGGTGATGCTGTAGGTCTCGGTGATCGCTGAGCCATCGCTCATGGAACGGGTGCGGAAGACCACCTCGCCGATCTGGCGCGGGCTGCCGAGGTCGAGTTCGATCCAGGCCTCGTCACCGTCCCCGCGCGACGACCATGCCGACGCAGCATCGCCGTCGAAGGCCCTGGCGGCGCTGAATGCGTCGGAGAACTCCGAGCTGGCGCTGATGGCCACGGCCTCGAGGGCCAGGTTCGCGGGGCCACCCTCGGGTTGGGGCGGAGTGCGGAAGGTCATCACCTCGCTCACGTAGATGGTCCCATCCGGTGCAGTGCCCTGGACCCGGTAGCGGTACTCGGTATCGGGCTGTAGTCCGCCCAGCACGGGATGGTGCTCGGCGTGCGCCCCGCCGTCCATGTCGTTGTCGACGGCGATGAGGCCGAAGGACTCATCCGGGCCATAGACGACCGAACAGGCTACCGCGATGCTGGTGTCCACTTCGAGGATGGCCGAGCGGCCGCCGGGGTCCGGCGTGGTGATGATGGGCGACGCCTGGATGTCACGGAAATCGGCGACCTGGGTGGCACCAGCCTGGGTGGCACCAGCCTGGGCGACGACGCCCAGCACGAGCAGCATGCCGACGGAGAGGACCCCGCAGGTACGACAGAGGGATGTCCACATGCGATGCTCCTGTGTCAGGCGGCAGGAGCCAGGTCGGCCTGGCTGACCGTCGCTGCGAGCCTGCATGCTCGGCGCTGTGCGCCTCATCACAGCAGCGGACGCCCGTTGGGGGCGAACAACGACCCATCCCGGCGACGGAAGTGGATCAGCGTGCGCGAGGTGCCCTCGATGGCTGTCTCGGTGACCACCTCGAACCATGGCGCGAAGGCGGCCCGGAAGCCCTCGCCGGAGTAGTCGGCGAAGACGTCACGCCGTGAGGCGAGCAGCCGCTGCACCATGGCGTCCTCCTTGGGCACGAATTCCACGATGGCGTGCGGTGCCAGTCGCGCGAAGAGCGCCGCGATCATGGGCAGCGGCACGTTGGCGCCGATGGCGAGGTGGTGCACGAGGGCCAGCGCCAGGATGACATCGGCGTCGATGCGGTCAAGCAGGGACGCGCGCTCGACGCTCCCCCACCCCAGCGCCGGGCTGGGGTCGGTGAGGTCCGCGAGCAGCGGCAGGATGTCCGCGCGACCTTCCGCCCTGATGGCGCGGTAGCCGCGCTCGACCGCGGCAGGGTCGACATCGAGGGCCACGACGCGATAGCCGGCCTCGGCCGCGATGCGGCTGTAGCGACCGGTATTGGCGCCGAGGTCCCACGCGCGCCTCCCGCCGATGCTGCGCACCGCCGACCGCACGGCATCGGCCTTGGCGGCGGTGGCGGCATCGTCGTAGCTGGTGTGGTCGGCATAATCGGCCCAGGCCGTGCCGGCTGGCGTCCAGTCGAGCCCTTCGATCGTCCCCTGCAGGCTGTCGATGAGCGTGGCCAGGCGCCTGGATGACATCGAGCCAGGCGTGCCATCGCCGGGTCGCTGCGTTGTCATTGGCGTGCCGTCGCTGAGCACGGGCGTGCAAGTGGATGTGCGGGCCGAGCCCGAAGGACAGCCGCGTCCGCCCGGGCAACAGCCGCGCCGCGAGGTCCAGCGGGATGCCCTCGAGGTGGTCTCGCAGGAGGCGCCCGAGACGGATGTCGACGCGGGCCATCAGCGCCAGCGGCGCCAGGAAGTGCTCGCAGAACTGACGGTACGCGATACCCATGGGCGACCCGGCTCAACGCGACTCGACAACACGTGTCAGATCGAGGACGGGGTTGCCGCGTAGAACTGGACGTTACGCGCACGCGTCCCGCAGTGACATCCCGAACTGGAGCGCGCGTGTCTGGACTCGCAGCGTCAGGAGCGCCGCGTCGTTAAGCCGACTGAAGGACCACTCGTACGGGTACGAGATGACATCAAGCTGCTCGGGCCGGATGACCGGCGAATCGTC
>CAVONF010000001.1:142500-237809 GCA_963697275.1 uncultured Chloroflexia bacterium | reverse complement strand
ACGCTGCGCGGGACCTACTGGTGCGCCTGTGGGGGTCGCGTACAGGCGTGCTCAGCACGCAGGTGCTGCAGGAGTTCTACGTCAACGGGACCTGGAAGCTGCCTCAGCCCCTTACGGCCGCCCGCGCTCGGCTCATCATCGTGCGCTATGCCACGTGGCCGGTCCACCGTATCGATCCCTGCGATATCGTGGCCACATCCGAGCTGGAGAAGCGGCATCGCCTGTCGTTCTGGGACGCGCTCGTCTTAATCCTGAACGCGCCCGCCGAGCGGGCGCGTCCATCCTGGCGACCGAGGGTCTGCAGCACGGACGCCGGTTCGGCGAACTGCTCATCCTCGACCCGTTCAGGGCGGAGAATGTCTCGCCCTAAGGGACGATCGGGGTCGGCTCGGGCTCAGGCTCGGGTGGGACCTCGGGCTCGACCGGCAGGGGTTCGGGCCTGGGGATGCCGTAGTGGCGCATCGCGGCGCGGGTCAGTCGGTCGGCCAGTCCCTGGATGTTGGTGCGGCCGAGGTTGGTCATGACCACGACGTCGATGTCCTGGCGGTGCAGGCGATACATGAGTGAGACGTAGCCGCGCAGCGAACCGCCATGGCCGATGCCGAGGATGCCGTCGAAGGCGGGGGCATAGCGCAGCCCCAGGCCGTAGCCGCTCTTCTTGTGGAAGTCCGTCATCTGCTCGAGCGACTCCGGCGCCAGGAGGTTGCCGCTCAGCAGGGCGTCCTCCCAGTCGGAGACATCCCGGACCGATGAGACGAGTGCCCCGGCAGCATTGGCGACCGTGGCCGCCGAGGTGTTGGGCCGGAAGCGACTGCCGTCGGCGAAACCCTGAAAGCCCTTCCGGGCCGCCAGGTAGCCCTTGGCCGGGACCTTGCCGATGCGCTCCTGACCTTGGAAGAAGGTGTCGCGCAGGCCCAGGGGGTCGAGGAAGCGCGTGCGGATGTTCGAGGCCACGGACTTGCCGGTGACCTTCCGGGCGATGCGGCCCAGCAGCACGTAGTTCGTGTTCGAGTAGCGGAAGCACCGCCCGGGCAGGCAGTAGGAGGGGCCCACCAGCCCGACGATCTCGCCCACGCGCCAGCGGTGCCGCGGTCGCTTGAAGACGCTGCGCTCGTAGCGTGGGTTCGCGAAGTAGTCGTAGATGCCGCTGCGGTGGTTGAGGAGCATCCTGACCGTGATGCGCTTGGCCCTGGGCCAGCTGGGCAGCCAGTTCGAGATGGGGTCGTCCAGGCTGAGGCGGCCTTCCTCCTGCAGCTTCAGGAAGAGCGCGGCCACGAACGTCTTGGTCAGCGAGGCGATGGCGAAGGGTGTGCTGGGGAAGACGGGCCGCTCGGCGTTGGCGACGCGGTTGCCCGCCACCCCGACCCAGCGGCTTCCGTCGGGCAGCCGGACGGCGGCGGCCACTCCCGGGGCGCCGTGGGAGGAGAGCCAGCGGTCCAGGCGCGCCTGGAGCTTGGCGGCCAGCTCCGGGTCGACCGGCGGGCGTGTCTGCGTCTGGGCCACGCTGCCGCTGGCGGCGAGCGTGACCAGGAGCATGGCGGTGAGCAGCGCGGCAAGGACGCGCGGCAGTCTCTGGGGGGTCACGGCCCGGAGAGGATACCGCCACGACCGAGATGCGTCTTGTGGCGCATCCGTGCTCGAGGCTGATGCCAGGGACCGCGCGTGGGCACTGCTATCCTCGCTGCGACCGGAGAGGTGGCCGAGTGGTTGAAGGCGGCGGTCTTGAAAACCGTTGGGCGAGAGCCTCGTGGGTTCGAATCCCACCCTCTCCGCCAAGCGTGAGCCTTGCGTGGACGATGGAGCCCCACATCGGCTCTTGACTACGTCCTTAAGGCTTCGGGGTTATCGACGGGTGCTGCGTCACCGCACGCCCAGGGGGTCGCGAGCTACGGCCAGAGGGGTCCGCTGCCCTGCGCAGGTGCCATCTCGGCTCGCCCGCCTGGGGAAACTCGTCCTGCTCCGGGGGACCGATGACGCGGGCACAAGACGCTCGTGATCGCCCCCGATGATGACCTCGGCGGCAATCGGGGCGCCGTGACCTAGCGTGTGATTCACGGATACGTTGTTGACGGCGGCGATGAGGACTTGCATGGGTGTCCTCCCTCCCAGTGCGGTGTGAGGTCGGCGATGGTTGTACTCCTCGAGCCAGGGACGAAGGGCCCGGATGCGCTCCTCGTTGGAGCGGTACATCCGTGCGTACGCCCACTCCTCGAGCAGGGTCCGGTCGGAGCGTTCGGACTTGCCGTTGACCTGGGGTCGGTAGGGCGGGATCGTGAGATGCCGGGCCCCCAGCTCATCGAGCGCTCCCGCGAAGGCCCGGGAGTCGGTGCAGTTCTTGGCGTTGTCGGTCATGACCCGCTCGATGCGCACCCCGAGGCGGGCGAAGAAGGTCGCCGCCTCACGCAGGAAGGCGGCACAGGTCGTGCCCCGCTCGTCGGGGCAGATAGCGGCGTAGGCGACCCGGCTCATGTCGTCGACGACCTGGTGGACGTAGTCGTAGCCGGCATGCGCCCGCGGCGTGCCCTGACCACGTCCCCGGAAACGGTGGCCGCCCCCGTCGGGGATGCGCCCGAGCTTCTTGACATCCATGTGGAGCAGGTCCCCGGGCCGTTCGCGGACGTAGCGGATGGGGATGCCCGTGGGCCGGTCGCGGTCGGCCAGGCGGCTGCGGCCGTGGCGGCGCAGGACGTCGCCGATCGTCGAGCGCGGGATGCCCAGGGCGGCGGTGAGCCGATGGGGCCCCACGCCCAGCTCGTGGCGCGTGACGAGGATCGATCTCGACCGTCTCCCGGGGCAGGCTCCGGGGCGAGCGACGGGGCCGGCTGGAGCGGTCCTCGAGGCCCTCCCGTCCGGACTCCCGATAGCGACGCAGCCACTTCGTCGCCGTCTGACGGCTGACGCCAGCGGCCGCCGCTGCGTGGGCGATCGCCCAGCCGTCGGTCTCGATGCGATCGACCAGGAGCTGCCTGCCGAAGACGGTCAACTTCGCCCTACGATGTGCCATGAGAGCCTCCCGAGTGGTGTGAGCTGGATACCCACACCAAGCCTCGAGGGGCTCTCGTTTGTCAACAACGTATCCGTGAATCACACCTAGTCACACGAGGGCGGCGGCCCCCAGGGCGATCGCCACAGCGGCCGTGACGTAGCCGGTGACCAGCGTGGCTCGGCCGGCTCGTCCGTCATGCAGCGTGGACGCCAGGCCCGCCAGGACGGCCGCGAGCGCCGCGAGCGACAGGGCCGCCACGACCAGGCTGCCCTGCCGGCCAGCTCGGGGTGCGTCCACCTCCGACAGGGCCGTCCGCTCACCCACGAGGGCACGCAGCTCATCACCCGAGACGGTGAGCATGCGCTGCGCGTAGGCGTCGAGCGGGCCGTCCTCCGAGGGAAAGGCGGCCATGGCCTCTGCGATGGTGACCAGCCGGTCCGCGGCATCGGCCTCCGCCTCACCCCTGGCGACCTCGATCGTGTCGCCGGTCTCGAGCCCCTCGATCTGGCGGCTGATGCCCGCCATGCCGCCGAGCGTGGCCCGCTCCGAGGATGACAGGCGGAAGCGCGCGATCTCTGCTGTCGCGGTCATCGCGGTCGTCAGCTCCGAGCTCACGATGCCCGCCCGAACCCCGGCGCGCGACCCATGTGCGGACCGGTCCACCTGCACGACGAGAAGGAGCGCGGCGGTCAACGCGGCGATGCCGATGAGCCACGCGAGTGCCTTCTCGAACGACGTGGTGGTGCCTGGGGCGGCCCTCGGGTCGAGGTTGCTCACGCGGTCACCTCAAGGCCGGCGGCGACCAGGAGGCCGGTCGCGATGGCGAGCCAGCCGATGACGAGGAAGAAGCGCCGTCGATGGCGGTAGGGCATCGCCAGTGACCCGGCGACGACCGCAACGGCCACCGGCACGCCGGCAGCGACGACGCCAAGGGCATGGCCGGATGCGCGGTCTCCCTGCCGCATCAGGGCGTCGGGGTCGAGTGCCACGACATCCGGGACGGCCTCGCGGTAGCCGACCAGTCGGACCACCAGGTCGTACCCACCGCCGGGCAGCCCGTAGCCGCCCGCGGTGAGCTCCGTGGCGGGCTTCACCTGCTCGACGAGGTCCTCATGGACACGCATCTCGGCCTCGAGCGCCCGGGCGACCTCGGCGGGCGCGGCCTGGGCACGGACCCGCATCTGGTCCGCCAGGACCTCGTGGACCGCGATCGAGAACGCTTCCTCTCCCTCGGTCCCGTACACCTGGCGCACATCCAGGAGCAGCACGGCAGCGCGCTGGAGCTCGGTCCGAAAGGCGGACTGCCAGGCGCCACCGGCCTCGTTCGAGAGGTACGTCACGCGCAGGGCGAGGATGGCTGCGACCGCCGCCGCAGCGGTCAGGAGCACCGCCACCCAGCGCTTCCCGGCATCGGCGTCGGCCGGCCGATCGTGGGGTGCCGTGGCCGTGGGGACGTCCGTTGCCGAGACGTCCCCTGGCTCTGCGGTCGGTCCCGCGGGCCCGGCCGACGGCTCGTCGAGCGGATCATCGACCACGCCGCACCTCTCCTGGAAGGCCTCGCTGCCGATCAGCGTGTGGAACGCCGGTTCCGCCGCCCGCCCCGCCTACGCAGGCGGGGCGATGTCGATGCTGCCCACGTCGGTCTCGATTCCCTCCTGCACCGCGAACGGCGGGCTGGAGGTGCCGAGGGTACTGACCGCGGATTCCCAGTCACCCGACCCCGAGGGGACGGCGATGTCATAGCGACCGACCGGCACTCCCTCGAACAGGAACCGGCCATCCGGCCCGGTCGTCGCCTGCAGGCTGAAGGGCTGGCCGATGCAGGGGGTCGACCCCTCCGGGGCCCAGCCGACGTCCTCGGTGCAGAGCTCGACCGTCACGCCCGCCAGCGGCGCGCCACCCTCGAGTGCCACGCCCGAGAGTGACCCCGGCGACTTCTCGACCGTGGCCGGTAGCGCCGGCCCGGGTCCGCTGACCGCGACGGCGCTGACATCGTTGTCGAGCAGCCCCGAATCGTGCATGTGATATGCCTTCCACGTCCCGTCCTCGAGGATGTCGAGGCCGTAGGACGTGCCCGCCCAGACGCGCCCCTGGCCATCGACCGCCAGGGCCGCCACGTCGTCGCTGCTGAGCCCGGACGTGGCTCGGTCGTAGCTCAGCCAGCCCGTCCGGTCGAAGACGCTGGCCCCGGCTCTCCAGGTCCCCGCCCAGACCCGTCCATCGGGGTCCATCGCCAGGGCCTGAGCCCAGCCGAGGTCGAAGCCGCTGTTCGTCATCCAGGCTGTCCCGTTCCAGCCCAGGACGCCGCCGCCGCTGGCGACCCAGACAGCGCCAGGCCCGGCCGCGATGTCCACGAAGGTCGAGGACTCGTCCGGGAGGCCGTTGCCGGACTCGTAGATGGTCCACTCCGTGCCGTCGAAGGAGGCGATGGACGTGGACCCTGCGACCCAAACGACGTCATCAGGCGCCACGGCGATCGACGCCAACAGGTCTGGCCACTGGCCGGTCGCCAGCTCGGCGGCCGGCCACGTCGCCCACTCCGATCCATCGAGGTGGCCGACGCCCCCGTAGTAGGCCACCCAGGCCGATCCATCGGGGCCGAAGGACACCGCCACCGGGGCACCGCCCCAGACGCTTCTCTCGAAGGTCTCCCAGCTCGTCCCGTCGGTGACGCTGATGCCCTCAGGCTGGACGACCCAGACGCGGCCGTCGGGCCCGATGGCCACGTCGACGATAGTGTCGCTCAGCAGACCCGAGCCCTCGCCGACGAGGGCGTGCCAGCCGGAGTCGTCGAGGCAGGCGAGGCCGTTGCCGGCGGTGCCGATGAAGGCCGCCTTCGAGATGTCGCATTCGATGTCCAGGGCTGTCGCTGGAGCGCTGGCAGCTGCATCCGCCTGGGCGGTGTCGTCGGCCCCTGTCACGGGCCCGACCGGAATCACCATGGTCACAAGAAAGACTGCCGCGGCCATGTCCATCCGGCCCGGCTTGATCCCCAGTGGGCACATCGTGCGTCTCCCCCTCACACGTGCGAACGCGACCATCTGGCGCCGGTCGGACAGCGATGTCAAGAGCCGGATGGGTCACGCTGAAGGTCCGAGGGTCTGCTGGCTCGACCGCTCCCGAGCTGGCCTCCCCGGCGCGGACATGGGTCGAGGCGGCGACCCGCGCCGATCCGCTGTCCGGTCAGCTCACCGGGCCGGCCTCCATCCACCAGTCGAAGAGTCCTGCGAAGTCGCCCCCGGACTTGATACCGAACGCCATCACGCGCAGGCCGCGGTGCGTCCACAGCACGGCGGCACGGTCGTCCTGCAGGAAGCAGGCCAGCCTTCCAGCGGTCTGGCCGCCGATGTCGTAGTCGAGCAGTGCCGGTCCGACCGAGCAGTCGGTCCCGTCCGTGACCGCGCCCCGGGCGGCCAGCAGGCCCTCGAATGCCGCGTCCAGCACCTCGGGGCTGTCGTAGAGGAAGTACACCGCGCTTCCTGCTTCCCCGGCTGGGACGCACACGACGGAGTCGAGGAGTCCGTTCGCCGGGTCGCTGTTGCTGGGCTGGCAGGCGTCACGGAAGGCGACCGGCACGTGGCTCAGGACATCCCCGGCTACCACGGCTTCCGGGGTGGCCGAGGCGACAGGAACGGGCGACGCTGGGGCTGCGGTCGGCGGGGCCGCGGTCGGCGGGGCCGCGGTCGCGGGGGCAAGCGAGGCAGGCGGGACCGGCGGCAGCGTCGCCGGGGCCGAGGTCTCGGTGGGGACGGGCGGCTGCGTCAGCGGGGTGCGGACCTGCGGCGCATAGGCGGCCCCGACGGCGACCACGAGGTCGTCGAGCGCGACGCTGAAGCCGTCCACGTAGCCCTCGCCATACAGGCCCAGGCCGGCGAAGGAAGCCACAGTATCCGGAAGGCCGAGATCGGCCACGTTGATGCCGTCGACCCAGAGTGCGATCCGGACGCCCGACGGCCCGGTGACCGCGCACTCGATGGCCACGACGGCCTTGCCCCCGCGGACCAGGTCGATGCTCGGCGGCAGCGGACCGCGCGCGAGAACGCTGACGCCGCCACCCTGCGTTCGGCCGATGACCCACTCGTTCGCGGTGTTGACGAGCCCGAGATAGAGATCCGTCGACGACGTGGCCTGGCACATCGGCCCTCCGGCTCCGCCCTCGTCGCTCAGGTCGACCGCCAGACGCACCCACAGCACCGGCGCGGCCAGCAGCAGGTCCCACCAGTTCCAGAAGGGATCGGGCGCCCTCGTCGTGGTGAAGCGGAGGGCGCCGTTCAGGTGCTCGAGGCGTCCCGTCTCGTGCTCACCGATCGCCCAGGTGCCCGGGGTGGCGAAGTCGTCGCGGAAGACCTCCGCGCCCGCTCCCAGCGTGATGACCTCACCCGCCGGCGCCGGCGGTACGGGCGGGGGGCTTGCCTCCTGCGCCGTCGCCGGCCCGATCGCCGTGGACAGCAGTAGCGCGACGACCGCCAGGCCCGCCGCCCTGGCATGCATCCTGTCACCCATCACACACCCCCTTCATGCGCAGACGACGGCAGTCACCCTACGCCGATGGCGCCTACGAATCCACCCGCGAAACGGTCCAGGACGTCCCATCCCAGAAGGCCAACGCGGCCGGTGCGTCTCCACCGGTCTCGATGGTCAGAGCACCCGAGGCGACAAGGGTGCCGTCGATCACCGTCAGCGCCGTGACCGCGCCCTCGAGGGCTCCGTCCCCCGACCCATCCGATCCGAGGGCTGACCAGTCGGTGCCATCCCAGCGCGCCACGAAGTCTGCCGCCGGATCGCCGCCAGCATCCTCGAAGGCTCCGCCGGCCACGATGTGGCCATCGAAGAGCGCGACGGCGTAGACCGCCCCGCCCAGCTCGTCCTGCCTGCCGATCATCGACCAGGCCGTGCCATCCCAGCGGCTGACGAAACCCGACGTGGAGCCATCAGCGGCCTCCGCGCCGCCGGCCACGACGAGGTCCGAGCCGACCGGCAGCATCGCCCAGATCCAGCCAGTCGGGATCGCACTGCCATCCTGCACGGGGGTGACGGCGGCTGCCGGCGTGCCCTCGGTCACCGGGGCCTCCGCGGGTCGGATGTCTCGCACGAGCACCGTGCCGGCCTCCGTGCCGTCGCTCCGCCACAACTCCCGACCCGCCCCGGACGTCTCGGCGCTGAAGTAGAGCGTGCCTCCCACATCCGCCAGTTCCCGCGGTGACGAGCCGCCGGGTCCTGGTTCGACGTCGCGGACCAGCCGGGTGCCGGCCTCCGTGCCGTCACTGGACCACAGCTCGGTCCCGCTCGAGCCGTCGTCGGCCGCGAAGAAGAGGTCGTCGCCCAGGGCCGTGAGCCACTGCGGCCAGGCACTGCCACGTCCCTGGCGGATGCCCGCGACCAGTCGGGTGCCCTCCTTCGTGCCATCGCTCACCCAGAGGTCCGGCCCATCCGATCCCTGCCCGGAGGCAGCGTAGAAGAGGCGATCACCTGCGCCGGTCAGCCAGTCGGCCGCGGGCTCGCCGCCACCGCGCACCGAATCGCGGGTCAGTCGGGTGCCCTCCTTCGTGCCGTCGCTCACCCAGACCTCCTGCCCGTGCCTGCCATCGTCGGCCAGGAGGAAGAGCCGGTCGCCGACGGCCGTCAGCATCTCCGTGCGCGGGCTCGCCATGCCCGGTTCGAACTCCTTCACGAGCCGCGTGCCGCCCGGCGTCCCGTCGCTCCGCCACAGCTCCCCGTTGAAGGCCTCGAAGAAGAACTCGTCTCCTGCGACGGCCCACCAGCGCGGGATTGGACTGGAGGCACCTCGAGCCAGGTCCTTCACGAGGCCGGTGCCGGCCTCGGTCCCGTCGCTCCGCCACAGCTCCTGGCCGTGGACCCCATCGTCCGCGAAGAACAGCAGCCGGTCCCCGAGCGAGGTCAGGGCCATCGGCTCGGCTCCATCGGGACCGGGGCGCACGTCCCGTACGAGCCGCGTGCCATCCGAGGTCCCGTCGCTCGCCCAGACCTCGACGCCGCTCACGCCATCGTCGGCCACGAAGAAGAGAAGGGACCCTGCCGTGACCAGGTCATGGATCCCGGACGCCCTGCCCTGAACGATGTCCCGGACCATGGCCGTCCCGGCTTCCGTGCCGTCGCTCATCCACAGTTCGCGCCCGTGGACCCCGTCGCCGGCCACGAAGAAGAGGCGGTCTGCGGCGATCACCAGGTCGTCCGGTGCCGACCCCGGGGACCCAGGGTGGACGTCCGCCACGAGTGAGGTGCCGGATCCGGTCCCGTCGCTCCGCCACAGCTCGCGGCCGTGCGAGCCGTCGTTGGCCGTGAAGACCAGCCCGTCTCTGAACGCGATGATGTCGGCAGGATCGGAACCTGGCGCATCTGCGGCGAGCACAGCCGGCGCTCGAGGCGACACGCTCGCGGACAGCGCCAGGAGGCCCGCGACTGCCAGGCCTCCCATCGACAGACGGACCAGCGGAGCCATGGCGCACCCCCTTGTCACGCGACGGTCCGAAGGCTGACCGGGCTGGCGAACGCAGGCAAGGGCCACTCGTCCCCAATCTGTCACCGCTCCTACCTCTCCCCATCGCGCCTGGGCGCACGATCATGCGCGGCTGCGTCCGACCAGCGTCGCGACCCTCCCGCAGAGGTTGGTGCGGCTCCGGCCCAGCTCAGGAGATGACAGGGCTGGGGGAGAAAGCGTTGTCCCGCAGGGCGTTACTCTGGCCCCCACCATGCGCGCTTCCTCCGACCCGACCGGCAGGCCCCTGGTCGTGGCGATCGATGCCTCCACGACAGCGGTCAAGGCCCTCGCGTTCGACCCGGACGGCGACCCCGTGGCCACGGCACGTTCGCCACTCGACAGGACGTCTCCCGGGCCTGGATGGCAGGAGCAGGACCCCGAGGCCTGGTGGATCGCGGCCAATGAAGCCCTGACGCAGCTGATGGCGAACGTGCCGGCCGAGGACGTCGTCGCCCTCGGCATCACGCATCAGCGGGAGACGTTCGGTTGCTTCGACGAGGACGCCCGGCCCCTCCGTCCGGCGATCCTGTGGCTGGATACGCGTGCATCGGACCAGGTCATGCGGCTCGGTTCCGCAGCGATCCATCGCATCTCCGGCAAGCCCCCGAGCACCACACCGTCGCTCTACAAGCTCGCCTGGCTCGCCGATCACGAGCCCGAGGTCCTGCGGCGGACCGCGATCGTCGCCGACGTGCACGCGTACCTCGTCCGGCGTCTCGTGGGACGTTGGGTCACGAGTTGGGCGAGCGCTGACCCACTGGGCGTCGTCGACATGCGCCAGTTCGCCTATGCCCCGGCACTGCTCGATCTTGTCGGCCTTGGCGAGGGACACTTCCCGACCCTCGTTCCCCCCGGGACGATCGTCGGTGAGCTCACCACCGATGCCGCGCAGGCGACGGGTCTGCCGACCGGCCTACCGATCGTGGCAGGTGCTGGCGACGGACAGTGCGCGGGCCTGGGGGCGGCCATCACCGAGGAGGGACGTGCGTACCTCAATCTCGGGACCGGCGTCACGTTCGGTCGCCATGCTGAGACCTATCGCACGAGTCTCGCGTTCCGAACGCTCTCGAGCCCGATACCCCGCTCCTGGACGCTCGAAGCCGTGATCACGAGCGGGGCCCTGTCGTTGACGTGGTTCGGGCGGGAGGTCGCCCGGGACGACTCCGAGGACGCGGATCGACGCCTGCAGGAGGCGGCGTCCACGGTCGAGCCGGGCTCGGATGGGCTGCTGTTTCTGCCGTATCTGACGCGTGCCGAGACGCCCTACTGGGATGAGGCGGCGCGGGGAGCATGGGTCGGGCTGCGCGAAGGGCACGGCCTGGCGCACATGTACCGGGCGATCCTGGAGGGCATCGCCTTCGAGCTACGCATGCTCGTGCGGATGATCGATTCCGATCTCGGAGCGGTCACGCGTGGCATCCGGGTGGTGGGAGGGGGCGCCCAAAGCGACCTGTGGGTGCGCATCCTCGCGGACGTCCTTCAGCAGCCCATCGAAGTCACGCCGCGATCAGAGACGACGGCACTCGGTGCCGCCATCCTGGCTGCCGCGGCTGTGGGGGTGGGCGGTGAACGGGATATCGTGGCGACCGCCGTCCGCATGTCGAGGGGGTGGCAAGCTGTCGAACCCGAACGCGACTGCCCCGCGTCTCGTCGCTACTCCCAGCTTGGCGGCGTGTATGAGCGGCTGTACCCTGCCCTGTCCCCGATCTTCGCAGGGCTGGACGTTCGAGATTGACTTGGGGCTGCCTGGTCGAGGGTCGATCGCAGGGCGGCATCCTCGAGCGCAGGGCAGGATCGTTGCGCAGCCCGAAGGGGCTATGTGCCGCTCGATGGGGCGGGTCATCCTCGGGCGACGTTGGACTCACTGGGGCGAGGGGGCCACCCGGCTCGGGTGACGGCTCGGGTGAAGGCTCGGGTGACGGCTCGGGTGACGGCTCGTGTGACGGCTCGGGCGAAGGCTCGTGTGACGGCTCGGGCGACGGGGCCTCGCGTGGCTCGTGGACGAGCGGCTTGCAGCGGGGCAGGCTGGCGTAGACCTTGCGCATCGGTCCGCCCATCAGCCAGTGGTGGCCGGGCCACTCGAAGTGGGTCAGGTCCATGTCGAAGTAGACCACCGTGCTGACCCCCCGCACCTCGCCGAGGGAGGCCAGCCACTCGTCCCGCTGCGGAAGGTCGACGCGCCGGCCGAACTCGCCCACCACGATGGGCCGGTCCGTCATCCGTCGCAGGCGCCCGATGGTGGGACCCCACTGCTCCGCGAGGGGTACCCACTGCTCCGTGCGAGAGAAACCGTCGAAGCCGACCTGCTGGCACCACGGGTCGCCGGGGTAGTAGGACTCGATGATGTCCAGGCCGGCGTCCTGGCCGCGCAGCGAAGGGCAGAAGAAGAACTCGACGTTGCGCGCCCCCGCCACGCGGCGGATGCGTTCGCTGACGCGACGGAACACCCGGATGTACTCGGCCGGCTCCCGCAGCGACCAGGGGAACTTGCCGTTCATCTCTTGATCCCAGCGGAAGATGAGGCGCTGGCCGTAGGCGGCCGCCTGCTGCCCCCACTGTTCCAGGGCCTTGTCGCGTTCGCCCCGCAGGATGGCCTCGTAGCCGTGCGTCTGCCAGCGCGGTTCGTCCGCGGAATGTGCGTAGATGGCCGGCTCCACGCCCCGCTCGCGCAGGCCCTGCAGCAGCCAATCGGCCGGAAAGCCGTTGCCACGTGGTGCCGGGAGGTCCAGGTCGAACGGGGACCACAGCGGCAGGATGGCCGGGTAGAAGCCGGTCAGGGCCTGCCAGCGGTCGACGGCCGGCAGCACCAGCGCCTCGTCGCCGTGCAGCGTGGCCTCGTAGACCGAGGCCCCCAGGCACATCACGGGTACATCACCGGTTCAAGCCACCCGGCTCCAGCGCGTGCCGCCCTTGCAGAACCACAGCCGGTTCGAGGCGTCCACGAAGAGGTCGCCGGGTTCGCCGTGCGCAGGGTGCGAGGGGAGGGCAGACGGCTGCAGCTGCAGCTGGGCCACGTTCCCGACGAACGTGCCGCCACGCGTTCCGCTGGCGCTGATGCCCGGCCCGCCCTCACCGGTGGCACTGACCCCGGTCTCCCCGATGCCCTCGACACCGATCGTGCCCCGGCCCCTGACGCCCGGCCCGTCGACCTGTGCCGCACCGTAGACACCCATGACGTCACCCTCGCCGACGATCATGGGCCCGACCGGGGCCGCCTCCGCTCCACCGCCCGTTGCCCGCACGGTGCCGTCGATGGTCACCGAGCGGTGACTCCAGTGTCCACTGCTCCCGGCACGGAGACCGTCCGGTCCGACCGTGACCGTGTGCTGGTAGCGGTCGCTGTCGACGCCGCTGAAGCGCATGACCGCGGTGTCGTGCCTCGCGGTCGCGAAGCTGGTCGCCGACCGGACGTCGTCGTAGTGCGAACCGACCGCGACGGCTTCGCCATCGCTCCCGGCTGCCAGGGCGCGATCGGCCCGGGAGAGCGTCCTGGCCACGGCTGCCCCCGCGATGCCGGCCATCGCTGCCAGCACGCCACGCCGGCTCATCCTCATCCGCGTGTCCATCGGCATCGTCGACACTCCCTGCTGGCTGAGGTGCCTATTGTGCGCGCCGATCCCGGAGCCGTGCCAGGGGCCGGCCGCCCGGAGCCGTGCCAGGGGCCGAGCGGCGCCGCGCTGTCCCGGCGCCTGCGCTGCGGCTCTCGACCATCGAGCCGTCGCCTTCGCTGGACGGGCCGGGTAGCATCTGCGCCATGGACGGCATCTTCGCCCGGCTCGGGATGGTGCTCGGTCGGCACGATCCCCGAAGCGCGGCGACGGACCATCACGATGCGCCTGCCGCCTGCTCCTGGGAGGCCATGCGGGAGGTCTACCAGGAACAGGCAGCACGGGGCGTGCCCGAGGCGATCGCGGGCCTGGAGCTCATCGAGCAGGGCCGGTGGCCCCGCAGCGGTCGCCCACGGGAACGGGCGCAGGGGGGCTGATCGATGAGCCGCTCTGCCTGGCTGACCCTGGCGCTGGTGACGTTCTCGGTGGCTGCCCTGGCGACCGGACGGGTGGCCGTGGAGATGGACAGGGTGGCGCTGGGGACCGGCCTCGTGGCCGAGGTGCAGGCCCTCGCCGGCAGCCCACCGCCCCCCGAGCTATCGGTCCGCGTGACCGATGCGGCCGGCTGCTACCCGCGCCTGGTCGCTCCGGACAAGGCCTGCCTGTACGTCTGGGGCCACCCCACGCGGGCGGACTACGTCGAGCTCGTGGCTGCACGTATCCGCGACAAGGGCAGCGGGGAGGCCACCAGGTGGGGCATCGCTGCAGGCATCTTCTGGGTCCTCACGGCACTGGCCGCGTGGCGAGCGGTGCGCCCGCGGCGGGTGCCCACACCGCGCCGGTCAGGCCGGCCATCGCAGGGACGGCCGCTGTCGCCTGCTGGAAGTCCTCCGCGTGCCTGATCGCCGTTGGGGAGCAGCGCGCCGCACCATCATCCTGGCGCTCACGACCGTCCTGCTGATCTGGGTGACCACCGGTTCGGCATCGGCGGCCAAGGGCGACAGGGACGCCAGGGACGACAAGGGCGACAAGGGCACCAGGGAAGCCGGGGCGGACACCCCGGCTGCGGTCCTCGAAACCGTTGCCGGCGGCACGTACAAGATGGCCAAGGCCAAGGTGGCCAAGCGGCTCACCCGCATCGTCGATGAGCTCGGCGACCAGGTCCTCAGCGACGGTACAGCGGCCGCGGCCGCACCCGCGTACTCCGACATCGCCGCGGTCTACGTGGCCGCCGTCAAGGTGCCGGGCAAGCTGGTCGCCAAGATGCGCGACGACCACCCGCGCGGGGCGGTCGGCGCCTTCTACGGCAAGGATGCCTCGCCGGCGACGGGTGATCGGGCCGTCTTCGTGGCCGTGGAGCTGGCCGAGAAGCGCCCCGGCCGTTCGATCGTGCAGCAGGTCGAGGTCGGTATCGATGGGGATGCCGCCAGCCCCGTCCGGGTCGGGAGCGCCGACGACACGCTGGCGGGCGTGGAGCGCTTCTCGCTGAGCGGTCTCTTCGCCGATGGCTCGGAAAGCTCGGGGACGACCGATATCAGCGGCCGGGAGCCAGGCGATGCCATCACCTACTACAACGCCAGGTCAGGCGTCTACGGCCTCTACGATCCCCGCAGCGACAGCTATCAGCTGGTCATGCCGCTCCCGTCCGATGCCCGCTCGGTGGCCATCTCCCTGCGCACGATGACCGAAGCCGGCGAGGTCATCGACCGGCTCGAGCTGCCCGCCGGCGGCCACCTCGTCTCGTTGTCCGATCCGGCCGGCGGTCTCGATGCCAGGGCCGGCGCCACCCCGCTGGCCTGCCGTTCCCTGGAGACGTTCAGCGGTGGCTCGGGACTGTTCGAGCTTGACGACCCGAGCGCGACCCTCATCCGCTATACGGCCGGCGCGACGCCTCCCGGGGCTGCTGCAGCGGCCGAGGACCTGCTGGCCGCCCTCGACGCGTTCGAGGCCACGGTCCCGGTGACGATGACGCGGCTGGACGCGGACGACGAACCCTTCGATGTCGATGCTGACCTGGCGCTCGCGCCGGCATTGGGCTCGTTCACGTTGAGCATGGAGGTCCCGGCCGGACAGTGGGCCTTCGAGGCCGCCGAAGATGTCGAACTGCTGACTCCCGGGGGCGAATTGCTCATCGGCCATCGCTCGCTGACCGGCCGCGCGGGGGTGCTCAGCGGCGACGGGCTGGACGGCTTCGTGGCTGGCGATCCCGACTGTGGACGCTGGGACCTGGGTGCCGCTGCCTGTGACTTCGTGCCCGCAGAGGGCATGGCAGCCCTCGTCGGTCGGGCAGCCGGCGAGCTCGAGCAGACCCTCGTGGTGCGGCCCGATGGAGCGCAGTGGTGCGCGGGGATCGTCCCCGAGACCAGGGAACCCCAGTACGTCGTGCGCTTCGGGACCGTCTACCGGGCGCCGGGCGACTTCGGCCATGACGTGGCGGCGCGTGACTGCCCGGCTTCCCCGGTCGACCTCGGGGCCGAGGGTGTCAACCTTGACTGCGGCGCCGCCGGCTACGAGGGCTATGCCTTCCGTGTCGTTCCCGCTGCCAGCGCTGCGGTAGATCCCGATGGTGGCCTGCTGGTCTCCCTCGACATGCTTGTCGACCCGGGTCTGCCTCGCGGCGAGCGCTACGACGTGGACGCCGCCCTGGCGCTCTTTGGGGAGATGGCCACCGCTGTGGCGGGTTCAGCCACGCCTGCCGGCAGCACCACCGTCGCCACCGAAAGCGCGAGCGTCGCCAACGACAGCGTGACCGCGGACGAGTAGCAGTCGCAGGCGGGGCCGGCGCAGGCGGTCTCAGGTGCGCATGAGGTAGGGGAACAGCCGCATCTTGAGGTCGCTTGGGGGCAGTACCCCGACGATGCGATCCACCATGCGATCGCCCTTGATGACGATCAGGGTGGGGATGCTGCTGGCCCCGAACTGCTGCGCCAGCATGGGGTTCTCGTCGACGTTGACCTTGACGACCTTGATGCGCCCGGCGTACTCCCGTGCCAGCGCTTCGAGCATGGGCCCCACGACGCGGCAGGGGCCGCACCAGGGCGCCCACAGGTCCACCAGCACGGCGACCGAAGCGCGGGCCTCGTACGGGAACGTGGCATCAGTGGCGTTCACCAGCCAGGGCAGGGGTTTGCTGCAGGACCCGCAGTGGGGTGCACCGCGCTCGCTGGGCCGGATCTTGTTCTTCTTGCCGCACTCGGCGCAGGTGAGCATCGAGACCGGTGCGCCGGGCGCCGCGCCGGTGCCGGGGTTGGTGGCATTGACGTCGTTCATGGTGCCCCCGAGTTTGCAGCGCTGGCGCGTTCCCTGCACGGCGAGCAGTGGCCATCGCAGGCGATCAGCTGCCGACGATCAGTCGCCGCCGCGGAGCTGGAAGCGGGAGAGGCGCCAGGTGACGAGGGCCAGGGAACCGAGGATGACCAGGGTCAGCACCACCATGGAGGTGCCGCCGCCGATGGTGTCGGTGGCTGACCCCGGGTCGGCCAGCTCCGCCGCCAGGCCCAGCGTGGCCTGTCGGACGGAGAAGACACGCGTGCCCTCGAACAGCCCCGATAGGACCCCTTCCCAGAGCAGCACGTAGCCGAGCCCGACCGCCAGGGCGCGCGAGGTGAAGCTGCTGAGGGCCAGGAAGCCCAGCGCATAGGCCGAACCGCCCACCGCGGCGGCGACGGCATAGGCGATGGTGGGGCCCAGCGGTGAGCTGTCCTGGGAGAAGGCCACCAGTCCCGTCAGCAGCGTCGCCGGCACGATCAGCGCGGCCGTCAGCCCGGCCGCCACGAGGCCCTTGGCGAGCACGATGCGGAGGCGCCGTAACGGCGTGGTCAGCACGTACACGATGGTGCCGTCGTCGAGCTCGGACCCCAGCGCCGCCGTCCCGAACACGAGTGCGATGAGCGGCAGCACGGTGCGGATGACGAGCTGATCGAAGATGCGTTCGCTGACGAGGTCGCCGCCGAAGGCGCGCCCGACCAGCGCCATGAGCACCGGGACCGCCGCCAGCAGCACCATCAGCCAGAAGCGACGGCGGTCGACCAGGCTGCGCAGGGTCAGCGCCACCACGGGCATCGTCCGGATCATCAGCCTGCCCGCCTCATCACCGGCCCACCAGGTAGGCGAACACCGACTCGAGCGACTCATCGGTGGGTGTGAGCTCCAGCAGTGAGATGCCGGCAGCCCTGGCCAGCTGCGGCATCCGCCGCGTGAACTGCCCGAAGTCCGACGTGCGCACCTGCAGTCCCTTGCCCCCCAGCTCCACCCCGAAGACGCTGGGCTCGGAGAGCAGCACGGAACCGAGGCGCCGATCGTCGCTGGAGCGGACGAAGAAGACATGGGGCCGGTCTGTCATGAGGCGGCGGATGGAGCGGAAATCACCCGAGGCGGCCAGGCGGCCGGCGTAGATGACCAGCACCGACTCGGCGACCCGCTCGACCTCCTCGAGGATGTGCGAGGAGAGCAGCACCGTTCGGCCCTCGCCGGCCATGCCCCGCAGCAGCTCGAACATGTGCAGCCGCTGCCGCGGGTCCATGCCGTTGAAGGGCTCGTCGAGGACGAGCACGGGCGGGTCGTGCACCAGCGCTGCGGCGACCTTGATGCGCTGGCGCATGCCCTTGGAGTACGTGCCGATGCGCCGGTCGGCAGCGTCCGCCAGCTCCACCAGTCCGATGGCCCGCGCCGCCGCGGTCTCGGGACCGGCCAGCCCGTGCATCACGGCGGTGGCGAGGATGAACTCCCGGCCGGTCAGGAACGGGTGGATGGCCTCGCGCTCCGGCACCAGCCCCACCTGGCGGTAGATGCCTGGGTTGCGCCAGGCCTGCTGGCCCGCGACACGAACATCGCCGGCAGAGGGCGCCAGGAGGCCCGCCGTCATGTGCAGCAGCGTCGTCTTGCCGGCGCCGTTGGGTCCCAGCAGGCCGGTGACACCCGGTCCCACCTCGAAGCTGATGTCGTTGACGGCGACGACGTTGCCGTACCAGCGCGAGGCGTGCTCGACGTTGATGGTGGTCGCCCTGGCCGTCGTTGCTGCGTCGCTCATGCTTCGACGCGTTGATAGCGGCGGGCCAGCACCGCCAGCGAGCCGATGGTCCAGGCGAGCGCGGCGACCAGGAAGACCCAGCCGTCGAGCCCGGCGCCGTCGACGGCGGGGTTGTCGGAGGCTACGCCGAAGAGGAAGGCATTGACGCCGTCGAGGATGTCGGCCGGGCTGAGCAGGATGGCGATCTGCCCCAGCAGTCCGGTCTCCAGCTCCACCAGCAGCGCGGCCGCGATGTTGGGGATGAGGAAGACGCCGATGATGGCCACGGTCGCATACGAGCGCCGCGGCGTCAGCGCCGCCGTGGCGGCGGAGATGGAGCCCACCACCAGCACCACGATGAGCCCGACCGCGACGGTGGCCGGGACCGTGGGTAGTTCCTCGAGGAGGCCCTCGATGGGGTCAGCTGCCACGAGCACGCGACCCACCAGCAACAGGGCCTGCGGGGCGAAGACGAGCACGAGCACAGAGACGAGCAGACCGAGGGTGCGTGCGGCCGCGTAGTCCAGGCGGGACGTCGCCCGCGAGAAGTACAGCGGCAGGACGCCGGCGCGCTGGTCGCGCCCGAACAGCTCCGGCGCCTGCGAGGCGCAGAAGAGGAACACGAGCACGGCGATGAAGGGGAAGAGCGTCGCGTAGCGGATAGGCGAGATGGCCTCGACCGCCTCGCCCGCCGGGCCGACCTGGGCGATGAGCGCGATGATCCCGAGGGCCAGCAACGAGGGCAGGATGGCCAGCAGGACGAGTCCCACCGGCATGACCTTGGAGCGCGTGTTGCGACCGAGGCCATAGGCGGTGCGCAGCGAGTGCGTGAACAGGGCCACGATGGCGGCGCGGCGGCCCAGGCGCGGCCCTTCGTAGCCGCGGTAGCCGAGGTCGTAGATGGAGCCGCCTCGCCCCACGGTCGGCACGCCGCCCGGCACAGAGGGCACGCCGCCCGGCACGGGAGCCGTCACGCTGCGACCTCCCCGGGTGGCTCTACGTCGCGGAAGAGGTCCTCCAGGCTGGCGCGCCGCGGCTCGATCCGGATGAGCGCCAGGCCCAGGTCGGCGACGGCATCGCGGACGGCATCGAAGGTCTCGTCTCCCCGGATCTCCACGAGCACGTGGTGACCGTCGACGCGCACGGCCAGTCCGCCGCTGGCGAGCCGCTCCGCCAGTGGCGTCGGTGCCTCGTCGACCTCCACGATGAGCGTGCCGGTGTGCTGCGTGAAGGTCCCCAGCGCTGCAGCCTGGAGCAGGCGACCAGCGTCGATGGCCACCAGGTAGTCACAGACCCGCTCGATCTCGCCCAGCAGGTGGCTGGCCATGATGATGGCGATGCCGAAGTCCGTGCCGGTGCGATGGATGAGGTCCAGCATCTCGTCCCGGCCGGCCGGGTCCAGCCCGTTGGTGGGCTCGTCGAGGAGCAGCAGGCGCGGGTCGTGGACGAGCGCCTGGGCCAGCTTGACGCGCTGCTTCATGCCCGTGGAGTAGCCGCCCATGGGCCGGTAGCGCTCCTCGAAGAGGCCCACGTGGCGCAGCACATCGGCGGTGCGCTCGCGGGCGGAGGCGCGCGGCAGCCCGGACATGCGGGCCAGGTGGTTGACGAACTCGCTGGCCGAGATGTCCGGCGGGAGACAGTCGTGCTCGGGCATGTAGCCGACGAGCTGGCGGATGGCCGGGCCCTGGCTGGCCACGTCCAGGTCGAAGACGCGGGCCGAGCCACGGCTGGCATCGAGCAGACCCAGGAGGATCTTGATGAGCGTGGACTTGCCGGCACCGTTGGCCCCGACCAGGCCGATGACGCCGGGCTCGATGGTCACGCTCAGCTCATCGAGCGCGGTGACACCACCCGGGTAGTACTTGGTGAGGGCATCGAGGGAGACGAGCGACATGCCCGTCGAGTCTACCCCTCAGGCTGTGCTGCCCGGGGAGATGTGCCGCCGCACCCCTTGCCGAGACCGACGCGCTATGCCCGCGGTGGCTCACCGGGCGGCTCGCATGGTCATCCCCGGCGGGGGTGGCATGGATCGAAGGGCTCCGGCGCCGGTCCAGGCGCCCGGTGCATGGCACGCCCAACCGCGGTGCCAGACCAGGCGAGGGCGGCATGAACGCACAAGCCGTCTGCCAGGAGAGTCGCCACGGGCATAGCAGCGGCATGACCGCCCCCGTGCCTGGCTGGCGACGATCAGCGGATGAGCGCGACCCCCTCAGGCGACCATATGGCTCAGGCGACGACCTTCTTGTACTGGCGCACGCTGAGCCAGCCGAAGACCACGATGAGGCCCACGATCCAGAGCACCGAGCGCAGCACCAGCGACTCGATGGAGTCACCGCCGGCGATGGGCAGGTCGGGGAAGGCCAGCTTGCGCACCGTGTTGGTCAGGATGGTCACTGGCTGGTGCTCCGCGAAGAGTGCCAGCCAGTCCGGCATCGTCTGCGTGGGCACGAACACCGAGCTGGCGAAGACGAAGGGGAAGACCAGGAAGAAGGAGGCACCCTGGGCGGCCTCCGGGTTGCGCACGGTCAGGCCGATGGCCGCGAAGAACCATGACACCGCGAAGCCGAACAGCAGCGCCAGGACCAGACCCAGCAGCAGCCCCGGCCAGCTGGCGGCCTGGAAGCCGATGATGATGCCCACGACCAGCATCAGCGTCTGCACCAGGGCGCTGCGGATGAGGTCCGCGATGGTGCGCCCACCCATCACCGCCGAGCGGGCCATGGGCAGCGAGCGGAAGCGGTCGATGACGCCGCCGGCGAGGTCCTCGGTCAGCCCCACCGTCGTGTTGGTCGCCCCGAACACGACGGTCTGGACGAGGATGCCGGGGATGAGGAAGTTGATGTAGTCGCCCGCGCTTGCCGGGCCGAAGCCGAACGTGATGGCGCCACCGAAGACGAAGTTGAAGAGCAGCAGGAACATCACCGGCTGGATCGTCGCGAAGATGAGCAACTGGGGCATGCGCACGAAACGCAGCAGGTTGCGACGGGTGATGACGCGCATGTCGCGCAGGGCGTGCCCGATGGTGATGGTCGAGCGCAGGGGTGTGGTGGTCGTCATCGTCCGGCCCTCCCGAATCGTGAGCGGCCGGCCATCGTCGGTCGCCCGCCGTTCTCCTCGTCCGGCTTCTCCTCGGCGACGTGACCGGTGAGCGTCAGGAAGACCTCATCCAGCGTGGGCTTGTGCATCTCCAGGTCATCGGGGGTGAGGCCAGCCTCATCGAGCGCCCGCACCACCTGCATCAGCGTCCGGGACCCCCCGGGGGCGTGCACCACCAGGCAGCGCTTGTTGGGCTCGAACATGGGCTCCTCGGAGGTCACGCGGCGAAGCACGTCGGCGGCCTGGTCGCGCTGCTCGTCGGGCACGTGCACCTCGATGACCGTGCTGCCGATCTGGGCCTTCAGCTCGTTGGCGGTGCCCTCCGCGATGAGCTTGCCGTGGTCGATGACGCCGATGCGGTCGGCGAGGTAGTCGACCTCCTCGAGGTACTGCGTGGTCATCAGCAGGGTCGTCCCGTCGGACTGCAGGTCGCGGATGATGTCCCAGATGTCGATGCGGCTGCGCGGATCGATGCCCGTGGTGGGCTCGTCGAGGAACATGACCTCCGGCCGCCCCACCAGTGATGCGGCGAGGTCCAGGCGACGGCGCATGCCGCCCGAGTAGGTCTTGACCTGCCGGTCCGCCGCGTCGAGCAGGTCGATGCGCTTGAGGACGTCGGCTGCGCGCGACTTGGCCTCCCTGTCGGGGAGGCCGTAGAGCTGGCCGATCATCTCGACGTTCTCGCGACCGGTCAGGAAGCCGTCGATGGCGGCGGACTGGCCGGCCAGGCCGATCCTGGTACGCGCCGTGACCGGGTCCGCCTGGACGTCGACGCCGGCCACCCAGGCCTGTCCGGCGTCGGGCTCCAGCAGCGTGGTGAGGACACGGATGAGCGTGGTCTTGCCGGCGCCGTTGGGCCCGAGCAGGCCGTAGATGGTGCCGGGAGCGATGGAGATGCTGACGCCATCGAGTGCCACGGTCTCCTTGCCGAAGCGCTTGACGACGTCGACGGTACGGATGATCGGCGCAGGGCCGTCGCTGCTGGGCTGCATGGGCTACCTCTGGGGGCTGAGGGTCAGGGTTCGCGGGCGGGATGGGCGGCCCTGCCGCCGAACTCCGATGATAGCGTCGGCACGGTCGATCCCTGATGCCGCGAGGATGAGTCGATGCAGATGCCAGATCGTATGGGCCGAGTCATGGTGGGCCTCGGACTGCTTGCCGAGATCACCGTGACCGGCCGCTCGAGCGGTCAGCCGCGAACCGCGCTGGTCAACAAGGCTGCCGCGCCTGGCGGCGGCTACTACGTGGCCGCGGGCGATGACACGCACCAGTGGGCGAAGAACCTTCGTGTGAGTGGCCGCTGCTTGCTGCGTGTCAAGCGCCGTGCGGCCGAGTATGTCGCGACCGAGTTGCTCGGCGACGACTACGCTGCCGCGGTGAAGGCCCTCGCGCCGCCCATCGGCGGCAGCCGCAACGCCATCACTGGTCCGGCCTTCCGGCTCGATGAGCTCGAGTAGCGCAGCGGGTCGATCGCGCACGCCGCCCTATGCGACGAGCGAGCCGTCGGGCGAGTAGCGGCCCCAGCGATGCGCCGCCTCGACGAGCGCGTGCAGGTTCTCGGGTGGTGTCTCCGGTGGCAGGGCGCAGCCGGGACCCAGGATGAGCCCGCCACCCGGCGCCAGGATGCGCAGCTCCTCCCGCACGGCGTCAGCCACGGCGTCGGGGGTGGACCGGGCGATGACCTCCGAGGGGTCGATGACCCCGAGGACCGTGGCCTTCCCTGCCGTGGCCGCCTTGACCTCCGGCAGGCGGCACTTGAAGTCGAGCTCGAGCACGGCCGCGCCGGTGTCCACCATCTCGCTGACGATGCCCGTAGCGTCGCCACAGATGTGGTACGCGAGCCGGATCCCGTCGGCGTCGAGGCGTTGGACCAGGCTCTTGTCGGCCGGCCAGGCGTACTCGCGGTAGAGCGCCGGTGAGCAGACATCCGGCCCGGCGATGGCCTCACCGATGGATGTCATGTGGGCACCCTGCTCCATCTGGGCCACGGCGTAGCGGTACACGACCTCCGCGCAGAAGTCGAGCAAGCGGCGGAGCTTGTCCTCGCTGCCAGGCAGGGCCAGCGCGGTGAGGAACGCCTCCATGCCCAGGATCAGGGAGGCCAGGGAGAAGGGTCCCTGGTCGGCACGGCCGATGACGAAGGCCTGCCGGCCGATCTCCCTGACCACGATGCGGGTGGCCTCCAGGTTCTCCCTGAGCGGCTCGGTCCGGTAGGGGTCGGGCAGGACGAGCTGGTCGACCTGGTCGAGGCTGGTGATGGCCGGCGTGAACGAGACCGGCGCCGAGCCCTCCATGTACTCCACGCCGACACCACAGGCCTGGGCCAGCGCCGCGGTGCCGTTCTCGACGAGGATGACGTCGTGGCCGTACTCGCGCCAGGCGGCGATCTGCCCCTCCGCCATGGCCTCGCCATCGCGGAAGTACTCCGGGAAGGGCCCGCCGGATGCATGCGCCGCGACCATGAAGTCGTGGAGGTCCACGGGCACGCGGTCGGGGATCTCCCCCCGCAGCCCGGTTTCGACCCGCTCGATGGCGGTCATCCTGTCCACCGGGTCTCCTGCTCGAGTCGCCTGCCGAAGGATGGGCCACCTGTCCCGGACGGTTGGGGCGATTCGGGGCCGCGCAGGCGCATGCCCGGAGCGTAGACTGACCGAGATCCAGCTGCGCGCCGCTCGAGGTTGCCCTCGAACTGCGGTGGGCCCACGAAAGGAGGGTCAAGCCGACCACCCAGCTGTCGCCCGATGGGCGAACCCACGACAAGTCTCGGAGAGAAGAGGAGCTTCATCGCGATGAAGAGATCGTTCCTTGCACTGGCCGGAGGCCTGCTCCTGGTCGCATCGCTGCCATTGGCTGCAACCGCTCAGGACGGCGGCAAGACCTTCTTCTGGGTCTCGCACGGCGATCCTGCCGACCCGGTCTGGACGTACTTCCTCGACGGCGCCAACCAGTGGGCGGCAGACACCGGCAACACGGTGAACACGTCGTTCTGGAGCGGTGACGTCCCGACGCACCAGGAAGCCATCCGTGCGGCCATCGCGGCCGGCGCCGACGGCATCGTCACCAGCAGCCCCGGACCCGGGCAGCCTGGTCGAGGTCGCCGCCGAGGCCAACGCAGCCGGCATCCCCATCATCAACATCAACACGCCTGACCCGACGGCCAGCTTCGACGCCTACGTCGGTACGAACAACGTCGACGTCGGCCGCCGCTGGGCGCAGTTCCTCGTCGACGGCGGCTACGTCTCCGAGGGTGACTTCGTGTGGATGCCCGTCGAGGTCCCCGGTGCCACCTACGGCGTCCAGGAGACGGAGGGCATCGCCAGCGTCTTCGAGCCGCTGGGCATCACCTGGGAGGTCACCGGACGCGACCCTCGACCAGGCCGAGATCATCACCCGCATGTCCGACTACCTGACCTGGCCAACCGGGACAAGATCGATGCCATGATCGGGCTCGGTGACCTCGTCACGGGCTCGGTCGCCCGCGTCTGGGACCAGGTCGGCGTGGCGGCCGGTGAGATCCCGGTCGTGGGCTGGGGCAACTCGCCCGAGACCGCGCAGGAGATCCTCGACGGCTACGTGCTCGCCGGCATGTGGCAGGACCCGCAGATGACCAGCTACATGGGTCTCAGCCTGGCCGACGCCGCTGCCAGCGGCTTCCCGCTCGGCTTCGACATCCTGGTTGGTGCCCTGTACGAGGCGGACACCGCCCAGACCTACCTGGACATCCTGACCGGCCAGTAGCAGTCGTAGCGGTGCGGTCGGGCAGCGTGCACGGCTCCGGCCACACCCGCCGAGCGAGTGCTGAGGCCGGTGCCACGGTGCCGGCCTCACACGTACCCGCACCCTCGGCCTGCACGTCCTTCGAGCGCACCTGTCCGGGGATAGCGGAGGACCCTATGAGCGAAGCAGCACCAGCACGCGATACGAGCCAGCCCAGCCGACCATCGACGCGGATCGTCGATGGCTTGAACGAAGCTGCTGACGCAGCCGGAGGCCGGCCCACTGCGGCTGCTGCTCGTCGGCGCCATCATCACCTTCACCCTGCTGCTCGGCGACCTTCCTGTCGGCGGGCAACGTCAGCAACCTGCTGGCGTTCACACCGGAGCTGGGCATGATCGCCCTGGCCATGACGCTGCTCATGACCGCCGGGCGAGTTCGACCTCTCCGTCGGCTCGGTCTTCGGTTTCTCGGCGGTGGTCATGTGGACGCTCTTCAACGAGGCCGCCATCGCCGCTCGAGATCGCCTTCCTCGTCGCCATGGGCATGGCCGTCCTCATCGGCCTCATCAACGGCCTGATCGTGACGCGGCTCTGAAGATCCCTCCTTCCTCGTGACGCTGGGCATGCTCCTCGTCGTGCGTGGGTGCGGCCCTGTACCTGACACGCAGGGCTTCCCGCAGCGCACCTGGCAGGTCGAGGATCGTTCCTGACGGAGGTCCTGGTCGGCGACGTCTTCGTCCCGACCCCATCGGTCGACCTCCGGCTCTTCATGTCGGTCTTCTGGTTCATCCTCTTCGCGGTCATCCTCGGCTACATCCTCATGGCCTCCAAGTACGGCAACTGGATCCAGGCCTCCGGGCGGCAACCCGCTGGCCGCGACCGCGCGCGGCGTGCGCGTGTCGGGCGCACGAAGATCGCGCTCTTCATCCTCACGGCGGTCCTGGCTGCCTACGCCGGCATCACCAGCTCCATCCGTGTCTCTGCCGCCAACCCCAACAGCGGTACGGCTTACGAGCTGGAGGTCATCGCCATGACCGTCATCGGCGGCACGGTCCTCAGCGGCGGCAAGGGCACCATCATCGGCACGGTCATCGGGGTCTTGCTGCTCCGGGTCATGCGCAACGGCATCGTCCATGGTCGGGCGTCGCCGGGGCTGGCCTACAAGCATCTTCATCGGCGGCATCATCCTGGGCATGATGGCGCTGCACTCGTACATGGCCCGGCAGCCAGCGCGCGGCGGCCTAGGCGATGGCCGACGAGCTGGTCCGCATGGACCACGTCGACAAGTGGTACGGGCGTGTCCAGGCCCTCGACGACGTCAGCATCAGCCATCAACAAGAACGAGATCGTGGGCCTGCTGGGCGACAACGGCGCCGGCAAGTCCACGCTCATCAAGATCATCTCCGGCGTGACCCCGCTGTCGAGCGGCGACATCTACATCCACGGCCAGAAGGTCGCCATCAACAACACCAACGACGCCATCGCCCTTGGCGTCGAGACCATCTACCAGGACTCCGCGCTGGTGACCCAGCTCTCCATCGCCCGCAACCTCTTCCTGGGCCGCGAGCCGCTGAAGGGCCCGCGCCTCCTGAACCGCATGGACAAGCAGCCTGATGGACGAGGTGGCCCAGCGGCTCCTGGGCGAGGTGGGCATCACCAAGAACATCCCGGCCAAGACGCCCATCAGCTGCGCTCTCCGGCGGTGAGCGACAGGCGGTCGCGATCGCCCGGGCCATGTACTTCGAGAGCGAGCTCATCATCCTCGACGAGCCCACCAACAACCTCGGCGTGGCGGAGACGCAGGGCGTGCTGCGCTTCGTGCGCAACGCCCGTGACTCGGGTCACTCCTGCATCTTCATCGCCCACAACATCCACCACGTCTTCCAGGTGGTGGACCGCATCGTGGTGCTGCGCCGCGGGCCAGGTGGTGGCCGACGACATCGACCCCAAGACGACCACGATCGAGCAGGTCGAGAAGGTCATCACCGGGGACCTGGAGTTCATCGACGGCGAGATGACGCCCTCGGCGGGTGCGCTCGCAGCCGCGGCAGCGGTGGTGGGAGAGGCGCCCCCCGTCAACTAGCCGCCGTCCATCAGCCAGCCGGAGGGCGCGCGTCCGCTACGCCTGAGTCCGGGCGCCCCGCCCTCGACGTTGGTCTCGGCGTGGCCGACGTTGCCGTTGATCGACAGGCCGCCGTCGATGATGATCTCCTGTCCGGTGATGAAGCGCGACGCGTGCGGAGGCCACGAAGCAGACCACGTCCGCGGTCTCCTCGGGCGTCGCGATGCGATGGAGTCCGATGCGCTCGATGTAGGTGGCGCGCGCCTTCGGCGTCCAGGCGGTCTTGTTGAGGGGCGTGTCGGTGGGGCCCGGTGAGACGGCGTTGACGGTGATGTCGTGTTCGGCCAGTTCCAGCGCCAGCACCCGCGTCAGGCCGAGGATGCCGCCCTTGGCGGTGACGTAGGCGGAGAAGCCGTTGATGGCCTGCACGTCCGACTGCGACGTGATGTTGATGATGCGGCCCGGGCCGTCCTGTGCCGCCATCCTGGCCGCGGCCGCCTTGCAGCCGAAGAAGTAGCCGTGCAGGTTGGCCGCCAGCAGGCCATGCCACTCCTCGGTGCTGATCTCCAGGAAGCGCTTCACGAAGATGCGGGCCGCGTTGTTGACCCAGATGTCGAGGCTGCCCCAGCGCTGCACCACCTGGTCGGCCATGTCCTCGATGTGGGCCTCGTCGGCGGTGGAGCCCGGCACGATGAGGGCCTCGCGCCCATGGGCCTCGATGCGCCGCGCCGTCTCGCGCGGCGCCCGTCGGCATCGCGCTGGTAGTCGCCCGCGACGTTGGCGCCCTGGCGCGCCAGGGCCTCGGCGATGGCCTGGCCGATGCCGCTGGACAGGCCGGTGACGACGGCGTTCCTGCCCTCGAGGCTGAAGACATCACTCATGGGATCCTCCTCCTGGGTGGCTCTGCGGCTGGCTGGGCAGACTCGACGGCGATCGTCGCGATGGTCAGCCGCGGCCTCCATGCGGGGGTCGAGCATGAGCTTGAGGCCATCAGCCTGGCGGGTCCGCGCGAAGGCCGTCTCCCACTCGGACAGCGGCAGCACGTCGGTGACGAGCGGATCGAGCACGACGTGCCCCGCCGCGACGAGCTTCTCCACGCGCCGCCAGGAGCGAGGTGTGCTGGCGAAGCCGGACGTGACGACCAGCTCATGCAGGCAGATGAGGTCGATGTCCACGGCGATGGGCTTGCCGGTCAGGCCGACCTGGACGTAGTGGCCGCCGCGGCGAACGGCGCGCAGGCCGGCGTCGATGCCGCGCTCGTTGCCGGAGGCATCTGCCACCACGTCGAAGCCGCCGTCGGGCGTCACGCCGGCCAGGCTCGCCCGCCTCCACGACGGCGAGCCCCAGCGAGGCGGCGATCTCGAGGCGCTTCCGGTCGGCGGGCGTGCCGGAGACGGTGACCGCGGCGCCCTGCGAGCGCAGGACCTGCGCGCTGAGGATGCCCATCGCTCCCGGGCCGACCACCAGCGCGCTGTCGCCAGGGGAGGCCACGGCCGGATCGCAGAGGCACTGGGTGACGCACGAGAGCGGTTCGTAGAGGGCGCCGGCGTGCTCGCCGACGGACTCGTGGACCTCGTGGAGGTTGCGTGCCGGCACGAGCACGTAGGGCGCGAAGCCTCCGTTGACGTGCGAGCCGATGGAGCGGCGCTGCCAGGCACAGGTTGCGCCGGCCGGACACGACAGGCGTCACAGCGATCGCAGGTGTAGAAGTAGGTCTCCGTGGCGACTCGCTTGCCGAGGTGCTCCTCGGCACCCTCGCCCGCCTCAACCACGCGGCCGGTGACCTCGTGGCCCATGACCACGGGCGGGTCGCTCGGGAACTCGTCGTGCTGGATGTGCAGGTCGGTGCCGCAGATGCCCGTGGCGTAGACCTCGATGACGACCTGCCCGGGTCCCGCGGTGGGTCGCGGCACGGTCCCAAGGCCGACGTTCTCGGCACCCTTCGCCTGCTTCATGAGCCCGGTCATGTGGACGCCGCTGCGAGGTCGCTGCCGTCATGTCCCGATCGTACTTCAACGACCCAGGCGAGCGACCCGCTTGGCGGCACGCATGACCCGTCTGGCCGTGACGGGAGAAGTCCGCGCCACGGCCTCCAGCGTCTCGGCCAGCTCATCCTCAGGCAGCGAGCCGAGCAGGCGCAGCAGTCGATCGAGCGTGTCATCGGAGATGTGCGAGCCAGCACCGTGAAGCCACGCGCGATCTCATCGGTGTCGGCCCGAGAGAGCGTCCGCAGGGCCCGATCGAAGAGCGTCACGAAACCCTGGATCTCGGCCAGCCAACCACGCAGCCGTCGGGCCTCGGCGTCATCCGGTGATGCCTCGGCGACCTGCTCGGCGAGCTCGAGGCAGGTCGCCAGGCGTGGCTGGAGTGGGTCGGCCTCTCGGGCGCGACGCTCATCGGCGACGCGCTGGAACCAGCGCCAGCGATCACCCACCACCCGCCAGGCGACCGCGGGGGGTCCCGGTCGAGCTTCCTTGGGGGCGTCGTCGACGCGCTCCACGAGACGCCACTCCTCGAGCTCGGCCAGCGCCAGGGAGGCGGCCCGGTGGCTCAGCCCGAGGGCTTCGCGGACATCGCGCTCGGTCAGCAGCGTGCCCGAGATGAGCAGGTAGCCGTGCACGCGGGCCACGGATGGTGTGATGTTCCAGGCCGGCCCCATGTCACCCCAGAGGTCGGCGAAGGCGACACGCACGTCTTCGGGCGTCGGTGCGTCCGATAGCGCGCTTGCCTGGTCGCCAGGCGCCGGCCAGGTCGTCGGTTCACTGGTCACGGCGGCACGATAGCAGGCGCCCGCGACGGCAGGTCGGCCTGACCGGGTAGCATGCGCGAAGGCCAGCCCCACCCTGCAGGAGCCCATGACGAGCGTGTCCGACGCTACCCAGCCGCCGATCCGCAGCGCCCTCCAGACGGTCTCCGCTGGTCGTGCCTTGACGCCCGAGGAGGCCGAGGCCTTCATGACCGCGGTCCTCGACGGCGCGGTCACTCCTGCCCAGCTCGCCGGCATGCTCGTGGGCATGCACGTCCGTGGCGAGACGCCCGGCGAACTGGCAGGGTTCGTGCGGGCGATGCGCTCCCGGGCCCTCGCCGTCACGGCACCGGATGGCACGATCGACACCTGTGGCACCGGCGGCGACGTGCGTGGCACCTTCAACATCTCGACCGCCGTGGCGCTCGTCGTCGCGGCGGCGGGCGTGCCGGTGGCCAAGGCCGGCAATCGCGCGGTCTCGTCGCAGGCGGGCAGCTCGGACGTCATGGCGGCGCTCGGGCTTCGGGTCGAGCAATCGCCCCAGGACGCCGAGGCGTCTTTGCGCAAAGACGGCTTCGCCTACCTCCATGCGCCCGCCTTCCACCCCGGGATGCGACACGCGGGGCCGGTGCGCCTGGAGCTGGGCGTGCGCACGGCGTTCAACCTCATCGGGCCCCTGGCGAACCCGGCTCGCCCGAAGCGTCAGCTGGTGGGTGTGCCGGAGGCAGCTGCAGCCGAGCGCGTTGCCGAAGCGCTCTACCAGCTCGGTGCGGAGCGCGCGTTCGTGGTCCACGGCGACCGCCTCGACGAGCTGCCCCTGGACGACACGCGGCGTCATCTTCGACGTCTCGACTGCCGGGGTGGAGCGGCGCCCGGTGACCTCGGCCGATCATGGCCTCGGCCAGGCCGACACCGCAGCTCTCAGCGGTGGGGACAGTGCCGTGAACGCAGCGCTCATCGTCTCCATCCTGGAGGGCCGTGAGCACGGTCCGGCCCACGATGTCGTGGCGCTCAACGCCGGCGCCTCCCTGCTCGTGGCCGGTCGGGCCGACGACCTGCGCGACGGGGTCGAGCTGGCCCGGCAGACCATCGCCTCCGGCGCGGCCCTCGACCAACTGCAGCGCCTGCGCGACAGCGCTCGGGATGCTGTCGCCGAGGCCACCCCGACGGCGCGGTCCGCCGGGGAGCCACGCTCCGGAGCGGTCCCGAGGCATGAGCTCCGTGCTGGCCGAGATCGCCGAGCGCCGCGCCGCGGACATCGTCGCCGAGCTTGGCGACCGCGACCTTCGCACCATCAGGCGCGAGACGCCGGGTGGGCCGGCTCGGCGTGACGTGGTCGGCCGCCTGGCCCGACCGGGGCTGCATCTGATCGCCGAGATCAAGCGACGCTCCCCATCCGCCGGTGATCTGGCTGGCGGTGAGCTTGATGTGGCCGCGCGGGCCCGCGCCTACCAGGCCGGCGGTGCCTCGATCGATCTCGGTCCTGCTGGAGCCACACTGGTTCGGCGGCTCGCTCGAAGACCTGGCCAGCGCGCGCGAGGCCACCTCGCTGCCCGTCCTGGCCAAGGAGTTCGTGGTCGACGCCCGTCAGCTGCCACTGCTCCGTGCGGCCGGCGCCGATGCGGTGCTGCTGCTGGCGGCTCTGCACCCACCGAAACGGCTGGCGCGCCTGGTGGCGCTGGCCCTGGAGGTGGGCCTCGAGCCCTTCGTCGAGGCACATGATGCCCGCGAGCTTGCCTCCGCGGTGGCCTCCGACGCCCGGCTCGTCGGCATCAACAACCGCGATCTGCGAACCCTGGCAGTCGATCCCGAGCGGGCTGTCACGCTGCGCAGCCTGGTGCCGGATGACCGGCTCGTGGTGGCCGAATCGGGCGTGCGCGATGCCGCCACCCTGCGCCGCTGGCGGGCCCTCGGCTTCGACGCCGCGCTGGTGGGCGAGGATCTCATGCGTTCGGGCAGCGACGCGGCAGCCGTGGAGGCCCGGGTGGCCGCGCTCGTGGCCGCAGGCGCGGTGCCGGGACCGGGTCTCGACCCGGCCGCAGATGGCCGCGCCCCGTTCGTCAAGATCTGCGGCATCACCGAGCGCACCGGGCTGGCTGCCGCCATGTCCGCGGGCGCCGACGCGATCGGCCTGAACTTCGTGCCGGGCACCCCGCGTGCGCTCGGACGAGGAGGAAGCCGCGGATCTGGTCGCCCTGGCCCGCGCCGCGGACGCTCCGGGCAACGGTCCGCTCATCGTGGGCGTCTTCGCCGACCGGCCTGGCCCTGAGGTTGCCGCCGTGGCTGCCCGCCTGGGTCTCGACGCCGTGCAGCTCCACGGGCAGGAGCGACCGGCCGACCTGGACCACATCCCGTTGCCGGTCCTCAAGGTGCTGCACATCCCGGCCGCCGATGCCGACGACGAGGCGATCGACTCGCTCGTCTCGCCAGGCCGAACGATTCGGGGCCCGGCCAACCTGCAGGCCATCCTGCTCGACACCAGCGACCCGGACGCCCGGGGTGGCACCGGTCGCCGTGGCTCGGTCGAGGCCGCTCGTGCCATCGCCACTCGCGTCCCGGTCGTGCTGGCCGGGGGGCTTGACGGCGGCGAACGTGGCCGAGGCCCTCATCGAGATCCCCGCCATCGGGGTGGACGTCTCCAGTGGCGTCGAGCCCCGGCCCCGGCTGGCCGGTCGGCCCGCGAAGGACCCGCTGGCTGTGGCCCTCTTCGTCAAGCGTGCCGGCGCGGCCCGGCTGGACCAGCCCACGGTCCCCTTCGGCCCGCAGCCCGTGGACCCGGGCCTGCTGGAAGCCGACGCCCAGGGTCGCTGGGGCACCGACCGGGCCTATGGTGGCCGCTTCGTGCCCGAGACGCTCATGGCTGCGCTGCTGGACCTGGAGGAGGCCTACGCGGAGATCCGTCGCGAGCCGGCCTTCTGGGCGGAATTCCGCGAGCTGCTGGCCGCCTACGTCGGGCGGCCGACCCCCGTCTACCGCGCCGACCGCCTGGCAGCCGAGGTGGAGCGCCGAGCAGGCCGGGCGCCCGGCCGCCTGCGCCTGTACCTCAAGCGCGAGGATCTCGACCACACCGGCGCGCACAAGATCAACAACGCCCTCGGCCAGGTGCTGCTGACGAAACGCCTGGGCAAACCGCGCGTCATCGCCGAGACCGGTGCCGGCCAGCACGGCGTCGCCACCGCCACCGCCACCGCGCTGCTGGGCCTGGAGTGCGTCGTCTACATGGGCGCCGAGGACATCCGCCGCCAGGCCCCCAACGTGCTGCGCATGCACGCGCTGGGCGCCGAGGTGCGCCCGGTCACCTCCGGGACGGCCACGCTCAAGGACGCCGTCAACGAGACGATGCGCGACTGGGTCACGAACGTCGCGACCACGCACTACGTGCTCGGCTCGGTCGTGGGCCCGCACCCCTTCCCGACCATCGTGCGCGACCTGCAGCGCGTCATCGGCGACGAGGCCGCCGAGCAGGTGCGCGCCCTCGAGGGTCGCCTGCCTGACATCGCCATGGCCTGTGTCGGTGGCGGCTCCAACGCCATCGGCCTGTTGACCCGCTTCATCGGCGAGGAGGGGACCCGCCTGGTCGGCGTGGAGGCTGCGGGGGAGGGGCTGCGGGGCAAGCACGCGGCCGCGCTGGCCGGCGGCACCCCGGGTGTCCTGCACGGTTCGCGCTCCTACCTGCTCCAGGACGCCGACGGCCAGGTCACCGAAGCGCACTCCATCTCGGCGGGGCTCGACTATCCCGGCGTCGGGCCGCAGCTCTCGGCGCTCTTCGAGGCTGGCCGCCTGGAGATCCTCAGCGCGACGGATGACGAGGCCCTCGAAGGGGTCCGCCTGCTGACGCGCACGGAGGGCATCCTGCCGGCGCTGGAACCGGCCCACGCCATCCATGCGCTCATCGACCTGCTGGCCGGGCGTGGCGTCGACGCCGCCGGCGACGACGACATCATCCTGCTGGGGCTGTCGGGCCGCGGGGACAAGGACATCGCGGCCATCGAGGACCGGCTCATGGCCGGCATGCCGCCGGCTGGTGCATCGTGAGCGCGGCGAGCTGGGCAGGCGGGCCAGGCCGCAGTGCCGCTGACCGAGCGCCCGCCGCTACTGTCGCAGGCCCAGCCCGGATCACGGCCGCCTTCGAGCGCGCGGCGTCGGCTGGTCGAGCGGCGCTCATCCCCTATGCCGTGGCCGGCTATCCCGATGCCGAGACGTCGCTCCACATCGCGCTGGCCCTGGTCGACGCTGGCGCGGACCTGCTGGAGATCGGCCTGCCCTACTCCGATCCACTCGCCGACGGAGCGACGCTCCAGCGCGCCGGCGCCATCGCCCTGCACCACGGCGCCCGGCTGGATGACTCCATCGCGCTGGTGGGCCGCATCCACGCCGCCCGCCCGGCCATCCCGCTGGTGGCCATGGGCTACGTCAACCAGGTGCTGGGCGGGCGCGACGGTGCCTCCGTGCTGCAGCGCCTCGGGGAGGCCGGTGTGTGTGGCTTCATCCTGGCCGATCTCACGCCTGACGAGGGCGCGGAGCTGGAGGCCGAGGCCGCCCGCTTCGGCATCGGCATCGTCTACCTCGTGGCCCCGACCACGCCACACGAGCGCCGCGCCTTCGTGGCGTCACGCAGCCAGGGCTTCCTCTATGCGGTCTCGCTGGCGGGGGTCACGGGCGCCCGCAAACAGCTGCCCCGCGGCGTGGGCCGCTTCCTCAGCGACGTCCGAGCGGTCAGTCCCGTCCCGGTGGCGGTGGGCTTCGGCGTGTCGCGTCCGGCCCACGCGCGGCAGCTGGCCAGGGTCGCCGACGGCGTCATCGTGGCCAGTGCGCTGGTGGACGCCCTGGGTCCGGAGGGCCAGGATATCGAGCGCATGGCGGCGCTGGTGCGCTCGCTGGCGGCGGCCACCGCCCGCGACTGAAGCCACCGCCGCCACCACCCCGCGACCGGGGCACAGCCCGGAGCAAGGCTGCGCTGCGTGACATCCGCTCTCGCCGAACGACTCGGGCGATCGCGCCAGGATCCCGATTCGTCCGCTGTCGGCGGACACCCGGCATGTCGTGTCAGGGCTGCAGAGCGTTCGCCAACCGGCGCCCCGCGAGCGTACCCACCGTGACGCGAAGCGATCGACGTAGGGTCCGCCTACCGCTCCAGCACGGAGCGCACCGCGGCCACGACCTCGCCGTGGATGGGGGCGGCCGCAGCCACGATGCCGCGGTTGGCCGTCATGCGGGTCCCCGTGGTGAAGTCCAGTGGCCGACCCTCGACGTCGGAGACGCGCCCGCCAGCTTCGGTGACGATGAGATGACCCGCGGCGTGGTCCCAGACGTTCTCGCGGTAATCGCCGCGCGGCAGGCGCAGGTAGATCGAGGCATCGCCGCGAGCGACCACAGCGTACTTGGTCTGGCTGTCCAGCCGCAGCGGTTCGGCGGTGATGCCCAGGGCCTGGCCGATGAGCGCAGACTCCGACTGGTTGGAATGCGCTGCTTCGACCGACTCGGCGTAGCGGCCCGCCGACGCCGATTCTGGCGCGGTCGTGTGGATCGATCGACCATCCGCGTCCGGATCCGACATCCCACAGCGGGAGCATCTGCGCGCCCCGACCACGCATGGCCACGAACAGGCAACCGACGGAGCCGCCTGTGATAGCCGCACCCGGCTCGCCCTCCAGCGGCAGGTTGGGGCAGCCCATCACGGCCAGGATGACCTGGCCGTCCTCGATGAGCGCCAGGGCCACGGCGTACTGCTCGTTGCGCAGGAAGCCCTTGGTGCCGTCGACCGGGTCGAGCGTCCACCAGCGCCGCCCCGGGCCGCCCGGATCATCACAGCGATCGAGCGCCTCAAGGACTTCCGGCAGCGTCGATCCCCGGGCGCTGCTCCTGCACCCGGTCCAGGACCGCGCTCGCCAGTTCGGGAGACGCTGCCAGCGGCCCTGAGTCCTCCTCGCCCATGAGCCCATCGCCGGGCAGGGTCTCGGCCAGGGCCAGGCTCACCAGTGCCTGCGCCCCCAGGTCGGCGACCGTGACCGGCGACCGATCCGCCTTGGCGTGTGCCTCCGCTGGCTCGCAGTCGCGGCGGACGGCCCGGGTCAGGCGGCTGGCCGCGACGACGGCCTCGATGGCGAAGCGCCGCTCCATCTCCAGCCCGGCGGGCACTCCGGCCCCGACACCCTCCGTGGTGTGGCTGACGGTCACTCCGCTGCGCCGGCCTCAGTGGACCCCTCGGCGACAGGCAGGACGGGCACCTCGGGCTCATCGCGCGAGGTCTCGAGTTGCTGCCGGATGACGTCCAGGGGAGCCTTCTCGCCGGTCCACAGCTCGAACGCGGCCGCGCTCTGGCCGACGAGCATGACGTCACCGTTGGCGACGCGGGTCGCCCCGGCGGCCGTGGCGTCCCTGAGCAGCCGGGTCTCCTTGGGCACATAGTGCAGATCCAGCACCAGGATGTCCGGCGGCAGCAAGCTCGGCCGGGAGTGGCGATTCCTCGGGGTCGCGACCCACCGAGCTGGCGTTGACGAGGATGTCCGTCTTGGCCAGTTCCGCCTCGATGACCGACTCGTGCCAGGGCTTGGCACGGAGGTCCATGTGGGAGCTGCTGCGCGCGAAGTGCTTGACCATGCGCTCGGCCCGGTGCAGATGGCGGTTGAAGATGACGACGTTGAGGAAGCCCGCTGCGATGAGCACCTGGACCACGGCGCGAGCACCACCACCGGCGCCGAGCACGACGGCCGCCTTGGGCATCTTCTGGTTGCCCACCAGCGCGTCGAGGGCGGGACGGAAGCCGATGACCTCGGTGTTGTGCCCCACGAGCTGGGTGCCATCCTTGGTGACGGTATCGACTGCGCCGGTGCGCTGCGCCTCATCGGTGAGGCGGTCCAGCATCGGCACCACCCGCTCCTTGTGCGGTACCCCGATGCTGGCGCCGAGATGGTCCTCCTTGCGCAGCGCCTCGATGGCATCCGGCAGCTCGACCGTGGGCGTGTCGACCGGTTCGTAGGCGGCATCGATGCCGGCAGCCGAGAAGGCTGCCTCCAGCAACGCCTCCGACAGCGAGTGGGAAACGGGGTGGCCGAGAAGGACGACGCGTTTGGGCATGACCATCATCTCCAGGTTCGCGGGCGCCTTGACCCGCGGCGTGAACGAGTGAAGGGAGACCCCGCACTCCAGTGGCGGGGTGAGGGCGCGACCGCCTGACGCTCCCTCATCAGTGCAGAGAAGTCGATGATACCCGGCCTCGCTGTGCTGCGTGCTACCATCGCCCGGCCGCAGCGGAGAGGTCGCATAGTGGCCTAGTGCGGCGGTTTGCTAAACCGTTGAGTGGGGTAACCTGCTCCGAGGGTTCGAATCCCTCCCTCTCCGCCACGTTTGGCGCCCGTAGCTCAGTGGATAGAGCGTTAGGTTGCGGACCTAAAGGTCGTGAGTTCGAGTCTCGCCGGGCGCGCCATCTTCCCCTGAATGCTGGCCCTGAGTCGCGCTGCGCGTCAAGCGCCCGGGTCAGCACTACGTAGCGTCCGAGCGGAGGCTTGCACCATCACTCGGTCGGTGCAGGAGGAGGCCGTGCCAGAGACAGCGATCGGCGGTCCGGGCTCGAGGCTCGGAATCATCCAGGACACGCTGCATGAGTCCTGCGTGCGCCACCACATCCGGCGCATCTCGCTGTTCGGCTCCATCCTCCGGGGTGAGGAGCGACCTGACAGCGATATCGTTCTGCTCGTGGAGTTCGAGCTCGGCAAGACCCCTGGATATCTGGCTCTCGCAGGCATGGAGGCGGAGCTCTCCGGCTTGCTGGGTGGGAGGACGGTGGATCTGCGGACGCAAGCCGACCTGTCTCGCCATTTCCGCGAGGCCGTGATACCCGCGGCTGAGCTTCAGCATGCTCGATGACCACCGCGTCCGGATCAGGCACATGCCTGACGCTGCAGTGGAGGTGGTCGGCTTCACAACCGGGCGCGAGCGTTCTGACCTCGAGAGCGACCGGATGCTGCCGTTCGCCGTCGTGCGCGGCATCGAGATCATCGGCGAAGCGGCGACGAAGGTGTCGGCTGGGACGCGCGATCACTCACCCGAGGTTCCGTGGGCGGCGATCGTCACGATGCGGCACTGCGGACGACCGACACTCAGGGTTCGCGCGGCCGCCATTGGCGGCGATGCTTGCCGAGTACCTCACGCCGGTGATCGAGGAATGTGCCGTCCAGGTCCAGGCTGCGCTCGCCGACCGTGGCCAACACCGCGCTCCAGCCATCCCTGACCTACTCATTGCCGCGACCGCAGAAGTGGCACGACTGACGGTCCTGCATCGTGACAGGGACTTCGACCTCATCGCAGACACCACCGGCCAGCCCGTGGCGCGGCTCAGGCACCGATAGGCGGCGAGGCCCGCTCAGGCTGGTTCGGCTCATTCAGCGTCGCCTCCAACCGGGGCAGCCGGAACCGCGGAAGCGATGCCGACAGAACCAGCCACTCGTGCCGTATCACGAGTCGGCCCGCTATCGACGGTCCGCTCGCGCTCCGATCGCGCGACCGGCTGGGTCACGTGAGGAGAATGGAACCGACACTCGGAAGTGGTCCGTCCCAGTCTCGACAGCTAGTTGCGGGTCGCAACCACCCATCCTCTAGGACCTCTCGTCACTATCGATACTCGGTGCCCATCCCGTCGATCTCCCGCAGCGTCTCGTCCCAGGTAGCCCGGTCGGCGAGTGGGGCCAGCCGCTCGACCACGAATTCGATCTGGCACATGCAGCGGTCGCGCCAGATGCCGCTCTTGATGAAGGCGCGGTGCCCTTCCTCGGTCCGGAGGTCCAGGCCGACAAGGTCCCGGCAGGCTGTCGAACCAAAGGCGACGTCGAAGCTGTCCATAAGCCGGGCCGTGATGTGCCGGGCCGCCCGTTTGGCCACTCGATGGTCGGCGATCCGCTGCCCTGCCAGCAGGCCGACGGCCATGGCCGCCCCCGAGATCGCGCCACAGGGCCCGCCGCTGTAGGCGAGCCCACCGTTCAGAGCCATCGCGGCGGAGGAGTCTGCGCTGTCCGGTAACCCGAAGACTCCCTTCAGGACGACAAAGACGGTCTCGGCGCAGCCGTAGGTGTTGGAGTCGTCGAGGAACAACTGGCGCGCCGCTTCCACGGCAGAGGCGCGTTCATGGGTCCGTCCGTCCGGGGTCTGCATCACAGCCAGCCTAGGGGTCAAGGCCGCTGACGAGCGAGCCCAGGGACTCGAGCGTCACCACGCCGGTCCGATCGTGGCGCGCGGTCTGGCGTTCGAGGCGCACTCGACACGAGAGCGCAGCGTCGAAGATCACGAGCGCCACGTGCAGCGCCTCGCCCTCGACGTCGGCGTGGGCGCGTGCATCGTCGAGCTGGTGAAGCACATCGGCGTCGATGCCGCGTGCCCCCCACTTGCAGTCGTAGGCCTCGGCCGCTCCGGTCCGCTCGACGGTGACGTCGTAGGGGTGGATCTCGGCGCGCACTCCATCGAAGAGGATGCGGCGCTCCCGACGGACGGCCCCACCGCCCGCGCGTCGGGCCAGCAACCGGGCCGCTAGGTCCTCCACGAGCGCGCCACGCAGCTGGTTGCGGGCCTGGTCGCCGCGGTCGGCGATAGCCAGCGAGACGGTCAGGATGGCCTCCGATCGCTCCCGTTCGGCGGGCTCGACGGCAGGCCCGAAGAGCGAGGGGAACATCGTTCGCCAGCTATCCGGGTCCAGGGTCTCGCCGTTCATGACTGCCCGTGCCAGGAGGCGCTGGCTGAGGCCGGCATCGGCCAGCAGGCTGGCCGCCTGCGCCACGGCCGGGTCCGCCTGGATGGCTGCGTAGGTCACGGCGCGGGCATCACGGGCGGCGTCCTGGAACCTCATGGCTGTTCCCCGAAGGTGGTGAGCACGACCTGTGGGAAGGTCGAGAGCCAGTCGACGGCGCGGTGCGGGTCACGGATGCGCCCGATCTCGTCGATGGCGCGCTCGACGGCCGCCTGTTCGGACAGGGCGGCAGGCTCGGCGCCGCGGACGACGACGAACGCCGCGATGCGCTCCCGCCACGCCGAGCCGAGATCCGTGACGTACGTCCACTCGTCCTCGACCGTCTCGGCCAGCGCCCCGAGCTCCTCGTAGGCAGCCAGTGCCTGCTCCATCACCCGGCCGACCGTCAAGGACTCGCTCATGCGGCAAGATTACGCGAGCGGTAGGCGGTTGGCGCTGGATCGACCGCCGGGAACCCACGGCGCGGCCGGCCACGGGGCGCCGGCCCGGCGCCCGCCACGGGGCCGCCAACGCCGCGCCACGGGACCGCACACCGCCGCGACCGCACCGGTTACGCTCCCCACCGTGAGTGATCTCGCGCCCGACCCTGCGTCGCTCCCCTGGGTCCGGGTGGGCGCCTATGCCATCGTGACCGATCCCGGCGGCCGTATCCTGCTCTGCCGGATCGCACCGGGCTATCCGCTCGAGGGCTGCTGGACGCTGCCCGGTGGAGGCGTCGACCATGGTGAACACCCCGACGACGCCGTCATCCGCGAGCTCGAGGAGGAGACCGGTCTGGTCGGTGTGCGTGGGCGCGTCGCAGCCATCTGGTCCGGCCTCATCCCCAGGCCGATGGTCCGGCCGGGGCCGCTCCACTGGGTCGCCATCGTCTATCAGGTGGACGTCCCAGGTACTGACCTCCGGCTCGAGGTCGATGGCTCCACCGACCGCTGCGAATGGTTCAGTCCCGAGGAGGCGCGATCCCTCCACCGAACGGACCTCGTCGACCAGGCGCTCGCCGCCCAGTCGGCCGATCAGCGGGTGGGACCCACGCGTCAGCACGCCACTGACCAGGGCGGCTGGAGCGGGCATGCGGGCCATGCGGCTCTGGAGCTGCCGCAGCCGTGATGGCAACCTGATGCGCCGACGGGGACGCCCCCCGAGGAGGTCGTCGTGTCGTTCACGGAGGACAGGGTGATGCGTTCGTCTGCGCTTCCGGGATGGCAGCCATGAGAACGGTCACGCGCGTCGGCATCGTCACCGGCGGTGGGGACACACCCGGCATGAACGCCGTCATCCGAGCCGTCGCCAAGGCCGCGCGCCTGCGCGGCTGGGAGACCATCGGGATCACCGGCGGCTTCGAGGGTCTCTTCGATCCTGGCGCCTGTGCGGTCCTCGACTACCAGGATCTCTATGGCCTGCTCACGCGCGGTGGGTCCATCCTGGGGTCAGCCAACAGCGGTCGCTTCGCCGCCAAGGTGGGTGCCGGCGAGGTCCGCCAGCTGCCCGAGGGACTCCTGGCATCTACGCGCGAGGCCGTGGAGCAGCTGGGCCTGTCCGGACTCGTGGTCATCGGTGGCGACGGCACCATGAGCATCGCGCTCCAGCTGCAGGCCTCCGGCATCCCCATCGTCGGCGTGCCCAAGACCATCGACAACGACCTTGGCGCCACGCTCCAGACCTTCGGCTTCGACTCTGCGGTTGCGTACGCCACCGACGCGGTGGATCGCCTGCAGACGACGGCAGAGAGCCACCGCCGCGCCATCGTGCTCGAGGTCATGGGACGGCATGCGGGTTGGATCGCCCTGTACTCCGGTCTGGCCGGAGGTGCGGATGTCATCCTCATCCCGGAGATCCCCTTCCGGCATGAGCACATCGCTGAGGCCGTGAAGGAGCGCGACCGCACGGGTCGACATCACACCATCGTGGTGACCGCGGAGGGCGCCCGGATGGAGGGCAGCGCAGCTATCGGCCAGGGTGGTTCCCCTGATCGCGAGGACCGCCTTGGAGGTGTGGGCTGGGCGGTCGCGGCCGAGATCGAGCGTCGCACCGGCAAGGAGACACGCGTGGTCGTGCTGGGGCACCTGCAGCGCGGCGGTAGTCCGACCCACTTCGACCGCGTCCTCTGCACGGTCCTGGGCTCCCGGGCGGTCGAGATGATCGCCGACGGTCACTTCGGCCGACTCGTCATCTACACCGGTCACGGTATCGACAGCGTGCCCCTGGCCGAGGCTGTGGACAGCCTCCGGACGGTGCCTCCGGACGGCGCGCTCATCCGGGCCGCCCGCGACATGGGTGTCTCCTTCGGCGACCGTCCACCGATCTGACGCCGCGGCGCCGACAACGGATCCTCCGGCCGGTGCACGCGCCCCGATCGATCCGCAATGGTCCGGCTCGAGTACACTCCGCCGCCCTGCGACTGATGCGCGCGATCCCCTGGGGCACGCCTCGTCTACGCGCTGCTGTTCCCTTCCTGGCCGCGGCGGTCCTACCGTCCGGCATGTATGCGGCCGTCCCGGTGTCCGCACAGGCCCCCTCGAGCGTCGATGATCGTCAGGCCGAAGATTCAGGTGCTGAGGACGCGGTGCCCCCGCCGCCCCCGCCGCCGCTCGAGCTGGAGCCGCCCGGGCCGGGCGCCAGCGAGGCCGAGGTGCCCCCGCCCTGTGACCTCAGCTTCAGGGTCGTGGAGATCCCCGGTGGGCGCAGCTGGTCCGGTGCCTGCATCGACTCGATTGCCCGTGGCCCATCGTCCTCAAGTGCAAAGACCCGTCCGGAAGCGGGATCTTCACGCTACGCCCGACCTCAGAGACCCATGGCAGTCTCGCCTAGATTCTGACAGGCAAGGGCCCGGGCTATTCCTACACGTACCAGGGCAAGGGCCGCTATCGCATCCTGGTGGTCCAACAGACCGCTGCTGGCTCCCCAGTGTTGCCGGATGTCGCTTGCGCGACGAAGGGCAAGCTGAAACAGTGCGCTGGTGGCAGCTGCATCTCTACGAAGGTGAACGGAGACGAGGCCCTGATCTCCCTGGAGGCGCGGCAGGGCACCTGCAAGAAGGTGCGCTGAGCTTCCCTGACCCATGCCGGGTCGGCGCGGCGCACCGCGTCCGCTCCGGCATGGGGTCGCGCGCCCCGGCTGCCGACCATGCCCCGGCTGTCGGGCTCTGACCCGATGGTCCCGGGCGCGTTCAGGCGAATGCGGTGAGAATCTGCGACATCACGCGACAAGGACACTGTCGCCCCAGAGACATGAGGTCGAACGCCATGGTCGCCACACCATCCACGATGCTCCCGCTGGGCACCCAGGCACCAGACTTTCGGCTCCCTGACACGGCCGGCCGGGTGGTCTCGCGCGATGACTTCGCCGAACAGCCGGCGCTGCTGGTGATGTTCATCTGCAACCACTGTCCGTACGTGCGGCACGTCGCCGATGAGATCGCCCGGGTCGGCCGCGAGTACCAGGACCGGGGCGTAGGCGTCGTGGCCATCAACAGCAACGACGTGGCGCAGCAGCCTGGGGACGACCCGGTGGCGATGGCCGCATTCGCGACTGAACGAGGCTTCGTCTTCCCGTACCTCTACGACGAGACACAGGCGGTGGCGGCGACCTATCACGCTGCCTGCACGCCGGACTTCTTCCTCTTCGATGCCGAACGGCGGCTCGTCTACCGTGGGCAGCTGGACGGCGCCCGGCCCTCCAACGAGGTACCCATCGACGGCCGTGACCTGAGAGCTGCCCTCGACGCGGTCCTGGCCGGAATGCCGGTCCCGGAGCCACAGCTGCCGAGCATGGGCTGCAACATCAAGTGGAAGCCCGGCCGGGAGCCCGAGTACGCATCCCTGGGCCGGGGCTGATCAGCGCTCGAAGGGCTCCCGTGCCGGAGCCCGGCAGCCCGGAGATGGTTAGACACACAGCAGCTGCAGGGGCAGCGGGCCGGTACTGCGCCTCGAAGACCGAGTAGTCCGGAGCGGCCGAGCGTCCTGATGGCACGCTGCTCTCCGGCGCGCTACTCAGCGTGCTTGCCAGCCTGGTCGTCGATGGCGCATGGACCCTCCTCGATCCGCGGGTCAGCCGACGCCGGGGCTTCCATCCATGAGCGGAAGACGGGCCGCAATGACGCCTGCTGGACCGCCGGCCGGGCTGGGGACCCCGGCTGAGCTGGCGAGCCCCGGCTGGGCTGGCGAGCCGAGGGTCGCGGTCAGCTCGGACCAGGCACTACACCCATTCCCCCGATGACTGACTCGACCGGGGCGACTCGCATCCGAGGCCGCCGGGGCATCGGATGTGCGAGTAGTCTGCCACTCGAGGCCCGGGGAGCCTCACGCGACCAACGGCTCTGTCGATCGAGGCCGGGCCGGCATCGATCGATCAAGACCTGCGCCCGGTGAGTCACTGGGCGCATCGTCTCGCCCGATGGTCGGGCGCACCGCCCGCGTGGTGCTCGATCGGATCGCCTCGTGAGGCGCCCAGGTCGCAGGGCTCCAGCCGAGTGAGCTGGGACGGGCGCGAATGAGGCATGGACCAAGGCTTCGCCCGATGCGCGCCCCACGCCTTAGGACGACGCTGGCGTCATGTCAGGAACCGCACCCGTCCGGGAAACGAGCCCGAGTCGTCGGCCCGCGTTGCGCGGACCACTCGCCATGGTCGTGCTGGGCGCGACGGCCCTGCTCGTGCTGGCCGTCGCAGCCCTGTTCATGACGGCGGAGCGTGAGGAAGTCAGCTATGCGCCCAATTCGGCGGAGGCGGCCTTCCAAGGCTACATGACCGCCTGGAGCGACGGCGACACTGCGACCGCCTACGACGCCCTGTCCTCGCACGCCCGTTCGCTCGTGCCCTACCGCGACTTCGCCGAGGCGCAGTCCTGGTCGGACGATGATGCGACTCGCGTCTGGATCGACAGCCGCCACGAGGAAGCCGAGCGAGTGATCCTGAAGCTCACTATCGAGCGACCCGCCGGGGGCCTCCTGGGGCCGCGCACCGAGCGAGATCATCCGAACGTGACACTGGTCCGGGAGGACGGTGCCTGGAAGATCGACACGCCGCTGGTGGGCTACTACCCCTGGTGAAGGAGTGATGAGCGATGGTGACCGTGAAACGCCTCTACCTCTACACCGTACTGGGCGTGGCCCTGGTGCCGCTGCTGTTGGGTCTCACTGACCTGCTGCGGCTGGTATTCGAAGGCAGCGCCAGCGCCGCGGGCGTCCGGGCACCGTTCGGTGCCGCACTGGCGCGCGAGGACCTCAGCTGGGCGCTGGCGCTGGTGGTGGTCGCGACTCCCATCTGGGTGCTCCATGCCTGGCTACTGCGCCGATCGCTGCGCGGACCGAAGGCCGATGTCATCGACGAGCGGGCGTCGTCCGCCCGTGCCACGTTCTTCTTCGTCGTGCTGGTGGCCACCATCGCCGTGACCAGCGCGCATCTGATGGACCTCTGCTCGGCGCTCCTGGCCGCCGTGCTCGCCCGCGGTGAACCTTGGAGCGTGGCTGCACCGCTGGCCGGGACGCTCGTCGTGGGCAGCGCCTGGGTCGGGCACGTCCTGGCACGCTCGGTCGACCTGCGCAGCGAGCCCGAGCGCACGGCGGACGACTGGCTTACGCGTCTGTACCTCTACGGCGTCCTCCTGGTGGTGGCGCTCCTCGCTATCGTGGAGGCTGCCCTGGTCCTCAGGACGGTCGCAGAGCAGCTCGTGGAGACGAGGCCGACCTGGGGGGCGGCCTACTGGTGGCGGGAATCGCTGATCCCCCCGCTGGCGGGTCTCATCGTGGCCTCGATCGGTTGGCTCCTCCACTGGGGTCTATCCGATCACCTGCTGCGCGCTGACCCGCCCATGGGCGAGGCCCACCGCGCCTCGCGCGCCCGCACCGGCTACCTGCTGGGCGTGGTCCTGGTCTCCGCCGCCGCCGCCCTGCTGCTGGGGACGCTGAGCCTGCGCGAGGTCCTTGCGGAGATCCTGGGCGTGCGGCCGGCCGGGCCTGGCTCGCGGCTGATCGAGGACGTCGGCGGCCCCATCCTCATGGCGTTGCCCTTCCTGGCCGCCTGGTGGTGGCACATCCGTCGTGCCTCCGCCGAGGCGCTTGCCTTCGGCGGGCCTGAGTGGCAGCGATCGGTGGTCCGATCGGGGCGCTGCGTCGTCGCCCTGGTGGGCCTCGTCGGCCTGGCCGTTGGTGCCGCCTGGGAGATCGAAGCCGTCCTCGACGTCATCGAGCACAGCCTCTCGGGCGACACGGTCCCGACCTCCATCCTCCGCGACGACGCCACCCCGGCGCTGGGGGCACTTCTGGTCGGGCTCTCCATGTGGACGCCGGCCTGGTTGCTCATCGAGCGCGACCGCATGGACGACCCGGTGACGTCCGCGACGACCACCTCGCGGCGTGCCTACCTGCTCCTGGTCTCGGGCCTCGCCGTGGTCGCCGTCATGGCCTCGCTGGCGTACCTCATCTACCAGTTCACGCGTCTCCTTCTGGAGGCCGGTCACGTCGAAGACGCCGCCTGGGGCATCAGCGTCCTCGTTGTTGCCTCCGTGGTCCTGGCGTACCACCTGCTGGCTCTGCGGTCCGACCTGCGCGTCGCGGCGGCCGCCGCGGAGATCGCCGCGCTGAGCGAGGCTGCCGCCGGGGCGCCGGACCGGGTCGTCGAGACCGTGGTCATCATGGCCCCGGCCGGCGCGGACTTCCGGGTCCTCAACGCCGCCATCCGCAGCGAGCTCCCGGACGGCTACGTGATGCGCGTTCTCGCGGGCGAGCCCAGGGCGTCCTGAGTACGCTTGACGGCCGAGAGGTGGCTGACTTCAGGGGCCGAAGGAGCTGACAGGTCAGAACCATCTGACCAGGAGGGTCGGATGAGGACGACCACGATCAGCGAGACCAAGGCCAGCCTGAGCGCCCTGCTCGACCAGGTGAAGGCGGGTGAGTCCATCCTCATCACGGACCGCGGCGTGCCCGTGGCGCGCCTGGATCCGGTCGGCACATCGGTGGACCCGACGGGGCGGACGGAGCGTCTTGTGCGAGCAGGCCTGCTTGGACCTGGCAAGGGCCCGTTGCCACCCGGGCTTCTTGAAGAGCCGAAGGAGCAGGCACCTCGAGGCGTCAGCCTGGTGGAGGTTCTGGGATACGTCAGCGATCGTGCCCTTGCTGCTCTCGGAGGCGGCCACGGCCGCTGCTCAGGACACGCTGCGCGACGATCCCGGACTGGTCGTCTGGTGGGCGACCGGGACGGAGTGTGTCTCGGCACTTGCACGGGTCGAGCGTGGCGGCGGACGGGTCAGCGATGCTTTCGAGCGACTCGAGGGCCTCGCCGAGTCATGGTGCGAGATCGCCGCGACCGACGTGATCAGGCGTACCGCGGCCAGGCTGCTGCGGGTGCATCCACTCCGAGCGGCGGACGCCATGAAGTTGGCGGCGGCCATCATCGCCTCTGAGGGGGAGCCGCGCTCGTTGCCCTTCGTGACCTTCGACGAACACCTCGTGGATGCTGCGACGCGCGAGGCTTCCGGTCATCCAGCCACGAAAGCCGCGCGGCGCCGGCTGACGTCCACGGCCATCAGCCGCGGGCCCGGCCTCAGTAGCGCCCGTCCTCGAACACCGTGTCGAACAGCGCGAGGACGTTCTCCGGCGGCACGTCGGCCTGGATGTTGTGGCCGGCCGCGAAGACGAAGCCACCGCCGGGCATGAAGTCGTCGAGCAGGCGCTTGCGCCGCCTCGCGGACCTCGTCGGGGGTCCCGAAGGGCAGGACCTGCTGCTGGTCGAAGCCGCCCCAGAAGGTGATGTCGGCGCCGAACTCGCGCTTGAGCCTGGCCCGGTCGCCCATGCCCTCGGCGCCCGGCTGCACCGGGTGGACGGCATCGACGCCGCCCTCGATGAGGAGCGGGATGATGGGCACGATGCTGCCGCAGGAGTGGTAGAAGATCTTGGCCTCGCGTGCGCGAGCGGACGAAGTCCCAGAGCTTCCGATAGCGTGGCCAGACGAGCGCGCGGTAGACGTCCGGGTCGATCATCGGCGCGCGCTGGGTCCCCAGGTCGGAGCCGGTCAGACGAAGGACACGTACGGCACCGACCCGGTCAAGCACCTCGCCGAGCAGCGCGGTCTGGTACTCCAGCATGGCGTCCAGCTGGGCCTCTGCGAGCGCGCGTGTCGGTCATGAGGTCCTCGAGGAACTCGACGTAGCCGCGCAGGTACCACGAGAACTCGAAGATGGAGCCGATGAGGTTGACGGCGACGGCCTTGTCCGTGTCCCGGTGGAGGGCTCGTGCCGGCCTCCTCGAGTCCGGCGTAGCGCGCCGGATCATGCGGATCGGGCCACGGATACCGGGCCAGGTCCGCGACGGTGCGCGCTTCGCTCAGCGGATGGCCGATGAAGTCGTAGTAGAGCAGATGCCCGTCAGGGCCGGATGGCCGCCTTGCGGCGGATGCCGAACTCGTCCTCGTAGGTATCGTCGCCCAGCTCCACGTCCTGCCAGTCGCGCGACGCCTTCAGGTACAGGTAGCGCGAGTCGACGTGGAGCCGTTCCAGGATGCCGTCGTGCGGGATGGCCAGCTGCTGGACCCGGTCGGCCAGCTCGTCCGGCTCGGTGATGCCGAGGTGTCGCCTTGAGCGCGGCGCTGGCGCCGGTGGTGATGCCGGTGACGATGCCGCCGAGGTCGATGGGCACGCGGTCCGGCTCCCGGTGCTCCAGGCCGGCCAGGAACCGTTCGCGGGAGTCCATGTCTGCCTCCATGCTGGTCTGGAGACACCGTGGTGGTCGGCGCGCGTCATCGACATCGCCAAGGGTCACCGTCCTGTGGTCCGACGGTCATCCCGTGCCGCGCCATCGGATCGCGACAGATGCTTCGAGCGGCAGGCCGTGTGCTAGCCTCGACTGCTGTGACAGACACGTCGACGCCCAGCGAACGCAGCGACTTCATCCGCGACATCGTCGCCGCCGACCTCGCCTCCGGCCGCGTCAGCTCGGTGGTGACGCGCTTCCCCCCGGAGCCCAACGGCCATCTGCACATCGGCCACGCCAAGTCGATCTGCCTCAACTTCGGCATCGCCGCGGAGTTCGGCGGTCGCTGCCACCTGCGCTTCGACGACACCAACCCGACCAAGGAGGAGCAGGAGTACATCGACGCCATCGAGGCCGACGTGCGCTGGCTCGGCTTCGACTGGGGCGAGCACCTCTACCACGCCTCGGACTACTTCGAGCAGCTCTACGAGTGGGCCGTCCACCTCATCGAGGCGGGCCTGGCCTACGTCGACGACCTCTCCGGCGCCGAGATCCGCGAGCACCGCGGCACGCTCACCGAGCCCGGCATCGAGAGCCCCTGGCGCGACCGCTCCGTCGAGGAGAACCTCGACCTCTTCCGGCGCATGCGCGCCGGTGAGTTCCCCGACGGTGCCCGCGTGCTGCGCGCCCGCATCGACATGGCCTCGCCCAACCTCAACCTGCGCGACCCGGTGCTCTACCGCATCGTCCACGCGCCGCACCCGCGCACCGGCGATGCCTGGTGCATCTATCCCACCTACGACTTCGCGCATGGGCAGTCGGATGCCATCGAGGGCATCACGCACTCCATCTGCACGCTGGAGTTCGAGAACCACCGCCCGCTCTACGACTGGTTCATCGAGCACCTGCCGGTGCCGTCTCGCCCGCGCCAGTACGAGTTCGCGCGGCTGAACCTCACCTGGACGGTGCTCTCCAAGCGCTTCCTGCTGCGCCTGGTGGAGGAGGAGCGGGTGCGCGGCTGGGACGACCCGCGCATGCCCACCATCGCCGGCATGCGTCGGCGCGGCTATCCCGCCGAGGGCATCCGCGACTTCGCCACCGAGATCGGCGTCAGCAAGCGGGACGCCGTCGTCGAGATCGAGCAGCTCGAGCACGTCGTGCGCGACGTGCTCAATCGAAGGCGCTGCGCCGCTTCGCCGTGCTGCGGCCCCTGAAGGTCGTCATCGAGAACTACCCCGAGGGACAGGTCGAGGAGATGGAGGCCGTCAACAACCCGGAGGACCCGTCGGCCGGGATCGCGCCGGGTGCCCTTCGCTCGCGAGCTCTGGATCGAGCGCGACGACTTCATGGAGGACCCCCCGCCGAAGTTCTTCCGCCTGGCGCCGGGACGCGAGGTGCGCCTGCGCTACGCCTACTTCATCACCTGCCGCGAGGTCATCAAGGACGCCGCCGGCGAGATCGTGGAGCTGCGCTGCACGTACGACCCTGCGACGCGGGGAGGGGATGCCCCGGACGGCCGCCGCCCCAAGGCCACGCTCCACTGGGTCAGCGCCGCGCACGCCGTGCCCGCCGAGGTGCGTCTCTACGAGCGGCTCTTCGTGCGCCCCGACCCGGGCGCGGATGGCGACCTGCTGGCCGACCTGAACCCGCAGTCCGAGGAGGTCCTGGCTGACTGCTGGCTGGAGCCGGCCGCCGCCGACCTGGCGGTCGGCGAGACGGTCCAGTTCGAGCGCCTGGGCTACTTCTGCCCGGATGTCGACTCGACGCCGGGCAGGGTCGTGTTCAACCGCACCCTCACGCTCAAGGACACCTGGGCCAGGCTGCAGGCACGGGCTCGCCCGGAGGGCTGAGCTGGCCCAGCCCGGCCCAGGGTACGTCCTGGCCTAGCCCGAGCATCGAGTACTCGCCGGGTAGCTCGTCCTCGTCGGGGCAGATGTCGTAGCCTGGCTCGCCGTCGGTGGAGACGGCCGCGAAGAAGTACAGCTCGTCCGGATCGCCGACCAGCTTGCGATCGACGAACAGGGTGACCGCAGGGCCAGCGACCTCGACGTCGACCACTCGCCAGAGGACCTCGTCACCGGCTGGCCTCGTGGTGTCGAACAGGGTCGCGCCGGTCTCGACCTCGCCCGAGAGCGTGGCACCGTGGACGCCGAGGAGGTACTCGAACTCCTCGATCGCCGTGGCCTCCGGAGTCGTCGCCAGCCCGACCCAGAGCTCGTCGGTCAGCATCTTCTCCAGGTCGTACCCGAGCGCCGGTTCGGCCGCGAACTCGACGCTGATGCTGACCAGGGACTGCCAGGGCTCGCTGACGGTCACGGCCACGATGTCGGGTCCACCCTCGGGCGCATCACCCACTGGGTCCGCGATGGTCACTGGCGCAGCGATGGGCGCAGGGATCGGTTCTTGTTCCTGCGCCAGGATCGGTCCACCGCACATGAGGACCAGCGCGATGGCCGCCACCGGGATGGTCGCTGTACGGCGCATGTTGACCTCCTTTCGGGACGGATCCGTCGCAGTCCCAAGCTACGTCCGGCCCTCCGTCCTGGCCAGTGACCTTCGGCCTGCCATCCGTGCGGGTCCCCGCGGTCTGGCCCGGACCTCCGGCCGTTGTCAGGCCGGGAGCAGCCGAACGTCGTAGGCCCGGAAGGCGGGTCGCGCGTCACGATCGTCAGGCCCTCGAGCTGGGCCTGGGCGACGAGGATGCGGTCAAACGGATCGGCATGGTGCGGCGGCAGCCCTTCGAGTGACTGTGCGTGAGAGACCGTGACGGGCAGCTCCAGGAACCCGTTGGCATCGATGGCGTCGAGCACATCAGACGGGGCGTCCAACCGTCCCTTGGCACGCTTGATGGACATCTCCCACGCCGACGCGGCGCTGACGTAGACCTCCGAGTCAGGGGAGCCGATGGCCGTGCGTGCTGCGGCGGCGAGCATGCGACCGCCCTCGAGCCACCATAGCAGAGCGTGCGTATCGAGCAGGAGTCGCATCAATCGATCATGCCGAAGAGCCGTGCGATCTCTTCGTCCGCCTCATCGAAGCCGGGGAGGATCCGCACGCGACCGCGCCAGTACGCCGGGCTGGCGCGGTTTGCGCTCGCCCTGGTACGGGACGAGGCGCGCGACCGGCTTGCCGTTGCGCGCGATGATCGTCTCCTCGCCCTGTTCGGCACGCTCGACCAGCCGCGAGAGGTGTGTCTTGGCGGCGTGGATGTTGACCGTGGTCCGAGGTTCGTAGGCCGGCATGGCCTTAGTCTAGTCTAGTTCGCCGCCGCTCGCAAGCAGATACCTCGTGCTGAGACGCCAGCCACCGCCGGGCACCGTCAGCCACCACCCGCCGAACGCCGGCCGGGCGAGCCCGGATCGCCTGCCGGCCTCCGGTGCGCCCGTGGTCAGCCGAAGATCGACGTCGGCATGTAGCAGGTCACGATCCAGTTGGGCTGGTCCACGATCTCGCTGATGCGCAGCTCGCCGGCCACCGAGATGAGCATGTAGGCGTCGGCCGGCGCCAGGCCGTGCCGCACCCCGAGCCGGTCGATCATGCGCCGCGTGGCGTCGCGGGCCGCCTCGAAGAGGTCGGGCCCAACGCCATCGGTGGCGAACCACGGCGCCGTGTTGGTGGCGCTGCCCAGCGGTCCGGCCGTCTCGAACTCCGGGGCCGTGACGTTGCACGTCCCTGCGCACCGTCAGCCGCACCTGCGCCTGCATGGGCGTCTCGATGGCCGTGCCGCAGACCTCGCCATCGCCCTGCGCAGCATGGCCGTCGCCCAGGCTGAACAGCGCCCTGGTACCTGGCACCGGCAGCCACAGCCGGGTGCCCGCGGTCAGGTGTCGGGTGTCCATGTTGCCGCCGGCCTCGGTGGGCGGGATGGTGCTGCGCGGCTCGCCGGCGGCGGCGATGCCCAGCACGCCGCAGAAGGGCGCCATCGGGATGCGCACGCCGGGCAGGAACTCCGCCATCGCCGCCGGCCAGCCGGCTGATGCGCAGGCTCGGCTCCGGGAACTCGTCCGCCAGCAGGCCGAAGCCCGGGATGCAGGCCGTCCAGCCCCAGTCGGCCGGCTGGAACTCCAGCAGCTCGACCTCCAGGGTGTCGCCCGGCTCCGCGCCCTCGACGTAGACCGGACCGCCGACCTGGTCCACCCGGGAGAAGTCGAGGCTGGCGATGTCCGCCACGGTCGAGTCGGCCGTGATCTGGCCGCAGGAGGCGTCGAGCACGTCGAACGAGACCGTGCTCGCCGGAGGCCACGCGCAGGACCGGCGGGATGGACGCGTCCCAGGCCAGGTGGCAGGTGTCGCGTCCGATATGGGCTGACATCATCGTTCCTCCTCTGTCGCTGCGGCTCGATGTCGGTGGCGCCGGGTCCGTCGGTCATCGCGAACGGGTCAGTCCAGCCAGCAGCGGCTGGCTCGGCCCTCGCCGAGCTGGACGAAGGGTGGCGTCCGATCGCATGGTTCGTAGCGGTGCGGGCAGCGGTCGCGGAACGAGCAGCCCGGCCCCTCGGCTGCCTCCGGCCTGTGACCTCACCGCCGGCCCGCTCGGTACGCAGGCGCGCTGCCCAGGCCGGATCCTCGCCGGGGATGGAGGCCAGCAGCGCCCGCGTGTAGGGGTGGTGGGGTTCGTCGAAGAGCTCGTCGACGGTGCCCTCCTCCACGATCTCGCCCAGGTACATGACCGCGACCCGGTCGGCCGCGTGGTGCACCACGGCCAGGTCGTGGGCGACGAACAGGTAGGTCAGGCCGTGCTCCTCCTGGAGGTCCTCGAGCAGGTTGACGATCTGCGCCTGCACGGAGACGTCCAGCGCGGAGACCGGCTCGTCGAGCACCAGCAGCTCCGGCTCCACCGCCAGCGCCCGGGCGATGCCGACGCGCTGCCGCTGCCCGCCGGAGAGCTCGTGCGGGTAGCGCGAGCGTGCTCGGCGCCCAGGCCGACGTCGGCCAGCAGCGCGGCGACCCGCTCGCGACGCTCGCTGGCCGGCGCGGCCGATGCGGTGGACGGCGAGCACCTCGGCGAGGGTGTCGGCCACGGTCATGCGCGGGTTGAGCGACGAGTAGGGGTCCTGGAAGACGATCTGGATGCGCTCCCGCAGCCTGCGCAGCTGGCCGGACGGCGCCGCCAGCACGTCGATGCCGTCGAAGGTGATGCGCCCGCCGTGCCTGCACGAGGCGCAGGATGGCCCGCGCCGTCGTCGTCTTGCCGCTGCCGGACTCGCCCACGAGCGCCAGCGTCTGGCCACGGCGCGATCGAGAAGCTCACGCCGCGCACGCGGCCACGCTGCGGGCCGGCCGGCCGGTCAGGCGGTCGCGCGATGCCGCCGGCCACGCGCGAAGGTGACGTGCAGGTCCTCGACCTCCAGGAGCGGCGAGGCAGCCGTCGAGCCGCCGACGCTGGCCTCGCGGCCGTCGGCGCCGCCGACGCTCACCCGGCGCGCCGGCCCGGGTCGGCCGGTGAGCGGGCCACGCCCCGGCAGCTGCGCGGCAGCTGGCGCTCCCGGCGGCGTCGCGAGTGGCCTGCGGCACGCGTGGGCGCCAGGCCCTGCTCGGCGCGCGCCAGGAAGTCGGCCAGCACAGCCATGTAGCGATCCGGCTCCTCGGCGTGCGACATGTGGCCGGACTGCTCGAAGACGACCCACTCGGCCTGCGGGATGCGCTCGGCGACGATGCGCCATCTGGCCGGTGTCGCCTCGTCGTGGCGGCCGCTGGTGACGAGCGTCGGCACCTCGACCGCGTCCAGGCGGGGCGTGATGTCCCAGTCGCGCAGCGTGCCCACGACGTGGAACTCCGTCGGCCCGTTCATGGTGCGGTAGACCTGCGGGTTGCGGGCCGGCTTCGCGAACGAGCGCGTCACTGGCTCGGGGAACGGCACGACGCGGCAGAGGTGGCGGTGGTAGAAGACCTCACGGCCGCCTCGTACTCGGGGTCGTCCCAGGTGCCGGCCGCCTCGTGGCGCTCGAGCACCTCGATGACCTCCGGCGGCAGCGCTGCGCGCTGCCGGCCCGTCTCCGCGATCCACTGGGGCATGCTCGCGGGCGAGCTGGCGACCGTCCCCGAGACGACGCCCGGCCGGCTGGCGCACGAGGTACTCCATGAGCAGCATGCCGCCCCAGCTCTGGCCCAGGATGTGGACCCGCTCGAGGCCCAGCGCCTCGCGGACCGCATCGACCTCGCGCAGGTAGAAGTCCACCGTCCAGCGTGCGGGGTCGTCGGGCTGGTCGGAGTTGCCGCAGCCCTGCTGGTCGTAGAAGATGACGCGCCGGCCGGTCGCGGAGATGGCGGCCAGCGACCTCGATGTAGTCGTGGCAGGCGCCGGGCCGCCGTGGAGCGCCAACAGCGGCGCGCGGCCCTCGCTGTCGCTCGCGATCCTCGTCACCACGATGCGCGACCCAGGTACGCTGCGCCCTCGAAGGTCGATGAAGCGTTCCTCGGCCTGCGAGTGCCGGGTCGATGGTCGACGAGTGCGGTGTCGGTCATGTCCGGCTCCCATGTCGATGCGTCAGGCTTCCAGTCGACCAGCTCCGCGCTCCGGTGACAGGCCGAGCGGCGGCCCGGGCCGGCGTCGGCGCAGCGGCGGGACCTCCGTCGTGGCAGCGGTCCAGGCGACCGGGCAGCGGGCGCGAAGGCGCAGCCCGGCGGCAGCGTGCGCCGGGTCCGGCGGCGTGCCCGGGATCTGGGGCAGGCGCCGCCGGCGCTCCAGGATCGTGCGGGATGCTGGCGCCCAGGCCCGCAGGTGTACGGGTGGAGCGGCGTCGACGAACAGCTGGCCACCGGCGCCTCCTCCACGATCCGGCCGGCGTACATCACGATCGCCCGGTCGCAGATCTGGCGCACGACGCCCAGGTCGTGGGTCACGAGCAGGATCGCCATCTGCCGCTCGTGCTTGAGCGTCCGCAGCAGCTCCAGGATCTGCGCCTGGACCGTCACGTCCAGGGCGGTCGTGGGCTCGTCCGCGATGAGCAGCCGCGGCCCGCAGGCGACGGCCATCGCGATCATCACGCGCTGGCGCATGCCGCCGGACAGCTGGTGCGGGTAGGAGCTCCACGACGCTCCGACGCGCGCGGGATGCCCACCGTCTCGAACAGCTCGACGACGTGGGCGTTGGCGGCCGGCCTCGACAGCCCTGGTGGAAGCGGATCGCCTCCGCCACCTGCTCACCCACGGTGAACAGCGGGTCGAGCGACGGTCATCGGGTCCTGGAACACCATCGCGATCCGCTCGCCGCGGATCTTCTGGTAGCTCGTTCTGGGGCCGGCCGACGAGCTCCTCGCCCTCGAGCGGCACGCGCCCTCGACCGGCCCGGTGCGCGGCGGGCATGAGGCCCGATGATGGAGCGGGCCGTGACGCTCTTGCCCGAGCCCGACTCGCCCACCAGGCCCACGATCTCGCCGGCCCTGATGGTCAGGTCGATGCCCGATGACGGCGGTGACCGCGCCGGCGCCGGTGCGGAAGCGGACGAGGTCCGCGGACCTCCAGCAGCGGCGCCGCGGCGCCGACCCTGGCGCGGCCGGGGCGCTCCTCCGACGCGCCGTGCGCTCATGCGACCTCCCGCTCGCGCGCGGGTCCAGCTGCGCCCGGAGCCCGTCACCCACGAGGTTGAAGGCAGATGACCGCGATCATGATGGCGACCCGCCGACGACCGCCGGCCAGCGGTTCTGACAGCAGCATCCAGGTGCGGCCGTCCGACGAGCATCGAGCCCCAGTCGGGATCGGCGGCTGGCTGGCCCAGGCCCAGGAAGCTGAGAGCGCCGCGATGTCCAGGATGGCGTAGGCGAGGTCGATGGTGGACTGGACGATGATGGGCCCGACGTGAGGTTGGGCAGGATGTGGCGGAAGATGATCGCGCCGGTGCGGAGTAGCCCTGCGCGCGCGCGGCCTCCACGTAGGCCTGCTTGACGCTGCACGAGGGTCACGGAGCGCACGAGGCGCGCGATGGCCGGCACGTACACGATGCCCAGCGCGAGCACCGCCGTGTTCAGGCCGCGTCCGAAGGTGGCCACGACGAGGACCGCCAGCAGCAGCGCCGGGAAGGCGAGCAGGGCATGTCCAGGCGCGCGCATGATCACGGCCGTCCGCGCGCGCCGCCGTAGAAGCCCGGCGATGAGGCCCAGCGGGATGCCGACGAGGCCGCTCACGAGGACCACGACGATCGCGCCCAGGAGCGTCGGCCTGCGGCGCCGTAGACGACACGCGCCCAGGATGTCGCGGCCCTGCTTGTCCGTGCCCAGCAGGTGCTCGGCGCTGGGCGGCTGGAGTGACGCCTTGAGGTCCTGGGCGATGGGGTCAGCGCCGTGCAACAGCCGCGGCACCACGACCATCAGCAGCAGGATGAGACACGATGAGCGCCGCCGACGCGCCGCCTGGTTGCGAACGAACGGGGCGCGCCGCGACGCGCGCAGGCCGCGACGGTCGGACCGGCGGAGGGCAGCGAGGCGGACACCGGCCGAGCTCAGTGCAAGCGGATACCCGCGGGTCGATCCACGGCGTAGAGCAGGTCCGTGACCAGGTTGATGAGGATGAACAGCGACCGTCAGGAACAGGACCGATGCCCTGGATGACCGGGTAGTCGCGGTTCTGGATGGCGTCCGTGATGAGCGAGCCCAGGCCGCCCAGGCCCAGCGTGTACTCCACGAGCACCGTGCCCACGACGCAGGAAGCCGACCTGCAGGCTGAGTGACCGTCAGCACCGGGATGAGCGCGTTGCGGAACGCGTGCTTGACCAGGACCACGATGCGCTCCGGCATGCCCTTGGCGCGGGCCGCCTCGATGTAGTCGGACGGCGAGCACCTCGAGCATCGCGCTGCGCGTCATGCGCGAGGTCAGCGCGATCATGCCCAGGGCGAGCGCCGACCGCCGGCAGGATGAGGTGGTGGAGCTGGTCGACGGGGTCGTCGCCGCTGCCGAACGCGGGCAGCCAGCCGAGCCAGTACGGCGAACACGAGGACGCCGATGATGGTCGTGAAGTAGACCGGCGAGCTGACGCCCACGAAGGCCATGAACGAGCCCGCGTAATCCACGGCGGCTCTCGCGCCGCGGCCTGGAGCACGCCCAGCGGGATGCCACGACGATCGCCAGCAGGACCGACATGGCGACGAGCTCGACGGTGATCTGCGAGTCGGGCGAGGATGAGGTCGCTGACCTCCTGCTTGCAGCTTGTAGCGACTCGCCGAAGTCGAACTGCACGGCGCGGCCCAGCCAGGCCACGTACTGGCGTGATCGGGTCGCCCGCAGGCCGAACTTCTCGCGCAGCTGCATCGATGAGCTCGGGGCTGATGCGCTTGCCGCCCAGGACGATGAGGACCGGGTCGCCCGGCGCCAGCCGGACCAGCCCGAAGGTGACGAAGGAGACGAAGAGCAGGGTCGGGATGGCGGCCAGCAGGCGACGTACGGCGTAGCCGCCATGACTGCGGTTCCCCTCCCTGCTGGACGTGCGAGCGCCACCCGGCTCCGCCAGCCGCGGACCCGGAGGCGCGATGCCGCAGATGGCTACTCGGTGACCCAGACGTCCTTGAAGAGCGAAGCCCAGTACCACAGCGGGCCGATCTCGGCGCCCTGGACTCGCTTGTTCACGGCCAGCGGCCAGCCGGGGTTGGTGACCGAGATGAGCGGGGAGTCCTCGGCGATGATGCGCCTGGGCCTCGATGAGGAGCCTGGCGCGCTCGGCCTTGTCGATCAGCGTGTTCTGCTCCTGCAGCAGCGCGTCGACGTCGGGGTTGCTGTAGGCCGAGGCGTTGGCGCCACCGGCCACGATGTTCTCCGAGCCGAAGTTGGGGCGCAGGTTGCCCGACGGATCAGGGAAGTCCGAGCCCCACGAGCCCACGAAGATGTCGTAGTCGTCGTGGCTGCCGAACTGCTGCGCGATGTTCTCCTGGTACGTGGTCTTGTTGGCCTCGATGGTGATGCCCAGCTGGGCCATGGAGTCGATGAACGACTCGGCGATGCCCTTCATGAGGGCGTCGACTCGTAGTACGAGATGGTCATGCCGTTGAGCTGGTCCGCGACGCCCGACTCCTCGAGCAGCTGGGCGGCCTTCTCCAGGTCCTGGTCGTAGGCCGGGCAGCGCGTCCCAGGCGGCCTGCCAGGCCTCCTGCTCGAAGGTCCACATCGTGGGGTACACGAGGGTGGCCTTGGTGTCGGGCGTGTCCGGCCAGTAGAGCGCGCGCAGGCCGGCCTTGTCGGTGGCGTAGTTGAGCGCCTGGCGGACCTTGGCGTTGTCGAAGGGCGGCAGCCTGCGTGTTGAAGGTGATCCACTCGCCGTAGAAGGACGGTGCGAAGGTGAGGCTGACGTTGTCGAAGGACTGCACCGTCGCGTACTGGTCCGACGGCACGTTGTTGACGAGGAAGTCGATCTCGCCGGTCTCCAGGCCGGCCACGCGCGTGGTGGGCTCGGGCAGGATCTTGATGGTGATCTCATCGAGATACGGGCCGCCGCTGGCCTTGTTCCAGTAGTCGTCATTGCGGGCCAGCTTCTGGTAGTCGCCGGTGACCCACTCCACGAACTTGAAGGGACCGGTGCCGATGGAGCCTACCCCCGGCGTGCCGTAGTCCTCGCCGGCCGCCTCCACGACGGCCTTGCTCACGACGTGCGCCGCGGTGGAGGCCAGGGCGTACTCGAGCAGCGCGTCCGGCTGGCTCATGGTGATGACGACGGTCTTGTCATCCGGCGCCGTGACGTCGGCGACGTTGCCGAGCATCCAGCCCACGTACGAGCCCAGCTCCGGGTCGCGGACGCGGTCCAGGCTGAAGACGACGTCCTCGACGGTCATGTCCGTGCCGTCATGGAACTTCACGCCTTCGCGGATGGTCAGCGTGTAGGTCAGCCCGTCCTCGCTGACCGTCCAGTCGGTCGCCAGGTTGGGGCAGAGGGCCGTGTCGCCCTCGCAGAACTTGAGAAGCGGCTCCGTGATGCTGGAGGTGGCCAGGCCGGAGACGAAGTCGTAGTCGAAGGCCGGGTCGACCGAGGTGGGCTCGCCCTCGATGACGGCGACGATCGAGCCGCCCACCTGGGGCTCCTGGGCGACGGCTGCGGCCGGCAGGAGGGCGGCCGTCGCGACGACGGCCATCGTGCTCAGGGCCATCAGCCGGGGCCACGGGGATAGCAGTCTCATGGTGCTCTGGTCCTCCTTGCGATGGGCCGGCATCGCGGCCGCGCCGGCGCTCAGCCCGTTGGCGACGAGGGTCGCCGCGCGGAGTGTACCGCGGTGCTCGGTGTCAGCAGGGATACGTCTTGGTCGCGGCGCATCCCATCAGCACTCGTCAGGCCCGCCGGGCCGACCTCGCTGGAGTCGCCGAGGCGGGTATCCTCAGATCCGTGAGCCGAGCACCATCGACAGGCCGCCGAAGCACGTGCCTCGCATGCCCCTGAGTCGCCGCGAGCGGGTGCGCCGGGCGCTGCGCCACGAGCCCCTCGACCGTCTGCCCACCCAGGTCGGCTGGACCGCGCAGATGGGCGACCGACTGGCGACGCACTTCGGCTCGGAGGTCTCGGAGCTGCCGGCCCGCTTCGACAACCACCTCGTGCGCGTGGACCTGAGCCACCAGCCACGCCTCAGCGCCGATGGCCGGATCCGCACCGACTGGTGGGGTGCCGGTCACGACGCGGCCGAGGAGGGCTACTTCATCCGCGAGAGCCCCTTGGCGAGCGCTCCCGACCTCGACGGCTACGCCTGGCCGGACCCCGAGGCAGCCGGCCTGCTTGACGAGGCTGCACGCACCCGCGCCAGCGCACCGGCGAGGACGCCTTCGTGGTGCCCAACCTGGGCTTCGCGCTCTTCGAGCGGGCCTGGTCGCTGCGCGGCTTCGAGGAGCTGCTCTTCGACCTGGCGGCGGACCCGGCCTACGTCGGCGAGCTGCTCGACCGCATCACGGAGATCCAGCTCGTGCTCATCGGGCGCTACCTGGAGCTTGGGCGTCGACGGCGGCTACTTCGGCGACGACTACGGGGCCCAGGCCGGCCTGCTCTTCTCGCCGCTCACCTGGCGCAGCCTCGTCAAGCCCCGCCTGGCGCGGCTCTTCGCACCCTTCGTCGAGCGTGGGCCTGCCGGTCCTGATGCACTCCGATGGGCGCATCGGCGAGATCATCCCCGACCTCGTGGAGATCGGGCTCACGGCCCTCAACCCCGTCCAGCCCGAGGTCCTGGAGCATGCCTGGCTGCACGCCACGTTCGGAGAGCGGCTGGCGTTCTACGGCGGCGTCTCCACGCAGACGGTGCTGCCTCGCGGGACGCCGGATGAGGTCCGCGCGGCCGTGGTCGCCTGCCGTGCCGACCTGGCACCCGACGGGACCGGGCTGCTGCTGGCGCCATCCCATCGGCTCATGTCGGACATCCCCATGGCCAACGTCGAGGCCCTGCTGGTCGCCTTCGCAGGAGGCTCGCCTGAGGGATGGACGCGCGCGGCGCGGCGAGCGCTCATCGAGGCCGCCTTCGCGAGGCGGTTCGGCGGCCTGCCCACGACCTGGTTCCGGGCGCCCGGGCGCGTCGACCTCATGGGCAGCCACACCGACTACAACGATGGGCCACGTCCTGACCATGACGGTCGATCGCGACACCTGGCTGGCGCTGCGGCCCCGGAGCGACGGCCGGGTCGCCATCGCCTCGCTGGACCTGCCCGGCGCAGCCGAGTTCAGCCTCGCTGCCATCGACCACGACCGCCGAGGTGCCCTGGACGGACTACGTGCGTGGTGCGGCTGCCGTGCTCGCGGACGGCGGGCCACCCGCTGGCCGGCTTCGACGGCCTGTTCCACAGCACCGTGCCCTTCGGCAGCGGCCTGTCCTCGTCGGCGGCCATCGAGATCGCCACGCTCCTGGCCTTCGCCGATGTCGGCGGCTTCCGGCTCGAGCCCGTGGAGACGGCCCTGCTCGGGCCAGCGCGCCGAGAACGAGTTCGTGGGCGTGAGCTGCGGCATCCTCGACCAGTACACCTCTGTGCTCGGGCACGGCCGGGCATGCCCTGCTGCTGGACTGCCGCGACCTCTCCAGCCGGCCGGTGGCCCTGGCCGCACACCTGGCCGTGGTCATCTGCGACACGCGCGCGGAGCGCCAGCTGGCGGCCACCGGCTACGGCGAGCGGCGCGCCCAGTGCGAGGCCGGGGTGGCCAGCCTGCGCCGCCACGACCCGGGCCTCCGGGCCCTCCGGGACGTGGAGCCGGGCTTCCTCGCCGCCCACGAGGCGGAGCTGCCGCCAGAGGTCGCCCGCCGCTGCCGCTTCATCGTCGAGGAGGAACAGCGCGTGCTGGACCTGGCCGAGGCACTGCCGGCCGGGGATCCAGCGGCGCTGGCGGCGCTCCTCGATGCCTCCTGGCACGGCGCCATGCGGCTCTACGAGATCGGAGCGCCAGCCATGGAGGCCATGCACGAGGCCATGGCCGGTGCGCCCGGGCTCATCGCGCGGCGCCAGGCCGGTGCCGGCTTCGGTGGCTGCCTCGTGGCGCTCGTGGAGCGCGGCGCCGTGGCTGCCTTCGTGCCCCACGTCTCGCGCGCCTACACGGCCGCCACGGGCATCGAGCCGGGCATCTTTGCCGTGGAAGCGGCCCCCGGTGCGGGAGCCGTCAGCGATCTCGCTCGCTGGTCGGGATGAGCCAGCACACCTCGTAGGGGCCCAGCTCGACCGGGAGGCGCTCGTCGTCGGCGAGCTGCTGGTCGCCGCTGACCATGTCGTGCCAGAGCCGCTCGGGGACGCCCAGCTCGGCGAGCGAGTACTCGACCCGGACGAACCCGTCGGTCACGTTGGTCATGGCCAGGACGTGTCGATCGCCTTCGGGTGAGGTGCGCAGGACGGCAAAGACAGCCGGCGAGGATCTCAGCACCTGCTGGCTGCCCCGCGGGTGGAAGGCCCGACTCTGCGTGCGATGGCGCGACAGCTCCCGGAGCTGCAGACGCAGCAACCATCGCTTGGAGCCGGGGACATGCAGCTGCTGGCGGTAGAGCTCAGGGTCGATGAGGCCGCGGTTGACATCGCGCTTGATGCCGGTCTGCTCCGCCAGCCGATGGTCGCTGGGCAGCGCCAGGGCGCCGTGCGTGTAGATGCCCGGGACGCCCTTGAGCATCAACGCGATGCTGCGTGTCGCGACGTAGCGCTGCACCTGGAAGGCGATGGGCTCCTCGCTGCCATCCCGGTTGACGGCGCTCCACCAGGTGGTGTTGATCTCGTAGGGCTCCTCGCCCGCCTCGCCGGCCTTGTACGAGACGTAGGCCCCGTGCTCCAGGGCGCGATCGGTCAGGGTCGCGATCTGCTCGGGGGTCAGGATGCCCTTGACGCCCTGGAGGCCGACGCCATCGTGCGTGTCCAGCATGTTGAAGAAGTGGGTCTGCTTCGATGGCGGCTCCAGCCCCTCGGCCCACGCCGACAGGGCTGTCGCATCCCCGCCGTAGAACGTGTGCAGCACGAGGGGTGGCAGCGCGAAGTTGTAGACGAGGTGGGCCTCATCATGGCCGTCGCCGAAGTAGGAGATGTTCTGGGCGTGCGGGACGTTGGTCTCGGTGATGAGGGCGACGCCCGGTGCCACCGTGTCCAGGACGTCGCGCAGCAGCTTGACGATGGCGTGCGTCTGGGGCAGGTGGATCGACTCGGTGCCAGGCTCGGCCCACAGGTACGTGACCGCGTCGAGGCGGATGATGTCCGCGCCTCGTCGCACGTAGAAGAGCAGTGCTTCCAGCACCGCCAGCAGGACCCGGGGGTTGCGGAAGTCGAAGTCGATCTGATCCGGCGAGAACGTCGTCCACACGTACCTGGGGCCGTCGATGGTCTCGTAGCGGGTCAGGATGTCCGACGTGCGCGGCCGGAAGATCTTGCTGCGTTGCTCCGGCGTGAGGTCATCCGGCGAGTCGTAGGCGATGAAGAAGTCGCGGTACTGGGGGTCGCCGCGCAGGAAGCCGCGGAACATCTCCGAGCGTGAGGAGACGTGGTTGAAGACGGCGTCGAACATCAGGTCATAGTCGGCCCCGAGGGCCCGGACGGTGTCCCACGTGCCCATCGTCGGGTCAACGGCCTTGAAGTCCACGACGGCGAAGCCGCGGTCCGACGAATAGGGGAAAAAGGGCAGGATATGGATGGTGTTGATGGTGTCGTAGTAGGCCTGGACGAAGCGGTGGAGCGCCTCGATGGTGCTGCCGCGCTCACCGCGGATGGCGTCGCCGTAGGTGATGAGGACGAGGTCGCGCTGGGTGAACCGTTCCTCGGGCCGCAGGCCCCGCTCCTCCTCCAGGAGCCGGGACGGCTTGTGGGCGTGGTGGACCTTGAGGATGCGCTCCAGCTCGGGCCACCATGCCGCCGCGACCGTGTCGCCGTACAGGAAGGCCAGCCGGGACGTCATGCGCTCCCGGGCGGCCTCGCTCACGATGAGCAGCGGCTGGCTGAAGTCCGGATCGTGGTCGTAGGGGACGCGCGTGATCATCGCTGCCGAGGCTAGCACGGGGGCCATCGCCGGGGGCGCCAGCGCTGCTGTCCGCGGGCGTCCGGGCGTGACCGGCCTCGCGGCGCGGTCACGAACAGGACCGATGACCCCTTGACGGAAGCCCGCCGCCGGGTCGAGGCTGGAGGTCGGGCTGGCGCTGCTCAGCGCGCCGGGATGTGAAGGACGGGTCGATGCCGGTCGAACTCAAGGACCTGCTCGTGGTGGGAATCTCCTCCCGGGCCCTCTTCGACCTGGCCGAGGCGAACCGGGTCTTCGAGCAGGAGGGGTTGTCCGCCTATCGCGAGTTCCAGCGCCGGCACGAACATGACCTGCTGGCCCCGGGGACCGCCTTCCCGCTGGTGAAGGGGCTGCTGGCAGTCAACAAGCGGGCCGGGGTGCCGCTCGTCGACGTGGTCATCCTCTCGCGCAACGATGCCGACTCGGCGATGCGCGTGTTCCGCTCCATCGAGGGGCATGGGCTACCCATCACCCGCGGCGTCTTCCGCGGCGGCCGGATCCCTGGCCGATGCTCCCGGCCCTCAGCTGCGACATCTTCCTGACCGCCGAACCGGAGCAGGTCCTCAAGGCGCGTGAGCTAGGCGTGCCTGCCGCCCTCATCATGCCGCCCCCCGAAGCGACCCTGGTGGAGGAGGCCAGCGAGGTCCGCATCGCCTTCGACGGTGACGCCGTCCTCTTCGATTCGGAATCGCAGCGCATCTTCGACCAGGAGGGCATCGATGCCTTCCACGCCTATGAGGAGGCCCGCGCCGACGAGCCCATGTCGCCCGGGCCATTCCGCTCCTTCCTCGAGGGCCTGGCGCGGGTGCAAGGCCATTTCGGGGCCGCCTCTCCCATCCGCACTGCCCTCGTGACGGCACGGGCGGCGCCGGCGCATTACCGGGTGGTCAATACGCTCCGGGCGTGGGGTGTGCGGGTCGACGAGACCTACTTCCTGGGCGGGGCCGACAAGACCGAGGCGCTGCGCGCCTTCGGAGCACACATCTTCTTCGACGACCAGCTGGTCCACACCGAGCGGGCCGCGCGCAGCGTGCCCTCGGCGCAGGTGCTGTGGCCGCCCGACGAGCTGGGGGCGCCGGGCGAACGCGGGGCGCCTATCGTCATCACCCCCGCGGGCTCGCCGAAGGCCCGGCGGCCCGTGGCAGGCAGGGACAGCAGCGGTGGGGGTCCCACCAGGCGGCAGGGCAGCACGGGCAAGCCCCGCACTGCCGCCGACGAGCCTCGCGCTAGCGTGCGCGCATCAGGCCCTGCAGGATCTCGCCGAGCGGCCGGCCGCTGACCTGGGCCAGCTCGTAGCGGACTCGCGTGACCGGCTTGTCCAGCTCCAGCAGGGCGCCCAGGTCGATGGGCGTGGCCACCAGCACCAGGTCCGCGTCCACGCGCTCCAGGGTCTCCTTGAGCTCTCGCATCTGGGCCTCGCCGTAGCCCATGGCCGGCACCAGGGGCTCCAGGTCCGGGTAGCGCTCCAGGACAGCCTGGATGGAGCCGACCGCTACCGGCTCCGGGTCGACCAGCTCGGCGGCCCCGAAGCGGCGTGCCGCCACGACGCCGGCGCCGTAGGTCATGCCCCCGTGCGTGAGCGTGGGTCCATCCTCGACGACGACGACGCGCTTGCCCTCGATGGAGTGGTCCAACGAGGGTCAGGTCGGATCGGGCCGTCAGCACTTCTGCCGCTGGGTTGAGCTCCCCGACACTGTGTTGCACCGCAGCCAGCGCCTCGGCATCCGCCGAATCGATCTTGTTGATGATGACCACGTCGGCCATGCGCAGGTTGGTCTCACCGGGGTGGTAGCGTCGCTCGTCGCCGGGACGTAGCGGGTCGGCGACGACGATGTGCAGGTCGGGACGGAACAGTGGCAGGTCGTTGTTGCCTCCGTCCCAGAGGATGACGTCCGCCTCCTGCTCGGCCTGGCGCAGGATGGCCTCGTAGTCCACGCCGGCGAAGACGACCCGGCCGGCATCGAGGTGCGGCTCGTACTCCTCGCGCTCCTCGATGGTGGTGTGGTGCCGCGCGAGGTCGTCGCGGCTGGCGAAGCGCTGCACGCGCTGGGCGACGAGGTCGCCGTAGGGCATGGGGTGACGGACGACCACCGGCCGGTGGCCCTGCTCAGCGAGGTGTGCCGCCACTGCGCGGGTGGTCTGGCTCTTGCCGGCTCCGGTGCGCACGGCGCAGACGGCCACGACCGGCAGGCGGGACCGCACCATGATGTCGTCCGGTCCCAGCAGCCGGAACTCGGCACCCGCAGCCAGGGCCCGCGACGCCGCGTGCATGACGGTCTCGTGGCTGACGTCGCTGTAGGAGAAGACCACCACCCTGGCCGACTGCTCCGTGATGACCCGCTCCAGCTCCGCCTCGGGCACGATGGGGATGCCGCCGGGGTAGTGCTCGCCGGCGAGCTCCGCTGGATAGCGCCGCGCATCGATGCCCGGGATCTGCGTCGCCGTGAAGGCCACGACCTCGACCGAGGGATCGGCGCGGAACACGACGTTGAAGTCGTGGAAGTCGCGCCCCGCAGCACCCATGATGACGATCTTCGTGCGTTCCACGGTGGACCTCCCATGCGCCCCGGGCAGCGCTCGGCGCAGTACCTTCGAGGTGCCGCCCCATCATCGCATCGGCGGAGGCGTTGAGAGGCGCGACCCGCCACCCCGGAGTCGCGCTAGGTCGGCCGGTGTGCGCCCGGCTCCATCTCGACCATGGCGTGGTGGATGCCGTGGCGGTCGAGCAGGGCCAGGTAGGGGTCGGGATCGAAGACCTCGGGGACCAGCACACCGGAGCCGGACCAGCTGCCGGTGGCCAGCAGCTCCATGGCCAAGACCGGGTTGAAGCCGGTCTGCCAGGCCACGGCGCCGAGGCGCGTCTCGCGCCAGACCTGCTGCGCATCGGTCATCTGGTAGAGGAAGACCTCGCGCGGCGCCCCATCCTTGCGGCCGATGACCCAGGTGCCCACGATGGCGCGTCCGACCATGCGATCGCCCACGCTGGCCGGATCGGGCGTGATGGCTGCCAGGACGTCGCGCGGCGCGACCTCGACCCCCTTGACCCTGACCTTGTCGGTGCGATCCAGGCCCAGCGCGTGGATGGTCCGCAGCTTCTCGATGAAGTCACTGCCGAGGGCGTACTTGAAGGTGACCTGGCGGGCCGGGATGCGCCTGGGCACGAGCAGGACCTCCTCGTGCTCCACGTTGACGCATTCGACCGGCCCGACACCTTCAGGGAAGGGGAACAGCTCCGCACCGCTGAAGGGTGGCGTGGTGTGCCACGCCCCGTCCTCCCAGATGACCGGTGGATTGAGGCACTCCTCGATGGTCGTCCAGATGGAGAAGACCGGGGCGAACGCGTAGCCCTCGATGACCAGGTCGCCGCCGTCGCGAATGTGCACCTCGGCGACCTCGTCGAAGAGGTGCTTGGCGGCATAGGCAGCGAAGATGTCCGTGAGCCCGGGGTCCATGCCCATCCCCAGCAGCGCCAGGCGGCCCGGATCGATCCCACTCGGCGGCCCGCTCGAACTGCTCGTCGCCCAGCTTGACGCCAGGGAGCTCGAAGGGACGCTCGGGGTGGGGTCGCGACAGGCTGGTGGCCATGTCCAGGTAATCGACACCGGCCGCCAGGGCGCCCTCGAAGATGGGCATCACGAACGTCGGGTCCACCGAGTTCACGATGAGGTCCACGCCGTGGTCGCGCGCCAGGCCCGCGACCGCCTGGCTGTCGCTGGCGTCCACCCGGGTGGTCACGAAGCGGTCGGGCTGGCCGATGTCCGCAGCGATGGCCTCTGCCCGCGCCAGGTCGTTGTCCGCCAGCACCATCGCCTCGCACCAGTCGCGCTCCGCCGACAGGCGGGCGATGGCCTCACCGACGGTCCCGACGCCGATCAGCAGTACGCGCATCCGTTACGTCCCTCCCCAGGTGTGCCGTGTGGTCATGCTAACCCTCGCGCCGGCGACCGACCGTGGCAGCCAGCACCTCTGCGCGATCTCTGCCTATACTCGCCCGACCCAACGGCACTCGGGGGAACGGGGGACGATGAGCCGGATGCGGTTGCCTTGACACCGCTCGACGTGCGGCTCGAGCGAGTCAGCAAGCACTACCACGATGTCGTGGCCGTGGGTGACCTCTCGCTGGACATCGTGCGCGGGGAGTTCTTCTCGCTGCTCGGCCCGTCGGGCTGCGGCAAGACCACCACCCTGCGCATGATCGGCGGCTTCGAGCAGGTCACTGCGGGGACCGTCCATCTCGGGGAGCAGGACGTCACGGACCTGCCCCCACACCGCCGCGACGTCAACACGGTCTTCCAGAGCTATGCCCTCTTCCCCCATCTCGACATCTTCGAGAACGTGGCCTTCGGGCTGCGGCGACGCAAGGTCCCGCAGGAGGAGATTCGCCGCCGGGTCGGTGAGATGCTCGAGCTGGTGGAACTGCCGCACGTGGAGCGGCGCCGGCCCGATCAGCTGTCCGGCGGGCAGCAGCAGCGCGTGGCCCTTGCGCGGGCGCTCATCAACCAGCCCCGGGTGCTGCTGCTGGATGAGCCGCTGGGGGCCCTTGACCTGAAGCTGCGCAAGCAGATGCAGATCGAGCTCAAGCGCATCCAGGAGGAGGTCGGCATCACCTTCATCTATGTCACCCACGACCAGGATGAGGCCATGACCATGTCCGACCGCATCGCCGTCATGCAGGCCGGCAGGATCGAGCAGCTGGGCGACCCGTCCGAGCTGTACGAGCGCCCACGCACGGCGTTCGTGGCCGGCTTCCTGGGCGTCAGCAACCTGCTCGGCGGCAGCATCGTCGAGCGCGATGCCGAGTACGCGCGCGTGCGGCTCGACGACGGCGAGACGGTCCTGGTGCCCGGCTGGGCCGCACCTCGAACGGCGCGCGTGCAGGTGGGGGTGCGGCCGGAGAAACTCCGGCTGGTCGCGTCCACGGGCCCCGCTGCCCTCGCGCATCGCGAGCCCGGCCTCAACCACCTGCACGGCACTGTCGTGGATGCCAGTTATGTCGGGGTCAGCACGGAATACCTCGTGCACATGGACGATGGCCACGCCATCAAGGTCTACGCCCAGAACATCGAGACGAGCGGTGCCGCACAGGCGCATCCCCCGGGTCAGCCGGTGGCGCTGAGCTGGCAGCCGCAACACACCTTCGTCATCCCCGCTGGACCAGATGACAGCGGGGTCAGAGCAGAGGAGCAGCGAGGACCGTCATGAGCATCGATCCGACCAGGGAGCTCACTCCCACCGCCCCTGCCCGAGCCAGGGTGGCCGGCGTGGCCCTGACCGCCAGTCTGATGGTGGCCGTGGCCGGGCTGACGTCTGCCGTCGGCGCGGCCGCTGCCGACGGTTCCGGCGAGGTCATCTTCGCCAACTGGCCCCTGTACATCGACATCGACGAGGAGACAGGCGCCTACCCGACGCTCGAGAAGTTCACCGCGGAGACCGGCACCGCCGTCGCCTACCGGGAGGACATCAACGACAACGAGGAGTTCTTCGGCCGCATCCAGCCCGACCTCGCGGCCGGCAATCCGACCGGCTACGACGTCATCACGCCGACCGACTGGATGGTCGAGCGCCTGATCCGCCTGGGCTACCTCGAGGAGCTGGACAAGAGCCTGCTGCCGAACTTCGAGGCCAACGTCCAGCCCATCTACCGCGATGTCTGGTACGACCCGGGCACCCGCTACTCCGTCCCCTACGTCAGCGGCGTCGTAGGCATCGCCTACAACCCCACCCTCACGGGTCGCGAGATCAGCAGCTTCGACGACCTCTTCGATCCCGAGTTCGCCGGTCGCGTGGGCATGTTCTCCGAGATGCGCGACACCATGAGCCTGACCCTGCTGTCGCTGGGCGTGGTGCCGGAGGAGGCCACCATCGAGGATGTCGAGGCCGCCCAGGCCAAGCTGCTGGAAGCTGCCGACCGGGGCCAGTTCCGGGCCTTCTACGGCAACGACTACTACGACGCCCTGGCACGCGGCGACCTGGCCATCACCATGGCCTGGGGCGGCGACGTCACCCAGATCAGGCTGTACGACAACCCTGATATCGAGTTCATCGTGCCGGAGACGGGCGGCATGTTCTACACCGACAGCATGGTCATCCCCAAGGGTGCCGCCAATGTCGAAGGTGCTCACGCACTCATGGACTTCCTCTATGACCCTGAGAACGCGACGCCACTCATCGAGTACATCGGCTACTTCAGCCCCGTGACCGGCGTTGCCGATCGCATCCGGGCGGATGCCGAGGCGGCGCGTGCCGAGGGCGACGAGGAATGGGCGGCGACCCTGGAGATCCTCGCCGAGGGAGCCTTCCCGACCGAGGAGCAGCTCGAGAACCTCTACGACTACAAGATCCTGACGAGGAGGAGGAGCGCATCTGGAACGACCTCTTCAACGAGGTGGTCGTCGGCTGAGGCCGGCCACCACCGTGGCGGCAGCCAGCCACCCGGGAGGGCCGGGATGCCCCGCCGCCTGCGCTCGCTGACGCCCTACCTGTTCCTGGTTCCGGGCGGCCTCTGGCTGGTCCTCTTCTTCGTCGTGCCCATGGTCGCCATGGTTCGGCACCAGCCTGCAGACCGGGACGCTCGGGACGGGCTTCGAGCTGACCTGGAACGTCGGGGTCTACCCCGAGATGATCGAGCGCTGGTCCACGCAGATCGTGCGCTCGTTCGAGTACGCGCTCTTCGTCACCGTGCTGGCGCTGCTCATCGGCTACCCCATCGCCTACACCATCGCCTTTCGCGGTGGGCGCTACAAGAACATCCTCCTGCTGCTGGTCATCCTGCCCTTCTTCACGGCCTTCGTCATCCGCACCCTGAACTGGCGCCTCATCCTGGCCGACAACGGTTTCGTGCTGGGCACGCTCAAGGAGTGGGGCCTGCTGGACCCGGCGTACCACGTCATCGCCACGCCGCTGGCGGTCATCAGCGGGCTCACCTACAACGTGCTGCCCTTCATGATCCTGCCCCTGTACGTGTCCCTGGAGAAGATCGATCCCCGGCTCATCGAGGCCGCCAACGACCTCTACGCCGGGCGCCTTGAGGCCTTCCGGCGGGTCACCCTGCCGCTCTCCATGCCGGGTGTCTTCGCGGGCTCGCTGCTCGTGTTCATCCCGGCCATCGGTGACTTCGTCAACTCGGCACTGCTGGGCAGCCGTGAGACGACCATGATCGGCAACGTCATCCAGCGTCTCTTCCTGCAGACCAACGCCTACCCGGAGGCAGCTGCCCTGAGCTTCGTGCTCATGGGCGCCACGCTGGTCCTGGTGGCCATCTACGCCCGTGCCGTGGGCACGGACAACCTGACCACCTGATGACGGCCATGTCGGAGACGACGGCAGCGAGCGGCGGCACGGCCCCGCCGCCGGAGCGGCGCCTGCCGCTCGGCGCACGCCTCTCCCGGCTGGCCCTGCCTGCCTACACCGCGCTGGCGGTGCTCTACCTGTTCCTGCCCATCGTGTTCATGATCGCCTTCTCCTTCAACGATCCGCGGGGCCGGCAGAACATCACCTGGCAGGGCTTCACGGTGGAGAACTACCTCTCCGTGTGGGGCCGGCCGGATATCACCGGGCCGATGCTCAACAGCCTCATCGTGGCCATCCTGGCGACCGTCGTGGCGACCATCCTGGGCACGCTCATCGGGCTGGCGCTGACCCGCTACCAGTTCACCGGGCGCGGCCCGCTGAACCTGCTCATCTACATCCCCATGGCCACGCCCGAGATGATCCTGGGGGCCTCGCTGCTGGCGATGTGGGTGAGCCTCGGCATCCAGCGCGATATGACCACCATCGTCATCGCCCACGTCATGTTCAACATCAGCTTCGTGGTGGTCACTGTCCGTGCCCGCATCGCCGGCTTCGACCGTGCCCTCGAAGAGGCTGCCATGGACCTCTTCGCCGACGAGTGGACGACCTTCCGGAAGGTGACCCTGCCGCTCATCTTTCCGGGCATCCTGGCCGCCGCGCTGCTGTCCTTCGCCCTCTCCATCGACGACTACGTCATCACCTCGTTCGTGGCTGGTCAGACCACGACCTTCCCGCTGTGGGTCTACGGCGCCTCCCGATTCGGCGTGCCGCCGGAGGTGAACGTGCTGGGCACGCTGATGTTCGTCGTCGCCTTCGTCGTCATCGTCCTCCAGATCTGGGGCCAGCGGCGGGCGCTGCGGGTGGCCAGCGCGAACGAGGCGCTCGGCGAACTCAGCAGCCGCTCTCCACGCATGCCGCCCGGCCTGGCCGGCTGAGCGACCGGGGCGGCGGCCACAGACCGGCCCGGCCGGCGGCTACGCGTTCGCGACCTCCGTCGCGAACGCCCGGAAGGTCGCGATGTAGCGGTCGACCTCGTCCTCGCTGTGCTGGACCGAGAGCGTCCACTGGTCGTCCGGGCCGGGCGGCAGCAGGATGCCGCGGTTGGCAAGGTAGAAGAACGAGGCCTGCCACAGGTCGCCGTCGAGGCCGATGAAGTCGCGATAGCTGGTGACGCGGCCGGGCGTGAACATGACGCAGCCCTTGGGGCCGACGTTGATGGCGTAGCCGGGCAGGCCGAACGCATCGATGACCTGCTGGCAGCCGGCCGTAAGGCGCTCGGCGAGGGCATGCAGGCGTGGGTAGACGTCCGGGGTCAGGATGCGGGTCAGCACGGTCACGCCGGCCGCCATGGAGAGGGGGTTGCCGTTGAAGGTGCCCAGGTGGGCCACCCGGGTGGCGCCACCGGAGATGGTGGTCTGGGCGATGCCGGTGCCCTGGCCGGACGCCTCGGGCAGCTTCTCGATGACGCTCATGACCTCGCCGCGGCCGGCGAAGGCGCCGATGGGGATGCCGCCGCCGATGGACTTGGCCAGGCAGACCAGGTCCGGCTGCACGCCGAAGTGCTCCGTGGCGCCACCGTAGGCGAGCACCACGCCCGTCTTGACCTCGTCGAAGATGAGCACCGCGCCGTGCGCCGTGGCCAGGTCCCGGACGCGCTCCAGGAAGCCCGGCAGCGGCGGCACCACGCCGATGTTGAACTGCACCGGTTCGATGAGGATGGCCGCGATCTCCCCGCGGTGCCGCTCCAGGATCGGCCTCCAGGGCAGCCGCGTCGTTGTACGGCGCGACGACCGTCTCGTCGAGGCGGCTGCGCGGCATGCCGGCTGTGGCCGGGACGGCGGCTGGCGCCTCTGCCGGGCCCATCAGGTCGCGGGGTGGCTGGATGCTCAGCAGCACGTCGTCGTGATGGCCGTGATAGCCGCCCTCGAACTTGAGCACCTTCTCGCGACCGGTGTACCCCCGCGCCACGCGGATGGCGTCCATGGTCGACTTCCGTGCCAGAGTTGGAGAAGCGCACCAGGTCCGCCCCGAAGCGTCGCTTGATCTCCTCGGCCAGGACGATGCCGTCCTCGACCGGGAACGTGTAGCAGGTGCCGTGGGCGACACGATGGGCCAGCACGTCGGCCAGCAAGGGGTGCGAGTGCCCGGCCGCCAGCACGCCGAAGGCCATGTCGAAGTCGAGGTACTCGTTGCCGTCGGCATCGCTGATGCGTGACCCCTGCGCATCGGTCATGAAGAGCGGGTAGGGATCGTAGGCCTGGAACGTGCTGGCCACGCCCAGCGGTAGCGCCCGACGGGCGCGCTCGTACAGGGCGGCGCTGCGCGGCGAGCGTGCCCGATAGGCTGCCTCCTCGCGTTGCCGGATCCGCTCCACGCGAGAGCGATCGAGGGCCGCAGCGTTGGTGCTCATGGTCGATCTCCCCATCGGCCGAGCCGGGGCCTATTGTCCCGGACCCCAGGCATGCGCGCCAGCCATGCCTGTGGGTCCGGGCACCACTGCCGGACTCACCCGCACGACACGACCACATGCGAACCTATACTCGGCGCCATGCTCGTGACCATCCTCCTGAACCTGCTGCGCGGCTTCGCCATGGGCTCCGCGGACATCGTGCCCGGGGTCTCCGGTGGCACGGTGGCCCTCGTGCTGGGCATCTACGAGCGGCTCATCGGTTCCATCCGGGCAGGCTCACGGGCGCTCGGTCTGCTGTTCAGGGGCGACCTTCGCGGCTTCCGCGCCTGGTTGTCCGCTGTTGACTGGCCGCTCATCATCCCGCTGGGGATCGGCATCCTGCTGGCCGTCCTGGCGCTGGCGCGCCTCATCCAGCAGCTCCTCCACGAGCAGCCTGAGCTGATGGCCGCCATCTTCCTCGGCCTGGTAGCCGGCTCCGTGGTCATCGCCTGGCGGCTCATCCGGGCACCCCGAGCCAGCCACGCCGTCGTCATCGCGGCCGTAGGCCTGCTCACGTTCATGCTGCTCGGACTGCGTGATGGCACCACCGAGGAAACGGTGGCGCAGGCCACCGACGCCGAGCTGTGGACGTTCTTCGTGGCCGGCGCCATCGCCATCTGCGCCATGATCCTGCCCGGCATCTCCGGCTCGTTCCTGCTCGTGCTGATGGGCATGTATGGTGCCGTGCTTGCCGCCGTGACCGAGCGAGACGTCGTCACGCTCGGGGTCTTCCTCGCCGGCGCCGTCATCGGCCTGGCGCTGTTCTCGCAGCTGCTGCACGTGGCCCTGAAGCGGCACCACGACGTCGTGCTGGCCATGCTCATCGGCCTGATGGCCGGGTCCGTGCGCGTGCTCTGGCCGTGGCCCGCAGGCGTCGATTCGACCGTGCTGGGTGCACCGCAGGGCGAGGTGCTGCTGGCTGTCGCGGCCGCGGCCGTGGCTTTCGTGGTCGTCGTCATCATCGCTCGCTTCGCCCAGGAGATCGAGGAGGCGCAGCCGCACCCCGACGCCGAGCCCCCTGCGAGCGTGGAGCCGGCCACGCCATGAGCGAGCCGCGCGGAACGGCGCGGCCACACGACCACGCCGCCGATGGGGCGCACGACCACGAGCATCATCACGCCCGCGGTGACGGCCGCTGGGAGCGGCTGAAGCACCTCCTGCGCCCCCACAGCCACGATCCAGCGAGCGGGTTCGACAGCGCCCTGGAGGCGAGTCACAAGGGCGTTCGCGCCGTCAAGGTGTCGCTGGCCGCGCTCATGGCCACCGCCGTCGTGCAGCTGCTCATCGTCTTCCAGACCGGTTCCACGGCGCTGCTCGCGGACACCATCCACAACTTCTCCGACGCCCTGACCTCGGTGCCGCTGTGGATCGCCTTCGTGGTCGGCCGGCGCGGCGGCGACCCGACAGTACACCTATGGCTACGGCCGGGCCGAGGACCTCGTGGGCCTCCTCATCGTGCTGATGATCGCGCTCTCGGCGGTCCTGGTGGGCTGGGAGTCGCTGCAACGCCTCTTCGCTCCTGCGGAGATCGCAGACCTCTGGCTGGTCGGGCTGGCGGGTTTCGTCGGCTTCCTCGGCAACGAGGCCGTGGCTATCTACCGCATCCGCGTCGGACGTGACATCGGCTCACAGGCGCTCGTCGCCGACGGCCTGCACGCACGTACCGACGGCATCACCTCCCTGGCCGTGGTCGTCGCCGCGATCGGCGTCTGGCTGGGCTTCCCGCTGGCGGATCCCTTATCGGACTGGTCATCACCGCGCTCATCCTGTGGATCCTCAGGGATGCCGCGCGTGCCGTGTTCCGACGGCTCATGGACGCCGTCGACCCCGAGCTGGTGGCTGACATCGAGCGCATCGCCGCCGCGGTCGAGGGTGTCCTCGAGGTCGAGTCGGTGCGTGTCCGCTGGATGGGGCACCGGCTGGTCGCCAGCACGGAGCTGGTGGTCGACTGCCGCCAGACGGTCGCGGAGGGGCACGCCATCGCCGAGCGGGTCCGCCACACGCTGTTCCACTCGGTCCGTGGACTGGACACCATCCTCGTGCACGTCGACCCCTGTGAGCACGGCGACTCCGACAGCCATGCCCAGACACGCGACCACGATGAGACCCTTGTGCCCGCCCACGAGGCCCACCGGGGATGACGCGCATCGCCATCGCGGATGCGGGCTATGTCGCCTATGCCATCGAGCGCGACGTGGCTGCCTCGATCGGAGCCAGTGTCGAGATCAGGCAGTGCCATGGCGAGGACGAGACCATCGCCTTCGCCGCGGACGCTGACGCTGTCATGGTGCGCCAGCTGCCGCTGACCCGGCGCGTCATCGCCGCTCTGCCACGCTGCCGTGTCATCGGTCGCTACGGAACCGGGGTGGACAACGTCGATCTCGCGGCCGCCACCGAGCGAGGCATCGTGGTCACCAACGTGGTCGGCTTCGGCACCGACGAGGTCGCCGAGCACGCCATCGCCCTGCTGCTGGCGGCGGCGCGTCACATCGTCAGGCACGACCGCCTGGTGCGGGCCGGAGCCTGGGATATCGGCCAGGCCCATCCCAGCAGACGGATCAGCGGCTCGACCCTCGGCCTCGTCGGCTTCGGCGCCATCGGGCGGGCGGTCCACGCCAAGCTGCGCGGCTTCGAGCTGCGCGCGCTGGTCTTCGATCCCGGCCTCTCGGACGCCGCCGTGCGGGCAGTGGGTGCGGAGCCGGTGGCCCTGGAGGGTCTGCTGCGCGAAGCTGACCTCATCTCGCTGCACGCGCCCCTGACGCAGGCGACGCGCCATCTCGTTGACGCGGCCGCGCTCCGACTGGTGAAGCCCTCGGCGGTGCTCGTCAACACGGCACGTGGCGGGCTCATCGACACGACCGCGCTCATCGCGGCCCTCGAGGAAGGGCGCCTGGCCGCGGCCGGCCTCGACGTATACGAAGAGGAGCCGCTCCCCGGCGATCATCCGCTGCGAGCCTGCGAGCAGGCCATCCTGCTCGATCACGCGGGCTGGTACTCGGAGCAGTCCGTGCAGGCGCTGCAGCGGGGTGCCATCGAGGCTGTCGTCGCGGTCCTCGTTGGGCGACGCCCAGCCTCTGTGGTCAACCCGGAGGTCTACACCGCGGGGCTGCGCGGCTCAGGCGAAGGCTGACGGCGCCGGTCCGCCCCACCGTGGCAGGGGACTTGCTGGCGGGACAGGCACGTTCCAGCCGATGAGCTCGCAGCCGAGATAGTGCGGCGCACCCTGGCCGGGCGTGCACCCCGGGCAGCCCCAGTAGGCCAGGCCACCCTCATCGGGCAGGAAGTCGAGGTGACAGACGTGCTCCGAGGAATCACAGCGCCGGTCATGGCAGCCGCAGTCGCAGTCCACCGGGTGGCTGCAGGTGCAGACCGCATCGGGCGAGGGTCGGCGAAGCACGGTCGCCTGGATGGGTGAGTGGCTGGCCATCGGGCGTGTCCTCCCGCTCTCCCGCGCCACGGCATGGCCCCCCAGGTCCCGGGTGCTCTCGATAGTGCCTCACCGCGTCAAGTGGGACCGGCACGCCCGCATCCAGTCGGCACGGTCACGCGGGTAGCCGGTCCCGAGCGCGCCCGCCGTGCAGCATCCACCCTCAGAGCTTGCGGACGATGTCTCCCCTGCGCACCACGCCGGATCGGATCACGACCGTGTTCACGCCACGCAGGCGCAGTGCCCGACCGCGCTCCGAGTTGGCCAGCCGCAGGGCATCGGATCCGAAGCGGGCGCTGAACTGGGCACAGCCGGTGTGCGGCTCGGCCTGGATCTCGATGACGGCGGTACCGACTGCCAGCCGCGTGCCGACCGGCAGGTTCGCCTCCGAGACGTCGAGATCGAGGTACAGCTGGTCGCCAGCCTGTGCCCAGGAATCTGGCCCCTCATCCCCGGCGATGAGCTGCGCGAAGCGCGCGTTCATGATCGTCAGCTGTGCGTACGGGCTGGGCCGGCCGGTGCGCTGTGACGGTCGCTTCACCCAGTCGTCGCCGACCAGCCCGGCCGACGTATCCAGCACCCCTTCGTCGAGGATCTCGCGCTGGCCCTCCCCGGGGCGGCGGACGATGAGCCGGACTACCCCGGCATCGGCCGGCGCGGCGATGATGCCCTCCAGGCCCTGCTCGAGCTGTGTCGCAGTCTGGTGTGCCATGGCAGGGGAGTATGCCGCACCGGTCCGTCGTCGCGTCGTCACACGGCTCTGCTTCGATACGCGTCCATGAGCCAAGCGCCCGCCGTGCCTCCGCCGCCCGCCGCCACATCCAACCCTGGGACAGCTCCCGCCGGGGGGGCGGACGTGGCCGCCTTTGCCGCCGGCGGCCTGGCGGCCGCACTCGGCATCGCGATCGCAGAGGTCATGGCCGGCGTCATCGCCACCGCGCCGTCCCTGGTCATCGCCATCGGTGACCTGGTCATCGAGAACCAGCCTCCTGGCGCCAAGGAACTCATCGTCGAGCTCTTCGGCAGCAACAACAAGCTGGCCCTGAACGTCGGCATCATCATCGCTGCCATCATCATCGCGGGCCTGCTGGGCGTCGCCGGGCGCCGCTCCTGGAGTGTCCCGCTGGTCGGCTTCGTGCTGGCCGGCGCGGTGGGCCTGTTCGCGTCGCTGACTCGGCCGCTCATCGATCCGCTGCTCGCGGTCATCACGGTCGCCATCTCCATCACGGTCGCCCTGGCGGCGCTGCGCCTGATGCTCCGGGCGACCGGTCCGGTCTGGGCGACCGGCGTCCGCGCCACAGCCATACGGCCCAGCACCGCTGCCGGCACCGAAGCCGCACCGAAGCTGCCGCCAGTGGGACCGCGCAGATGCCTGACTGGGACCGTCGTCGCTTCCTGCAGGTCGGCGGCGGGGTGGCCGTGAGTTCCATCGTCCTCGGGGTCCTCGGCCGCAACCTCCTGGCCAGCCGCCCTGGTGGCGCGGCCGAGGATGCGGTGCTCCCGGTCGCCGCCGGACCGGTGCCGGAGGTGCCCGCGGGTTCCTCCCTGGACATCGAGGGCATCACGCCCATCGTGGTCCCCAACGATGACTTCTATCGCATCGACACCGCCCTCGTCTCGCCTCGGGTCAACGTCGACGACTGGATGCTGACCATCAGGGGCATGGTTGACCGCGAGGTCAGCCTGACCTACGACGACCTCACGCAGATGCCGCTCTTCGAGCAGTACGTGACCATCGCCTGCGTCTCCAACGAGATCGGTGGCCGCCTGGTCGGCAACGCGCTCTGGACCGGCGTGGACCTGCGCGAGGTGCTGGACATGGCTGGCGTGCGGCCGGATGCCGACCAGATCGTGGGCCGCTCGGTGGACGGTTTCACGGCCGGCTTCCCGACCGCCTGGGCGATGGATCCGGAGCGCCGTCCCATGATCGCGCTGGGCATGAACGGCTCGCCGCTTCCGGTCGACCACGGCTACCCCGCCCGGCTCATCATCCCGGGCCTGTACGGCTACGTGAGTGCCACCAAGTGGCTCAGCGAGATCGAGCTCACGACCTGGGACGCTTTCGACGGCTACTGGATCCCGCGCGGCTGGGCCAAGGAAGCGCCCATCCTCACGCAATCACGCATCGACGTGCCACGCAGCGGCAGCACCGTGGCGGCTGGCGCGACCGTCGCCATCGCCGGCGTGGCCTGGGCGCCGGATCGCGGTGTGCGGGCGGTCGAGGTCGCCATCGATGGCGGCGAGTGGCAGCCCGCCGAGATGTCAGAGCCGCTGAACGATGCCAGCTGGGTGCAGTGGAAGCTGCCCTGGGTGGCGGGCGATCCGGGAGATCACCGCATCAGCGTGCGGGCCATTGACGGCGATGGCGTGGTCCAGACCGCCGAGCAGACCGCACCCGCACCCGACGGCGCTCGCGGCCACCACTCCATCCGGGTGAACGTCAGCTGAGCTGGATCCCGGTCGGGGCTGCCCGCAGCGGCCCGGTGTGACATCCTGTCGGCATGCCGGCAAGGGCCCCGAACGAGTCGGTCGATCCGGTCATCGAGCTGCTGGAGCGCCAGCTGGAGCGCATGCGCGGCATGCTCTTCGAGTACTCGCGCCTGTTCTTCGTGCATATGCGCACCTGGACCATCGTGGTCCTGGCCATCCTGGTGGCGTCCCTCGCCGAGCCCCTCGGAGGTGCCGTGCTCGTCGTGCCCTTCGTGGTGCCCTTCGTGTTCATGGAGGCCAGCTACCTCTTCTGGTACACGGTGTTCGCACGCCGCCACGCCGAGTGGCTCGAGCGTGCCATCGCCGCGCGTCTCGGCAGCGCCGTGCCCGTGGCACACCGCCTCGAGGCCGCCTACTTCTACGAACCCGATACCCCCAAGGTGGCCGCCCTGTCCCTGGGGCGACCGCTCTCCCACATGAGCGCGGTGACGCTGGCCTACTCGGCCGGCGCGGGCCTCCTGTGGCTCAGCGGCCTGGTGCTGACCATCGAGTGGGTCGCCGCGCGCGGCGACGAGGTGCCGCTCCTCTGGCTCGTCGTTCCGGCCGCGGTCGCCTGGACCGCCCTCAACGCGGCCTACCTGGTCTGGACGTGGCTGCGGCGGCCCGATGAGGCGCGCCTGCTGGCGGCGCTCGACGAGGCCTATCCCGAGGCGGCCAGGCGGGTGACCACGCCGCCTGCCTCGAAGCGCACCTGACCCTCGAGCACCGTGTGGGTGGCACCGCCCACCCAGATGGCGCCGGCATCGTCCTGGCTGATGTACGCGCGACCGATCCGTCCCAGCAGCGTGCCCTGGCTGGCGACATAGGGGGGGCTGACGCGGCCGCTCCCGATGAGCCACTGCGCCAAGGCCGCGTTGAGGCTGCCGGTGACCGGATCCTCGAGAAGCTCGCCGCGATCGTTGCTGAAGATGGCTCGTACCTCGTAGGCACACTCCGAACCCGGGGGGCACGGACCCACCAGGCCGATGTCCACGCGGTCCGCTGACATCCCCCGGGGCAGGCTGGGCGAGACCGCCAGGACGGCCGCAGCCGAGGTCAGCATGACCGCGACCCAGCCGGGACCGTTGTCGGCCCACTGGCTGTCCACGATGTCGGCGCTGCCGATGCCGAGGATGCGGGCGATGTCCTCGAGGTGCGTCGGGGCGACCGGTCCCGAGCGTCGCAGTGGCGGTGCCTGGAAGGCCAGCTGATCGCCATCCCGCCGGACCGGGATGAGCCCGGCCCCACACTCCTGGATGGTCAGTCGCTGGTCGCGTGGCTGTCCGCCGGCCTGCAGCCAGGCGTGGCAGCTGCCCAGGGTGGGATGTCCGGCGAAGGGCAGCTCGCCGGCAGCGGTGAAGATGCGCACCCCGTAGTCGGCGGCCGGGTCCGTGGGAGGCAGCAGGAAGGTCGCCTCGGACAGGTTCGTCCAGCGCGTGAAATGCTCCATCTGCTCGGTCGAGAGATCGCCCGCATCGAGCACGACCGCGACCGGATTGCCGCGCAGTGGCTCCGGCGCGAAGACATCGACCTGCTGGAAGCGCCGCATGGGGACTCCTTGGCTGGAGCGTGTAGACCGCATGAGGATAGTCCCGTGGCTCGACCTGCGGACCCCGGCCTGTCGTGTGGATGACAGCGACGCTGTCCGCCCGCCGCTATCGCAGCGGCGGCTGGGACCCGATGATGCTGGCGTCGACGACATGACGAACGGCAAGGAGTCCACCGATGGAGACGCTGCAGCGATTGATCCTCATCGTCACGCTGACCGGCCTGGTCTCCAACCCCTGGCTGGGAGCCATCGGGCGGCCCACGACGCCGGCCCTGCCGGCCGATGTCGCCCCCGAGGCGTCCATCACCCTGGTCTCCGCAGCACCCGCGGCAGCACCGGTGGACGAGGCTATCCCTCAGTCGCCGCCGGCGCGACGCGGCGGTGGTATCGGCAAGGCACTCAAGAAGTGAGCCTCAAGACGTGAGCCCAGGCCGGAGCCTCAGGCCGATGCCCCGGCCCCCGCAGCCCCCGATCGCTCGGTGGAGATGACGCGGTTCGGTGCACCATGGACGGCCGGGATGGAACCCAGCCGTCCGGCCTGGTAGTCGTTGAAGGCCTGCACGACCTCTTCGCGCGTGTTCATCACGAACGGTCCCATCCAGGCCACCGGCTCGCGGATGGGTCGACCACCGAGGATGAGCACGTCCATGTTCGGGCTGCGACTCTCCTGGACCGTGGCGGCCTTGATGGTGATGACGTCACCGGGGCCGAAGACCGCCAGCTGGCCCATGCCGATCGGTCTCCCCTCGATACCGACGCTGCCATCGCCGTTAAGCACGTAGAGCAGGCCGTTGTAGTCGGCACGCCAGGGGATGTCCAGCTGCGCGCCCGGGCTGATGGTGGCGTGGACCTGTGTCATGGGCGTATACGTGGAACCCGGCCCGCTGAAGCCGGCCACGTCGCCAGCGATGATGCGCAGCAGCGCACCGCCGTCGGTCGAGGCCACCAGCCCGACCTCGTCGGCGCGCAGGTCCTGGTAGCGCGGTGCTGTCCACTTCTGCGCCCGTGGCAGGTTCACCCAGAGCTGGAAGCCGTGGAAGAGTCCGCCGCTCATGACCAGGTGCTCGGGTGGCTTCTCGATGTGCAGGATGCCGGCGCCGGCCGTCATCCACTGGGTGTCACCGTTGGTGATGACACCGCCGCCACCGTTGGAGTCGCTGTGTTCGAAGATGCCGTCGATCATGTAGGTCACGGTCTCGAAGCCGCGATGCGGGTGCCAGGGCGTGCCCTTGGGCTCCCCCGGGGCGTACTCGACCTCGCCCATCTGGTCGAGGTGGATGAAGGGGTCAAGGTCCCGCAGGTCCACGCCGGCGAACGCTCGTCGCACCGGGAAGCCCTCGCCTTCGTACCCGCTGGGGGCGCTGGTCACGGACTTGACCGGACGGGGTCGGGCCAGCGACAGCTCAGGTCGCGGGAGACGAGGGAGCGTGGTGATGTCTGCGACGGTGATGGCGGGCATCGGGGGAGTACCTCCTTGGGGCTCCTATCATGCCACAGGTTAGTTGCGACCGCAACTATTGCTGTCGCTACGACCAGGTCGCCGACAGGTCAGGTCCGGGCTACCGATGGGTCTGGCTCGGTCCAGCTGCCGCTATCCGGTCGACCAGCGCCTCGAACTCGGACCAGGAGTGGATGTCCACGACACCGGGCAGGGGCTCGTTCCAGGGGTGCACCATCCGGCAGATGATGGCCTCCGGCCGGGTGGCGGTCAGGTCGCGCAGGTGGTGCGGGGCATCATCGAGATAGATGTCGCATCCGGCCAGTGACTTGTCCCACAGGAAGTGCACCTCGCGCGCCGGCACAGCATGATCGGCCAGCCAGGCGAGCGAATCGGGGATGGCCCACTCGAACTTGGAGCTGACGATGACGAGGCGGTGTCGCGGCTGCGATACGGCGGACCGCCTCGATGGCACCGGGCAGCGCCGGTGCATCCCGGAACGTCGAGTGCAGCCTCGCCCCTGGCCCAGTCCCAGAACTCCTCCATCGAGCGGAAGTGCGTGAGCGTCTCGCAGGCCATCCCACTGCCGCACCATCGAGGCCTCCAGCTGGGTGCCGAACTCGCGGTTGTAGCGCCGCATCCAGCCGGTGTTGAAGTCGGCCAGGACCCCGTCCATGTCGACACCGACGCGGATCCCCGGCAGCAGATCGCCGAACGGGTCGCTCACAGGTCGGGGTCGTCCATGCCGGACGTGCCGAAGAGGCGCAGGTGCGTGCGCAGGGCGAAGCGGTCGGTCATGCCCGCCACGTAGTCGGCTGCCTGCGTGACGCGATCGGCGTCAGTGTCCCGAAACGAGGCTCGGCAGGTCCTCGGGGTGGCGCAGGTGATGATCCATCAGCCGTCGGATGACCTCGATGGCCTGCCGCTGGTGCTGGCGCTGCGCGGGTGCCAGGTAGACGTGCTCGAACATGAAATCGCGCAGCTCGTCCATGTCGGCGAGGACGTCGTCCTCCATGCGCACCTCGCCGCCGGCGAGCGAACCCTCGATGACGGCAGTCGATCATGCCACCGATCCAGCGGCGAGCCCGGCGGCCCGAAGCGAGCGCGCATGGCCGCCGGGAAGTCATCTGCCGTGAGCATGCCGGCACGCATGGCATCGAGCGCGTCGTGGGTGAGGTAGGCGATGCGGTCGGCGTACCGGACACAGAGGGCCTCCTGCGTGGCGGGTGGCGGCTCGATCTTCCAGGAGTGGGCACGGATGCCGTCGCGCACCTCCCAGGACAGGTTGATGTCCTCGAGGACCTCGAAGACGCGCACGCTCTGGGCAGCGTGATGCCAGCCGCCCGTGGTCGGGAAGTAGGGCGACAACGCCTCCTCGCCGGTGTGGCCGAAGGGCGAGTGGCCCACGTCGTGGCCCAGCGCGATGGCCTCCGCGAGGGCCTCGTTGAGCGACAGTGCCGCGGCCAGGGCTCGTGCGATCTGCGTCACCTGGATGGTATGCGTGAGCCGCGTCACGTAGTGGTCGTCCTCGGGATTGACGAAGACCTGCGTCTTGTGCTTCAGCCGCGGAAGGCCTTGCTGTGCATGATGCGGTCCCGGTCGCGCTCGAACGATCGGTGCGCACCCGATCCGGCGCCTCCGTCACGCTCACGGCCACGCGAGTCGCACGAGCGCGGTGCGGCAGGGGCCAGGCGCACGGCCTCCTCGGTCTCGCGGGACTCGCGGTTGCGCAGGATGAACGCATCGCTGACGGGCTCGGCGTGAGGGGACATGTGACCCAGCAGCGTAGGAGGAACGGACCCGAGGACGCCGACACCGTCGGCTTCGCGCCCTCGACTGCCCAGGCATCGGAGCCCTCGATGATGCGTCTGCGGACCCATCCGCGGGCACCCTGGTCGACCAGGTCGATGAACGTGGCGACCATGATCACGATGACCGACCATCCCCGCCTTGTCGAAGCGGCGGTAGCTGAGCGTCTGGTGGAGCAGCAGGCCCGATGCCGCCGGCGCCCACGACGCCCAGCACGGCGGCGGCGCGCAGGTTGATCTCGAAGCGGTACAGCCAGAAGGCCACGACCTCCGGCAGCACCTGCGGCAGCACGCCCCAGCGCTGGACTGGAGCCCCGTGCGGCCCCTCGGCCCGGCGCGGCCTCCACGGGCCCGGGTCGATCGACTCGATCGCCTCCGCGGTCAGCTTGCCCAGCGTGCCCACCGAGTGGACCCCGATGGCGAGGGCGCCCGCGAACGGCCCGAGGCCGGCGATGGGCACGAAGATGACGACGGCGAGCACGATCTCCGGGAACGCCCGGATGGCGTCGAGGACCAGCCGATGCGGACCGTCAGCAGATGGGGCCACCCCTGACGTTGCGGGCAGCCAGGAACCCCAGCGGCAGCGACAGCACCGCGCCGATGAGCGTGCCCGATCCAGGCCATCTGGATGGACACGATCATCTCCTCCACGGCCAGACCCGCCAGGTATCCCAGTCGGGCGGCAGGAACATGCGCCCGAAGATGTCCACGAGGCGCGCCGGCAGTCGCACGAGCCGGTCGAGCTCCAGGCCGACGCTCAGCAGTCGACCACAGGAACAGCGCAGCCGACGCGCCACGAGACCAGGTCGCGACGCAGGTGCGATGGCCGGGTCGGCGCTTGCTGACCGAGGTCGCCGCGACGGCGGCCATTCACACCAGCCGTCCGCCGGAGCGTCGATCGAGACGAGCTCGATGATGCAGCACCAGCACGAACAGCTCGAGGATGATGAGGCCCACGTTGCTCGAAGTTGAAGGCCTTCATCTGCGTGTTGAGAGCAGGTTGCCGATGCCGCCCGCACCCACGATGCCGATGACCGTCGAGGCGCGGATGTTGAGCTCGAAGACGTACAGCGAGAAGGCCACGTAGCTGGGCAGCACCTGGGGGAAGACCGCGCTGCGGACCGATCAGCGCGTGCGCCGCGCGGCCGCCGTGCGCCGCCTCCATGGGACCGGTGTCCACCGCGTCGACGGTCTCCGACAGCAGCTTGGCCATGCACGCCGATGTTGAACAAGATCAGCGCCAGGACGCCGGCCGTGGGGCCGATGCTGAGCGCGGCCACGAAGATCATGCGCGTACAGCAGGTCCGGCAGGGCCCGGATGACGTTGAGGACCGAACGGTCGATGCGCAGCGCCCAACGGTTGGGCGACGTGACCCGCGACGCGAGGAAGGCCAGCGGGCAGGCCGATGCGCACAGCCGATGACGGACGCCACGACCGCCATCTGGAAGGTCTCGATGAGCGGACCGACCGTCTCGGGAAGAACGCGAAGTTGGGTGCAGCAGGACCTCGCGAGGATGCCCTGTCCGCGGGTCCGAGTTCCTCGATGAGCCCGACCAGATCGACGCCGATGCCAGCTCGACCGATCGGTCAGGACGCGCGGCGCCGATGAGCCCGCGAGCACGAGTGGGCGACGACGAGGCTTCGAGGGACGTCGCGAACGCCTCGGGCCGCGGGCAGGGCGGGTGCGGTCACGTGGTCGCCGAGGCGCGGCCGAGCGCGCGCACGCGGCCGCCCGTCTCCAGCACGTCGTCCGCGGTCAGCGACCGACCGTAGATGTCCCGGAAGACATGCTCGTCGGCCTCGCTGCCACCGGTCCGTCGTAGACCAGCTCACCGGCGCGCAACCCGATGATGCGCTGGCCGTAGACGCGCGCCAGGTCCAGGAAGTGGAGGTTGACGATGGTGGTGATGCCCAGCTCGCGGTTGATCCGCTGCAGGTCGCGCATGACCACGTGCGAGGTCGGTGGATCGAGCGATGCGACCGGCTCGTCGGCCAGCAGGATGCCGGGCTGCTGGGCGAGCGCTCGGGCGATGCCCACGCGCTGCTGCTGGCCGCCCGAGAGGTCGGAGGCGCGCACCCAGGCCTTCTCCACGATGTCCACGCGCTCCAGCGACTGCATGCGCGATCTCCACGTCCTGCGGGCCGCCAGCGACCAGGAGCGAGCGCCAGCGTGGGCATGCGATGGAGCCGGCCCATCATCACGTTGTCCACGACCGAGGCAGCGCTTCACCAGGTTGAAGTCCTGGAAGATCATGCCGATGCCGGAGCGGATCTCCCGCAGCTCCCTGCCGCACGCGCCAGCGACTGCGACCGTCGATCCACGGTCACGTCGCCCGCCGAGAGCGGCACCAGCCCGTTGATGGCCCGGATGAGCGTTGACTTGCCGGCGCCGGAGAGACCCACGATGACGAGCATCTGACCGTCGGCGATGTCCAGCGTCAGGTCCTTCAGCGCGTGGACACCGCCTCGGTAGGTGACCGAGGCGTGCTCGAAGCGGATCATGGGCGGGAGCCTTCCGGCATCAGCGGATCTGGCGGGTCGGCGACCGCCGACCCGCCAGATGGATGCGAGTGGCTAGTCCTCGGTGATGCCGAGCTTGGCCGCGGCGTCACGCACGAGCTCGAGGGACTCGAGGTTCGCCGGACCGAAGGCTCCGATCTCATAGACCGCGTCGAGCACTGCGGCGCCCTCTTCGGTCTCCGAGTAGGCGACCAGGGCGTCGGCGATGGCCTGCTGCAGCTCGGCCGGCAGCGTGCCGGCGACCGCGATGCCATCACTGGGGATCTCGTCGGAGAAGGCGAAGGTGACGACCTTGCTCATGTCGTCGCAGTCGCCCTCCTGGATGATGGCGCGGGCGTCGTCGAAGGAGACGCCTACTTCGGCATCGCCGTTGCAGACGGCCAGGACGGAGTTGTCATGGCCGCCCGAGAAGATGGCCTGCACGTCCGTCTCCGGGTCCAGGCCAGCGAGGTTGATGAGCTGCAGGGCCGGGAAGACATAGCCGGAGGCGGATGTCGGCGTCGTGAAGGACACGGTCGTGCCCGCCTCGATCAGGGCGATGCCCTCCTCACCCTTGGGGCCGAACGTATAGCCCTCCTCGGTGTCAGCGACGTCCGTGCCGTTGCAGGTCAGGAAGCCCTCGTCGTTCTCGACCGGCTCGTCCAGGCAGTACTTGTCCGGGTTGTTGGTGAACCACTGCGTGTGGTACGTCACCTGGCCGTCGCGCTCGGTCTGCAGGATGGGGACCACCCCAGCGCGCTCCATGGCCTGCACGAGCCCGAACGGCCCGAAGGCACCGATGTGGGCGCTGCCGGTCTCCATCGCGGTCACGAGACCCGTGTAGTCAGTCGTGACGACGCCTTCCACCGGGATACCCAGTGCCTCGCTGAGGTAGGCGACGAGCGGATCGATGTTGGTCACAAGGACGTCGGCTTCACGCGACGGCACGAAGCCAGCCACGAGTGTCTCCGGGACGACCGTCGTCTCCTCGTCCTGTGCGAGCGCAGGGGCTCCAGCGAAGGCCGTCGCGGCCAGGACCGCGGCGGGCATGAGCCATAGGGATCGGCGTCGAGACATCTGTCTCCTCCATGTTCATGCCCGCGGGCACGAGCGGGCGTCGCGTCCGGGCTCCATGCCAGCCTGCAGCATCCACCTGCAGCCACCGGCGCCTCGCGCCCGGACCTTCCTAGTCTAGGCGCGTCATCGTTACCCGGGTCGCGCCGTTCGACACGCCGGCTGCCGGCACGCCCTGACCACGCTGCGTCCGCCCTGACTACCCGGCGTCCGTCTCGAGCGCCGCGATGAGCGCCTCAGCCACGCTGATGGCGTACGCGCCGGGGTCCCCGATCTCGGAGCCATCAGCGGATGCGGACACGGCCGCCACGGTGAGGACGCCCTCGTCCAGCTCGACGAAGAGCTGGCCCATGACCGCATATGCTGGCCGTCCGGCGACGGCGATCTCTTCGCCATCGGGCAGGAACGTCCTGAGGTCCTCGAGCCTGAGGGATGCATCCAGGCTCGTGCTCAGGAAGGCGAAGCCGCCCTCGGTCGAGCTGGTGCTGTAGGAGCAGTAACCCTCATAGCCCTCGACGGTGTCGTACTGGGCCGGCCCCAGCGCATTGATCGTCTCCAGGCTCAGCGACTCACACAGGGATGGGCCCTCCGGCTCCGGGGTCGCCACGATCAGCGCTTCCTCGGCCTGGAGCTCTGGCAGGACCGGGATGAACAGTTCCGCGATCTGGCCGGCATAGGTCAGCACATCGATATCGGCGGGAGGCTCCTCGCCAAGGTAGACGACCACCTGGAGGACGTCGTCGCCGACCTCGACGAAGAGCTGGTCGCCGCTACGGAAGGCGGCGTTGCCGGCCACGCTGGTCTCCTCGTCAATCCCGAAGGCCTGCCTGAGAGTCCTCGAGGCGGTAGCCCTCGTTGAGACTGACGGTGACGGAGTGGTAACTCTCGTACGACGAGAGCGAGTACGTGCAGGTGGTCTCGAAGCCCTGGCTGGAGTCATACTCGAGCACGCCCAGACTGCTCAGCTGGTCGATCGTGACCAGCCCGCAGAGGCCCTCGAACGAGACCGCTGCCGGGAACTCGTCAGGGTCCTCGGCCGGTTCCCCGAGACCACCGCAGACGAGCCACTCGCTGCCCTCGAGGACGACCGTGACCTCCTCGTCGAGGGGCTGTCCGCTGGAGAAGGCGCTGCTGATGAGCGGGACCATGAACTCAAGGTCCTCGTCGCTGACGGGCGGGTCATCGGGGCCCTGCTCACTCTCCAGCATGGTCCGAACCAGCTCGCGGATCTGGTCCTCGTCGACGTCCACCATCAGCGTGCCGGTGACCCGCACCGTGGCGGCATCGTCTCCCTGCTCCAGGAGCTCGGTGCTGCGGTCGTCGATGGCGACGGTCAGTGCCTGCATCGACGTCTCGCCCGCATCCAGTCCCAGCTGTGCGCCGATGTCGAACATCTCCCGGACGGCACCGCGCTCAGCTTCGCAGACGAGCGATTCGGCTTGTGTCAGGTCGCCGGCGCTGACCGCATCGAGCAGCTCGTTGACAGCCGCCTCGGGACTGCCTGCAGCACTGACGGTGCTGCCCACGCCCAGGACGGCGAGCGACAGCACGATGGTGGACAGGGTGCCGCTGGCACGGCGATGGCTGACGGACATGGCTGCCTCCCGGGAGATGAAGGCCGACGTGACGCGTCGGCGCGCGGACGACTCCTTAGCTGGTCGACGCTGCCGCTCGCTGCGCCGAGAGGCGCCGATGGTAGCGCGTCTCGATCCCGGCCAGCAGTCCGTCGACCCGGGCCTCGATGTCATCACGCTTCAGCGCTGCGCTCGCGGTCAGGATCGCCAGGCTGCCCCACCAGATGACCGGCATGGCCAGCAGCACGCCGACCGGCAGCAGCCAGCGTCGATCGGTCACGGCCGCGTAGGCGATGATCGCGGCTGCGAATGGCAGACGAGCCAGGAGTGGGATGGGCACCGATCCGGGCACCGTGCTGGAGCCGGTGCTGCTGGTCAGCAGCGCGAACCAATCGGCCCACAGGCCCGGGGTGACCAGGGCCGTGACCGCGATGACCGTGACCGTGGCGGCCATGGCCAGCGCGAAGGCGAGCCACTCGCGGCGCACGCCGAACCAGAGCACGCCGAGCCCGGGCGTCACCTTGGTGAGCAATGGGAACGCCCACGCCCACGGCCGGCTGAAGCCGAGCACGATGGCCGCCGCGAGCAGGATGGTGATGTTGCCGCCCCAGATCTCCGGCAGGGCCAGCAGCACCAGCGGCAGGAAGAGGAGGGGACGGGCCAGCCAGTACAGCACGGCCAGCAGGATCGTGGTCCAGAGCCCCAGGAAGAGCGGCCAGGGCAGGGCCCGCAAGGGGCTCAGGGCGACGAGGAATGCCGGCGAGTAGAGATACGCGCTCTCCTGTCCCACCGAACCGGGCACGTAGGGATCGTCCAGCGGCGCAGCCCAGTAGGCCCGGGCGTCATGGCCCGGCCCGAAGCTGTCCGGCTCGAAGGGTTCGGCCAACGCCGTCACCATGAGCACGATGAGGGCGGCCACCAGCAGCCCCCACACGCTCAGGACGCGCCGCAGGTAGGCAGACCTCATGCCCGGACTCGGTCTCCATCTCCGTGCTGCGCCTACTCGTCGAGCGCGGCCACACCGTGGCCGAGCAGCAGCGAGCCGGCCCAGCAGGCCGGTGTAGACCGGGCGGAAGCGGTCCCGGTTGTACATCGCGTCGACATCGACCGAGACGGCGCCCAGCTCCGGGTCGGGCAGCGGCGAATGCGAGTAGCGGCCCTCGCGGATGGCCATCATGCGGCCGCGCTTGCCGTCGGCCACCAGCTCCATGGCGGTGTTGGCGAAGACGATGGCGACCATCTGGTCGACCGAGTCGGGCTCACCCGAGCGCAGGTCGTAGGTGAGGTCGGAGTGCATGGTGTCGATGCCTGTGCGGCTCTTGAGCTCGGCCGCCAGGATCTCTGCCACGTTGGCCTTGTGACGGTGGCCGAAGGCATCGGGCTCACCGACCTCGGCGATGCTGCCGCCCTCCCAGATGGCGCCCTCGGCGGTGATGACGAAGGAGTAGTGGCTGGGATTGTTGGCGTGGTCCTCGGCCAGGATGGCAGCCAGCCGGTCGATGTCGTAGGGAGCCTCCGGGATGAGGCAGCGAGCCGATGTCACGAAGGCGGTGTACAGGGCCGTGAAACCGGCATCGCGGCCGAAGATGCGGAAGACGCCGATGCGCTCGTGGGAGCCGATGGTGGTGCGCTGGCGGTTGATGGCGTCCTTGGCGCGGGTGATAGCCGTGGAGAAGCCGATGCAGTACTCGGTGCCCTGCACGTCGTTGTCCATGGTCTTGGGGATGGCGATGAGCGGCACGCCGTTGTCGTGCAGCGCCTGCGAGAAGCTCAGCGTGTCATCGCCGCCGATGGGGATGAGGTAGTCGAGGCCCATGGACTCGATGTTCTCGAGCACGACCGGAGTGATGTCGTAGCGGTCCTCACCCGTACGCATCTGCTCGGCGCGCGCGGCGTCGAGGTGCGGCGGGAGCGTGGACTTCTTCATCTTGCGAGGGTTGGTGCGCGAGCTGTGCAGCCAGGTCCCGCCGGTCCGGTCGATGGTGCGGGTGTAGATGCGGTCGAGCGGCACCACGTAGCGGGAGTCCATCTCGGCGCCGGGCTGCTGATGGGTCAGGCCCTCCCAGCCGCGGCGGATGCCGAAGACATCGAAGCCGAGCTCGGTGGCGCGATAGGTGACGCTCTTGATGACGCTGTTGAGGCCGGGCACGTCGCCGCCCCCGGTAAGGATGCCGATCCTGCGGTTCCTGGCCATGTCGGTCGTGGATCCCCTCTGGGCAGGGCACGACCACCTGCCCGTGTTGCTGCGTGGACGGTTGCGCAGTGCGATGGTACCGCCTCTCGCCGCCAGCTACGATGATGAGCATGCACCGTCAGGCGTTCGTGACGCGCACCGGAGGCCGGTCATGAACTACGAGCTCTACATGCGCGCCGCACTCGCCGAGGCTGCCCAGGCAGCCCGTGCGGGCGAACGCGCCAACGGGGCCGTGGCGGTCCTCGACGAGGCCATGGTGGCGCACGGCCGGGAGTCGGTCAGGAGCAGCGGTGACCCCACCGCCCACGCGGTCATGATCGCCGTCCGCGAGGCGGCCACGCGGCTGGGTCGCCGATCGCTGGCCGGCATGACCGTGTTCTCGGTCGTGGAGCCCTGCGCCATGTGCATCGGAGCCCTGCAGCAGGCCGACGCCGACGGCGTCGTCTTCGCGCTGCCCGATCCGAGCGAGGGCGCCTGCCACTCAGCCGTCCAGTTGGCCGAGGCGCGAGGTCTGCCGCGGCGGCTCGATGTCGTCTCGGGCATCCTGCGCGAGGATGCCGCGGCCCTGCGCCCGGACCTCGATCCCGAGCGCGCGCGGGCCTGATACGGCGGGGTCAGCCGGGGTCGGCCGGGGTCACCCGGCGTCAGCGCCGGGTGCACTGCTGCACGCGGCTCCGATCGGAGGCGCCTGGACGGGTCGTCGAGGCTGGCTTTGCTAGACTCGCCCGCGGAGAGGTGTCCGAGTGGTTTAAGGTGCCGCTCTCGAAAAGCGGTGTGCGAAAGCACCGTGGGTTCGAATCCCACCCTCTCCGCCACCGCCTTCGCCGATCACTGTCCCGATGCGGGCATGGAGAGGTCGCCTAGAGGCCGAGGGCGCGGCACTGGAAATGCCGTATGGGGCAACCCATCGTGGGTTCGAATCCCACCCTCTCCGCCATCCCTCGCCCTCTGTCCCGGTGGCCGCTATCATCACTAGGCCGTGCTAGGCGGGGAACTAGCGGTGCCCTGTACCTGCAATCCGCTCCAGCAGGGCTGAATCCCCTCCCGAGGTCCGCTGCCCGCGGACGCCAACGGGGTGATCGATGTTGAGGATCGGGTCCCGCGCAGCGGCGACGCGTGAACCACGTCAGGTCCGGAAGGAAGCAGCGTTAAGCGCTGCTCGCCGGGTGCCGCGGACCGGCCTGGTCCGAGTCGATCGCCCCGGTCGGGCTCGCGAGCGTCGTGATCGACGGAGGGTGCACGGCATACCCAGCTCCTCGGTGCGCGGCCCTCGACCGTCTGCATCGCGCCGGTCCGCGGACCCACCGCCGACCGGCCCACGGAGACCGATGACCGACAGGCCGATCACGACCAGCCCGCAGAACGGGAGCGCCAAGCAGGCGCTCTACCGGCGTTTCCGTGCCCAGACGTTCGCGGACATGGTCGGCCAGGCTGCCGTCGTGCAGACGCTGCGCAACGCGGTTCGCCTGGGGCGGGTCGGCCACGGCTTCCTCTTCGTCGGCCCGCGCGGGACGGGCAAGACCTCGATGGCGCGCATCCTGGCCAAGGCGGTCAACTGCACCGACCTGCGCGACGGCGAACCGTGCGATGCGTGTCCCAGCTGCGTCTCGATCCGCGAGGGTCGCGCCCTCGACGTCATCGAGCTCGACGCCGCCTCCAACAACAAGGTCGACGACATGCGCGAGCTCGTGCCGCGCGTCTACACCGGGGCCGCTGACCTGCGCCGCAAGGTATTCATCATCGACGAGGTGCAGCGCATCAAGGAAGGCTGGGACGTCCTGCTCAAGACCCTGGAGGAGCCGCCTGAGGGCGTCCTCTTCATCTTCTGCACCACCGACCCAGCCAGATCCGGCCGGCCGTCGTCTCCCGGCTGCAGCGCTTCACCTTCCGGCCGCTCGCCGGTGCCCGAGATCGACGGCAAGCTGCGCCGCATCCTGGACGCAGAGGGTCGCGACGTCGAGCCCGCGGCCGTCGCGCTCATCGCGCAGCTGGCCGGCGGTGGCATGCGTGACGCCGAGTCGATGCTCGACCAGGTGCTCGTCAGCGCGGACGATCCGATCACGCCGCGGCCATCGCCGACCTGCTCGGGTCTGGCCGAGCCGAGGCCGTGGATGCCTTCATCGACGCCCTGGTGGGTGGCGATGTCCTCGCCGGCATCGGCGTGCTCGATGACCTCGAGGCCGACGGCCGCGACCTGGTCGCCTTCAGCGAGCAGGTCGTGGCTCGCCTTCGGGCGACGCTCGTGGAGCGCCTCGCGGCGCTTCGGGTCAGGTCCGTGGCTGCGCCCGGCCACTGGCGGAGGCCGCGCGCCGCCTCACCGGCATCGACGCCAGCCGCAGCGGCCTGGGAGGCTACCGCTGGCAGCTCGAGCTCTGCCTGCTGGCGGCGCGGCGGTCGACGACAGCGCCGCATCCCCGCCGCACCATGCGGAGACGGTCCGCCGAACGAGCCCCGGCGGCTGAGCCATCGCGCGCGCCGGCACCGCAGCGCGGGCCTCGCCCGACGCAGCCAGCTCGCGCCGCCGGTGCGCCGGGCCCGGCAGCACGTCGGCGCACGCCCTCGCACCTCGGCAGCGCCCTCGGCCCGCCAGGCCGGGATCGGCCCCTCTCGTCGCGCCGACACCGGCCAGCGATGCCGGGACATCGCGGCCGTGCGCGCAGCCTGGCCCAGCATCGTGGCGGCCATCGGCCGCAACCCGGCCAATCGTCCGCTCGTGAGCACCTGCCGCCCCGTCGAGATGCGCGACGGGTTCCTGGTCCTGGGCTTCCCGGAGGACCAGGCCTTCATGCGCGACATCGCCGAGCGCAAGCGCCTGCGTGCTCGAGGAGGGCATCGCGGCCGTCGTCGGCCGGCCTGTGGCGGTACGCTGCGTGGTGACCAACCTGGAGCTCGTCGAGCCTGTCGACTCCGGCGAAGGCGACCTCGTCGCCCAGGCGCGGCGCGTCTTCGGTGGGGAGCTGACCGGCGTCGAGGACATCGACTAGAAGCGAAGGAGAAGCAGCGTGGGCATGGGCAACCTGGCCAAGATGGCGCAGCAGATGCAGGCCGACATGGCCCGCGTCGACCAGGAGTTGCGTGATCTGCACGTCGAGGGCAGCGCCGGAGGCGGTGTCGTCAAGGCAGTCGTGACCGGCAAGCAGGAGATCGTGTCGGTGACCATCGACCCGGGCGTCGTGGACCCCGACGACGTGGAGATGCTCCAGGATCTCGTCGTCGCGGCCGTCGGCGACGCGCTGGCCAACGCCCGCAAGACAGCCGAGGACAAGATGGCCCGCGTGACCGGCGGCCTCCGATCCCCGGCCTCTAGGATCGACTCTGCCCAGGCTGTCTCGTGAGCCAGCTCATCGAGCCCGTCGCCCGGCTCATCGAATCGTTCTCGCGACTGCCCGGCATCGGCCCCAAGACCGCGCAGCGGCTGACCTACCACCTGCTGCGCGCGCCGGAGACGGAGGCTCGCACCCTCGCCGCGGCCCTCGTCGCGGTGCGCGACGAGGTCGTCTTCTGCGAACGCTGCTTCGACATCAGCACCGGGCCGCTGTGCCCCATCTGCAGCGACCCTGCGCGCGACGACACGCGCCTCTGCGTCGTCGAGGAACCCCTCGACGTGCTGGCCCTGGAACGCACCAGGGCCTTTCGGGGCCGCTACCACGTGCTGCACGGCGCCATCTCACCCGTGGACGGCATCGGTCCCGAGCGGCTGCGCATCGGTCCGCTGCTCGACCGGATCGCCGAGCGGGACGTCCGCTGGTGCGCCCTACGAGGAGGTCGTCATCGCCACCAATCCCACGCTCGAGGGAGAGGCCACGGCGATGTACCTCGCCGAGCGCATCGCTGCGCATGTGGGCGTCGTCTCGCGCATCGCCCGGGGCATCCCCGTTGGCGGCGACCTGGAGTACGCCGACGAGGTCACGCTCGTGCGGGCCCTTCAGGGCCGTCAAGCTGCTGGGGAGCGGCGCCGGAACGATGAGGTACCTCGTCAACGAGGCTCTGCTGCGCCTCATCAAGCCGACCATCGCGCTGCTCCTGGGAGCACTGCTGTACTGGTTGCTCACGGGCCC
>CAVONF010000001.1:0-140000 GCA_963697275.1 uncultured Chloroflexia bacterium | reverse complement strand
CCTGGCTGGTCGTGGTGACGGCTCGAGGTCTTCGAGCCGTCTTCTGGTGTCAGCCACCCAAGGGATCCTCTGGTCCGTGGGCTCGAGGCAATGACTCGAGGTCACCGACCAGCGGATCGCTGGACGAGCAGGCACGTAGCCTGCTGCACCTTACAAAGTGAAGATGTGATCGGAAGAATGAGAGTCTTTTTTGAACTTCGATTTCTGCCGAGAAAGAACGACAAGGTGATGATCCCGGACATCCCTTGGCAACTGCCCGATGGGTGAGTTGTTGAGGGAGGTCAAGCTACACAGGGCACGGGGTGGATGCCTTGGCGCCAAGAGCCGATGAAGGACGTGGCAGGCGACGAAACGCCCTGGGGAGCTGCGAGCAAGCTGTGATCCAGGGATGTCCGAATGGGGAAACCCGGCTGGGGTAATGCCCAGTCACTCCGGGCTGAATACATAGGCCCGGGTGAGGTAAGTCCGCGAACTGAAACATCTCAGTAGCGGGAGGAAAAGAGATCATTCCCTGAGTAGTGGCGAGCGAAACGGGAATAGCCCAAACCAGCTCAGCGTGATAGGTGGCAGCCGTTTCTGAGTAGGGGTTGTAGGAGTTGACGTCGGGGACCTGCAGGACCCCGCTGGAGTTACAAAGTCGATCGTGAGTCGAACCCGTCAGGAAAGGCGGGCCAGAGAGGGTGATAGCCCCGTACGCGAAGCGAGCGACCTCCAGGTCAGCCACCTGAGTACCACGTGGAAGGTCTCTCATGTGGGAATCTGGGCGGACCACCGTCCAAGGCTAAATACTCTTGGCGACCGATAGTGAACCAGTACCGTGAGGGAAAGGTGAAAAGTACCCCGGAAGGGGAGTGAAATAGCACCTGAAACCACGTGCCCACAAACAGTCAGAGGGTGTTGCCGGCTTTCGGGCCGGTAGCCTGATGGCGTGCCTTTTGAAGAATGAGCCGACGAGTTACTTGTGTGTGGCGAGGTTAAGTCCGCGAAGGACGGAGCCGAAGCGAAAGCGAGTCTGAATAGGGCGTCAAGTCGCATGCAGTAGACCCGAAACCGGGTGACCTATCCATGGCCAGGTTGAAGCGGGAGTAATGTCTCGTGGAGGACCGAACTCACTAGCGTTGAAAAGCTAGGGGATGAGCTGTGGATAGCGGTGAAATGCCAATCGAACCCGGAGATAGCTGGTTCTCCCCGAAATAGCTTTAGGGCTAGCCTCGGGCGTTCAATCACGAGGGTAGAGCACTGAATGGGCTAGGGGGCTTCCCGCTTACCAAACCCAATCAAACTCCGAATCCCGTGATTCCAGAGCTCGGGAGTCAGACTGCGAGGGCTAAGCTTCGTGGTCAAAAGGAAAACAGTCCGGACCGTCAGCTAAGGTCCCCAAATTCAGGCTAAGTGGTAAAGGATGTGGAGTCGCTCAGACAACCAGGATGTTGGCTTAGAAGCAGCCATCATTGAAAGAGTGCGTAACAGCTCACTGGTCAAGTGGTTCCGCGCCGAAGATCCAACGGGGCTCAAGCCTGGTACCGAAGCTACGGGTCTGTGAGCCGTTCGCGGATCAGGGGCGGTAGGGGAGCGTCCTGCATGCAGCGAAGGTCGACCGTAAGGACGGCTGGAGCGTGCGGGAGTGCGAATGTCGGCATGAGTAGCGCAATGTGGGTGAGAAACCCACACGCCGGAAGCCTAAGGTTTCCTGAGGAAGGCTTGTCCGCTCAGGGTTAGTCGGGCCTAAGCCGAGGACGATACGTCGTAGGCGATGGACATCCGGTTGATATTCCGGAACCACCAGAGATCGTTTGCACCGCAAGGTGTCGCCTGGCGGATGCGACCCCGTGGTTGGTTCGGCCGTATAGGTCGATCCGAAGCGGGTGAGTTGAGCCCAGGTGAGAGCAAGGGCATGACCCAGCATGGTAGTTCGAGCGCGTTTTGGCTATACGCGTCTAAGCCGGTAGGCGGGGAAGACAGGCAAATCCGTCCTCCCATTCAACGCCGAGAAGCGAATGAAAGTGGCATCTGCTGCAATTCGAGTGAGCCAAGCTGGCAAGAAAAGTGTCTAGCGAGATCAAAGGTGACCGTACCGTAAACCGACACAGGTAGGCGGGTAGAGAATACCAAGGCGATCGGGAGAACCCTCGTTAAGGAACTCGGCAAATTGGCCCCGTAACTTCGGGAGAAGGGGCGCCTCGACGCTGCTTTGTTCGGCAAGTCGAGGCCGCAGTGAAACGGCCCAGGCGACTGTTTAGCAAAAACACAGGTCCGTGCTAAAGCGAAAGCTGACATATACGGGCTGACGCCTGCCCAGTGCCGGAAGGTTAAGAGGAGGGGTGCAAGCTCTGAATCGAAGCCCCGGTAAACGGCGGCAGTAACTATAACTGTCCTAAGGTAGCGAAATTCCTTGTCGGGTAAGTTCCGACCCGCACGAATGGCGTAACGATCTGGGCGCTGTCTCAACGAGGGACTCGGCGAAATTGAAGTACCTGTGAAGATGCAGGTTACCCGCGATAGGGCAAAAAGACCCCGTGGAGCTTTACTACACCCTGTCATTGGATTGGGATTTAGCATGTGTAGGATAGGTGGGAGGCTGTGAAGCTGGGGCGCTAGCCTCGGTGGAGCCGACGTTGAAATACCACCCTTGTTGTGTTTTGGTTCTAACCGCGACCCGTGATCCGGGCGCAGGACAGTGGCAGGCGGGTAGTTTGACTGGGGCGGTCGCCTCCTAAAGAGTAACGGAGGCGCCCAAAGGTTCCCTCAGGCTGAATGGAAACCAGCCGAAGAGTGCAAAGGCATAAGGGAGCTTGACTGCGAGACCTACAAGTCGAGCAGAGACGAAAGTCGGGCTTAGTGATCTGGTACCTCCGAGTGGAAGGGGTATCACTCAACGGATAAAAGCTACCCCGGGGATAACAGGCTTATAGGGCCCAAGAGTTCACATCGACGGCCCTGTTTGGCACCTCGATGTCGGCTCGTCGCATCCTGGGGCGGAAGTACGTCCCAAGGGTTTGGCTGTTCGCCAATTAAAGCGGTACGTGAGCTGGGTTCAGAACGTCGTGAGACAGTTTGGTCTCTATCCATCGTGGGCGTAGGGAACTTGAGAGAAGCTGCTCCTAGTACGAGAGGACCGGAGTGGACGAACCGCTGGTGTGCCAGTCGTCCTGCCAAGGGCGCCGCTGGGTAGCTATGTTCGGTTGGGATAAGCACTGAAAGCATCTAAGTGCGAAGCTCGTCTCGAGATGAGGTTCCCCACCGGGTCAACCGGGTAAGACCGCAGGGAGATGACCTGTTTGATAGGCGGCATGTGGAAGCTGGGTAACCAGTGAAGCTGAGCCGTACTAATGGTCGAGGGCTTGACCTTCTTCAGCAGCCCACCCATGGGCAGCTGCAGGGATGAAGCGATCATCACCGCGTCGGCGCGACGAGACGTCGTGCCGCGGCGGAGATCGAAGTTCAGACTCGCTGCGCGCCCGCTCCGGGCGCCCAGGTCCGATCACGTCCTCACCACATCAGACGCACGAGATCCTGGTGACTCTAGCGGAGAGGCCACACCCGTTCCCATCCCGAACACGGAAGTTAAGCTCTCCAGCGCCGAAGATACTGAGGGGGCAGCCCCTCGGGAAAATAGGTCGTCGCCAGGATCTTTTGCGTTGTGACGCTCTCGGCGCAGGCGGGTGGCGGACCTCATGGGACTGAGCTTGGCGCGCCGATGTGGAGCCGACTCGCCGGGTTCCACGCTGCCTCGCATCGGGACGCGCCGATGGTGCTTCTGCGTCCGTTCGGCTACGCCGGGGGGCCGACTATCCATCGACACCGTATCATCGGCCTGTGCAGCTGGATCCTCGAGATGAGCAGATGCCACGGCCCGAGGGACAGGACGATCCGCGGCCTGGCCCGGTGAGCGGCCCAGGGACCGCGCCGTCCGAGTGGCCGGCAGAGGACGGTCTCCCGGGACGCTCGGGAGGAGAGGCCTCCCAGCCCGAGCGCAGTGACGCGGCGACCCAGTCCCAGTCGAACCAGCTTCCGCCGGCGAGACAGCCGCCATCGGCTGGGCAGCCTTCGCCTGCGCTCCCACCGCGACCCACGACCCCGGTGCCGAGTGCCCGCGGGTGGCAGCCACCGGCGGGTTCGCCCGCGCAGATGCCGCCGCCGCGATCGTCGGCACCGTCGCCGCAGATGCCGGCGCCCCAGGCACGGCCGCCGGACTCGATGCCGGCCTGGACGGAGGCGCCAGGGGTGCGCGCCGCTGCGCGATCCCGCCCACCCGGGTCCGCTGTCAGGATCCGGGCCCCGCAGGGCCGCGACGGAGCCGCGCAGGGATGCAGCATCCCCGGGCGGCGCGGGGCATCTCGAGCCTGAGCCGATGTCACCCGGCGAGGGTCTCAGGACCGGACCGGCGGCCCCGCCCGATGCGTCGAGTGAGGCAGACTGGCTCGACCGCATCTGTCCCTACCTGCTGTCGGAGGACGGCACCTACCGATCTGCGGAGCCCGACCTGGGCCACCGCTGTACCGCGCAGGATCCGCCCGGCACGCTCCCACTGGCCTTCCAGGAGCGCTTCTGCCTGACCGAGCGGCACGTCCGCTGCGAGATGTACAAGGACGCCCAGTCGGCCCGGTCGGCGGCGCTCGAGCGTGAAGGCATCCCTGCGGCACAGTTGCAGTCCGCGCGTTTCAGGCCATCCGTGAGATCCGTCCCGCTGGCGGTGGGCCCTTCGCGCAGTGGTCGAGCGGACCGCGGCTACTCGCGTCGCCCCGCGATCGTGGCCGCCATCGGCATCGGGGTGGTCGCGATCGTCGTCTTCTTCGTGGTCCTGACACTTGGCGGCTCCGGTGGACCAGGGGCCGGACCCGACGACAGCCCATCGCCGGCGGTGGCTTCGTCGCCGTCACCCGAGCCCACGACCGGCGTCCACGCCCTCGCCTGGACCGACACCGGAGGGAACGCCCGGCCCGTCATCCGAGCCTCGCTGCCAGCCAGCCGCCGGCTGCTGGTGTGCGCCTCATCGAGTACGAGGTCCAGGACGGCGAGGCACTCGTCCGCATCGCCGAGACCTTCGGGGTCAACCGACGCGCCATCATCCGTGCCAACGAGGGCATGGCCGACCAGAAGCCGTACACCCAGCCCGGAGACATCATCATCGTGCCCGTCTCGCCGGAGCTCGCCGCGGCCGACATCGAGGCTGCCCCAGGCTTCATCCGCTACGTCGAGTAGGTGCCCGGCTCAGGCCTGGCAGGTGCGACACCAGGTCGTCACGAACCCACCGGGCGACACCTCGGCCAGCGTCGCGCCACAGCGCGGGCAGGGCTGGCCGCCCTTCAGGTGCACGCGCAGGAAATCACGCGCCTGCTTCTCGAAGCGAGGTGGCACCCGTGCGCGTAGCTCTGCGATCGCCCAGGCCACGGTCTCGCGGCTGGCCCGCCAGAGCCGTTCCGACTCCTCGCTCGCCAGCGAGGCGCGGGTGCGGAAGGGTCCCAGTCGGGCTGCCCAGAGCACCTCGTCGCTGTAGGCGTTGCCGATGCCGGCCACGAAGGCCTGGTTCGTGAGCAGGTTGTGGAGCTCGCCGCCGTGAACGGCGGATGCGTGCCTGCCATGTCTCCAGGTCCAGGGCCGGGTCGTCCACATCCGGCCCGAGCGTGTCCCAGCCGGCCACCTCGCGCGCCACGCCTTCGGGCAGCAGGTAGACCTTGCCCATCCTGCGCGGGTCGCGGTAGCGCAACTCGACCTCCTCCCCGTCCGCGGGCAGCCACGGCGCATCGACTGTCCAGGCGGCCAGCTGGTCGGGCGCTGGCGTGGTGTCGCGTGGGCCGAGCGTGAAGACCACCGCCGTCGAGCCGAACGGCTTGCTGCCAGGGGTCGCCAGGCCAAGTCGCCCCGTGAGCATGGCGTTGATGACGATGCGGTCTGCCCCGAAACGCAGGATCAGGAACTTGCCGCGCTGTTCGACGCGTTCCAGCTCCCTGCCCTCGAAGTCGTGCAGCTCGGCTGACGTGCCGCGCAGCACGAGCGGTTGCGGGACCGCTGCGGACCTGAGCTCGCGCCCAGCCAGAGCAGCCGTGAAAGCCTCGGCGAGGATGCGCAGGTCGGGCAGTTCTGGCACGCGGTCATTGTTGCGCGCTTCTGCCCGTGTTAGCATGCGCGCGCCCTGCCGAATGAGAATACGCAGGCCTCGCAGGCCCGGTTACGGAGGAGTCATCCCGCCCAGCTGGACACGGACGACGCACCGACGCAGTGACAGCCCGGACTTGCAGCCGGGCTGTCGGCATTCCCGGACGGCAGGAGTCTATCCACCAAGGAGAACAGATCGTTGACCCTAGAAGAGCCGCAGATCACCGACGCCGAGAGCGTCGCGAGCAACCCGGACGACCCCGGGACCGAGACCGAGACAGCGACCGCAACCCCCGAGGCCGCAGCCACGGAGGAGACACCTGTCGAGGCCGCGCCCGAAGCCGCGCTGGCACCTGGTGACACGGCTACCGCCGTCGAGGCGGAGACTCCCTCTGCGCCCGGACGCCGCCGCGGCCGCTGAAGCGCCCGCGGCAGAGCAGGCAGGCGCCGACGACGTGGCAGCCACAGCGGCCACGTCCGCCGTCGAGCCGGTCTCGCCGAACCGCGCGATGCCGAGCCGGCCCCCGAGGACGCCGAGCCGCCGAAGCCGGCTGCCGAGCCGGCTGCCGAGCCGGCCCCCGCGCAGGTCGCCGAGACCGCGGAGACAGCCGCCCCCGAGGACGTGGCTGCCGAGCCGGCTGCCGAGCCCGAGCCCGAGCCGGCCGCCGAGGCGCCGATCCGTCGAGCCGGCGGTGCGCGAAGCCCGGGCGCCGGTCGCCGATACCCGCCCTGAGCCCACCACCATGGAGGAGCTGCTCGCGCAGCAGTCGGGCGATATCCCCAGTCTCAAGCACGGCGACGTGGTCGAGGGCACCATCGTGCGCATCGACAAGGACGAGATGCTCGTCGACGTCGGCGCCAAGTCCGAGGGTGTCGTCAGCAACCGCGAGCTCTACGGACGCAATGCCGAGACCCAGCCGGAGCTCAACGTCGGCGACGTCGTCCTCGTCTACGTCCTGCAGCCCGAGTCCACCGATGGGCATGCCGTCCTGTCGCTGCGCCGAGCCGGCTTGGAGCGCAAGTGGCGCTCCATGCAGGAGCAGTTCGACGAGGGCGTCATCATCGAGGCGCCGGTCATCGATCACAACAAGGGCGGCCTCATCGTCGACTGCGGCATCCGTGGCTTCGTGCCCATCAGCCAGATCGTCGACTTCCCGCGACGTCCCCAGAACGACCAGCCGCGCGATGCGGCCCAGGAGATCGCCGAGAAGCTGCAGCCCTACGTGGGCCGCAAGCTGCGCCTCAAGATCCTCGAGGTCAACCGCAAGGCCAATCGGCTCATCCTCTCCGAGAAGGTCGCGCTGTACGAGGAGCGTCGCGAGAAGCGCGACGAGCTCTTCAGCAGCCTCCAGGTCGGCCAGCAGGTCACGGGCACCGTCCGCTCCATCGCGCCATTCGGCATCTTCGTCGACCTTGGCGGCATCGACGGTCTCGTCCACAAGAGCGAGCTGTCCTGGAACAAGGTCAACAATCCTGAGGGTGCCCACGAGGTCGGGGACGAGGTCGAGGCCGAGGTCATCGACATCAACCACGAGCGTGGACGCATCAGCCTGTCCATCCGGCGTCTGCAGCCTGATCCGTGGCAGTCGACCGTCGGCGATCTCAAGGTCGGTGATCTCGTGGACGGCACGGTCACCAAGATCGTCAACTTCGGCGCCTTCGTGCGCGTCAAGGATGGCCTGGAGGGTCTGATCCACATCAGCGAGCTGTCGCACCAGCGCGTCGCCCACCCTGGCGACGTGGTCCACGAGGGCCAGACGCTGAAGCTCAAGATCATCTCCCTGGACTCAGAGCGTCATCGCCTCGGTCTCAGCCTGAAGCAGGCCGAAGAGGCCCCCGCGCGGCCGCCGCGTGAGCGTCGGCCCCGCCCCGAGCGCGCCGGCTACGACCGCTCGCAGGCGATCCAGGAGCCGGAGGGCGGCATCGACAACACCCTGGCTGCCGCTTTCGCACAGGTTCGTCAGCAGATCGCCGAGCAGGACGCCGCGAGTTCAGCCGACGCCGACGCCGAACCCGAGGCCGTCGAGCCCGAGCCGCAGCCGAGCCCGAGCCGGAGGCGGTCGCCGCGCCCGAACCCGAGACCATCGAGCCCGAGGCCAGCCGAGCCCGAGCCGGAGGCGGTCGCCGACGCCGAGCCCGAGGCCGTCGAGCCCGAGCCGGCGAGCCCGAGCCGGAGCCGATCGCCGAGGCCGAACCCGAGCCCGAGCCGGAGGCCGTCGAGCCGGAGCCGAGCCGCGGCCGAACCCGAGACCATCGAGCCGGAGGCCGTCGAGCCGGAGCCGGAGCTCGCCGCGGCCGAACCCGAGCCGTCGAGCCCGAGGCCGTCGAGCCCGAGCCGGAGTCGCCGCGCCCGAACCCGAGCCCGAGCCCGAGGCCGTCGAGCCCGAGCCGATCGCCGCGGCCGAGACCGCGAGCCCGAGCCGGAGGCCGTCGAGCCCGAGCCGGAGTCGCCGAGCCCGAACCCGAGCCCGAGCCCGAGGCCGTCGAGCCGGAGGAGCCCACACCGGCGTAGGCTGCGCAAGCCCGGTCGCGCTCGTCGTGGCGACCGGCGGGTCACACATCCTGGCCCCCGGCTGCGATGCAACGTCATGACGACGCCGTGACGGCCGTCGTCGGCTGCCCGTCTCTGTGGCGGCCGCCGGAGCAAGGCCGGTGGTAGCATGGCTGAGCGGCCGTCAAGGGGTCGCCTGCACCGGGAGTCGTCGCTAGTCCCCATGGATCGGTTCGACAAGTTCACCGACCGCGCTCGCAAGGTCCTCACGCTCGCTCAGGACGAGGCGCAGCGCTTCAATCACAACTACATCGGCACCGAACACCTCCTGCTCGGCCTCGTGCGTGAAGGGGAGGGTGTCGCTGCGCGCGTCCTCGAGAACATGAACGTGGAGCTGCCCAAGGTCCGCACGGCGGTCGAGTTCATCATCGGTCGTGGTGACCGACCGGTCGTGGGCGAGGTCGGGCTGACCCCGCGGGCGAAGCGCGTCATCGAGCTGGCCATCGACGAGGCGCGACGCCTGGGCCACAACTACATCGGCACGGAGCATCTCCTCCTTGGCCTCGTGCGCGAAGGTGAAGGCATCGCCGCCGGGGTCCTCGAATCGCTCGGCGTCAACCTCGACAAGGTCCGCCACGAAGTCATCCGCGTGCTCAGCCAGTCGAGCGCCTCGGGACCCAGCACCAGCGAGACCAAGCGCAGCAGCAAGACGCCCACCGTCGACCAGCTGGGCATCAACCTCACCGAGGCTGCCCGTGCCGGCAAGCTGGACCCGGTCATCGGCCGCGAGAAGGAGATCGAGCGCGTCGTCCAGATCCTGTCGCGTCGTCGCAAGAACAACCCTGCCCTGATCGGCGAACCGGGTGTCGGCAAGACCGCCATCGCCGAGGGCCTCGCCCACCGCATCGTCAGCGGTGACATCCCCGAGACCCTCGCCGACAAGCGCGTGCTGACCCTGGACATCGGCTCGCTGGTCGCCGGTACGAAGTACCGCGGGGAGTTCGAGGAGCGGCTCAAGAAGATCATCGAGGAGCTGCGCAGCACCAACGACGCCATCCTCTTCATCGACGAGCTGCACACGCTGGTGGGCGCCGGGGCCGCGGAAGGCGCCATCGACGCCGCCAACATCCTCAAGCCACCGCTCTCCCGTGGTGAGCTGCAGTGCATCGGCGCCACGACGCTGGACGAGTTCCGCAAGTACATCGAGAAGGACGCCGCCCTGGAGCGCCGCTTCCAGCCGGTCATGATCGAAGAGCCCACGCGCGAACAGACCGTGGACATCCTCTTCGGCATCCGTGAAGGCTTCGAGCGCCACCACCGCGTCACGATCACCGACGATGCTGCCCGCGCGGCGGCCGATCTGTCCATCCGCTACATCACCGACCGGCACCTCCCGGACAAGGCCATCGACCTCATCGATGAGGCCGCCAGCCGCGTCCGCCTGCGCCATAGCTCCACGCCCGTCGAGCTCAAGGAGACCCAGAAGGAGCTGGAGCGCATCGCCAAGGAGAAGGAGGCGGCCGTCAACGACCAGGACTATGCGCGTGCCCAGGAGCTGCGCGACGCCGAGTCCGCGGCCAAGGCCAAGGCCGACCAGCTGCGCAGTGACTGGCAGGCGGCCATCGCTGCCGAGACGCCGGAGGTGACCGAGGAGGACATCGCCCAGGTCGTGGCCCTGTGGACGGGCATCCCGGTGACGCGCATCGCCCAGGAGGAATCAGAGCGCCTCCTCCACATGGAGGATGCCCTGCACACCCGCGTCATCGGGCAGCAGGAAGCCATCGACACCGTGTCGCGGGCCGTGCGCCGTGCCCGTGCCGGCCTCAAGGACCCCAAGCGCCCCATCGGCTCGTTCATCTTCCTGGGTCCCACCGGCGTGGGCAAGACGGAGCTGGCCAAGGCCCTCGCGGAGTTCATGTTCGGGAGCGAGGACTCGCTCATCAAGATCGACATGAGCGAGTTCATGGAGCGCCACAACGTCAGCCGCCTGGTGGGTGCGCCCCCCGGCTACGTCGGGTTCGAGGAAGGCGGGCAGCTGACCGAGGCCGTGCGGCGCAAGTCCTACTCCGTGGTGCTGCTCGACGAGATCGAGAAGGCCCACCCGGAGGTCTTCAACATGCTCCTTCAGATCCTGGAGGACGGGCACCTCACCGATTCCAAGGGTCGCCGCGTGGACTTCCGCAACACGGTCATCATCATGACCAGCAACGTCGGCGCCGAAGGATCTCCTGAAGGACACCTCGCTGGGCTTCCGGCCGGTCTCGGCTGACGAGGGTCGCGAGCGCGAGAACCAGTACGAGCGCATGAAGACCAAGGTCCTCGAGCAGCTCAAGACCACCTTCCGGCCCGAATTCCTCAATCGCGTCGACTCGCAGGTCGTCTTCCGGTCGCTGACGGTCGATGAGATTCGCGAGATCGTCGACCTGCTGCTGGCGCGCGTGCGCACCCAGCTGAAGGCACAGCAGATCGAGCTCGAGGTCAGCCAGGCGGCCAAGGACCACGTCATCAAGCTGGGTTACGACGTCGACTATGGCGCCCGACCCCTGCGCCGCGTCATCCAGAACATGATCGAGGATCCCCTGGCTGAGGCCCTGCTGGTGGGCCGCTTCAAGGCTGGTGACACCGTGCTGGTCGACCGCTCGGAGGATGCCGGCCTGACCATCGAACCCGCCACGGAGAAGACGCCCGTCGAGGCAGCCTAGGTCGTGGCGCGCTCGCGAGCCGCCAGCGAGTACGTCTGCCAGAGCTGCGCGGCCGCCGTTCCCCGTTGGGAGGGGCAGTGCCGCAGCTGTGGCGCCTGGAACTCCCTGGTCGAGACGCTGCTCCGCCCGGTGTCACGGCGCAGTGCGGCCGGTGGGCGGCGGCCAGCCGGCGGAGTGCAGCCCACGGCCGAGGCGCGACCGCTTCGCTCGCTCGATCGCGGGGCCCTGACACGCCGGGCGACCGGGATGTCCGAGGTGGACCGCCTGCTGGGCGGCGGGCTCGTGCCAGGCTCGCTGCTGCTCCTCGCCGGCGAGCCCGGCATCGGCAAGTCCACGCTGGTGCTCCAGGTCGCGGCTGCCCTCGCGGCGGGGGGCGAGGTGCTCTACGCCAGTGCCGAGGAATCGGCCACGCAGCTGCTGCTGCGTGCCTCCCGACTGGGGCTCGTCGATGGCCCCGCTGGTGGCGCGCTGTCCGTCCTCGCGAGCACGGATGTCGCTGCCATCATCCAGGCGGCCGCCGCCAGCGGACCAGCCTTGCTGATCGTCGATTCGGTCCAGACGGTGGCAGTCGACGAGCTCGATGGCCCGCCTGGCTCGGTCGGCCAGGTGCGCGAGTCGGCAGCCCGGCTGGGCGCCTTTGCCCGGGACCAGGGGGTGCCCGTGCTGCTCGTCGGCCATGTCACCAAGGACGGCTCGCTCGCCGGGCCACGCACGCTGGAGCACCTCGTCGATGCCGTGCTCATGCTGGAAGGTGATCGCTACGGTTCGCTGCGGCTCCTGCGCGCGCTGAAGAACCGCCACGGCTCCACCGAGGAGGTGGGTGTCATGGAGATGACCCCGGCGGGTCTGCGCGAGGTCCCGGACACGGCCGCCGCGTTCCTTGGCGGTGGGCAGCGCGCGGCCCCGGGCGTCGCGGTGGCCGCCATCCTGGAGGGCAGCCGGCCGCTGCTCGTGGAGGTGCAGGCGCTCGTGGCGCCAGCGGGCCTGGGTCCTCCCCGCCGCACCGTGGCGGGTCTGGATGTCAACCGCCTCATCCTGCTCATCGCGGTCCTGGCCCGCCGCGCGGGCGTCGATGTCAGCGGGCGCGATGTCTACGCCAGCCTGACCGGTGGCCTGACCGTCAGCGAGCCGGCGCTCGACCTGCCGCTGGCCCTGGCCATCGCCGCATCGCAGCGCGACCGGGTCCTGGGCAGTGACACCCTGGCCTGCGGTGAGGTCTCATTGATGGGCGAGCTCCGGCCCGTGCCGGGTCTGGAGCGGCGACTTCGGGAGGCGGCCAGGCTGGGCTTCCGACGGGCCCTGGTGCCGGTGGAGCCGGGCAGCTCCGCGGCTCCGCTGGCGACGCTCCCGACGGCGGGGCTCCAGCTCATCCGTGTCGCCACCCTGCGGCAGGCACTGGACCTCGCCCTCGATGCCGGCTCCGGTACCTCTGGGTGAGGAGCGGCCCGCCGCTCTCTTCTGGTAGCGTTCCGATGCCATGTTGAGGTTCGTCCGCCTGATCGGCGGTGCCCTGGGGGTCATCCTCGCCATCGCCCTCGTCAACGTCGGGGGCGCGTCGGCCATGTTCCTGGAGCCGTCGACGGAGGGACGGCTGCTGCTGTTCGCCTGGATCGCGGCCTGGGGCGTGGTGGGCTTCGCCATCGCGCCCTACCTCACCATCGCGCCGGCCCGCTGGGTCGTGCGTGCCGTCACGGACATGTCCACCGACGAGTTCGTAGCTGCCATCGCGGGTCTGATCATCGGTCTGCTGATGGGGTTCCTGATGGGCCTGCCGCTCACGCAGTTGCCGGAACCATCAGGACTGCTGCTGCCGATCGGCGTCTCGGTCGTCATGGCCCTGGGGATGATGGGTCTCATGGTGGCCAAGCGGCACGACCTGCAGGAGGCCCTCGAGACCATCGGGCTGCGGCGGCATGCCAGTATGGGCGACGCGCTGCCGGAGGCCCCAGAGCCGGCGACCTATCTCGACACCAGCGCCATCATCGATGGCCGCATCGTCGATGTCGTCGCGGCGGGCTTCCTGACCGGCCTGCTGATCGTGCCGCGCTTCGTGCTGGGCGAGCTGCAGCACATCGCGGATGACTCGCACCCGGGGCGGCGCAATCGAGGCCGGCGCGGACTGGACGTCCTGACCGCGCTCCAGAAGGACCACCGTATCGCCATCGAGATCAGCTCCGATGATGAACCCAGTGCCTCCACGGTCGATGCCAAGCTGGTGGGCCTGGCACAGCGGCGCAGGGCGGCCATCCTCACCACCGACTACAACCTCAACCGTGTCGCCCAGCTCCAGGGCGTACGGGTCATGAACCTCAACCAGCTGGCCAACGCCCTCAAGCCTGCCTTCCTGCCCGGCGAGGAATTGCACGTCAGGGTTGTCCAGGAAGGCAAGGAACCGGGCCAGGGGGTGGCCTTCCTGGACGACGGCACGATGGTCGTGGTCGAGGGTGGTGGTGCCCATGTCGAGAGCGAGCTCGACGTCACCGTCACCCGCATCCTCCAGACGGTGGCAGGTCGCATGATCTTCGCGGAGCTGGCCAGCGGCTCGTGACCGACCGTCCGTGCCGCGCAGACGCCCACCCGGGCGCAGTCCGGCGACGACGACGGGGATGTGCGAGTCGGGGCACACTTGCAGGGTGACCAGCACCCGAGTCGCCGACGCCGTAGTGGTAGCCGCCGGCAGCAGCCGCCGCATGGCAGGGCAGGACAAGCTAGACGCCGATCTCGCCGGCCGGCCGCTGCTGCGCTGGGCCGTGGAGGCGCTGGCCGCCGCGCCCGAGGTCGCGAGCGTCATCATCGTCGCCGCGAGCGATCGGATAGCGGCCCTGCGCGAGGTCGACTGGCTCGAGCGCCTCGACGTGCGCGTGGTCCCCGGCGGCCAGCGGCGCCAGGATTCGGTGGCCGCCGGTGTCCGCGCCGCCTCAGCGGACCTCGTCCTCGTCCACGATGCCGCACGCCCCTTCGTCTCGCCGGCGCTGGTCAACCGCATCGTCGAGGGGGTGCAGCGGCATGGGGCGGCCATCCCCGTGCTGCCGGTCGTCGATGCCCTCAAGCGTGTCGGGCACGGCCGCATCATGGGCACCACCGAGCGCGCCGGTCTCTTTCGTGCACAGACGCCGCAAGGGGCGCGACGGGACCTGCTGCTGGCCGCGGTCACGGCGCATGCCGGTGGCGCCGAGGAGATCCTTGACGAGGCCGAGTTGCTGGCGCGCCAGGGCGTGCCGGTCCACACCGTGGAGGGCGAGGTCGCCAATATCAAGGTGACGCTGCCCGAGGACCTGGTCCTGGCACGGCGCCTGGCCGGCGCGGGGAGCGGCCAGCGGGTGGCCCTCGGATGGGACAGCCACACGTTCGGGCAGGGCGACGGCCTGCGCCTGGGGGGGCTGCGCATCGATGACGCGCCGCGGCTCCATGGCCACTCCGACGGCGACGTGGTGCTGCACGCCCTGTGCGACGGGCTCCTGGCCGCGGCCGGTTTCGGCGACCTGGGTCGTCTCTTCCCCTCGGGCGAGCGCGCCACGCGCGACATCGACAGTCGCGCCCTGGTAGCCGACGTGGTGGCTCGGGTGGAGCGGGCTGGCCTGGTGGCCCACAGCATCGATGTCACCATCCTTGGTGCGCGTCCGCGGCTGGGTGGTCACCGCCTGGACGCCATGGCCGCCGTGATCGCCGGCCTCGTCGGGCTCACACCCGGCCGCGTTTCGGTCAAGGCTGCCACCGGCAACCTGGCCGGCGATGAAGGCGCCGGGCGCGCTCTCAGCGCCAGCTGCCTCGTCAGCGTGGTGTCGCGGTGAGGGTGGGACCAGGATGAGCCTGCACTTTCGCAACACCCTGACCGGCAGGACCGAGCCGTTCGAGCCGCTCGAACCCGGGCACGTGCGTATGTACACCTGTGGTCCGACCGTGTACGCGCCTGCCCATGTCGGCAACTTCCGCTCCTTCGTCTTCGCCGACCTGGTCCGACGTGCCCTCGTCTTCAGCGGGCTGCGCGTGACCTGGGTCATGAACATCACCGACGTCGACGACAAGATCATCCGCGACGCAGGCAAGGCTGGAGTCCCCATCGGCGAGCTGACGGCGACCTACACGGCCCTCTTCCTGGAGGACATGGCGCGTCTGGGCATCGCCGAGCCTGACGTGATGCCCCGTGCCACCGAGCACATCGATGACATGGTCACGCTCATCGAGGCGCTCATGGCCAAAGGCCACGCCTACCAGGCCGAGGACGGCTCGGTCTTCTTTCGCATCGCCTCCTGGCCCCGCTATGGCCGGCTGGCCCGCCTCGATCCCCGGCAGCAGCGGACCGGTGAACGGGTGGAGTCCGATGAGTACGACAAGGATGATGCCCGCGACTTCGCGCTCTGGAAGGCCGCCAAGCCGAGTGAGCCAAGCTGGTCGACCTCGCTGGGGGAGGGCAGGCCCGGGTGGCACATCGAGTGCTCGGCCATGAGCATGCGCTATCTCGGCCCCAGCTTCGATATCCATACCGGCGGTATCGACCTGGTGTTCCCCCACCACGAGGACGAGATCGCCCAGTCGGAAGCAGCCACCGGCCGGCCCTTCGTGCACACCTGGCTGCACTGTGCGCATCTGCACATGGGTGGGGAGAAGATGGCCAAGCGGACAGGCAACTTCGCCCGCCCCGCCGATATCTACGCTTCTGGTGTCAGCCCGAGCGCGCTGCGCTATGCGCTCATGGCCACGCACTACCGCTCGCCGCTGGACTTCAGCGAGCGCTCCCTGACCCAGGCCACCGCTGCCGTGGAGCGGCTCAGCACGGCCGTGACGGCACTGGATGCCTACTCAGAGGACCGGCCCGACGACGTCTCGCTCCCGGCGGTCCTGGCGGGAGCGAGAGCGGCCTTCGCCGCCGCGCTCGAGGACGACCTCAACGTCTCGGCGGCACTGGCTGCCACGTTCGATCTCGTGCGCGAGCTCAACGGCCGCGTCGCGGCTCGCACGTTGTCCGACTCCGATGCTCGCCGCGGAGCAGCGGCACTGCGCGAGCTCGACAGCGTGCTGGGCGTGCTCGACGCTACGTTCGAGGAGCTCGATGCGGCGCTGGCTGCCATGCTCGACGCGCGCGCCGAGGCACGGGCAGCCCGGGATTGGGCTCGCAGCGACAGGCTGCGTGATGAGCTTGCCGCGGCCGGTATCACGGTCGAGGATACGCCCGATGGACAGCGCTGGCGAAGGATGGGGCACTGATGGCCGGGGACGACCGGGACGGACCGAAGCGACCGTACCGGGGCAAGCCGGGGTCAGACCGACCCTCCGGTGAGCGGCCCCATGGTGGCCAGCCCCCTGGCGGACGGCCGTATCGTGACCGCGCCTTCGGCGACCGTCCGTATGGCAAGCGACCCTCCGGCGGTCGACCGCCCGGTGCACGACCAGGCGGGCCGGGCTCCTTCGGGGGCCATCCGCGCGGCGGCCCTCCGTCCGCGCCGCGGCCGGACGGTCCAAGGCCGGGCGGTCCGCGGCCGGGCGGTCCACGGCCGGACGACGACCGCGATCGCTATCGGCAGCGGCCCCAGGGCGATCAGCTCGCCCGCCCTGGCCCTGCAGTGCCAGGGCGGGCGCCCGGAGGTGGGCCTCGTCACGTCGAGTACACGCACGGTCCACGGCAGGGGGGTCAGCGCCGCAGCGGTCCGCGTCCGCCGGGCGGTCCGTGGGATCGCCCCAGGGCGCGTCCTGGCAGGGGCTGGCAGGGAGCCGAGCGTGCTGCGCCACCCCGCGCACCGCTGGGACCGGCGCCCGCCGAGGTCCTCGGAGAGGACGAGGAGATCGTGGCCGGCCGACGACCCGTCGAGGAGGCCTTCGCCGCCCATCGCGAGGCGAAGCGACTGCTGGTGGTGCCCGAGCGGCGCACCGCCCTCGACCGGCTGGTGCTCCACGCCACCACGTTGCGCATCCCCGTCGTGGAGGTCGAGGGCGGCACCATCACCTCGGTGGCAGGCTTCGATGGCCACCAGGGCGTGGCCCTGGTGGTGGCACCACGCCGCTGGTCGACCCTGGACGACGTCCTGGCCCTGGCGAAGGCGCGCGGGGAGCCGCCCTTCGTGCTCGTTCTCGACCACCTCGAGGACCCCCAGAACGTGGGCACCCTGCTGCGCTCGGCCGAAGCTTGCGGCGTCCATGGCGTGCTCTTCCCGATGCACGGCGCCGCACCCATCAGTCCGGCGGCCATCAAGACCTCGGCCGGCGCCGTCGAGCATCTGCTGCTCGTGCCGCTCCCCGACCTGACCGCGGGCCTGGTGGACCTGCATGCGCGCGGCGTACGCATCGTCGGTGCTGACGGCGACGCCTCCATGACCGTGCGCGAAGTGGACATGCGCGGCCCACTCGCCATCGTCATCGGCAATGAGGGCCGCGGCCTCAACGCCCGGGTGCGACGGCGCGTCGACATCATGGCTCGCATCCCCATGCGCGGCCGCGTGGCTTCGCTCAACGCCTCGGTCGCCGGGTCGGTCTTCCTCTTCGAGGCATCCGCCCAACGTGGTCTGCCAGAGGCCGAGCGAGCCGCCGACCAGCCCCCCCACGCCCTGCCGACGGCAGACACGGGGATCTGGCGCTGCTGCCGAGCCAGGCAACGAGGACGGGCGCAGTGGGCAGGAGGAACCCGGTGAGCCGCCGCTGCCTTCTGCCGAGGCTGACAACGCAGCCAGGACAGCCGCGGCCCAAGGCGATGCTGACGATGACGGTGTCGGCGCTCCCGGGGAGGAGGCTCTGCTGCCCGAGGCACCCCTTGCCGACCCGCGGGACTGACGGCGTCCGAGCGGGCCGCACGTGGTGCTTGCGGGTGAAGCGATCCGTGCGCTACTATTCTGCGTCGCCGCCGACGTAGCTCAATTGGTAGAGCAGTGGTTTTGTAAACCACCGGTTCCGGGTTCGAGTCCCGTCGTCGGCTCCAACAACAGAGGACGCTGTGTCCCCCCTCACCACAGGGACCTTGGTCTCGAGGGGTGCACGGGATAATGGGTAGGTTGAGCAGGTGGTGAGCTCCGCTGACTGTAGATCAGCCGTCTATCGACTGTGGGGGTTCGATTCCCTCCCTGCCCACCAATACCAACGGCGCCCTCTGCCAGAGCCCACAAACGCCCAGCGCGCCCACATAGCTCAGTGGTAGAGCACTTCCTTGGTAAGGAAGAGGTCATGGGTTCAAGTCCCATTGTGGGCTCCACCTGATCACCTCCGACCGCCACCACATCGGTGTCGCGCGTCTGGGGCCAAATGGATACGAGGATGGCCAAGCAGAAGTTCGAGCGTACCAAGCCCCACGTCAACATCGGCACCATCGGTCACATCGACCATGGCAAGACCAGCCTGACGGCGGCCATCACCAAGTACCTGGCCCTCAAGGGCGATGCCAAGTACCGCGCCTTCGACAGCATCGACAACGCGCCCGAGGAGCGCGAGCGCGGCATCACCATCGCCATCGCCCACGTCGAGTACCAGACCGCGGCCCGCCACTACGCCCACGTCGACTGCCCCGGGCATGCCGACTACATCAAGAACATGATCACCGGCGCGGCCCAGATGGACGGCGCCATCCTCGTCGTGGCCGCCACCGACGGGCCCATGCCCCAGACCCGCGAGCACATCCTGCTGGCCCGCCAGGTCGAGGTGCCCTACATCGTCGTCTTCCTCAACAAGGTCGACATGGTCGATGACGAGGAGCTCCTCGAGCTCGTCGAGCTGGAGGTCCGCGAGCTGCTCAGCAAGTACAACTTCCCCGGCGACGACCTGCCCGTCATCCGCGGGTCCGCGCTCGCCGCCCTCGAGGCCCCCGACGACGTCAGCGACCCCGCCTATGCGCCCATCCAGGAGCTCATGGACGCGGTCGATTCGTACATCCCCACCCCCGAGCGTGCCATCGACAAGCCCTTCCTCATGCCCGTCGAGGATGTCTTCGGCATCAAGGGTCGCGGCACCGTGGCCACCGGGCGCGTCGAGCGTGGCGAGGTCAAGGTCGGCCAGGAGGTCGAGATGATCGGCATCCGGCCCACCCGCAAGGTCGTCGTCACCGGCGTCGAGATGTTCAACAAGCTGCTCGACTCGGGCCAGGCCGGCGACAACATCGGCACGCTCCTGCGCGGCATCGAGCGCGACGAGATCGAGCGCGGCCAGGTCCTCGCCGCGACCGGCTCGATCAAGCCGCACACGAAGTTCACCGCCCGCGTCTACGTGCTCACCAAGGACGAGGGTGGCCGCCACACGCCCTTCTACAACGGCTACCGCCCGCAGTTCTACCTGCGCACCACCGACGTCACCGGCGAGATCAAGCTCAAGGAGGGCGCCGAGATCGATCATGCCCGGTGACAACGTCGACATGGACGTCGAGCTCATCACCCCCATCGCGCTCGAGCCCGGCCAGCGCTTCGCCATCCGCGAGGGTGGCCGCACCGTCGGCGCCGGCGCCGTCATCTCGGTCGAGGACTAGACTGCCGTGGCCAAAGCCGAGAACCGGCCCGTCATCACGCTCGCCTGCACGGAGTGCAAGGAGCGCACCTACACGACGGAGAAGAACAAGAAGAACGACCCCAATCGCCTCGAGCTGCGCCGCTACTGCCCGCGCTGTCGAAGCCATACACTTCACCGCGAGTCCAAGTAGGAGGCGCTGGCCAAGCGAAGGCGCGTAGCTCAATTGGCAGAGCACTGGTCTCCAAAACCAGGGGTTGTGGGTTCAAGTCCCGCCGCGCCTGCCACCTCCGCCAGCAGCCCCAGATAAGGGAACCAAGAGAAACGTGATCGCACGGATCCGCCGCTACCTGACCGAGTCGTACTCGGAGCTGAAGAAGGTGACATGGCCCACCCGGGAGCATGTCCGCAACCTGACCATCCTGGTCTTCATCATCAGCGGCATCTTCGGCCTGTACATCGGCTTCTTCGACCTCATCTGGCGTCAGGTGTTCGTCGTCATCACGGACTTCTTCGGATGACCGGGTTCCTCGAGCATCTCACCCAGGAAGCGCCCCCGGAGAAGCGCTGGTACGTCATCCACACCTACTCCGGCTACGAGAAGAAGGTCAAGACCAACCTCGAGCATCGCATCGAGACGATGGGCATGGAAGACAAGATCTACCAGGTCCTGGTGCCCGAGGAGGATGAGATCGAGATCCGCGGTGGTCAGCGCGTCACCGTGCAGAAGAAGGTCTTCCCCGGCTACGTGCTCGTGGAGATGATCCTGGACCCGGAATCGTGGTTCGTGGTCCGCAATACGCCCGGTGTCACCAGCTTCGTGGGCGGCGGCAATATCCCCGGCTCGCGCAATGAGCCGGTGCCACTCGAGGAGCATGAGGTCAAGGGCATCCTGCGCCAGATGGGCGTGGAGACGCCCAAGTACCGCGTCGCCTTCCAGAAGGGCCAGAGCGTCCGTGTCACCGATGGGCCCTTTGCCGAATTCATCGGCACCGTTGACGAGGTCAATCCCGAGCGCAACAAGCTCAAGGTCCTGGTCAGCATCTTCGGGCGCGAGACGCCAGTCGAACTCGACTTCCTGCAGGTCGAGAAGCTCTAGCCGGCCCGCCCCGGGGCCACCCATCCAGCGAGGTACGACGAGACGAACCGATGGCCAAGAAGATCCGCACCATCCTGACCCTGCAGCTGCCTGCCGGGAAGGCCACGCCGGCCCCGCCCGTGGGTACCGCGCTGGGCCCACACGGCATCAACATCGTCGACTTCACCAAGTCGTACAACGAGAGGACGGCGGCCCAGAGCGGCCAGATCATCCCGGCTCGCATCACCATCTTCGAGGACCGCAGCTTCACGTTCATCCTCAAGACACCGCCGGCGGCGGACCTGCTGCGCAAGGCGGCCGGGGTGGAGAAGGGCTCGGCGACCGCCGGTCGCCAGGGCGTCGGCACCATCACCCGCGCCCAGCTGCTCGAGATCGCCGAGATCAAGAAGGCTGACCTCAACGCCAACGACCCGGCGATGGCCTCGCGCATCATCGAGGGCACCGCGCGCTCGATGGGCATCGAGATCGTCGACTAGTCGACCACGCAGACGCACCCCGTCCGACGGCCGGAACGGACGGAGGTTCCCGCGGCCCAGCCGCACCGGCACGTCCACCCCGCGTCGCCAGGGGGAGGCCAGATACGGCCGCCACGGAGGAACCTGTCAATGGGCAAGCACGGCAAGCGATACCGCGAAGCTGCAAAGCTCGTCGAGCGCGGCAAGATCTACGAACCCGGGGAGGCCATGGCGCTCCTCAAGGAGACCTCCGCGGTCAAGTTCGAACCTTCGGTAGAAGCCCACATCCGGCTCGGTGTCGATCCCCGTCACGCCGACCAGATGGTGCGCGGCACGGTGACCCTGCCGCACGGCACCGGCAAGGAGGTCCGCGTGGCCGTGTTCGCACAGGGTGACAAGGCCACCGAAGCTGTCGCTGCGGGCGCCGATGTAGTGGGCGCCGCGGACCTCGCCGAGCGCATCGAGGGTGGCTGGCTCGAGTTCGACGTCGCCGTGGCGACCCCCGACATGATGGGCACCGTCGGCAAGCTCGGTCGCATCCTCGGCCGCCGCGGCCTCATGCCCAACCCCAAGGCCGGCACGGTCACGTTCGATCTCGAGCGGGTCATCAGCGAGCTCAAGGGTGGCCGCATCGAGTTCCGGGTGGACAAGGGCGGGATCGTCCACGTTCCCTTCGGCAAGGCCTCGTTCGAGGCCGAGCAGCTCATCGACAACCTGGCCGCCCTGACCGATGCCATCAATCGCGCCCGGCCCAAGGAAGCCAAGGGCCAGTACTTCAAGAGCCTCACCGTCGCCTCTACCATGGGCCCGGGCATCCGCGTCGATGTGCCGAGCCTGCTGGCCCGGGCGGCCTAGGGCAGGCGGGCCTCGGCCCGCACCAGGCGGGCAGCCGCCCGCCGCATCATGCTGACGGGTCACACCCGTCGAACAGAAGACGTTCCGCCAGAGACAGCGATGCGTCCGCAGGCACCCACCCGGGTGCCCGCCGCAGCCGGCCTGACCGGCTGACGGACCGGACCGAAATCGTCGACCGGACCGCTTCATGCGGGGACGCCGACGGGCACGCCAAGGCAGGTGTCGATCCGTGACCTCCGGGTCCGGGGTGCTGCAAGGCGCAGCGGCCGATACCCCTGTGCGGGACACACAGGGGAGGTCGCGCCCACGCGGCACTCCCAGGGAAAGGAGGTCATATGCCCACAGAAGCCAAGCAGGCGACCGTGGCGGAGCTCGTCAAGCTCCTCAAGGAGGCGAACACGACCATCGTCTCCGATCACCGGGGCTTGTCGGTGGCTGATTTGCTGAAGGTACGCCGAGACCTGCGCGAGAAGGACATCCGCTACACGGTCGTCAAGAACCGGCTGGCCCGGATCGCGGCCGACCAGGCTGGCCGACCCGAGCTCGTCCCGCTGCTCATCGGCCCCAGCGCGCTGGCCATCGGTGCTGCCGATGAGACCTCGCTGGCCAAGGGCCTGCTGGACGCCACCAAGCCCTTCAAGGTGGCGATCCGTGGGGCTGCCATCAACGGCCAGACGGTGGATGCCGCTGCCGTGACGGCGCTGGCTGCGCTGCCTGCCCGCGAGGTCCTGCTGGCCCAGCTTGCTGGCGGCATGGCTTCACCGCTGAGCACCATGGCCGGGCTGTTCGCGGCCCCGCTGCGCAATCTCGGCTACGCCCTGGTCCAGCTCCGCGACCAGCGCGAGGTGCCCGCGGCGGCCTGAGCAAGGGCCCGGGACGGCCCCCTGTATCCGGGTCTGATCCCACTGACCATCACCGCGCAGACCATCAGCGCGACACCGACACCTGACAACGGAAGGAACGACGACACATGGCTACCAAGCTTTCCCAGGAAGATATCCTCACCGCCATCGACGGCATGACCGTCCTTGAACTCTCCGGGTTCATCAAGGCCTTCGAGGAGCGCTACGGCGTGACGGCCGCCGCTCCGGCAGCCGTCGCCGTCGCGGCCCCTGCCGCCGGTGGGGCCGCGGAAGCCGAGGCCGCCGAGGAGCAGAGCGAGTTCTCGGCTGTGCTGACCGAGGTGGGACCCAACAAGATCCCCGTCATCAAGGTCGTGCGGGAGCTGACCGGCCTTGGCCTCAAGGAGGCCAAGGACCTCGTCGATGCTGCCCCCAAGCCCGTCAAGGAGGGCGTCGACAAGGACGAGGCCGAGAAGATCAAGGCGGCTCTCGAGGAGCAGGGCGCCAAGGTCGATATCAAGTAGTCACTGCGCAGCCCGGTAGCGAGGGAGGCCTGCAGGCCTCCCTCGCTCGCATTCCCGGGAGAGCGTTGGGGCCGGCCGGGCCATTTGACCGCTCCCGCGCAACGCGGTACCATACGCGGTCGGTGAGCGCGGCCCCTCTTCTTCCAACGACCCTCCAAATCGGATTCCCGTGCCTTGTTCGCCTCGACCCCGAGGCCAGGAGTGCCCTATGACCGTGTCTGAAGTCGATCGTCGGCGTGCGCCCATGTCCCTGGAGCGCCAGCGCTACTCGCGGATCCCCGAGGTCCTGCCCATCCCCGACCTGATCGAGCTTCAGCGCAAGTCCTACGACTGGTTCGTGGAGCGCGGCCTGCGTGACCTGCTCGATGAGATCAGCCCGATCGCGGACTTCACCGGCAAGTCCATGGAGCTGCACTTCAATGCCTACGAGTTCGGCGAACCCAAGTACGATCAGCTGGAGTGCCGCGCCCGCGACCTGACCTACAGCAAGCCGCTGTACGTCGATGTCGAGCTCGTCATCCACGAGACCGGCGAGCACATCGCCCAGCGTGTCTACATGGGCGATTTCCCGACCATGACCGAGCGGGGCACCTTCATCATCAACGGCGCCGAGCGGGTGGTGGTCAGCCAGCTGGTGCGCTCGCCGGGCGTCTACTACACCGCCACCGAGGATCCCAACACGGGCCGCCAGCTGTACAGCGCCAAGGTCATCCCCAACCGCGGCGCCTGGCTGGAGTTCGAGACGGCGGCCCGCAATCAGCTCTACGTCAAGGTCGATCGCAAGCGCAAGCTGGAGGCGACCAAGCTGCTGCGCGCCGTCGGCTACGAGTCCAACGACGAGATGCAGGCGCTCTTCGCCCGCGTCGACAACGGCGAGGTCAGCTACATCAGCGAGACCCTCGAGCGTGACGCCACCAGCACCCGCATGGAGGCGCTCATCGAGGTCTACAAGAAGCTGCGCCCAGGCGATCCGCCCACCGGCGACAACGCCGAGAAGCTCGTCGAGTCGCTCTTCTTCAACTTCCGCCGCTATGACCTGGGCCGTGTCGGGCGCTACAAGCTCAACAAGAAGCTCGGGTCAGTGGCTGACCGCATGGGCATCAAGCTGCCAGAGGTCGAGCGCACCATCACCCGGGAAGACATCGCCGTCATCGTCGGCCATCTCATCGAGCTGGACAACGGCCTGGGCAGCCCTGACGACATCGACCACCTGGGCAACCGCCGCATCCGTGCCAACGGAGAGCTCATCCAGAACGCCTTCCGCGTCGGCCTGCTGCGCATGGAGCGGGTGGTCAAGGAGCGCATGACCATCCAGGAGCCGGACAAGGCGACGCCCAACGTGCTCATCAACATCCGCCCCGTGGTGGCGGCCATGAAGGAGTTCTTCGGCGGCAGCCAGCTCTCCCAGTTCATGGACCAGACCAACCCGCTGGCCGAGCTGACCAGCAAGCGTCGTCTCTCCGCCCTGGGTCCGGGTGGCCTTTCGCGCGAGCGTGCCGGGTTCGACGTCCGCGACGTCCACCACAGCCACTACGGCCGCATCTGCCCCATCGAGACGCCGGAGGGCCCCAACATCGGCCTCATCGGCTCGCTGGCGACCTACGGCCGCATCAACGAGTACGGCTTCATCGAGACGCCCTACCGCAAGGTCAAGCGCAGCGTCGACAGCAAGGACAAGGACATCCTCTTGGAGATCGCTGCCGCCGACGTCGTCACCGCTTCGGGCCAGGTCGTGCTGGCCAAGGGCCAGCGCTTCAACGAGGAGGCTGTCGCGGAGCTCCGCAACCAGAAGGTCAAGGGCTTCCCCATCAAGCCTCGCGTCACCGCCGAGATCGAGTACCTCGCCGCCTACGACGAGGAGGAGAAGTACGTGGCCCAGGCCAACGCGCGACTCGACGACGACGGCTACTTCGTCGACGAGAAGGTGCCGGCTCGTCACCTCGACCAGTTCCCCGAGGCCCGGCCGGAGCAGATCGACTACATGGACGTCAGTCCCAAGCAGGTCGTCTCGGTGGCCACCGCGCTCATCCCCTTCCTCGAGCACGACGACGCCAACCGCGCCCTGATGGGCTCCAACATGCAGCGCCAGGCGGTGCCGCTGCTGGAACCGGAGTCGCCCATCGTGGGCACCGGCATGGAGGCGCGTGCCGCACGCGACTCCGGCCAGGTCATCGTGGCCCGTGCCCCCGGCGTGGTCACCTCGGTGACGGCCGATCGCATCATGGTCGAGGAGGACAGCGGCGAGCTGCGCGAGTACCCGCTCGAGAAGTTCGTGCGCTCCAACCAGGGCACCTGCATCAACCACCGACCGGTGGTCGAAGTGGGCATGCGCGTGGCCGAGGATGCCGTGCTGGCCGATTCCTCGTCGACCGACGAGGGCGAGCTGGCGCTCGGCCGCAACATCCTGGTCGCCTTCATGAGCTGGGAGGGCGGCAACTACGAGGACGCCATCGTCGTCAGCGACCGCCTCGTGCGCGAGGACCTCTTCACCAGCATCCACATCGAGAAGCACGAGCTGGAGTCGCGGGACACCAAGCTCGGGCCGGAGGAGATCACGCGCGACATCCCCAACGTGGGCGAGGACTCGCTCAAGGACCTCGACGAGGACGGCATCGTCTACATCGGTGCCGAGGTGCAGCCCGGCGACATCCTGGTCGGCAAGATCACGCCCAAGGGCGAGACCGAGCTGACCGCCGAGGAGCGCCTCCTGCGCGCCATCTTCGGCGAGAAGGCCCGCGAGGTGAAGGACTCCAGCCTGCGCCTGCCCCACGGCGAGCGCGGCAAGGTCGTCGACATCCGCGAGTTCAACCGCGACCACGGGGACGAGCTGCCGCCCGGCGTCAACCGGCTCATCCGCGTCTGCGTCGCGGCCAAGCGCAAGATCTCGGTGGGCGACAAGATGGCCGGCCGCCACGGCAACAAGGGCGTCGTCGCCAAGATCCTGCCGCAGGAGGACATGCCCTTCCTGCCCGACGGCACCCCGGTCGACATCATCCTCAACCCGCTGGGCGTGCCCAGCCGCATGAACATCGGCCAGATCCTCGAGACGCACCTGGGCTGGGCGCTGCACGAGCGTGCCCGCAAGGAGGGGCATCCCATCAAGGCCGCCACGGCCGTCTTCGATGGCGCCAGCGAGGACGCAGATCGAGCAGGAGCTGCTGCAGGCGGGTCTGCCCGTGACCGGCAAGGTGCAGCTTCGCGACGGCCGCACCGGTGAGCCCTTCGACCGCGAGGTCACCGTCGGCTACATCTACATGCTCAAGCTCCATCACCTCGTGGAGGACAAGATCCACGCCCGCTCCACTGGCCCCTACAGCCTCATCACCCAGCAGCCGCTGGGTGGCAAGGCCCAGTTCGGTGGCCAGCGCTTCGGCGAGATGGAGGTCTGGGCGCTCGAAGCCTACGGCGCGGCCAACATCCTCCAGGAGCTGCTGACCGTGAAGTCGGACGACGTCATGGGTCGCGTCCAGACGTACGAGGCCATCGTCAAGGGTGAGGACATCCAGCCGCCCGGCGTGCCGGAGTCCTTCAAGGTGCTCATCAAGGAGCTCCAGAGCCTCGGCCTGAACGTGGAGATCCTCAACGAGAACGAGGAGGAGATCCACTTCGCCGAGGACGCCTCGGCCTATCCGCTGCCCGACCTGGGCGGCATCAATCTGGCCGGTTTCGAAGACTAGACGACGTAGAGAGGGCCCCCTGGTCCGGAGCACCCTCCGGGCTGCCCGCGCATCCGCGCTGCCGACCGTGGTGCGGTTGAAGGAGAACGATGCTCGAGGTCAACAACTTCAACGCCATCCGCATCTCGCTGGCGTCGCCCGACCAGGTGCGCGATTGGTCCAAGGGTGAGGTCACCAAGCCCGAGACCATCAACTACCGCACCCTGCGGCCGGAGAAGGACGGCCTCTTCGACGAGCGCATCTTCGGTCCCTCCCGGGACTGGGAGTGCTACTGCGGCAAGTACAAGCGCATCCGCTACAAGGGCATCATCTGCGACAAGTGCGGCGTCGAGGTCACGCGCGCGAAGGTCCGCCGCGAGCGTATGGGGCACATCCAGCTGGCCAGCCCGGTCAGCCACATCTGGTATTTCAAGGGCACGCCCAGCCGGCTCGGCATCCTGCTCGACATCAGCCCGCGCAACCTCGAGCGTGTCCTCTACTTCGCCATGTACATCGTCACCTGGGTCGACGAAGACGCCCGCGCCAAGCTGCTGCAGCAGCTCGATGACGAGGCCGAGGGCCGCGGTGGCCGCGGCGGCCAGGCCCTCTCCGAGCTCGAGGATCGCCTGAGGGCGGATATCCACAAGCTCTCCGACGAGCTCAACGCCGAGCTCGAGCAGTTCAAGAAGGAACGCGAGCAGGAGCGCGAGACGCGCACCGCCCAGCTCGTCGAGGCACAGCAGGCCGCCGAGGCCGCGCTCAAGGCGCTGGCTTCGGGCCCGGCCGGGGAACCCATCGTCTTCGAGGAGACCGGCGAGGTCCTGGTCGCAGCCGGCGACAAGGCCAACAAGGCCACCACCGCACAGCTGCGCAAGCTCACCGCGGAGCTGGTCGAGCGGATCAACGACGACATCCAGGCCCGCGAGAGCCAGGAAGAGGCTACCGTCAAGCAGCGCATCGAGGACGCCAAGCTCGAGATGAACGCGACGCTCGAGGCCGAGCAGGAGCGCCTCAAGGTCGAGGCCGAGGGCCTCAAGGAGGAGATCCGCCGCGCCAAGGACGAGATCACCCAGCTCCAGGCCGGTGACCTCCTGCCGGAGACCTCGCTCGACGGCTTGAACTTCCGCGAGCTCGACCGCAAGTACGGCAGTGGCATCCGTGGCGGCCAGCGACTCTTCGGGGCCGGCATGGGTGCGGAGGCGGTGCGCGAGCTCATCACCCGCCTCGACCTCGAGGAACTGGCCAGGACGCTGCACTGCGAGGTGCGCACGACCTCCGGCATGCGCCGCAAGAAGGCCATCAAGCGCCTGCGCCTCATCGAGGCCTTCCGCCGCTCCGGCGCCCGCCCCGAGTGGATGATCCTCTCGGTGCTGCCGGTCATCCCGCCGGACCTGCGGCCCATGGTCCAGCTCGACGGAGGCCGCTTCGCCACCTCCGACCTGAACGACCTCTATCGGCGCGTCATCAACCGCAACAACCGCCTCAAGCGACTGCTGGAGCTGGGCGCCCCGGAGATCATCATCCGCAACGAGAAGCGGATGCTCCAGGAGGCCTGTGACGCGCTCATCGACAACGGCCGCCGCGGTCGTGCCATCGCCGGCACCGGCAACCACCGCCTCAAGAGCCTGTCCGACATGCTCAAGGGCAAGCAGGGTCGCTTCCGGCAGAACCTGCTGGGCAAGCGCGTCGACTACTCGGGCCGCTCGGTCATCGTGGTCGGCCCGGAGCTCAAGCTGCACCAGTGCGGCCTGCCCAAGAAGATGGCGCTCGAGCTCTTCAAGCCGTTCGTCATGCGCCAGCTCGTCGAGAAGGGCTTCGCCCACAACATCAAGAGTGCCAAGCGCATCGTGGAGCGCGTCCAGGACGAGGTCTGGGACGTCCTCGAGGAGGTCATCGAGGACCACCCGGTGCTTCTGAACCGCGCGCCGACGCTGCACCGCCTGGGCATCCAGGCCTTCATGCCGATGCTCGTCGAGGGCTCGGCCATCCAGATCCACCCGCTCGTCTGCTTCGCCTTCAACGCGGACTTCGACGGCGACCAGATGGCCGTGCACGTGCCCCTCAGCAAGGCCGCCCAGGACGAGGCCCGCGAGATGATGCTGTCGACGGCCAACCTGCTCTCGCCCTCCGACGGCGGTCCGGTGGTGGCGCCCACCCAGGACATGATCCTGGGCTGCTACTACCTGACCATGGATGCCGCCGTGCCCACGAAGGCGTGGTGCCCACCTTCCAGACCGACCGGAGGCTCTGCTGGCCTACGAGCTGGGCGCCATCGACACGCGCGACCAGGTCGAATTGCTCCCGGGACACCGCGTGCGGCAGCTCGGGCTGCACACGCCGGTCCGCGTCGAGCGGGTGACGAGCTGGGATGCCGAGCGCGGCGAGTAGGTCGAGCACGAGGTCGAGACGACCATCGGCCGCCTCATCTTCAACCAGATCCTGCCGCCACGGCTGCGCTTCAGCGAAAGACCAATCGGCCCATGAACCGCACCGCGCTGCGCGAGGTGGTCAGCGACTGCTACCAGCTGCTGGGTCGCAACGAGACCGCCCACCTGGTCGACGGCATCAAGACCATCGGCTTCCACTACGCCACGCGGGGCGGCATGACCATCGCCGTCGACGACATCCCGGTCCCGGAGAACAAGGGGGAGCTGCTGCAAGATCGCCGATGGCCGCGTCATCGACATCGATGAGCAGTTCCAGCGCGGCCTCATCACCGACGACGAGCGCTACGAGCACGTCGTCGATGTCTGGAAGTACACCACCGAGAAGGTCAGCGAGGCCATGATGAGTGGCCTGGACCCCGAGGGCTCGGTGACCATGATGACCTCCTCCGGTGCCCGCGGGAACAAGGGCAACATCGGCCAGCTGGGCGGCATGCGCGGCCTCATGGCCGACCCGTCCGGCCGGATCATCGACGTGCCGGTGCGCTCCAACTTCCGCGAGGGCATGACCGTCCTGGAGTACTTCATCTCCACCCACGGTGCCCGCAAGGGCCTGGCCGACACGGCCCTCCGCACCGCCGACTCGGGCTACCTGACCCGGCGACTCGTCGACGTGGCGCAGGACGTCATCACCCGTGATGACGACTGCGGCACGGAGGAGGGCACCTGGATCACCCGCGCCGAGACCGAGGAGTTCGCGGGCACGGAGGCGGACGCCTTCGCGCGCGCCTGGTGGGTCGCTTCGCGGCCGGCCCGGTCAACCGACCGGACGCCGAGCAAGAAGGACGCCCCGATCGTGGAGCGGGGCGAGGAGATCGACGAGGAGATCGCCGGGCGCATCGACGCTGCCGGCGTCGACGAGGTCGCTGGTGCGATCACCGCTCACCTGCCAGTCGCGCTACGGCGTCTGCCGCACCTGCTACGGGCGCAACCTGGCGACGGGCCAGCTGGTCGGCATCGGTGAGGCGGTCGGCATCATCGCCGCCCAGTCCATCGGCGAGCCGGGCACGCAGCTGACCATGCGCACGTTCCACACCGGTGGCGTCGCCGGCCTGGACATCACCGCCGGCCTGCCGCGTGTCGAGGAGCTGTTCGAGGCCCGCATGCCCAAGGGCAAGGCCGAGATCAGCCACATCGATGGCGTGGTCGAGATCATCCAGGGCGAGAACGGCGTCCGCACGGGTGAAGGTGACCAGCCGCGAGGGCTTCGACGTGCCCCTGCGCTGTCGACAGGAGCACGAGCTGCTCGTCGCGGACGGGGACGCTGTCGAGGTCAACCAGGTCGTCGCCCGCCTGGAGCGGGAGGGCGAGGAGCCTCGACGAGATCCGTGCGCCCGAGGCGGGCCTCGCTGACGCTGACCGACGAAGGGCTGCGGATCGCACGGCGAGGATGTCGTCGAGCGCGAGTACGCCATCCCGCACAACGCCAAGCTGCTGGTCGAGAACGGCCAGCAGATCCGCGCCGGTGACGCAATCACCGACGGCCCCATCAACCCGCAGGAGTACCTCGAGACCCGCGGCCGGGACGCCGTCCAGCGCTACCTCGTCAAGGAGGTCCAGCGCGTCTACCGCAGCCAGGGCGTGACCATCAACGACAAGCACATCGAGATCATCGTCCGCCAGATGCTGCGCAAGGTGCGCATCGACCAGCCGGGCGACACCGAGCAGCTGCCCTTCGAGCTCGTCGATCGCTTCGAGTTCGAGGACATCAACAACACGTGTCATGGCCGAGGGCGGCGAGCCCGTCCACGGCCGAGACGGTCCTGCTGGGCGTCACCAAGGCGTCGCTCAACACCAACAGCTTCCTGGCCGCGGCGTCCTTCCAGGAGACCACGCGGGTGCTGACCGAGGCCGCCATCAACGGCGCCAAGGACCACCTGATCGGCCTCAAGGAGAACGTCATCATCGGCAAGCTCATCCCCGCGGGCACCGGGCGCGCCGGCCAACATCGCGGCTCGCCGCGAGGCGGAGCGTCGCGCCGCGGCGGAGGCGCTCGCCGGCGGCGAGCTGCCCGAGGGCTTCGGCGAGGAGTACAACGCCTTCCTGGCCGAAGGCGCCGGCGGTGATGGCAACGCCGCCGAGGCGGAGGAGAACCCCTTCCTGGAGGCTGCCGCGGAGATGTCCGAGGGTGCTGCCGAGCCCGAGTCCGAGTCCAACCCGTTCCTGGAGGATGAGGGCCCTGCAGCCAGCGCCGAGGAGGGGGCGCCGAGCGACGACGGCGAGGACGACGAGGGCAGCGACCGCGACTGAGCGGAGCTCGGTGACGCCGGCGGGGCGTCGCTCGTTGACGCCCCGCGGCCCGCTGCTACACTTCGCGGTCGCGGCTGGAACGGCTGCGTCGGTTCCTGCCTGACGACCTGAGGGTCGCTCGGCCGGCCGGGTGGCACTCCCGCGAGGGGCCAGCTCCGCTGGTCCGCATCCCGGGCCCAGGATGCCGCCACATCCAGATCGATAGCACCAAGCACAGGGGACCGTGCGCGCTGCGAGCGGTCCACAGACGGACCCACCGCGTCCATCCAAGAGGAGAGCAGAGCTCCGTGCCGACCATCAGCCAGCTCGTGCGCAAGGGCCGCCGGCCCAAGCAGGCGAAGATCAAGGCTCCGGCGATGCGCAAGAACTGGAACAGTCTGCGCCAGCGCCAGGTGCCCACGCCGGGTGCCCCGCAGAAGCGTGGCGTCTGCCTGCAGGTGCGCACCATGACGCCGAAGAAGCCGAACTCGGCGCTGCGCAAGATCGCACGTGTGCGACTCACCAACCAGATGGAAGTCACCGCCTACATCCCGGGCATCGGCCACAACCTCCAGGAGCACTCCGTGGTCCTGGTGCGCGGCGGCCGCGTCAAGGACCTGCCTTCGGTGAAGTACCACATCATCCGCGGCACGCTCGACGCCTCTGGCGTGAACGACCGCAGGCAGGGCCGTTCCCGCTACGGCACCAAGAGGCCCAAGTAATGCCCCGCCGAGCGCAGATCCCCCGCAAGGCCAAGTACGCGCCCACGCTGTCCCGGACCACGGACCGTTTCGTGGTCAAGCTCATGAAGGACGGCAAGAAGGGTCTGGCCGAGAAGATCCTGCGTCAGGCGCTGGCCCGCGCCGAGGCCTCGGCCGGCCGGCCCGGGCTGGAGGTCCTTGACGCTGCGCTGCGCAACGCCACGCCCATCATCGAAGTCAAGCCGCGTCGCGTCGGTGGCGCCACCTACCAGGTGCCCGTCGAGATCCGTGGCGACCGCCGCGTTTCGCTGGGCGTGCGCTGGCTGGTGCAGGCCGCGCGCAAGCGCAACGGCAAGTCCATGAGCGAGAAGCTGGCGTTCGAGCTGGTCGACGCCATGAACGGACTGGGCGCCGCCGTCAAGCGGCGCGAGGACACCCACAAGATGGCTGACGCCAACAAGGCCTTCAGCCACTTCCGCTGGTAGCGGACGTCGAGAGCAGAGGAAGCAGCTAGCCGTGGTACGCACCGTTCCGCTATCCCGAACGCGGAACATCGGCATCATCGCGCATATCGACGCCGGCAAGACCACCGTGACCGAGCGCATCCTGTTCTACACGGACAAGATCTACAAGATCGGCGAGGTCCATGAGGGCGCGGCCACGATGGACTGGATGCCCCAGGAGCAGGAGCGCGGCATCACCATCACGGCCGCGGCCACGACCTGCTTCTGGAACGATCATCGCATCAACATCATCGATACGCCCGGGCACGTGGACTTCACCGTCGAGGTCGAGCGCAGCCTTCGCGTGCTCGATGGCGCCGTGGTCGTGTTCGACGGCGTGGCCGGCGTCGAGCCGCAGTCAGAGACGGTCTGGCGCCAGGCCGACCGCTACAGCGTGCCGCGCTTCTGCTTCATCAACAAGCTCGACCGCACCGGTGCTGACTTCTGGCGCGGCGTGCAGTCCATCCGTGAGCGCCTCGGCGCCAACGCCGTGCCCGTCCAGATCCCCATCGGCGAGGAGGACCGCTTCAGGGGCGTCATCGACCTCATCGAGCGCAAGGCCATCATCTACCGCGACGACCTGGGCAAGGACATCGAGATCACGGACATCCCCGCCGAGCTGCGCGCCGAGGCCGACAGGCACCGCGCCGCCATGATCGAGGCCGTGGCCGAGCTCGACGACGAGCTGACCACGAAGTTCCTCGAGGGCGAGGAGTTCAGCGTCGAGGAGCTCCGTCGCGGCCTACGCCTGGGCACGCTGCAGAACCGCATCGTTCCGGTGTTGACCGGATCAGCGCTCAAGAACAAGGGTGTCCAGCCCATGCTCGACGCGGTGGTTCACTATCTGCCTTCGCCGCTGGACGTCCCGCCCGTCATCGGCCGCGACCCCAAGACCGACGCCGACGTAGTGCGCACCGTCGATGACAAGGAGCCCTTCGCGGCCCTGGCCTTCAAGATCGCGGCCGACCCCTTCGTGGGCAAGCTGGCCTTCTTCCGCGTCTACAGTGGCAGGCTCAAGACGGGTTCCTACGTCTACAACGCCAGCAAGGACAAGAAGGAGCGCATCGGGCGCATCGTCCAGCTGCACGCCAACCACCGCGAGGAGATCGACGAGGTCGCGGCGGGCGACATCGCGGCGGCCGTAGGCCTGCGCGACACCTACACCGGTGACACGCTGACCGACCCCGACCACCCGGTCATCCTGGAGTCGATGGTCTTCCCGGAGCCGGTCATCGAGGTGGCCATCGAGCCCAAGACCAAGGCCGACCAGGACAAGCTGGCTGTCGCTCTGCAGCGCCTGGCCGAGGAGGATCCCACCTTCCGCGTCAAGAATGACGAGGAGTCCGGACAGACCCTCATCGCCGGCATGGGTGAGCTGCACCTCGACGTGCTCGTCGACCGCATGACGCGCGAGTTCAGGGTCGCGGCCAACGTCGGCAAGCCACAGGTCTCCTACCGCGAGACCATCCGGCGCGCCGCTGAGGGCAACGGCCGCTTCGTCCGCCAGACCGGCGGCCGCGGCCAGTACGGCCACGCCGTCATCAGGCTGGAGCCCGGCGAGAAGGGCAGCGGCTACGAGTTCGTGGACAAGATCGTGGGCGGTGTCATCCCCCGCGAGTACATCAAGTCCGTGGATGCCGGAGTCCGGGAAGCCCTGGGCACCGGTGTCTATGCCGGCTTCCCCATGGTGGACATCAAGGCCACCCTCTTCGACGGCTCCTACCACGAGGTGGACTCGTCGGAGATGGCCTTCAAGATCGCCGGCTCCATGGCCGTCAAGGACGCCGTCGACAAGGCGGATCCGACCATCCTGGAGCCGGTCATGCGCGTCGAGGTGGTCATGCCCGAGGAATTCATGGGTGACGTCATCGGCGACCTCAACAGCCGCCGCGGGCATATCGAGGGCATGGACAACCGCAACGGCACCCAGGTGGTCAGCGCCTTCGTACCGCTGGCTTCCATGTTCGGCTACGTGACCGACCTGCGGAGCATGACCCAGGGTCGCGCGACCTCCTCGATGGAGTTCTCGCACTACGCCCAGGTGCCGCAGTCCATCGCCGTCGAGCTGGTCCAGAAGGCCAGAGCCTGAGCCACACGAGCACCGCCCACCCAACACAGCAGTCAAGGACGTAGCAGAGGACATACGAGGATGGCCAAGCAGAAGTTCGAGCGTACCAAGCCCCACGTCAACATCGGCACCATCGGTCACATCGACCATGGCAAGACCAGCCTGACGGCGGCCATCACCAAGTACCTGGCCCTCAAGGGCGATGCCAAGTACCGCGCCTTCGACAGCATCGACAACGCGCCCGAGGAGCGCGAGCGCGGCATCACCATCGCCATCGCCCACGTCGAGTACCAGACCGCGGCCCGCCACTACGCCCACGTCGACTGCCCCGGGCATGCCGACTACATCAAGAACATGATCACCGGCGCGGCCCAGATGGACGGCGCCATCCTCGTCGTGGCCGCCACCGACGGGCCCATGCCCCAGACCCGCGAGCACATCCTGCTGGCCCGCCAGGTCGAGGTGCCCTACATCGTCGTCTTCCTCAACAAGGTCGACATGGTCGATGACGAGGAGCTCCTCGAGCTCGTCGAGCTGGAGGTCCGCGAGCTGCTCAGCAAGTACAACTTCCCCGGCGACGACCTGCCCGTCATCCGCGGGTCCGCGCTCGCCGCCCTCGAGGCCCCCGACGACGTCAGCGACCCCGCCTATGCGCCCATCCAGGAGCTCATGGACGCGGTCGATTCGTACATCCCCACCCCCGAGCGTGCCATCGACAAGCCCTTCCTCATGCCCGTCGAGGATGTCTTCGGCATCAAGGGTCGCGGCACCGTGGCCACCGGGCGCGTCGAGCGTGGCGAGGTCAAGGTCGGCCAGGAGGTCGAGATGATCGGCATCCGGCCCACCCGCAAGGTCGTCGTCACCGGCGTCGAGATGTTCAACAAGCTGCTCGACTCGGGCCAGGCCGGCGACAACATCGGCACGCTCCTGCGCGGCATCGAGCGCGACGAGATCGAGCGCGGCCAGGTCCTCGCCGCGACCGGCTCGATCAAGCCGCACACGAAGTTCACCGCCCGCGTCTACGTGCTCACCAAGGACGAGGGTGGCCGCCACACGCCCTTCTACAACGGCTACCGCCCGCAGTTCTACCTGCGCACCACCGACGTCACCGGCGAGATCAAGCTCAAGGAGGGCGCCGAGATGATCATGCCCGGTGACAACGTCGACATGGACGTCGAGCTCATCACCCCCATCGCGCTCGAGCCCGGCCAGCGCTTCGCCATCCGCGAGGGTGGCCGCACCGTCGGCGCCGGCGCCGTCATCTCGGTCGAGGACTAGCCATGGCACGGCAGCGGATCAGGATCCGCCTCAAGGCATACGATCACCGGCTGCTGGATCAGTCCGCGCTCCAGATCGTGGAGACGGCCCAGCGCACCGGTGCGGAGGTCGTCGGCCCCGTTCCGCTGCCGACTCGTATCGAGAAGTTCACGGTGTTGCGTTCGCCGTTCATCGACAAGGACAGCCGGGAGCAGTTCGAGATCCGCACCCACAAGCGGCTCATCGACATCCTGGACCCCTCGTCCAAGACCGTGGATGCCCTGATGCGGCTCTCGCTCGCAGCAGGCGTCGACATCGAGATCAGGATGTAGATGTCTATCGGATTGATCGGCCGCAAGGTCGGTATGACACAGCTCTTCGCTGAGGACGGCACGATGGTGCCGGTCTCCGTGCTCTCCGTGGAACCCAACACCGTGACCGAGCTGCGCACCCTCGAGCGCGATGGCTACACCGCCGTCCAGCTCGGAGCAGGCCGCGCCCGGCGCACCACCAAGCCGCGGTTGGGTCAGCTCAAGGACCTGCCGCGCGTACGTGACGTGCGCGAGTTCCGTGTCGACGATGTCTCCGGCTTCCAGGTCGGCCAGACGCTCGATGTCAGCCTCTTCGAGGCCGGTGAGATCGTCAGGATCACCGGCGTCTCCAAGGGCAAGGGCTTCGCCGGCACCGTCAAGCGCCACAACTTCCGCCGCGGCCCGGAGACGCACGGCTCCGATTCGCATCGGGCCCCCGGCTCCATCGGCGGCGGCACCACGCCCGGCAAGGTCTTCAAGGGCACCGGCATGGCCGGTCACATGGGCCATGAGCGGGTCACCGTGAAGGGCGCCACCATCGTGCGCAGCGACACTGAGCGCAATCTGCTGCTCGTGCGCGGTCCGGTCCCGGGCGCCCGCAACGGCCTCGTCGTGGTCAGGAAGGCGTAGCCATGCCGACGACACCGCTCTACGACAAGTCCGGCTCCGAGGCGGGCTCCATCGACCTGCCCGATGCGCTGTTCGCGGCTCCCATCAACACGGCCGTGATGCACCAGGCCATGGTCGCCCAGATGGCCGGTCGCCGCACCGGCACGGCCGCCACCAAGACGCGTGGCATGGTCCGCGGGGGTGGCCGCAAGCCGTACCGCCAGAAGGGCACCGGACGGGCCCGCCAGGGCACGCGTTCGGCCCCGCACTACGCAGGCGGCGGCGTGGTCTTCGGACCCAGCCCGCGCAGCTACGAGAAGCGCCTGCCCAAGCGCATGAAGCGATCGGCGCTCGTGGGCGCGCTCACCAGCAAGTTCGATGACGGCGCCATCAAGGTCGTCAGCGACCTGGCCATGGACGAGCCGCGGACCAGGCAGCTCGTCGGCCACCTTGACGCGCTCAAGGTCAGCGGCAGGATCCTCGTGGTCGAGGACGGCAAGAACGAGCGCCTCGAGCTCTCGGCCCGCAACCTGCCGCGCGTGGTCGTCATCCGCTCCGACTCCCTGAACATCGTCGACGTCCTCGCGGCTGACGCCATCGTCATCACGGCACCGTCGATCCCGACCATGTCGGAGGTGTACGCATGACGCTCCAGGCGACCCAGGTCATCCTGCGTCCGGTCATCAGCGAGAAGTCGATGGACCAGACAGGCCACCAGAAGTACACCTTCGCGGTCGCCGATGGGGCCAACAAGATGCAGATCAAGGCGGCCGTCGAGGAGCTCTTCAAGGTCACCGTGCTGGACGTCAACGTCCTGACCATGAAGCGCAAGGAGAAGTCCCGCAACCGCCGTCGGGGCCGCCAGGTCGGCTACACGTCTCCCTGGAAGAAAGCCGTCGTGACCGTCAAGGCCGGCGATTCGATCGAGTTCTTCGAGGGGGTCTAGCGATGCCGATAAGGAGTTACAAGCCGACCTCCCCCGGGCGCCGCTTCATGACGCGGTCGACCTTCGAGGAGATCACCACCGACAAGCCGCACAAGCCGCTCCTGGAGCCCCAGAAGCGGGGCTCGGGCCGGAACCAGCAGGGTCGCATGACCGTGCGCCATCGCGGTGGCGGGGCCAAGCAGGCCTACCGTCGCATCGACTTCCGGCGTGACAAGCTGGACGTTCCCGCGCGGCTGGCCACCATCGAGTACGACCCCAACCGGTCCGCCCGCATCGGCCTGCTGCACTACGCGGACGGCGAGAAGCGCTACATCCTGGTGCCCCAGGGCCTGCAGGTCGGGGACACCGTCGTCGCCGGCGACAAGGCCGAGGCGCGTGTCGGCAATGCCTTGCCCCTGCGCGCCATCCCGCTGGGCACACAGCTCCACAACATCGAGCTCGTTCCTGGCCGGGGCGGTCAGATCGTCCGCTCCGCGGGCACATCGGCGCAGTTGATGGCCAAGGAGGGCACGCATGCCCTGGTCCGGTTGCCCTCGGGTGAGGTGCGCCGCGTGGACATGCGCTGCATGGCCACCGTCGGCCAGGTGGGCAACATCGATCACGAGAACCAGAGTCTGGGCAAGGCCGGCCGCGCCCGCCACCTGGGCCAGCGGCCCGAGGTCCGCGGCGTGGTCATGAACCCTCGCGACCATCCCCACGGTGGTGGTGAGGGCAAGTCGCCCACGGGCATGCCGCCCAAGACCCCCTGGGGTCAGCCGGCCATGGGTCATCGCACCCGACGCAACAAGAACAGCGGGAGGCTCATCGCGACCTCCCGGCATCGCAAGTAGGCAAGGAGGAGCGTCATGTCACGTTCCCTCAAGAAGGGACCGTACGTCGAGCAGCGGCTCCTGGCCCGCGTGCAGACGATGAACAGCCGGAACGAGAAGCAGGTGCTGAAGACCTGGTCGCGTGCCAGCGTCATCTTCCCCGACTTCATCGGCCACACCATCGCCGTCTACAACGGACGCAAGCACGTCCCGGTGTTCATCTCCGAGAACATGGTCGGCCACCGGCTCGGTGAGTTCGCCCCCACCCGCAACTACCGCGGCCACGGGCGTCACACCGAGCGGTCGACGGCGCTGAAGTAGGGGACCGAGTACGTGCGAGTCTCTGCCACTGCCAAGTACATCCGCCGCTCCACCCGCAAGACCCGGCTGGTCACGCAGGCCATCGTCGGGCGTCCCGTGGAGGAGGCTGCGGCCATCCTGCGGTTCATGCCCCAGGGTGCGGCGCGGGACGTGGCCAAGGTGCTCAAGAGCGCCACGGCCAACGCCGAGAACAACCACGACCTCGCCGCCGATGACCTCATCGTCGCCGAGGCCACAGCCAACGAGGGACCCACCATCAAGCGCTGGCGACCGCGCGCCCAGGGGCGTGCATTCCCCATCAGAAAGCCCATGACCCATATCACGGTCGTGGTCGAGAACCGGGAGGCCTAGGCATGGGACACAAGGTCCACCCCAACGGCTTCCGGCTGGGGGTCTCGCGCACCTGGAACGCCAAGTGGTATTCGGACAAGGAATATCGCGATCTGCTGCACGAGGACATCGCTATCCGTGCCCTCGTCCAGAAGCGCCTGGCCAACGCCAGCGTCTCCCTGGTCGAGATCGAGCGCGGCATCAACCACGTCACCGTCACGGTGCACACGGCCAAGCCTGGCATCGTCATCGGCAAGGGTGGTGCCAACGTGGAGGGCCTGCGACAGGCCGTCGGCAAGCTCACTGACCGCAAGGTCAAGCTCGAGATCCGCGAGATCCGTCAGCCCGAGCTTGACGCTGTCCTGGTGGCCACCAACATCGCCCAGCAGCTGACTCGACGCATCGCCTTCCGCAAGGCCATCAAGCAGTCCATCCAGCGCACCATGAAGGCCGGTGCCAAGGGCGTGAAGGTCCAGGTCTCAGGGCGCCTCGGTGGTTCCGAGATGGCGCGCCGTGAGTGGGACAAGGAAGGTCGCATCCCGCTGGGCACGCTGCGTGCCGACATCAGCTATGGCCAGGTGCTCTCGCGCACGACCTACGGTGCCATCGGCGTCAAGGTCTGGATCTACCGAGGCGAGGTACTGCCGGAGAAGACGGCGCCCAGCGAGGCGGTCACCGCCGGGGCAGGAGCGTAGCCATGTTGATGCCCCGTCGTGTCAAGCATCGCAAGCAGCAGCGTGGCCGCATGAGCGGCATCGCCAAGGGCGGCAGCTCCATCGCCTTTGGTGACTACGCCCTCATGACCGAGGAACCCGGCTACATCACCAGTCGGCAGATCGAGGCCGCTCGACGCGCCATGACCCGCTACGTCCGTCGTGGCGGCAAGATCTGGATCCGCATCTTCCCGGACAAGCCCGTCACCAAGAAGCCCGCCGAGGTCCGCATGGGCAAGGGCAAGGGCGCCGCCGACCACTGGGTCGCCGTCGTCAAGCCTGGCCGCATCCTGTTCGAGATGGCCGGCGTGCCGCATGACGACGCCGTGGAGGCCATGCGACTGGCCAGTCACAAGCTGCCCACCAGCGTCAAGTTCCTGGTTCGAGAGGGGGTCCACGATGGAGATCGCTAAGGCTCGTACCCTCTCCGAGCAGGAGCTCGTCGAGGAGCTGGAGTCTGCGCGACGCCATCTCTACGACCTGCGTTTCCAGCTGGCCACTCGCCAGCTCACCGATTACAGCCAGATCTCGCGGACGCGTCGCGATATCGCCAGGCTGCTGACCGTCAGGACCGAGCGCGAGCTCGCAGGCCGGTCAGGGCAGGGCGGCACGACCGCAGCTGGCGGAGGGAAGTAGATGAGCGCCGCCACTGCACCCGTGCGCGGAAAGCGCAAGGCCAAGGTCGGCCGCGTCGTTTCCGACAAGATGGACAAGACCATCGTCGTTTCCGTCGAGCGCCTGGCCCGCCACCGTGTCTACAAGCGGGTCATCCGCCTGACCACCAAGTTCAAGGCCCACGATGAGCACAACGAGGCCCACGTCGGCGACACCGTGCGCATCGAGGAGGCCCGCCCGCTCTCGGCCACCAAGCGCTGGCGGCTGGTGGAGATCGTGACCAGGGCGGGTGCGGGTGCTGGCCAGGCCGTGGTGGCCGAGGAGCCGGAGACCGCGGAGGCCATCCACATGGCCGCGCACCCCGGCCGTGAGGCTGCGGCCGAGGCAGGGGAGGCAGCCGCGGACACCAGCGAGGACAGCGTCGAAGGCGCATCCGACGCGGCCACGCAGGGCGAGGAGATCAGCGCATGATCCAGCCTTCGAGCCGCCTGCGGGTCGCCGACAACACCGGCGCTCGCGTCGTCGAGTGCATCCGCATCATGGGTCGCTCACAGGCACCCACGGCCGGTGTCGGCGACGTCATCGTGGCCACCGTCAAACAGGCCATCCCCAACGCTGCCGTCAAGAAGGGCGACGTCGTCCGCGCCGTCATCGTGCGCACGGCCAAGGAGTACGGACGGCCGGATGGCAGCTACATCCGCTTCGACGAGAACGCCGCCGTGCTCATCAACAACCAGGGCAACCCGCGCGGAACGCGCATCTTCGGCCCGGTCGCCCGCGAGCTCCGCGATCGCAACTACATGAAGATCATCTCGCTCGCCCCGGAGGTGCTGTGATGGCGCCCACGGTCCGGCCGCGCCGCCACACCCGCGTCCCGGACCTGCGTTCCGGTGACGAGGTGGTCGTGCTCAAGGGCAAGGATGCCGGCAAGCGTGGTGTCATCCAGAAGGTGCTTCGCCACCAGCAGGGCTGGAGCCGCTCCACGGCGCGCTTCGGCTCCGGCTGGCAGGATCAGGCCCCGCTCTCGGGTGCGGCCGTCGTCATCGAGGGTCTCAACATCGCGCGCCGACACACCAAGCCTCGTGCCGTCGCCGGGCGCACCGAGCGGCAGCCGCGCATCCAGCAGGGCGGCATCCTCGATATCCCCCAGCCCGTCGCCATGAGCAACGTCATGCTCGTCTGCCCCCACTGCTCGCGCCCGACGCGCATCCGCCACGACCGTTCGGCCGATGGCCGCAGCGTCCGCACCTGCAGCCACTGCGGCGAGTCGGTGACCCGAGTGGAGGGCAGCAAGTGAGCAGCGGACTGCGCCAGCGCTACGAGGAAGAGGCGGTGCCCGCGCTCCAGAAGGAGTTCGGCTATCGGAACCCGATGGAGGTCCCCCGCCTGACCAAGATCGTGGTCAACATCGGCCTCGGTGAGGCCCTCACCAACGCCAAGGCCGTCGAGGCTGCGGTCGGCGACATCACCCGCATCACCGGCCAGAAGCCGGTGGTCACCAAGGCCAAGCGCTCCATCGCCCAGTTCAAGATCCGCGAGGGCAACACCATCGGTGTCAAGGTCACCCTGCGCGGCCAGCGCATGTGGGACTTCCTGGAGCGCCTCACGCGCATCGCGCTGCCGCGCATCCGCGACTTCCGTGGCGTGCCCACCAGGTCCTTCGATGGGCGCGGCAACTACTCCCTGGGCCTGCGTGAGCAGCTGGCCTTCCCGGAGATCGACTACGACAAGGTCGACCGGCTGCGGGGGCTCGAGCTGACCGTGGTCACCACCGCCAAGACCGACGAGGAAGCCCAGCGACTGCTGGCACTCCTCGGCATGCCCTACGCGAACTGAGGAGCCACCGATGGCCAAGAAGTCGATGATCGCCAAGGCGAAGCGCACGCCGCGCTACCCGGTGCGCTCCTATCACCGCTGCTACGTGTGCGGTCGCTCTCGCGCCTACATGCGCCGCTTCGGTCTCTGCCGCATCTGCTTCCGGGAGCGCGCCCTGCTGGGCGAGCTGCCGGGCGTCACCAAGTCCAGCTGGTAGGTCAATGAACATCTCCGATCCCATCGCCGACATGCTCACGCGCATCCGCAACGCCAGCCGGGCGCGTCACGTCGAGGTCTCCATGCCGGCCTCTCGCACCAAGCTGGCCATCGCCCGGATCCTCAAGGACGAAGGCTTCATCGAGGACTTCTCCGAGGCCCAGAAGGGGTCTCACAAGGACATCACCATCCGACTCAAGTACGTCGGCAAGGTGCCCGTGGTCAGCGGCCTCAAGCGCATCAGCAAGCCTGGGCTGCGGGTCTACGCGGCCAAGACCGAGATCCCGCGCGTGCTGGGCGGCCTCGGCATCGTCATCGTCAGCACCAGTCAGGGCATCATGACCGGCGCCCAGGCTCGCAAGAGCCAGCTCGGCGGCGAGGTCCTGGCCTATGTCTGGTAGGTCGCGATGTCACGAGTAGGCAGGCTCCCCATCACCATCCCCGCCGGTGTCGACATCGACATCAGCGGCAGTCACGTCGTCGTCAAGGGGCCCAAGGGCACGCTTGAGCGGGACGTCTCCCCGCAGCTCACGCTGGTCACCGACGAGGGTCGAGCTGCGCGTGGAGCGCCCCGATGACGAGAAGCGCTCCCGAGAGCTCCACGGCCTGACCCGCACGCTCATCAACAACATGGTGGTGGGTGTCACCGAGGGCTATCGGCGCGGCCTCGAGATCCAGGGCGTGGGTTACCGCGCCCAGCTCGTGGGCACGAAGCTGCAACTGAACCTGGGCTACAGCCACCCCATCGAGATCGACCCGCCCGAGGGCATCGCCTTCGAGGTGGAGAACCCGACCCGGGTGGCCGTGACCGGCATCGACAAGGAGCTGGTCGGGCAGATCGCTGCCCAGGTGCGCGCGTCCCGCAAGCCCGAGCCCTACAAGGGCAAGGGCGTCCGCTATGCGGGCGAGGTCGTGCGCCGCAAGGCCGGCAAGGCCGGCAAGGTGGGCGGCTGATCGCCGCCGCGCCTGACTGATCACCAAGCCACCCAGAGGCCAGGACGCCACGCTGGCGCCCCGGCCCAGAGCAGGAGACCGACGACCGCGATGTCCACGGCCAACAGCCGCACCAGTGCCCGTCAGAAGCGTCACTCGCGGCTCCGCCTACGCATGGCGGGGACGGCTGAGCGACCGCGCCTGGCGGTCTTCCGCAGCATCAACCAGATCTACGCCCAGGTCATCGACGACGCCAGTGGCCACACCATCGCCAGCGCCTCCTCCCTGGAGGCCTCGCTGCGTGGCGCTGCCGGCACCAAGACCGAGCGCGCCAGGCAGGTAGGCTCCCTGGTCGGGGAGCGTGCCAGGGCCGCCGGCGTCGACCGTGTCGTCTTCGACCGTGCCGGGTTCAAGTACCACGGGCGGATCCGCTCGCTCGCCGAAGGCGCGCGGGAATCCGGCCTGGAGTTCTAGGAGGGCCCATGGCTCGGATCGATCCCAACAAGCTCACGCTCGAGGAGCGTGTCGTCCAGATCAACCGCGTCGCCAAGGTCGTCAAGGGCGGCCGACGCTTCAGCTTCAGCGCGGTCGTCGTGGTCGGTGACGGCGACGGCCATGTCGGCGTCGGCCTGGGCAAGGCCGGCGAGGTGCCGGAGTCCATCCGCAAGGGCGTCGAGGACGCCAAGAAGAACCTCATCAAGGTGCCCCTGGTGGGGACCACGATGCCTCACGAGGTGCGCCAGCAGTTCGGTGCCAGCACCGTGCTGCTGAAGCCGGCCTCGCAGGGTACCGGCGTCATCGCCGGCAGCTCCGTGCGTGCAGTCGTGGAGGCCGCCGGTATCCGCGACATCCTCTCCAAGTCGCTGGGCTCGACCAATCCGGTCAACGTCACTCGGGCCACGCTCGAAGGCCTGCGCAACATGCGCTCGGCCGCCGAGCTCTCCGAGTGGCGCGGCAAGACCCTCCGCAGCGTCATCCCGGGCCAGCCGCGCGCCGGCAGCGAGGCCAGCGAGGAGGCTATCGATGGTCGCTAGGCTCCGCATCACCCTGCGTCGTTCCACGGTCGGCACCAATCCGAGTGCTCGCGGCACCGTGCGCGCCCTGGGCCTCCATCGCATCGGCCACACCGTCGAGCTCGTCGACGATGCCGCCGTGCGCGGTCAGATCCGGGCCGTTCGCTATCTCCTCGACGTCGAAGAGGTAGCCGCCGTGCCGGCCAGGGGCAAGGCCGCGACCGCTACCAAGAAGAAGGAGGAGCCTGAGTCGTGAAGCTCCACGAACTGAGGCCCGCGCCCGGTTCCACGAAGGCCCGTACCCGCGTCGGTCGCGGTATCGCCGCCGGCAAGGGCAAGACCGCTGGACGTGGCACGAAGGGCCAGAAGTCCCGCGCCGGTGCCAGCATCCCGGCCTGGTTCGAAGGCGGCCAGACGCCGGTGCATGTCCGCGTGCCCAAGCTGCGCGGCTTCAAGCGGCGCGGTCGCATCGAGTACCAGGTCGTGAACGTGGGTCGTATCTCCGAGTACGCCGAGGCCGGCCGCTTCGGTGCCGCTGCCGGCTCGGACGAGCCGCTCACGGTGAACGCCGAGGTGCTCGCTGCCGCGGGCCTCATCAGCCATGCCGACCGGCCTGTCAAGGTGCTCGGGTCCGGTGACGTGACCGTCAAGCTCTTCGTGGCGGCTGACGCCTTCACGGCCGCGGCGCGCTCCAAGATCGAGGCGGCCGGCGGCTTCGTCCAGGTGCTCGCCCCGGAGCCGGCACGGCGTGGGCCGGCGGTGGCGGACGCCAGCGAGGAAGCCACGGACGTTCCGCTACAGGCCGACGAGGCAGCACAGGCCGCGGAGTCGGGCGAGGCGTCTGACGACGAGAAGGCAGCTGAGTAGACCGTGTTCGAAGCCCTGGTCAATGCCTTCCGCGCCCCGGATATCCGCCGCAGGATCCTCTTCATCCTGGGCATGCTCGTCATCGTGCGCATGCTGGCCAACGTCCCGTTGCCCGGCGTCGACCGCGAAGCGCTCGCGGGCGTCATCGGCCAGAACAGCTTCCTGCAGCTGCTGAACCTGTTCTCCGGCGGCGGGCTGGAGAACTTCTCGATCATCGCGCTGGGCGTGAACCCCTACATCAACGCCTCGATCATCATGCAGCTGATGACGGGCGTGGTGCCACGCCTGCAGCAGCTCTCTCGCGAAGGCGAGTACGGCCGCAACAAGATCAACCAGTACACCCGCTATCTGACCGTGCCGCTGGCCATCCTGCAGTCCTACGGCTACCTGGCGCTGCTGTCTGCCCCGCAGAACGGCGTGGTGCAGGACTTCGACCTGACCAGCTTCACGACGCTGACGCAGATCATCAGCCTCACGGCCGGAACCATCCTGGTGATGTGGATGGGTGAGCTCATCACCGAGCGCGGCATCGGCAACGGCATCAGCTTCATCATCTTCGCCGGCATCGTGGCCGGCCTGCCGGGCGCGGTGAACACCTTCCTGACTTCGCCGGACCTGGCCGCGGGTATCGCCTTCGGCCTGCTGGCCATCGCCGCCGTGGCGGTCATCGTCTACATCCAGGAAGGCCAGCGGCGCATCCCCATCCAGTACGCCAGCCGCGTGCGCGGCCGGCGCATGTACCAGGGCGGCGCCACGTTCCTGCCCCTGCGCGTCAACCAGGCCGGCGTCATCCCGATCATCTTCGCCATCAGCATCCTGCTCTTCCCGGTCCAGATGGCGACCTACTTCAGCGCCTCCGGGGGCGTGGTCGAGGACATCGCCAACACCATCATCGACTGGCTCAGTCAGGGCAGTCCGCTCTACGCCATCACCTTCTTCCTGCTGGTGGTGGGCTTCACGTACTTCTACACAGCCTTCACCTTCAAGCCCGACGAGACCGCCGACCAGCTTCGCAAGAACGGCGGCTTCATCCCGGGCATCCGCCCAGGTGCACCGACGCGTGACTACCTGGCCCGGATCGTCTATCGCATCAGCCTCGCCGGCGCCCTCTTCCTGGGCACCGTCGCGGTCAGTCCCATCATCGTCGGCGCCTTGTTCGCAGGCAGCGTCGTGGGCTCCTTCAGCCTCGGCGGCACAGCGCTGCTGATCGTCGTCTCCGTGGTCGTGGAGACCATGAAGCAGCTCGAGGCGCAGTTGATGATGCGCAACTACGAGGGGTTCATCAGGTGACAAGCATGACTGCCGCGGACCCGGCAGTCCGCCACAAGGGCGACCGCCGCATCATCGTCATGCTCGGTGCCCCAGGAGCGGGCAAGGGCACCCAGGCCGAGCGTCTTGCCGAGGCGCTCGGGCTGCCACACATCTCTACCGGCGAGCTCTTCCGCGAGGCACTCCACGGCGACGACGCCCTCGGCGCCAAGGTGCGCAAGTACGTCGAGTCAGGCGGGCTGGTGCCCGATGACATCGTGGTCGCGGTCGTCGAGAAGCGCCTCGCAGCAGGCGGACGCCGCCGAGGGGGCCATCCTCGATGGCTTCCCCCGCACCGTGGCCCAGGCCGTGGCGCTCGACGAGATGCTGTCCCGTCGTGGGACCGGCGTCTGCGCTGCGCTCTACGTGGAGGTCTCGCCGGCGCTGCTCATGGAGCGGCTCACCGGTCGGCGCATCTGCACCGCCGACGACCAGCATGTCTACCACGTGGTGGCGCGTCCCCCGCGCAAGGAAGGCATCTGCGACATCGACGGGGCTGAGCTCTACCAGCGCGAGGACGACTGCCCGGAGACCGTGCAGAGCCGGCTGGACACGCAGCTGCCACCGATGTACGAGGTCATCGACCACTACGCGGAGCAGGACGTGCTCTACTCGGTCCGCGGCGACCAGCCCGCCGAGGAGGTCACCGAGGACCTGCTGCGGGCCCTGGCCCTGAACCGGGCGAAGGTCTAGGGATGCTCTTCGACGGCCGTCGCGTGACGCTCAAGTCACGCTCCCAGATCGAGAAGCATGGCAGTCGCCGGCCGGCTGGTCGGCGACTGCCCTCGACGCGGTGGGCGAGGCGATCCGGCCAGGCGTCACGGCGCTCGAGCTGGACGCCATCGCCGAGGAGGTCATCCGCGGTCGCGGCGGGATCCCCTCGTTCATCGGCGTGCCCGGCCCGCTGGCTCCATTCGCGCACACGGTCTGCGTCTCCGTCGACGACGAGGTCGTCCACGGCGTCCCGGACGAGCGTGTCATCCGTGAGGGCCAGCTCGTGTCGGTCGACTGCGGTGCCATCGTCGATGGCTGGCACGGCGACAGCGCGCGCACCTGGCTGGTCGGGGACGTCTCGGAGGAGGCGCGCCGGCTTTCCATGGCCACTCGCGAGGCCATGCTGGCCGGCGTCGCTGCGTCCGTCCCGGGCAACATCCTGGAGGATGTCGCCGGCGCCATCGAGGATGTCGGGCTGGCGCATGGGTACGGCATCGTGCGTGCCTACGTCGGCCACGGCATCGGCAACGAGATGCACGAGGAGCCGCAGGTCACCAACTACCGCACGGGGCGCCGGGTCGCCGCATCGAGCCCGGGCTGTGCCTCGCCATCGAGCCGATGTTCACGCTCGGCGGCCACGAGATGCGCGTCAAGACGGACGGCTGGACCGTGGCCACGGCCGATGGCAGCCTGGCGGCTCACTGGGAGCACACCATCGCCGTCACCGCGGACGGTCCGCGCATCCTGACGCTCGGCCGCCGGTGAGGTCGTGACTGGCACCGTCATGCCGGTGGAGACGGTCGCATGAGTCCGCCGCGCCCTCGTTTGCTGTGGCGCACGGCTCTTCTGATACACTCCTCCTTCGCGTGCCGGGGCTGCCCGGCGCTTGCTGGCGCCCTGCCGACCACGTCGGATACGGCGCCGGACCCAGTCCAGCCAACAAGTAGTCGGGAGTCAGCGGTCGCCTGTGGCCAAGAAGGATGCGATCGAGGTCGAGGGAACGGTCATCGAGCCGTTGCCGAACACCATGTTCCCCATCGAGCTGGAGAACAAGCACCGGGTCCTGGCCCACATCAGCGGCAAGCTGCGGATGAACTTCATCCGCATCCTTCCCGGCGATCGGGTCCGCGTCGAGTTGTCGCCCTACGACCTCTCGCGCGGCCGCATCACGTATCGACTCAAGTAGGAACGCGAGAAACGTCGTGAAGGTCTCAGCATCGGTCAAACGGCGCTGTGAGCGCTGCAAGGTCATCCGCCGGCACGGCACGGTCATGATCATCTGCACGAATCCCAAGCACAAGCAGCGTCAGGGCTAGGAGGCACGGTGGCACGCATCGCCGGCATCGACATCCCGCGCGAGAAGCGCGTCGAGGTCGCGCTGACCTACATCTACGGCATCGGGCTGCCCACCAGCCAGAAGATCCTGGCCCAGGCCAACGTCAACCCGGACACCCGTGTCCGTGACCTGACCGAGGAGCAGGTCAACCGCCTGCGCGAGATCGTCGACCGTCGCTACAAGGTCGAAGGCGACCTCCGTCGTGAGGTCGCCCTGAACATCAAGCGCCTGCAGGAGATCGGCTCGTATCGTGGCCTGCGGCACCGGCGCAACCTGCCCGTTCGCGGGCAGCGCACCAAGACCAACGCGCGTCAGCGACGCGGTCCCAAGAAGACCGTCGGCGTCCGGCGCAAGAAGTAGCAGCAACACCGCCGCGGACCGGCCGGCACGGCCGGAGCACCCGCGCGGCGCCCACGCAGGAGAGACACCCGATCGATGGCGGAACGAAAGCGCGCCACGAAGTCCAGGCGCAAGGAGAAGAAGAACGTGCCGGTGGGGCACGTCCATATCCAGGCGTCCTTCAACAACACGATCGTCACCATCACCGACCTCAGTGGTGCCGTCGTGGCCTGGGGCAGCGCCGGCACGGCCGGCTTCAAGGGCTCGCGCAAGAGCACGCCGTACGCAGCGGCGCTGTCCGCCGACGGTGCGGCCAAGCGCGCCATGGAGCACGGCATGCGCCAGATCGAGGTCTTCGTGAAGGGACCGGGCGCGGGCCGCGAGCAGGCCATCCGCTCGCTGCAGGCGGCCGGCCTGGAGGTCACCGCCATCACCGACGTCACCCCGCTCCCGCACAACGGCTGCCGCCCGCCCAAGCGGCGCCGCGTCTAGGAGGCCGGCCATGGCCGATACCGCGGACCTGTCTCCCGCCTCTGCCGCCGCGAGGGCATGAAGCTCTTCCTCAAGGGCAGCAAGTGCTACACCAAGAAGTGCCCCTTCGAGCGCCGTGGCACCCCGCCCGGCCAGCACGGCGTGCGGCGGCGCAAGATGTCCGACTACGGCGTCCAGCTGCGTGAGAAGCAGAAGATGCGGCGCGTCTACATGGTCAAGGAGCGCCAGTTCAAGCGCTACTTCGAGACCGCCGAGACCCGCCCCGGCGTGACCGGCGAGAACCTGCTGCGCCTGCTCGAGACCCGCCTCGACAACGTCGTCTTCCGCATGGGCTTCGCCAGCAGCCGCGCCCAGGCGCGCCAGCTGGTCGGCCACGGCCACTTCCCCGTCAACGGCCGGCGTACCAACATCCCCTCGTTCCAGGTTCGCGAGGGCGACCGGATCGAGGTCCGGCCGAGCAGCCGCAAGACCGAGTACTTCAAGAACCTCAAGGACGCCCTCGGCGGCGCCCAGCGGCCGGACTGGCTGACGTCGATGCCGACAAGCTCGTCGGGACCGTGACCGCGATGCCGACCCGCGACCAGATGCCGCTCGAGCTCAACGAGCAGCTCGTGGTCGAGTACTACTCGAGGTAAGGCCGCCCCATGATCGAGTTGGAGAACGCCCAGATCGAGTCCGTCGAGGAGCTCGAGAGGAGACCTACGGCAAGTACGAGGCCAGCCCGCTGCGCGCTGGCTACGGCGTGACGATCGGGAACGCCCTGCGGCGCGTGCTGCTCTCCTCGCTGGAGGGTGCCGCCGTCACGTCCGTGCAGGTCCGCGACGTCTAGCACGAGTTCAGCACCATCCCCGGGGTCAAGGAGGACGTCATCCAGATCGTCCTCAACCTCAAGAAGCTGCGCCTCAAGAGCTACGTGCCGCACCCCATCCAGCTCAAGCTGGTCAAGTGCGGCGCCGGCCCGGTGACGGCCGCGGACATCGTCGAGTCGGCGGACGTCGAGATCGTCAATCCCGAGCAGCATCTGCTGACGCTGGAGCCGGACGCGACCGTCGAGATGGACCTCACCGTGGAGCGTGGGATCGGCTACCTGTCTGCCGACGACACCAGGAGGCCTGCCCATCGGGGTCATCCCGGTGGACGCCATCTTCACGCCTGTGCGCCAGGTCGACTACCACGTCGAGAACACCCGCGTCGGCCAGATCACCAACTACGACAAGCTGACCCTCGAGATCGAGACGGACGGCACCATCTCGCCCGAGGAGGCGCTGTCGCGCGCGGCGGAGATGCTCGTCGAGCAGTTCAGCCTGTTCACGACCGCCGGGCGCAAGCTCACCAGCGAGCGTCGAGGCGGTGGGCGGCACCGAGGCGCTGCCGCCGAACGTCCTGGACATGCCCATCGAGGACCTGGACCTGCCGATGCGCGCCTACAACTCCCTGAAGCGCAACAACATCGTCAAGGTCGGCCAGCTGCTGCAGCTCCAGGACGAGGACCTGCTGCGCATGCGCAACTTCGGCAAGAAGTCGCTCGACGAGATGAAGGACCGCCTGCGGATGCGCGGCTTCCTGCCGCCGGAGGACGAGGTCCTCGAGGGTTTCGACGATGACGACGAGGACGATCGAGCCGTTCGACGAGGACGAGGAGGACGTCTAGGCGATGGCTCACCGCATCGACGGGCGCAAGCTCGGACGCAAGACCGCGCCTCGCAAGGCGCTCTATGCCAACCTCGTCGTGGCCGTGCTGCGCTACGAGCGCATCAAGACCACCGAGGCGCGCGCCAAGGAAGTGCGGGGCATGGTCGAGCAGTGTCATCACGCTGGCCAAGCAGGGCACGCTCGCGGAGCGTCGGCGCATCGTGGCCGAGCTGCCGGATGAGCCGCTCGTCATCGACAAGCTCATCGACGAGATCGTGCCCCGTTACGGAGACCGCAACTCGGGCTACACCCGGGTCGTCAAGCTCGGCCCACGGGCCGGCGATGCGGCCCCGATCGTCCAGCTCGAGCTGGTCTAGCCAAACCGCCCGGTCCGATGCCTCGCGGCACGGCCGGACGGACAAGAAGAAGCGCGCCCGAGAGGGCGGCCCCGTGCGGTACGCGCACGGGTCGAATATGACGGCACAGACTTCGCCGGCTTCCAGGTCCAGCCTGGCCGCCGGACCGTGCAGGGAGAGCTGGAGCGCGCCTTGGCCCGCCTCAACGGTGGCCAGCGCGTCCGGATCTCCTCGGCTGGTCGGACGGACGCCGGGGTGCACGCCACCGGCCAGGTGATCGCATTCACCTGGACCGGCAGCATGCCCGGGAAGCAGCTCGGTCAGGCGGTCGGGGCACTGTTGCCCCGGGACGTCGCGATCGGGCCCCTGCGACGGGTGGCAGCTGGTTTCGACCCGCGACGCGACGCGACGCGACGAGAGTACCGCTACAGCATCTGGACAGGGCCGCGCAGCCCGCTGCGCGAGCGCTATGCCTACGGACTCGATGAGCACCTCGACGTCGAGGCCATGCAGGTCGCAGCCAGGCAACTGCTGGGACGGCATGACTTCTCGGCCTTCGGGCGCGTCAACGACAGCGCCGTGCGGACCTTGCACGAGGTCCGCCTGCGCAGGCAGGGTCACCTGGTGACGATCGACGTCATCGGTGACGCCTTCCTGCGTCAGATGGTGCGCAGCATCGTGGCCGGCCTCATCCGCATCGGGATGGGTCGCGCCACCGCGGAGGATCTGGCGAACGAGCTTCGCTCGCCGGGAAGGGCCTTCGCTGGTGCGGTGGTCCCGCCGCACGGGCTCTGCCTGAGACGGGTCACCATCGGATCGCCAGGACATCGAACACAACGAAGGAAGAACGACAAGGGCCATGAGCAGGACCTACACGCCAAAGGCAAGTGAGATCGAGCGCCGCTGGCTGGTCGTCGACGCCGACGGCCAGACCCTCGGCCGCCTCGCCACGCGTGTGGCGCGACTGCTGACCGGCAAGCACAAGCCCACGTACGCCACTCACATCGACGTGGGTGATCACGTCATCGTCATCAACGCCCGCAAGATCAGGGTCACCGGGGACAAGCTGGAGACGATCACGTACGCCCGCCACAGCGGCTACCCTGGCGGCTTCCGCGAGGAGAAGCTCGGCCACCTGCTGGAGCGGCGCCCCGAAGAGGTCGTGCGACGAGCCGTCAAGGGCATGCTGCCGCACACCCGGCTGGGCACCCAGCAGCTGCGCAAGCTCAAGGTCTATGCAGACAAGGAGCACCCGCACGAGGCACAACAACCGGAGCCGGAGACGGCGGCAGGAGGCGCTCGCTCATGAACCGGTCACCTTCCACGAAGGCACCGGCCGCCGCAAGACGACCATCGCCCGTGTCCGGCTGCTCGCCGGTGAGGGTGAGGTCGTGGTCAACGGCCGCAGCCTGGAGGAGCACTTCGGCAACGCGGTGGACCTGGGCGCCATCCTCATGCCCTTCCGTGTCACCGGCACGGAGGGCCGCTTCAATGCCATGGTCAAGGTGGAGGGCGGTGGTCATCATGGTCAGGCCGGTGCCATCCGCCATGGCATCGCGCGCGCGCTGCTGGCTTCGGATCCCGAGGGCCACCGAGCGCCGCTGCGGCAGGCCGGCTTCCTGTCGCGCGACCCGCGTATGAAGGAACGCAAGAAGTACGGCCTCAAGCGCGCCCGCAAGGCTCCGCAGTTCACCAAGCGCTAGCTCCCACGCGCATCCGCCGCGCGGCTGGAGCCGCGGCCCCAGGGCTGGACGGCTAGCCAGGCCCGGGACCTTCGTCGCATCGCCCCTGGACGCCCTCTGCGTATGCTGGGCAGGTATGACAGAGGACGTCGCGAGCCGCTACCGCGAAGCGCTGCAACAGGGTCACGTCGCGGTCGTCAAGGGGCGACCGCGGGAGGCCATCGGGCACTACCAGGAGGCTGCCCGCCTCGCGGATGACCGGCCACTGCCCTTCGTCTCCATGGCTTCCGTGTACCTGCAGATGCGCCGGCCGAAGGAGGCCATCACGGCCTACGACGAGGCTCTGCGACGCGCCCCCAACGATGTCGTTGCCATGCGTGGCATGGCCAGCGCGCTTGAGGCCGACGGCAGGATCGCCGCGTCGTCGGCGTTGGCACGGCGCGCTGCCGAGATCGAAGCCATGGACCGTGCCGGCCATGGGGGTGGCGCGAGGGTCGATGAGCAGGGCCGCCAGCTCGAACAGCACATCGTGAACGGCAGCCTCGCGCGCGCCGCCGGCGACCTGGATCGTGCCGCAGCGGCCTTCCATGCCGCCGCTCTCGGCTACGCCGCTCGAGACGAGTTCGCGGCGGCCCTCGATGCCTGCCTTCGCGCATTGGAGGCCAGACCCGGTGCCATCGACGTGCACTTCACCATGGCGCACCTGTACCTGCGCCGCGGCTGGGCCGAGCTCGGCGTGCAGCGGGTCCTGCTCATCGACCGGCGCCTGCACATCGACACTGATGCCCGCCGCCACAGCGCCCTGCGGGCGCTCGCACGCGACTTTCGATCGCTCGCGCCGGAACTCCGGCAGCTCGCTGCCGCATCGGTCTGACGACCCGGCTCCGTGGACCCCGCCTCACGGTACGGGTGGTAGGCTGCCCGGCAGATGGACCTGCTTTCCGATCTCTCCGTTGGTGTGGCCATCGAGCCCACGGCCCTGCTCGACATCATCCTGACCGCGGCCCTCATCTATGGCGTCCTCAGCCTGATCCAGGGCACGCGTGCGGTCCGGTTGGTCATCGGCGCCATCATGCTCTACCTCGTCTACGTGATCGCCCAGGAGCTGGAATTGCGCCTGCTCTCGGGCATCCTGCAGGCTGGCGCCGTGGTTGGCCTGGTGGCGCTCGTGGTGGTGTTCCAGCCAGAGCTGCGTCGCGGTCTTGACCGCCTGGGCCGCGTCGGGTCGTGGGGCTGGCTGGGGCCGTCCCACCCGGCCAGCTACCAGCGGGTCGCGAGCCTGCTGGCGGCCACTTCGGCACGGCTGTCGCGCCGCCGCATCGGCGCGCTCGATCGTCATCGAACGCGACACGGGACTTGGCGACATGGCTGAGACCGGCGTGGCCATCAACGCCGACCTCTCCTCGGAGCTGCTCACGACGCTCTTCGCCACTGGCTACCCGCTCCACGACGGAGCCGTCATCGTCCGCGGTGACAGGATCGTGGCTGCCGGGGTGATGCTGCCGCTGGCCGAACGGGAGACCTCGCTCGAGGCCTACGGCACGCGCCATCGCGCTGCTCTCGGCATCACTGAGCAGACCGATGCAGTGGTCATCGTCGTCAGCGAGGAGAGCGGCAGCATCAGCCTTGCCGAGGGCAGCACCATCGTGCGCGATCTCGACCAGGATGAACTGCGCCAGCGGCTCTTCGGTCTGCTCAGCCCCGCCGAGGTCGCCCGCCGGGCTCGCGGCATCGCCGCGTCCACCGGCGATGCCGAAGGCACCGCACCGGACAGTGCGCCGGAGCCTGACGGGAGCGCGCCTGCCAGCGACGGGGACGGGCGGGCCAGTGGCGGGACAGTGAGCGCGTCGGGCACGGCTGCCGCTCCCCAGGGCACGAGCGCCATCCCTGGCAGGGGTCCCGGACCGACGAGTGCAGCCGGGGCGCCCAAGTGAGCACGGTCAGTCGGCTCATCTTCGGCAACTGGCCGCTGAAGCTGGCCGCCCTCGTGCTGGCGACCGTCCTCTACGCTGGCCTGGCCCTCTCGGAATCGACGCGTTCGTGGAGCGGCCCCGTGCCTATCGAGGTGCTCCGTGCCCCGGTCGGTGGCGCGCTGCTGGAGGCGCCTGGCGTCGTCGACAGCATCGAGTTCCGGGCTGAGCAGCAGGTCGCCGACCAGCTCACCAACGACAGCTTCCGGGCCAGCATCGACCTCTCCGCGGTGGAGCCACGGGCCGGGGCCCCGCCGGTCACGGTGCCCGTGGACGTCTATCCCGTCGATCCGCGGGTCCGGGTGGTGAGCTACTCGCCCCCGGGTGTCACCGTTCGCCTGGACCTGGTCGTCTCGCGGGTCAGACCGGTGGTCACCGACCCGGGGCCGGTCCCCGAAGGCATCGAGCTGGGGCCGATCGTGGCTGACCCCAACCAGGTCACCATCCGTGGGGCCAGCTCGCGCGTCCAGAACGTGCGCACCGTCGAGGCCCGGTTCGTCGTGGACGCCAGCGGCATCAACATCGACCAGGACGTGGCCCTGGAGGCGTTCGATGAACTGGGCGCCCTGGTGCCCGGTGTCGCCATCGATCCACCCAGCGTCCGCGTCCGCGCCGACGTGGCACGCCAGCTCGCCTATGCCACGGTCCCGGTGGTAGCGGCACTGAGCGGGGAGCCGGGCTACGGCAAGCGCGTCGACACTGTCTCGATCGTGCCAGCCACCGTCACCGTCAGCGGCGAGAGCGCTGCCGTGCGGCAACTCGAGGCCGTCAGCACGGAGCCCGTCGACATCAGCGGTCAGACCGTAGAGCTGGTCACCGACGTGCCGCTCGTGCTGCCCGAGGAGATCGACCAGCCCGGCGACATCCGAGGTCACCGTGGTGGTGACGTTCACCGACGCCACGGCCTCACGCTCCTTCGAGGCCGGCACTGCGCTCGTGGGGACGAAGCCTGGGTACACGTATCGTCTCGACGTGCCATCCATGGCCATCGTGCTGGCGGGGCCCGTGAGCCTGCTCGACGAGGTCGATCTCGCCGAGCTCGTGGTGGAGATCCCGGTGGGCGACCTCGAGGTCGGCGACAATGACGTCATGCCTGTCGTCCGACCCCCCCGCGGCCTGACCATCGCCCGCCTCACGCCCGAGACCGTCCGCGTCACGGTGGGTCAGCCCTCATGAACCGCCTCTTCGGCACCGATGGCATCCGCGGGGTCGCCAACGAGGATCTGAAGCCGGCGCTGGCGCACGCCCTGGGGCGTGCCGTCGCCTTCCGCCTGGCCGGGCCTGGTGGCGGCATCCTGGTGGGCCAGGACACGCGGCGCTCCGGAGACATGCTCGTGGCCGCGCTCGTGTCCGGCGGCACCTCGGCCGGAGCGGACGTGCACGTGCTGGGCGTCTGCCCCACGCCGGCCCTCGCGCACGTCACGGCCAGCGGTGGCTACGCCGCCGGCATCATGGTCTCGGCCTCGCACAACCCGGCCGCTGACAATGGGCTCAAGGTCCTCGATGGCCACGGACTCAAGCTCGATGACGCCCTCGAGGATGAGCTGGCCACGCTGGTCATGCGCGCCGACGAGCTGGACAGCCCCACCAACGACGGGCTCGGCCGCGTCATCGATGCGCGCGCCGACCTGGACCGCTACCTGGAGCATCGCCTCGCGCTGGCGGGCGACCGTGGGCTCGGACCTGCGGGTCCACGTCGACTGCGCCAACGGCTCGGCCTCGGTCGTGGCGCCGGTCATCCTGGCCGCCAGCGGTGCGCGCGTGGAGGCCCACTTCGATGCGCCCGACGGATCGAACATCAACCTCGACTGCGGCGCCACCGTCCCGGGTGCCCTGGCTGCCATCGTCGCCGCACGCGGCGGCGACGTCGGGTTCAGCCTCGATGGTGACGCTGACCGCTGCGTGGCCATCGATGAGCGCGGCCAGGTCGTGGACGGCGACCAGCTGCTGGGCATCATCGGGCTTGACCGCCTCCGCCGGGCCGCGCTGGCCGAAGGCACCGTGGTGGTGAGCATCCTCTCCAACGGCGGCCTGGCCCGGGTCATCGAGACGGCTGGTGGGCGCGTCCTGCGGACCCCGGTGGGCGACCGCTACATCCTCGATTCGATGCTCATCTCCGGTGCCGGGCTGGGTGGCGAGAAGAGCGGCCACGTCATCGTCCGCGAGCACACCAGCAGCGGTGATGGCATCGTCACCGCGCTCGAGATGCTGGGCATCCTGGCCCGTAGCGGCCAGCGGCTGTCCGAGCTGGCCGCCGCCGTCCCGCTGGACCCGCAGGAGCAGCGCACCATCCGCGTTCGCCACAAGGAGTGGCGTGCCGACCGCGTCCTGACCGAGGCCGTGGCCGGCGCGGAGCGCGAGCTCGCCGGGAGTGGTCGCGTCGTGGTGCGCGCCTCGGGCACCGAGCCAGCCCTGCGCGTCATGGTCGAGGGCCAGGATGCCAGCCATGTGCTGCGCCTGGCCGAGGAGCTGGCCGCCCTCGTCGGCGAGCGTCTCGGCTAGCGCGGCGCCACCATGTGCGGGATCGTCGGCTATGTCGGGATGCAGGAGGCGGCACCACTGCTGCTGGCCGGCCTGGCCCGGCTGGAGTACCGCGGCTACGACTCGGCCGGCATCGCCCTCGTGACCGAGGAGGGCGATCTCTTCATCAGGAAGCGCGCCGGCAAGGTCGCCGACCTGCGCGATGCGCTCGCCACCGATACGCCGTCGTCCCGGGCCGGCCTGGGGCATACGCGCTGGGCGACGCATGGTCGCCCCACCGACCTCAACGCCCATCCCCACGTCGACTGCACGGGCGAGCTGACCGTCATCCACAACGGCATCATCGAGAACTTCATCGAGCTGCGCGTCGAGCTCGAAGCGAGCGGCCACGCCTTCGACTCGGAGACCGACACCGAGGCCATCGCGCACCTCGTCGAGGAGGCCTACCAGGGCGATCTCGCGGACGCCGTGCGCGTGGCCCTGCGTCGTGCCCGCGGCGCCTACGCGCTGGCCGTCATCCACAAGGGCGAGCCGGAGCGCGTCGTGGGTGCGCGCATGAACGTGCCCCTCATCGTCGGCCTCGGGGACGGCGAGGCCTTCCTCGCCTCCGATGTCGCGGCCGTGCTGGCCCACACGCGTCGCGTCATCTTCCTCGAGGAGGGGGACGTGGCCGACATCCGGCCCGGACGCGTCAGCATCACCGACATGCTCGGGCGCCAGCAGGAGCGTCCCGTCCACGAGGTGGACTGGGACATCGAGGCCGCCGAGAAGGGCGGCTACGAGCACTTCATGCTCAAGGAGATGCACGAGCAGCCCGAGGCCATCCTGGCCGCCATCACGGGGCGCATCCACGACCAGGAGATCCGCGTCCCGGAGCTCGATGTGCTGGCCGAACGGCTGCCCGACATCGAGCGCATCGAGCTGGTGGCCTGCGGCAGCGCTGCGTACGCTTCGGCCGTGGCCAGCAATGCGCTGCAGGCCTGGACAGGGCTGCCGGCACGCTGGAACATCGGCTCCGAGTTCCGCTACGACCCACCGCCGCTGGATGCGCGCACGCTGGTCATCGCCGTGACGCAGTCGGGCGAGACGGCCGACACCCTGGCCCCGACTCGCCTGGCCCGGCAGCATGGCTGTCCCATCGTGGCCATCACCAACACGGTCGGCTCGGCCATCACCCGCGACGCCGATGCGGTGCTCTTCCTCCAGGCCGGCCCCGAGATCGCCGTGGTGGCCACCAAGACGTACGTCACCCAGGTGGTGACGCTGCTGCTCGCGGCGGCCCAGCTCGCCAAGACGCGCGGCCGGCTGGATCCCCAGTACGAGGCCGCACTGGTCGAGGGCCTGCGCGCGCTGCCGGCCGCGGCGGAGCGGGCCATCGCAGCTCAACGAGGTGCGCGCGCAGGAGCTGGCGCGGCGCTACCTCGGCTCCCGCGGCTACATGTACGTGGGCCGGGGCATCACCTACCCGGTGGCCCTCGAGGGCGCGCTCAAGCTCAAGGAGGTCAGCTACGTCCACGCCGAGGGCTATGCGGCCGGCGAGCTGAAGCATGGGCCCATCTCGCTGCTCGATGCCGAGGTGCCCCTGGTGGCGGTGGCCACCCGCTCGGCCGTGCACGACAAGCTGATCAGCAACCTCATGGAGGGCCGGGCGCGCGATGCCCGCGTCATCGCCGTTGTGACCGAGGGCGACGAGCGCATGAAGGCTGTCGCCGATGACATCCTCTGGGTGCCCTCCAGCCAGGAGATGCTCAGCCCGGTGCTGGCCATCATCCCCCTGCAACTGTTCGCGTATCACACCGCGGTGGCCCGCGGCACCGACGTCGACCAGCCGCGCAACCTGGCCAAGTCGGTGACCGTCGAGTGAGCGAGCCCGGCCTGCCCTCGCCGCCTCCGGGGACCACCGAGCTGGGCATCGACATCGTCAAGGTCGAGCGCATCGAGCGTGCCCTGCAGAAGCACGGCCGACGCTTCCCGCAGCGCATCCTCACCGCAGCCGAGGATGCCTACGTGCGCGACCGCCCCGAGAACCTGGCCGGGCGCTGGGCGGCCAAGGAGGCCGTCAGCAAGGTGCTCGGCCTGGGCGTCCGCGGCGTGGGCTGGCGGGAGATCGAGATCGTGCGCCTGCCCACCGGCCAGCCCACCGTGCGGCTGCATGATCGCGCCCTGCGACGCGCCGATCAGCTGGGCATGGAGCGCATCGCCGTATCCATCAGCCATGAGCGCGAGTACGCCGTGGCCATCGCCTTCGGCATCCGCACCCAGGGCGGCACGTTCGTCTTCCCGGTCGATGTCGAGGCCCGGCTCGATGATCGCGAGAAGCAGCTGCTGGCTCGCCTGCGCCGTCTCCGCGAGCTGGATGCCGAGATTCGCGCGGCAGAGTCCGCTGCCGACGGCGGAGCCGCCAGCGCGTGACCGCTCCTGCGATGCTGCTCGACGAAGCTCTCGCGGCGAGCCTGCTGCCCGTGCGCGACCCGCGTGGTCACAAGGGCACCTTCGGACGGGTCACCGTGGTGGCCGGCTCGCTCGACTACGCCGGCGCGGCGTTGATGTCGGGTGCTGCGGCCCTGCGCTCCGGGAGTGGCCTCGTGTCCGTCTTCGTGCCGGCTTCGCTGCAGCCATACCTGGCCGGACGCATCCCCGAGCTCATCACCCGCGGCCTGCCCGAAGCGGCGCCCGGCGAGGTCGAGGTCGCGGCGGCGACGGCGATGATCGCGGAGACGGGGCACGACGCCCTGCTCCTGGGCCCGGGCCTGCAGCCCGACCGGGCCACCAGCCGCCTGGTCCAGCAGCTGCTGGCCAGCAGCGGTCCACCGGCGGTCATCGACGCCGGGGCGCTCGCCTGCCTGGCTGACGTCCCGGGCTGGCCGCGTCGCGTCAACCGTCGCTGCGTGCTCACGCCGCACCCCGGTGAGCTGCGGCGGCTGGGGCGGGAGGCTGGTACGAGCGACGAGTGATCGCCTGCGCAGCGCCACCGAAGCTGCCTCGACCTGGCAGCAGGTGGTCGTGCTCAAGGGCGCCGGCAGCGTCATCGCCGACCCCGAGGGCAGGACCGCGCTGTCGCCCTTCTTCCTGCCCGCCCTGGGCACGGCGGGCACCGGTGACGTGCTGGCAGGGGTCGTCGCCTCGCTGCTGGGCCAGGGCCTGCCGCCCTTCGAGGCTGCGGCCCTGGGCGTCTATCTCCACGCTCGCGCCGGCGAGCTGGCCAGCGAGCAACTCGGTGACGCCGGCCTCATGGCCACCGACCTGCTGGGATACATCCCGCGGGCGCGTCGCCAGCTGCGTGATCTCCGGGCACCCGGGCAGGGCGCATGACCCGGGCAGGGTCATGAGCGGGCCGCTGGCGCCGCCGCGGCATCGCAGTGCCTGGCTGGAGATCGACCTCGCTGCGGTGCGCCACAATGTCAGCCTCATCCGCTCCCTGGCCGCTCCTGCCGCGATCGCCGCGGTCGTCAAGGCCGATGCCTACGGCCACGGCTGGCAGCGTGTCGCCGCGACGCTGGCTGATGTCGTCGACGCGTTGTGCGTGGCGACACTCGACGAAGCCATCGTCCTGCGCCGCGAGGTCGGTGGGCGTGTGCTGCTTCTCTACCCCGTGCCCGCCGAGGCTGCCGCGGACGCCATCGCCTGCGGCGCGGAGCTGACCATCATGTCGCCGACCGACCTGCGCCACCTGCAGGCAGTGGCCCCGGTCGGTGGGCCGCGGGTCGCCGTACAGTTGTGCGTCGAGACCGGCCTTGGCCGTGGCGGGCTGTCGATCAACGATGTCGTCGCGGTCGCTGCCGCTGTGGCAGCCGATGCCCGCTTCCACGTCAGTGGGCTGTGGTCCCACCTCGCCACTCCGGGTGATGTCGAGTCCTCGGCCGGCCAGGTCGCGCGCTTCGAGGCCGCCTGTCAGGCGCTCGCAGCGGCGAGGCTGACGGTGCCGCCCCGGCACCTGGCCGCCAGTGGTGGCATCTTCACCGCTTCGGCTCCCGCGTTCGAGATGGTCCGCCCCGGGCCTGGCCGTCTACGGCGCGCTCGACGATGATGCGCCCCTGACCGGCGAACACGCTGCGGCGGCGGCCCGGTTGCGTCCGGTCATGTCCCTGAAGGCACGGCCCGTGGCGTTCAGTGATGTCCCGGTGGGTGATCGCGTCGGCTACGGGGGACGCTGGCAGGCTCAGCGTCCCAGTCGTGTCGCCATCCTCCCCATCGGGTATGCGGACGGGTATCTGCGCGGTGCCCAGCCCGGTGCGCATGCCCTCATTCGTGGCGTGCCCGTGCCGCTGGTCGGCGTCATCTCCATGGACGCCGTCGCGGTCGATGTCACTGACGTGCCCGGCGTCGACCTCGACGAGGAGTTGGTCCTGATCGGTCGCCAGGGCCAGGAGGCCATCACGGCTGGCGATCTGGCGCGCGCGCGCAACACCATCGCCTGGGAAGTGCTCTCCAGCATGGCCGGGCGCCTGGACCGGGTGTACTATCCGCTGAGCCGGCCCGGGAAGAGCCGCCGGCGCCGTGCCAGGCATCAGGTGACCGATCGCGTGGAGTCGGGGATAGAGGGTCCCAGCCACGCAGAGGGATCGGTCCGCTGGTGGTTTCGAGGAGGACATCCGGGTTGCTTCGAACACCCGCCATATCCGAGCCGCTGATCGAGTCGCCCGACGTCGCGAGCCTCGCGGACGACGACATCGAGGCTGTCGCGCGGGCCATCCAGCTGCGCGGGGCGACCGTGCCCGCCGTCTTCTTCCTGGAGGCCAACCGGGGGCTGGGATCGCTCGACGGACTGGGCATGCTCCTCTTCGACCCGGTCATCCGCCGGGTCTTCGGTGGTGACGATCCGGGCGCCCGCAGCCTGCTCGCGGACCAGGACGGCATCGAACGCCTCATCGACCGGCTCGAGGAACTCGAGACAGAGGTCGGGCTGGACGCCTGAAAGTCGCGGCGCGGCTACCATCACCTGAGTGACCCAGGACGCCCCTGCCTTCTTCACGCTCGACCGCGGCACGGTCAGCACGGCAGCCACGCTCATCGCACCCGTCGACGGGCGTTACCGACTGCTCGCCGCTGCCGCTGCGCCGGCACGCATCGATCCGGAGGTACTGCTGCAGGACCTTGTCTGGCGCGTCGCTCGCACCGACGCCTCGGTGGCCGGCTCCCTGGAGGGATGGCCGGAGTGGTCCCGCCTCGAGGTTCGCACGGCGCGGGCACCGCGTGCCTGCCTGGTAGCTGCGTCGAACGAGACTGGCACCCTGCTGCAGCGCGCCTTCGTGGGCGCGGGCTGGCAGGTCGTGGCCAGCTTCTACGGTCCGGACCCTGACCTCATCGCCTTCGGCGAGGCCTGCCTGGACAGCACCGTCGATGCGGTCGTGGTCGGCGGCCGGGATGGGGTGGACCAGGAGGAACGGGATCATGCCCGCCTGCTCTGGCCCCGTGCCGGATCGCTGGCGCGCCTGCGCGACGACCTCGCGGTCATCGCCTGCGGCCCCTTCGTGGAGCGCCCGGAGGGGATCCCCGATGAGCGGCTCTTCTCGCTGCCGCAGCCGGAACCCGTGCCCATGACCTCCGAGTCGCAGCTGAGACAGGCTGCCGCACAGGTCGGCATGCACCTGGTCAGCGGCGGCGCAGCCGTGGCCGCCGATGGCCGCACCGCGTTGCGCACCTCCATCTCATCGCTGGCGGTGCTGCTGGGCAACCGCGTCGAAGGCATCGACATCGGCGCTGCCGCGGGTGCCCGGACGCTCTCCAACGCGGACGGCGAGCTGCGCCACGCTGTCGTCGCATCCGCCAACCTGCTGCCGGCGCAGATCCTCGATGACGATGACGCGGCCGAAGCCGTGCTGCGCTGGTCCAGCCCCCCGGGCGATCCGGCGACGCGACTCGATCGACTGCGCGAGCTGACCCTGCATCCGTGGTCCGCCATCGATGGCGACGGCATGCACCTGCGACTGGCAGCGCTCAGGGCTGCCCTGGAGCGTCTGCAGGCGAGCTGGATGATGGCTGGCGGCGAGGTCCGCCTGGAGGACAGCGCTGATGTCGTGATCCTCAGCGGGGGAGGCTTCTCGATGCTTCCCGCTGCGGTGTCCGCATTGGCGGTCGCGGATGGTCTGCGGCACCCGGGTGCGTTCGCCATCCTGCACGATCACGCCGGCGTGCTGGCACCGCTGGGGGCGTTGCCCGTGGAGGGTGACCGGCGACGGCTGCTGGTCGACCTCATGGATGACTGCCTGTTGCCCGTCGGCAGCGCCCTGCTGACAGGGGCGCTGGGCGACAGCGACAAGGGTGCTGGCAGGCTCATCATCTCGTCGCCGCTCGGTGAGCAGGAGCATGTCCTGGAGCCGGACCAGCTGCGCTTCCTCGATCTGCCCCCCGGCATCGTGGCGCGCCTGGCGATCGACCCAGGCTCGGGCACCGTCCTCGGTGTGACCGGGCGGCAGCTCCAGCTCGAACTCAGTGGCGGGCTTGGCGGATTGCTCGTCGACACCCGGCCCATCCCGCTCGAGCTGCCGACAGGAGCGGAGCAGCGGCGAGCCCTGCTTGAGGCGTGGGAGTCACCTGCCTGGGTCGGTAGCGACCGATGACCGCGCGACCGCCGCCACGTCCTCGGAACCGGACCGCTTCGTGGTCGCGGCCACGAGTCCCGCACCGGGCCGCCTGCTGCGCTTCCCACTGCGCCTGGCCGATCGCCCGCTGGTGGCCCCCGGGCAGCACGTGTTGCCCGGCCAGCCCATCATCGAGCGCTTCCGCGAGCAGGAGGCGGTCGAGATCCCGACCACCGCGGCGGTAGTCGGCCTGCGACCGGGTGACATCCTCGATCACGTGCCGGCGCCACACTCCGGTCGCCTGGGTCGGCGTGCCGCGCAGACCATGTATCGGACGCGCGTCTGCGAGCACGGTCGCGACGGCATCACGCGCCTCGCCGCCGGCAGTGGCGACATCATCGTCCACGCCCCCGCTGCCGGGATCGTCGAGCGGGTGCTGCCAGGCCGCATCGACCTGCGCGCGGAGGGCCTGGCCGTGGACGCGGCCGTCGGCTGGGGGCGCCCCTCGGTGGGACGCATCACCGTCGTAGCGGACGCGCCCGACGGGGAGGTGCCGGCCTCGCGCATCGATGTCTCTGCGGCGGGGACCATCCTGGTGGTCGGGGCGCGCATCGACATCGAGGCCATCTCGCGTGCCCGGGCCATCGGCGTGGCTGCCATCGTCTCGGGCGGCATCGCCAGCCGCTACCTGCGCCAGCTGGGCTCATCGGAGGCCCGCCAGCAGGCGGCGCTGCATGCGGCGGCCCCCTTCGGCCTGCTGGCCCTGGGTGGCTACGGACGGGTGCCCATCCCCACGCACCTGTGGGACCTGCTGCGTGCCGCCGACGGCCGACAGGCGGGCATCCATGCCGACTCGCGCACGCTCATCATCGGTGGCGACCCGCGGCCGCTGCTGGCGGCCGCGGCGCGTCCGGACGGGACGGTGCGCGTCATCAGCGGCGAGCGACGGGACCAGGAGGGCCGCCTGGTGGGGCTCTCCGGACCGCGTCGCTGGTCAGGCGGCGTCTATGCGCCCGGTGGGTTCGTCGAGATCGTCCATGCCGATGGTCATATCGAGCGCACCTGCCTGCCGCTCACCACGCTGGAGCGGCTGGGTTAGGCAGCTCATGCGCCGGCGGGACGATGACCTCGAAGCGGCCGTGACCTGGCGGACGGTCTCCGGGTCCACCGAGGAGACACGCCAGCTGGCGGCCGCGCTGGCGGCGGCTGCCCAGCCGGGGGACCGTCTCGCGCTGATGGGACCGCTGGGGGCCGGCAAGACACAATTCGCCAAGGGCTTCGCCGTCGGCCTGGGCATCAGCGAGGTCGTCAACAGCCCCAGCTTCACGCTGATGGCCGAGTACGAGGGCCGCCTCCGCCTGTTCCACCAGGACCTCTATCGACTGGCTGACACGGAGGAGGCTCTCGCCGGCGGACTCCTCGATGTGCGCCAGGATGAGGGTGTGACCGTGAGCGAATGGGCTGATCGCCTCGACGAAGGGCTGGACGTCGACCGCCTCACGGTGGCTATCGAGCCGCTGGACGGGGAGCGTCGCGCCATCGAGCTGCGTGGCCACGGTGCGCTGGCCACACGCTACCTCGGGGCCGCTCGCAGCTGGGAGGCCGGGCGCGCATGATCGCCCCCGACGCGGGTGCCGGCCTGCTCCTGGCCATCGACACGGCCACGCGTGCCAGCGTCGTTGCCGTCGGTCGCGGCGAGCTCCTGGCCCAGAGCGTGCGCGAGGTCCAGCACCGCCATGGCTCGCATCTGCTGGCGCAGATCGACGAAGTGCTCGCGGCCGCAGCCGCGAGCATCGCTGACGTGACGGCGCTGGCGGTCGGCACCGGCCCCGGCTCGTTCACGGGGCTGCGCGTCGGCCTCGCCACGGCCAAGACCATCGCCTATGCCCGTGGCCTGCGTCTGTTGGGGGTGCCTTCGTCCGACGCCTTGCGGCGCGCCGCGGCTGCGCAGGCCGGTGCCCCGGGCGACGTCGCCGTCGTGCTGCCGGCCGGGGCGCATGACCACTACCTCGCGCGGGCCGGAGAGGCAGCGGTGCTGATCGCCCCAGGAGGCCTCCGCGAGGCCCTCGGTGATGCGGCGGCGCTGAGCGTCGACATCGACGACGGAGTGCTGGGCGACGCGACTGCCCGGTTGGGTGAGGCGGCCGTGGCTGGGCTGCCGGCGGCCCTGCTGGCGCTGGCCACGGAGCGCTTCGCGGCCGGTGAGCGGGACGAACCGGCCGAGCTGGTGCCGGCCTACGTGACGCTGCCGCGGGGTGTGCACCGCGCTGCGGAGGAGCTGGGATGGTCGCCCGACCTCCGGTAAGGCTGAGCGTGGAGCCCATGCGCCCCGAGGACATCCCGGCGGTGCATGCCATCGAGAGCGCTTCGTTCCCGACACCCTGGCCACCCTATGCCTTCCGCGGTGAGCTCGAGACCAACCGCATGGCGCACTACCTCGTCGTCCGCGCCGGGGAGCGCCTCATCGCCTACGCGGGGATCTGGTTGATGGTCGACGAAGCGCACGTGACGACGTTCGCGGTCCTGCCCGCCTACCGTCGTCGCGGCATCGGTGGTCGCCTGCTCTCCGAGCTGATGGAGCTGGCCGCTGGCCTCGGGGCGACGGTGGTCACGCTCGAGGTCCGCCTCAGCAATGCCAGCGCGCGCCGCCTCTACCAGCAGTTCGGCTTCCGCCCCGTGGGAGTCCGTCCCCGCTACTACTCGGACAACGGCGAGGATGCCCTCATCATGACCACGGAGGGGCTGGACATGCCGTCGATGCGGGAGCTGCGAGCCCGGCTGGCGGCGCGCTATGCCGCCGACGTGCTCACCGACGATCCCGGCTGGGTGCCTGATGACCCGCCGGAGGCGATGGGGGCATGAATCGCCGGAGTGGCCGCCTCCTCGCGGTCGAGACGTCCTGTGATGAGACGGCCGTCGCCGTGGTGGAGCAGGGCCGGCGCATCGTCGCCAACGTCGTGGCCAGCCAGGTGGCGTTGCATTCCGCCACCGGCGGCATCGTGCCCGAGGTGGCCGCCCGTGCTCACCTGCGCTGGATGATCCCGGTGCTCGACGAGGCTCGCACGCGCGCGGGCCTCGATGACTGGTCGGGGGTCGATGCCGTGGCCGTGACCGAGGGACCCGGATTGGCCGGCTCGCTGCTGGTTGGCATCACCATGGCCAAGACGCTGGCGTGGAGCCTGGGACTGCCCCTGGTCCCGGTCAACCACCTCGAGGGGCACATCCACGCAGCCTGGCTGCTCGATCCCGACGAGGCCGAACGAACGGCGCCGGAGTTCCCCCTCGTGGCCCTCGTGGTCAGCGGCGGCCACACCTTCATCGTCGAGATGACCGCGCACCTGCGCTATCGCCTCCTGGGGCAGACCGTGGACGATGCCGCGGGCGAGGCCTTCGACAAGGTCGGCCGGCTGTTGGGACTGCCGTACCCGGGCGGACCGGCGATCATGCAGGCCGCGGCCGCGGCGACGCAGCATGACCGACGCTTCCCGCGCGCGTGGCTGGGGGAGTCGTACGACTTCTCCTTCAGCGGCCTCAAGACCGCGGCTCGTCGCGCGGTGGGAGAGGCGCTCGGCCGCCCGGCCGAGGCCCGTGATGTGGATGGTTCCGCCCTGCCCGAGAGCGACGTCGCCGAGCTCGCCTGGGCCTTCCAGGAGTCGGTCGTGGACGTGCTCGCGACCAAGACGCTGCGCGCTGCCCGGGAGCTCGGCGCGAGGACCATCGTCCTCGGCGGTGGCGTGGCCGCCAATATGGTCCTGCGCGAGCGCATCGCTGCCGGAGCCCGTGGTCTGGGTGTGCCACTCGTGGTGCCGCGACCCGGTCTGTGCACGGACAATGCGGCCATGATCGGCGCTGCCGGCTGGCATCGCTTCGAGGCCGGCGCCCGCGCCGACCGCGACCTCGATGCGCGCCCCTCCCTGAAGCTGGCGGTCTGATCGAGGTGGCCCGCGGCGCCGATGAGCTCGATGCGGCGCATCTCGGACCGGAGACGGTGCAGCGCTACCTGCGCCGGCATGCGCTCGCGGCCCGCAGGTCACTGTCCCAAAACCACCTCGCCGATGGTGCCATCCTCGAGCGCATCATCGAGGTCGCCGCGGTCCGACCCGGCGAGCGCGTGGTCGAGGTCGGGCCGGGGCTCGGCATCCTCACCGCTGCGCTGCTCGATCGCGGCGCGCAGGTCACCGCGGTCGAGCTTGACCGGCGCCTGGCCAGCCACCTCCGCGAGCGCTTCGCCGACGATCCCGGTCTGCACCTGGTGGAGGCCGACTTCCTGGATGTCCCCGTGGCCGAGCTGGCGACGCAGCCGTGGGCGCTCGTGGCCAACGTGCCCTACCACATCACCAGCCCCATCCTCCATCGCGTCCTGGGGGACGAGCCGCGACCGGAGCGGTTCGTGATGATGGTGCAGCGGGAGGTCGCCGAGCGTATCTGCGCTCCGCCCGGAGCGATGAGCTACCTGTCCGTGTTCGTGCAGTATCACGCTGCGGTCCGCGTGGCCTTCACCGTGCCGGCGACAGCCTTCGAGCCGGCCCCGGAGGTGGACTCGGCCATCCTCGTCGGGCAGACGCGACACCGACGTCTCGACCGAACGGCAGAGGACGAGCTCTGGCGGTTGGTGCAGGCCGGCTTCCGCGAGCGGCGCAAGATGATCCACAACGTCCTGGCCCGGCAGCTGCGGGGCCTGCCCCGCGAGCGTCTCGAGGCGGCACTGCTGCGCTGCGGTATCGCACCCGAGCGGCGGCCGCAGACGCTGTCGGTGGAGGAGTGGCTGTCGCTCCGCGCCGAGCTGACGCCCCTGCCGTGAGCGTGTGGCACGCCGTGGCCCCGGCGAAGCTGAACCTGGCCCTCGCGGTGACGGGTCGGCGCGCCGATGGCTACCACACGCTGCGCTCCGTCTTCGTGCGCCTGGCGCTGCACGATGACTTGGCTGCCGAGATCGCCCAGGATGACCGGGGACCCGACCGGCTGGTCATCGTGGGCTCCTGCGAGGGCGTCTCCGGGACCGACAACCTGGTACTGCGAGCTGCCCGGGAGCTGCGTGCGGGCTCGCCCCAGCCGCTGCCGGCGCTGCACTTCCGGCTGGCCAAGCGCATCCCCGTCGCCGCGGGCCTGGCGGGCGGCAGCTCTGACGCTGCCACGGCACTGCACCTGGCAGCCCGGGCCTGGGGTCTCCGGCCGGATGCTGCCGAACACCAGGCCCGCGCGCTGCGCCTGGGTGCCGACGTGCCCTTCTTCGCCGCTGGCCATGGCATCGCCCTGGTCGAGGGCATCGGCGAGGACATCGAGCCACTGCCGGACCTGGCCTCGCGCGCCGGCATCCTGCTGGTGACGGCTGCGGAGCGCCTCGCGACGGCGGACGTCTTCGCGGCCTTCGACCGCGAGCCGCCCCGCGGTACGGCCGTCGACGCCGTGGCTGCCTTGGTGGCGGCGCTACGTGCCGGCCTCGATGCCACGGCCCTGGTGACCATGGTCCCGCAACTCCACGAGGCCAACGACCTGTGGACTGCGGCGCGGCTCCTGTCGCCCGGGCTGGCGCAGCTGCGCGACGGTCTCGAGCAGACGCTGGGCCGGCCGGTCCTGCTGACCGGCTCGGGGCCGACGCTGTTCGCGGTCTATCCTTCGGAGGCGGCTGCGGTGGCGGCCGCGGACGGGCTGCGTCGGGTGCGTCCGGCGGGACTGGCCGGGGCAGCCATCATCGCCACCTCGACCATGGAGAGCGGAGGGAGATGATGAAGGAGCGCATCCATACCGCTGGCGCCCCCAGGGCGCTGGGTCCCTACAGCCAGGCCATCGTCACGGAGGGCCTGGTGTTCTGCGCCGGCCAGGGGCCGATGGACCCTGAGACGAACACGCTCGTGGAGGGCGATGTCGCGGTGCAGACGGAGCGCACGCTGAAGAACCTGGGCGCCGTGCTGGAGGCAGCCGGGGCGGGTTTCGAGGATGTCGTGAAGACGACCTGCTTCCTGCGTGACATGGACGATTTCAAGGCCTTCAACGAGGTCTACGGCCGCTTCTTTCCCGAGCCCTATCCCGCCCGCACGACCATCGAGGCGGCCCGACTGCCGCTGGACATCGCCGTCGAGATCGAGGCCATCGCCGTCCGCAGGTGAGGTGCTGCCCGGAGCGTGAACCGGGTGTGCGGCGCCGTTGCCCAGCGGGCACGTTTGACGCCCGGCGACTGCGCCCCTACAGTCAGGCGCACCTGATGCCCGAGAAGCCTCCATCACCCCAGGGCGGTCCGACCGCCACGTGAACACGGAACCGCCCCAGCCCCTGACCGCGGTGGTCCTCGCCGCCGGCCTGGGCACGCGCATGCGCTCCCGCCTCCCCAAGGTCCTCCATCCCATCTGTGGTCGGCCCATGCTCGCCTACGTCCTCGACGCGGCAGAGGTCGCCACCGGCTCGCGTCCGCTGGTGGTCATCTCACCGTCGAGCGCCGGGGTGCGCGAGGTCTTCGACGACCGCGCCACGTTCGCTGTCCAGGCAGAGCCGCGCGGTACCGCGGATGCTGTCGGTGCCGCCCTCGACGTGCTGCCCGCGCAGGTCGGCGAGATCGTCATCCTCTCCGGCGACGTGCCGCTCGTGGACGCTGACCTCGTGGCGGAGCTGGCCGCGGCGCGGCGTGACAGTGGCGCCGCGATGGCCCTGGTCAGCGTCGACATGGAGGAGCCGGGCTCGCTGGGCCGCATCGTTCGCGGCGCAGACGGTCGCATCAGCCGCGTCGTCGAGGCCAGGGATGCGAGCCCTGCTGAACTCGCCATCGACGAGATCAACTCCGGGTTGTACGCCTTCGAGGTCGCCTGGCTGCGCCGCCGCATCGGTGATGTGCAGCCGTCGCCGGTGACCGGGGAGCTGTACCTGCCTGAGCTGGTGCCCATGGCCCGCGCCGATGACCGTCCGGTCGCCACCCTGGAGGTCGGGGATGACGGCACGCTGCTGGGCATCAATGACCGGGCCCAGCTGGCCGATGCCGAGCTGGAGATGCGCCTGCGCATCAACGAAGCCCACCTGCGCGCCGGCGTGACGCTGCGGGACCCCGCCAGCACCTTCATCGACGCCAGCGTGGAGATCGCCGAGGACGTCACCATCGAGCCCTTCGTGACCCTGCGCGGCAGTACCGTCATCGAGCGCGACGCCGTCATCCGCAGCGGCAGCCAGATCTTCGACACCCGCATCGGCGAGCGTACCGTCGTGTGGGCCAGCGTCCTGGAGGGCTCCGTCATCGAGGCCGACGTCACCGTCGGGCCCTTCTCGCACGTGCGCAAGGGCGCCCACATCGCGAGTGGCGTGCAGCTGGGCAACTTCGCCGAGGTCAAGAACAGCAACGTCGGCCGTGGCACCAAGAGCCACCACTTCAGCTATCTCGGCGACGCCGATGTGGGCGAGGGCGTCAATATCGGCGCCGGCACCATCACCGCCAACTACGACGGCGTGCGCAAGCACCGCACGCGCATCGGCGATGGCGCCTTCATCGGCTCGGACACCATCCTGCGCGCTCCCGTCAGCGTCGGCGCCGGCGCCTACACGGGAGCTGCCTCGCTGGTGACCAGGGACGTGCCGGACGGAAAGCTGGCGCTGGGCCTCCCGGCCCGTATCCGCGAACGGCGACCCCGGCCTGACGCAGCCACTCCTGGCACGCTGCCCGACTGCGGTCAGCGCTGCCGACACGGACAGTCCTGCCGGCGCCGCGGCCCCCGCGGAGGACGCCCCGGACCGCTGATGGGCAGCTCGCTCCTCGAGATCATCGTCATCGGCCTCCTCATCGTGGTCAACGGTGTCTTCGTGGCCGCAGAGATCGCGCTCGTGACGGTCCGTCGCAGCCGGATCCGGCAGCTCAGCGAGGACGGTGACGTGCGCGCCAGGCGGGTGAGCCGCATGACCGAGCAGCCCAGCCGGCTGCTGGCGACCATCCAGCTGGGCATCACCTTCATCGGCTTCCTGGCCGCGGCCTTCGCCGGTGCCAGCATCGCCGGGCACCTGGCGGATGCGCTGCGCAGCGTGAGTCCGCTGTCCACCTCGGCCGACGTGCTGGCGCTGCTCATCGTGACCCTCGTGGTCAGCCTGGTCACCATCGTCTTCGGGGAGCTGGTGCCCAAGACGCTGGCGCTGGCCCATGCCGAACGCTATGCCCTGGCGCTGGCCCGGCCGATCGAGCTGCTCGGCGCCGCGCTTGGGCCTGTGGTCTGGCTGCTCACCACCATCACCCACTTCGTGACGCGCCTGCTGGGGGTGTCCAGCGTCTCGGACGAGACCATCTCCGCCGAGGAGCTGCGCATCCTCGTGGAGCGGGGAGGGGAGCAGGGCATCATCGAGGCCGAGGAAGAGCAGATGATCGGCGGCATCCTGGAGCTTGGCGAGCGCCGCGTCCACGAGGTCATGGTCGCGCGCGTGGACATCGCGGCCCTGGCGGTCGAAGCCACGCTGGGCGAGATCGTGGAGACCATCGTCTCGGAGGGCCACTCGCGCATCCCGGTCTACGAGGGCAGCATCGACAACATCGTGGGCCTGCTCTACGCCAAGGACCTGCTGCCCTACCTCATCGGCAACGACCGGCCGCCCGCCATCCGTGGCTTGCTGCGGACGCCGCTGTTCGTGCCCGAATCGATGCTCGTGGACGACCTGCTGCACAGCCTGCAACGGCGGCGAGTCCACATCGCCATCGTGCTCGACGAGCACGGTGGCACGGCCGGACTCGTCTCCATCGAGGATCTCATCGAGGAGATCGTGGGCGAGATCCAGGACGAGTACGACGAAGAGGAGCCCATGATCGTGCCGCTCGGTGACGATGATGCCCGGGTGGACGGCCGTGCCGACGTGGACGACCTGCTGGAGCACTTCGACACCACGCTCCAGGGTGACGACCAGGAGGAGTTCGACACCGTCGGTGGGCTCGTCTACCACTACATCGGTGGTGTGCCCAAGGTCGGTGACAGCGTGGAGGTGGATGGGCTCCGCCTCACCGTCGAAGCCACCGATGGACGGCGTGTCCGCACCGTCCACGTGGTGCGCGTCGCCGCGCCGGAGTCCGAGGACCAGGCCGAGGACGACTGACCGGGAGCCTGGGCCTAGGCGCTGATGGCCGCCCGGACGATGTGGTCGAGCCGCACGACGGCCTCTCCGTCGATGAGGTCGACCGACGGCGATCTCGGCGAGGGCCTCGTCTCGATGTGCACGGGCCCGGCGGCGGGTGTAGTCCTGGGCGCCCACGCGTTCGAGGATGAGCCGGACCTCCTCGACCTCCGCGCTGCTGGGCTCGTCGCTCGATTGCGCCAGGATCTGGCGCAGCCGTTCGGCGTCCGCGCCGGTCGCTGCCTCGAGCGCGTAGATGAGCGGCAGGGTCTTCTTGCGAGTGGCGATGTCCGAGGCCTCCTTGCCGGTGGTGGCTGCATCGCCCCAGATGCCCAGCAGGTCGTCGTTGAGCTGGAAGGCCAGGCCCAGTGACCAGCCGAAGCGCCGATACGCGCAGATGACGGCCTCATCGTCGGTGGCCAGCACGGCGCCGGCCTCGGCGGAGCCGGCGATGAGCGAGGCGGTCTTGCGCCCGATCATGTCGAAGTAGTAGTCCACCGACATCCACTCGTCGTGCTCCGAGGTCCAGATATCCATGAACTGGCCCTCGCACAGGGCCAGGCAGGTCTCGTCGTAGAGGCGCATCAGGCGCAACACGCGGGCGTCGTCGAAGCCCTCATCGGAGAGGCGGTGCAGCGCCAGGCGGCTGAGCGTGAAGAGGGTGTCACCGGTGTTGATGGCCTGGGGCACACCGGAGACCATCCACAGCGACGGCCGGTGACGCCGCTCCGTGCCGTGGTCCTCGATGTCGTCGTGCACGAGGCTGAAGTTGTGGCCCATCTCCACGGCCGCAGCACCGGGCAGCGCGCGGACATGGTCACCGGCGATGGAGTGGTAGGCGAGCAGACCGATGAGTGGCCGGATGCGCTTGCCCCGGGGTGCATCGCGGTCGAGGCCGAGGTGGTAGCGCACCATGGCGTACAGCTCGCGCGTGCGCTCGTCCTCGGCCCCGGCGATGACGCCGAGGATGGCGGTCTCGGTATCGGCGATGAGTCGGTCCAGGTCGATGCTCGTCAGCACGCGAACATGATACTCGTCGTTAGCACATCGTCGATGACGGCCATGCGACGAGACCCGGCAGGAGCACCGGGCACGCTCCGCAGCGTCAGGCAGGCACCGAGCGCCGGGCAGCCACCTCGGATAGGCTCGCGCCTGTGCCACGACCTCGCAGCTACAAGACCCGCGCCATCGTGCTGGCCCACCTGGACCTGGGCGAAGCCGACCGCATCATCACGCTGCTGACACCGGAGGACGGCAAGATCCGTGCCATCGCCAAGGGTGTGCGTCGCCCCCGGAGCCGCATCGGCGGGAGCGTCGAACCCTTCGCCGAGCTTGACCTGGTGCTCGCCCGCGGGCGCAACCTCGACGTCATCACCCAGGTGGGCGTGGCTCATGCCTGGCTGCGCCTGCGTGACCAGCCTCGAGTCCACCGCCACGGCCTGGTACCTGGGCGAGCTGGCCGACCGCGCCGTCGAGGAGCGCGCCGGCGCCCACCCCATCTACGGCCTGCTACGACGCGCCTGCCAGCTGCTCGACGACGGCATGGCTCCCGGTCGTGTGGCGCGCTGGTACGAAGGCGGGCTGGCAGATGCGCTGGGCGTACGGCCGGAGCTCGATCGTTGCGTCGAGTGCCACCGCGTGCTCGAGGAGGACGACACCTTCCGTTGGGTGCCCGCCCTTGGTGGCGTGCTCTGCGGTGCGCACCCGGGGCCACCGGCCGAGAGCGTCCCGCTCTCGCTGGCAGCCCTCAAGCTGCTCAAGGCCTATCGGCGCCTGGATGTCGAGGCCATCGCGGCGCTGCGCCTGGCGCCAGCGGTCGAGGTCGAGGCCGAGGCCGTGATGCGGCGCTACACCCGCTTCATCCTCGAGCGCGAAGCGCGCTCACTGGCCTTCATGGACGAGGTCCGCCACCGGCGCGGGGGTGACCCGGCCGGCCGACGCGGGCATCGTCCCCTGAGGCGGCGTCTGGAGGCAACGTGCGTCAGCGCCGTCACGGCGACGGCTGTTCCGAGCACGCGGCCTGGGCGGTCCCGGCGGAGGTGGCTCTCGACAGGCTCGGCACGATGGCGTGCTCCTCGGATGCCTGGGTCTACGACGCGAACTGGATCCAGGACCAGGGTCGCCGCCCGGGCAGCGGGTCACGCCCTGGCCGTCATGGAGGAACTCGACGCTCAGCACCAGATCGCAGCCTCGAGCCACCCCGGCTGGTACGACGGTCTCGCCCTCCGGGTCGGCCTACGAGCCGGCGGTCGGGCTGGACGCGCTCGGCCACGGCGTGGCTCGACTTCGCCCGACCTCGGGGCGCTCGACGACTGATTCGGCGAGGCGCGCTCACGGCGGCCACGACCGCACTCCGTCCATCCCTGCCACAATCCGGGGACACGACCGGCCCTGCCATGGCCGGCGCTCGCCCAGGAGACCCCGCCCGTGACCGACGCACCGCACTCCGCCACGCCCAGCGTCGACGCCGTCCAGCCCGATCCCGGCCCCGCCGTGGCCGACCTGGACACCATCGTCTCGCTCTCCAAGCGCCGCGGCTTCATCTTCCCCTCCTCGGAGATCTACGGGGGCATCAACGCGGTCTGGGACTATGGGCCGCTGGGCGTGGAGCTCAAGAACAACGTCAAGCGGGCCTGGTGGCGGGCCATGGTCCAGGAGCGCGACGACATCGTGGGCCTCGATGCCGGCATCCTCATGCACCCGGAGGTCTGGGTGACCTCCGGGCACGTGGGGTCCTTCTCCGATCCCCTCGTGGAATGCCAGGTCTGCCATCGTCGCTTCCGTCTCGACGAGCTGCCTGGTGCGGAGGACCTCTCCGCCACCGACCTGCGCGATGAGACCATCGTGGAGCGGCTCGGCCTGGTCTGCCCGGTGGACGAGGGACCGCTCTCGCCGCCGCGGCGCTTCAACCTGATGTTCAAGACCTGGATGGGGCCGCTCGAGGACGACGCCGCGGTGGTGTACCTGCGTCCGGAGACCGCGCAGGGTTCGTACGTCGACTTCAAGTCCGTGCAGCAGTCGAGCCGCAAGAAGGTGCCCTTCGGCATCGCCCAGATCGGCAAGTCCTTCCGCAACGAGATCAGCCCGGGCAACTTCGTCTTCCGCATGCGCGAGTTCGAGCAGATGGAGATGCAGTACTTCGTGCGACCCGGCGAGGCCGCTGCCGCGGCCTTCGAGGAGTGGCTGCCCGCCCGGCGTGCCTGGTACGAACGCTACGGCGTGGAGCCGGCGCGGTTGCGTTTCCGCGAGCATGCGCCTGACGAGCTGGCCCACTACGCCAGGAAGGCCATCGACGTGGAATACCGCTTCCCCTTCGGCTGGAAGGAGCTGGAGGGCATCCACAACCGCGGCGACTTCGACCTGGGCAGCCACGCGCGGGCCTCGGGCGAGAACCTCGAGTACTTCGACCCCGCCACCGAGGAACACTTCATCCCCTGGATCGTGGAGACCGCGGCCGGCGCCGACCGTGCCGCCTTCACCTTCCTCATCGATGCCTATCGCGAGGAGATCGTGCGCGATGAGAAGCGCGTCGTGCTGCGGCTGCACCCCGACCTGGCGCCCTACAAGGTGGCGGTGCTGCCGCTGCTCAAGAAGCGACCCGAGATCGTCGAGCTCTGTCACCGCATCAAGGCCGACCTGAAGCGGGACATGATGGCCGTCTACGACGACACCGCTGCCATCGGCAAGCTGTACCGCCGCCAGGATGAGATCGGCACGCCCTGGTGCGTCACCGTGGACGTCGACTCGCTCGAGGACGGCGCCGTGACCATCCGCGACCGCGACAGCATGAGCCAGGAGCGCGTGCCGGCCGAGAACGTCAAGCGCGCCATCCTCGATCGCCTGGAGGCGGCACGCGGGACCTGACGGGGGATATCCGCCCGCCCGGCGGGCTCTTCCGTCACCCGGGACCGGCGACCCACCCCCGCGGCCCCTTCGTCCCGTAGGCCCTCGCCGTCGGTGTGGGTAGCCTCGACCGCTGCAGACCCTACCCATCCGCAGCGGAGGCACCCTGGCGTGCGCACACCCTCATCAGCCCATCTCATCGGTCGCCGCGCTCTGGCAACGACGCTCAGCCTGACCCTGCTGCTGCCCGTTGCGGCAGGCGCCGTCACGGCGGCCGTCGACCCCGTGCCCGTGCCGCCCGGCAAGAAGCTCCACGTCTGCGTCACCAAGGACAAGGTCCTGCGCCTGGCTCCCTTCAACAAGGAGAGCTTCTGCCGGCCGGGCCAGCAGAGCGTTCGCCTGGTCGTGCGTGACGGGGGGACGACTGCGGGTCAGCCGGGTGCGCCCGGCAAGGATGGTGCAGCTGGCAAGGATGGTGCGCCCGGCAAGGATGGTGTCGACGGCAAGGACGGCAAGGACGGCAAGGACGGTGTCAGCGGATGGGAGCGGGTCACAGGCGCCTTCAGCGGCGATATCGAGGGCCTGCGTACGGTGACCGCCGATTGCCCCGCGGGCAAGTCCGTGGTCGGCGGCGGCTACGAGAGTGATTCCATCAGCGATGCGCGCGAGGTCGTCGTCCTGAGCAGCTTCCCGGTTGACGACGATACCTGGTCGGTGACCGCCAGCACTGATGCCGCGACCGGCGACAGGTCATTCGCCATCCGAGCCTACGCTCTGTGCGTGCTGGCCAGCTAGCCTGGCGAGCGGTCGCGGCCGGCGCGGATAGACCACGCCACTGGGGCCGGACCACGGACCTCGGGCGGCCCAGGACCCGTGCCCGGCCTATGTCGCTGCTGGCAACAGCTCCGCCACGGTGCCGAGATACTTCTCGATGGCATGGGCGGCGCGTTTGCCATCACCCATGGCCAGGATGACCGTGGCCGCACCGCGCACGATGTCGCCGCCCGCGAAGATGCCGGGCACGCTGGTCATGCCGTCCTCGTCCACGACCAGGTAGCCCCACTCGTTGATCCTGAGGTCCGGCTCGCTCGAGGTGAGCATGGGGTTGCTGCGCGTGCCGATGGCAACCACGACCATGTCGCACTCGATGACGTACTCGGAATCAGGGATGGGCTGTGGGCGTCGGCGCCCCGACGCGTCGGGCTCGCCCAGCTCCATCATCTGGCACTCGATGCCGGTCACCCAGCCCTCCTCGTTGCCGAGGATGCGCACCGGGTGAGGCCATGAGCTCGAAACGAACACCCTCCTCCTCGGCGTGGTGGACTTCCTCGCGCCGGGCGGGCAGCTCATCCTTGCCGCGGCGGTAGGCCACGATGGCCTCCCTGGCCCCCATGCGCCGCGCGGTGCGGACCGCGTCCATGGCCACGTTGCCGCCGCCCACCACGACGACGCGCTGTCCCTGCAGTACCGGCGTGTCCGTGTCGGCGCGGAATGCGCCCATGAGGTTGACGCGGGTGAGGTACTCGTTGGCGGAGTAGACGCCCTTGAGGTTCTCGCCCGGGATGCCCATGAAGACGGGCAACCCGGCTCCCACCGCGATGAACACGGCATCGAAGTCCTGGCGCAGCTCGCGCAGCGTCCAGGTCTTGCCGACGATGGCGTTGACCTCGATGGTCGACGCCCAGGCCGCGCAGCCGATCGACCTCCTTCTGCACGATGTCCTTGGGCAGCCGGAACTCCGGGATGCCGTAGATGAGCACCCCGCCCGGGGCGTGGAAGGCCTCGAAGATGGTCACCTTGTGGCCGGACTTGGCGAGCTCTCCGGCGGCCGTCAGGCCGGCCGGCCCGGAGCCGACGATGGCGACGCGCCGACCGGTATCGGGGTCCTGGCGCATGTTCAGCTCATCGAGGTGCTCCATGGCCCAGTCAGCCACGAAACGCTCCAGGGCGCCGACCGCCACGGGCTCGCCCTTCTTGCCCCGGATGCACAACCCTTCGCACTGGGTCTCCTGGGGACAGACGCGCCCGGTCACACACGGCAGCGCGTTGTCGTCGAGCAGGGATTCGGCGGCGCCCTTGAGGTCACCCCCGGCCAGCAGCTCGATGAAGCGCGGGATGTTGACGCGCACCGGACAACCGTCGATGCAGCGGGGGTTCCGGCAGTCCAGGCAACGCTCGGCTTCCTCCATGGCCAGCACCTGGGAGTAGCCCAGGTTGACCTCCGCGGAAGTCCATGGTCGCGGATGACCGCGGACCGGGCCGGGACCTCGTGGCGCTCGATCTGCATCCGTTCCTGGGGGGAGAGTTCGGGACGCTCGGTCATCGTGGCGTGTCACCTCCAGCCGCGACCGCCAACCCTTCGAGCAGACAGCGATTGCCCTCGAAGGCCTTCTGCTCGAGGTCGCGGTACATCGCCAGCCGGTCGGACAGCTGCTTGAAGTCGACCTGGTGCGCATCGAACTCCGGACCGTCCACGCAGGCGTACACGGTCTTGCCGCCGACGTTGACGCGGCAGCCGCCGCACATGCCGGTGCCGTCGACCATGATGGCGTTGAGGGACACCGTGGTGGGGACCGCGTAGTCCCTGGTGACGTCGGCCGACGGCACGCATCATGGGCACCGGTCCGACGGCGTAGACGTGGTCCACGCCTCCCGGCCTCGAGCATGTCGCGCAGCTCATCGGTGACGAAGCCGTGGCGCCCGTAGGAGCCGTCGTCGGTGCAGACGCGCACATCACCGTAGCGACGCAGCTCCTCCTCGAAGATGACCCACTCGCGGGCCCGCCCGCCGATGATGCTGGTCACCTGGACGCCGCTGGCGGCGAGCCCCTGGGCCATGGGATGCACCACCGCCGTGCCCACGCCGCCGCCAACGCAGACGGCATGACCGCTCTCGATGAGCTCGGTCGGCTCGCCCAGGGGACCGGCGACGTCCTGGATGGCGTCCCCGACCTGCAGCATGCAGAGATCGCAGCTGGTCTTGCCCACGGCCTGGATGGTGAGGGTGATGGTGCCCCGCTCGGGATCGGCATCGGCGATGGTGAGGGGCACTCGCTCGGCACCTTCGCCGATGCGCACGATGACGAACTGGCCCGGCTTGCGTACCTGCGCGATGCGGCTGGCCTCGATGACCAGGCGAGTGACGTTGGGGGAGAGGATGTCTCTCTGGACGACTGGGTGCATCAGGCCCTTTCAGCGTGCGTGTCGACGGTCATGGCCAGCAGCATGACCGGTCTGCGACGGAATGTGTACCAACTTGCGCACCATTTCGGTGGGCCGAAGGTCACGCCGTCCAGCGCCACGCTCGCCCCAGGTCACGCGCCGGCGCTGCTTGCCCTTCGGCCAGTAGAGCTCCTTCTTGACGTGGAACTCCGGGAAGCCGGCGTCCATGAGGATGGTCTCGACGTTGATGATCATGTCCGGATTGCCGCACAGGTACACGACGGTGGACTCGGGCTCGAGGTGCTGGGCCCTGCAGACATCACGGACGACGGCCTCGGCACGTCCCGTGTAGCCGGTCCAGCCCGCGTTGCGGGGATCGCCCGGCCGCGAGATGGTGGGCACGTAGGTCATCGGATAGCTGCCGTCGCGCTCCCAGCCCTCGAGCAGACTCGCGATAGCCCAGCTCATCCTGGTAGCTGCAGCCGTGCAGCATGATGGTCCGGCGCGGCGTGCCCTGCGCCAGCAGGTGACGGGACATCGCGATGAACGGAGCGATGCCGGTGCCGGTCGAGACGAAGAGGTGCGTGCGCTCGTCGTCGGGCTCGAGCATGAAGCGGCCCTTGGGCCCGATCATGCGCATCTGGTGCCCGACCGGGAGCCGCCACAGCAGCGTCGTGAAGCGCAGGATGGGCACCAGGCGGACGTAGAACTCGTAGCCCTCCTCACCCGTGTCCGTCGGCGCGGAGGCGACCGAGTAGGGCCGCTGGTAGAGCTTCTCATCGGCATACACGCCGATGGTCATGTACTGGCCCGGCTCGAAGTGCGCGGCCTCGCCATCGGCACGGACCCAGACCCTGGCCAGGTCGGGCCGCTCGTCGATGCGTTTCACCAGGGTGGCGTTGTACTTCTCCGCCTCCAGCGTGATGACACGGGTGTCCTGGGCGAGGTGTTCGACGGCAGCGGGTTCGTTCTCGGTCATGCCCTGCAGTGTATCGAGGCCGCGCGCTCGGTGGTGGCGCGGCCGAGGCCAGGCGCGGTGCGCCCCCACACCCGGCACCGAGCCTTGCGCACCGCGTGCCCAGGAGGTGGCTACTGGGCCGTCTCGCGAGGGGCCGGATGGCAGGTCGGCCCAGCCCCCGGGTGCGGTAGGATTCACAGCGTCCAGATCCCGTCGCTGCGGCGCCCGCATGCCCGACAGCCCACATCCTGAGGTTCCCTTGCATATGTCTGCTCCGACCCGAACCCAGCACGCCGCCAAGCGCTACATCTACTCCTGGGGAGACGGCCGCGCCGAAGGCGACGGCACCATGAAGGATCTCCTCGGTGGCAAGGGCGCCGGACTCGCCGAGATGACCAACGCGGGCCTGCCCACGCCCCCGGGCTTCACCATCACGACCGAAGCCTGCAACGACTACTTCTCGGCCGGCAAGCAGCTCCCTGCTGGCCTCTGGGAGGACGTCCTCGATGCCGTCAAGGAGGTCGAGGCTCGCACCGGCAAGGGCTTCGGCGATCCTGCCAACCCCCTGCTCGTGTCGGTCCGTTCCGGTGCCAAGTTCTCCATGCCCGGCATGATGGACACCGTCCTCAACCTGGGCCTCAACGAGGAGACCCTCGCTGGTCTGGTCGCCCTCACCGGCAACGAGCGGTTCGGCTGGGACGCCTACCGCCGTTTCGTGGCCATGTTCGGACGCATCGTCCTTGGCATCGACGGCCGCAGGTTCGACGAGCCACTCGAGGCCAAGAAGGCCGCCCGTGGCACCAAGGCGGACACAGACCTCCCGGCCGAGGACCTGCGGGACCTGGTGACGGTCTTCAAGCAGATCGTCCGCGACGAGACCGGCCGCGAGTTCCCCACCGACCCGGACGAGCAGCTCGACCTGGCCATCAAGGCCGTCTTCGCCTCCTGGTTCGGCGAGCGCGCCCACGAGTACCGCAAGTACAACAAGATCCCGGATGACCTGGGCACGGCCGTCAACGTCGTGACCATGGTCTACGGGAACATGGGTGATGACTCCGGTACCGGCGTGGCCTTCACCCGCAACACCTTCAGCGGGACCAAGGAGCTCTACGGCGAGTACCTCACCAACGCCCAGGGCGAGGATGTCGTGGCCGGCATCCGCACCCCCTTCGACATCGCCGACCTGCAGCAGCGCATGCCCGCCGTCTACGACGAGTTCGTCAAGATCGGCGACCTGCTGGAGCGCCACTACAAGGACGTCCAGGACCTCGAGTTCACCATCGAGCGCGGCAAGCTCTACATGCTCCAGACCCGCTCGGCCAAGCGGACCGCGGCCGCGGCCGTCAAGATCGCGGTCGAGATGGAGGAGGAGGGCCTCATCGACAAGCGCGAGGCCGTCTCGCGCATCGAGCCCTCCCAGGTCGACCAGCTGCTGCGCGACCAGTTCGAGCCTGATGCCCGCAAGGCCGCACAGAAGATCGCCGGCGGCCTGAACGCCTCGCCCGGCGCTGCCGTCGGTCGCGCCGTCTTCCACTACCGCACCGCGGTCCAGTGGGCCGGCGAGGGCGAGAAGGTCGTCCTCGTCCGCGAGGAGACCTCGCCGGATGACTTCCCCGGCATGGCCGTCTCACAGGGCATCCTGACTGCCAAGGGCGGGGCCACCTCGCATGCGGCCATCGTGGCGCGCCAGATCGGCAAGCCCTGCGTGGCCGGTTCGGAAGAGCTCCACGTCAACGCCGACGCCAAGGTCGCGAAGAGCCACGTCAGCGGACTTGAGATCAAGGAAGGCGACTGGATCAGCCTCGATGGCTCCACCGGCGAGGTCTTCGTGGGCGCGCTGCCCACGGTCTCCGCTCGCTACGAGGAGCAGACCGAGCTGCAGACCATCCTCGGCTGGGCTGACGAGATCCGGCGCATGGGCGTGTGGACCAACGCGGACAAGCCAGAGGAAGCCGAGCAGGCCCGCTCCTACGGGGCCCAGGGTATCGGTCTCTGCCGCACCGAGCACATGTTCCGCGAGGGCGAGCGCCTCGAGATCGTGCGCGCCGCCATCCTCGTGGCCAGCCTGGCCACGAGGGCCAAGGCCAAGGTCGCGGCCGGGGGTGAGCTGACGGCCGAAGAGGCCGCGGTGGTGGCCGAGTTCGACGCCCGCATGGGCGAGCTGGAGGCCCTCCAGCAGGGTGACTTCGAGGGCATCTTTGCGGCCATGGATGGCTTGCCCGTCGTCATCCGCCTCATCGACCCGCCGCTCCACGAGTTCCTGCCCAACCGTGACGATCTCGTCGAGCAGGTCCTGCGCTTCGAGCTGACCAGCACGCCTGACGAGAACCCCGACTACGCCGAGGCACGCCGGCTGCTGGCTGCGGCCAACTCGATGCGGGAGCAGAACCCCATGCTCGGCCTGCGTGGCTGCCGCCTGGGCATCATCGATCCCCGATTTCGTGAAGATCCAGACCCGCGCCATCCTCAACGCCCAGGTGGCCGTGCGCAAGGCGGGCGGCAACCCCATCGCCAAGATCATGATCCCGCTGGTCGGCCACGTGAACGAGCTGCGGGTCACCCGCGAGCTGCTGGAGGCCGAGGCTGACCGCATCGCCGAGGCCGCTGGCGTCACGCTCGACTACAAGTTCGGCACCATGATCGAGATCCCGCGCGGCGCCCTCACCGCCGATGAGATCGCGACCGAGGCCGCGTTCTTCAGCTTCGGTACCAACGACCTCACGCAGATGACGTTCGGCTACAGCCGCGACGACGCCGAGGGCGGCTTCCTGCTCAAGTACGTCGAGGACAAGATCCTGCCCTTCAATCCGTTCCAGACCCTTGACGACGCCGTCGCCGACCTCATGCGCATCGCCGTGCAGAAGGGCCGCTCAGCGCGCCCGGACCTGGAGCTGGGCATCTGCGGCGAGCACGGTGGTGACCCGGACTCCATCCACAAGTGCGAGTCCATCGGTCTTGACTACGTCTCCTGCTCGCCGTTCCGCGTGCCCGTGGCGCGCCTGGCGGCAGCCCAGGCGGCCATGACCGACGCGAGCTTCCGCGACAAGTAGGGACCATCCGAGGGGCCCGACTGCAGAGCGCAGCCGGGCCTTTCGGTCCTGCCCGGTTCACGGTTCGCGGTGGACGTGTACACTTCGTCCCGTGCGAACTATCCGTACTGTTAAAACTGTGTGTACGACGCCAACCGATCGATGAGCAGCCCTGCTGGCATCCCAGCAGCGCCGGTGGCTGAGGCCGTCCTGCAGCACTTCGCCTCGCTGATGCGGCACGTCGCCGGTTGGCACGCGCCCGATTTCCTCGGCGTGGACGTGACCATGTCGCAGGCCAAGTGCCTCTATGTCGTGGCGCTCCACCCAGACATCAGCATGACCGCCATGGCGGAGCAGCTGCACGTTGGCCTCTCGTCAGCCAGCGGCCTGGTCGATCGCCTGGTCGAGCACGGCTACCTGGAGCGGCACGAGGACCCGACCGATCGACGCCAGCAGCTGCTCTCGCTGACCCCGGCAGGGGTATCGGTCGTGGAGCGCATCCGGGAGCTCAACGCCGAGTTCCTGGCATCGCTGCTGCAGCGACTCTCGGCCGACGAGCTCGAAGCCCTCCGCTTCGGCATCGCCGCTCTCGCGCGCGAAGCACGTGCCATCAATCCCGCCCCGCCCGCTCCTGCGACGCCCAGCTCCGAAAGGAACCCTGCATGATTCGCCTCACCCAGTTCGCCGCTCCGCGAGAAGAGCGTCATGATCCTGCTTGCGGTGGGCATCTTCCTGGCCGGCATCTACTCCTGGGGCCAGCTGCGCCAGGAGCTCATCCCGGATATCGAGCTGCCCTTCGTGACGGTCATCACGCCGTTGCCGGGTGCCGGTGCTGAGGACGTCGCCTCGCAGGTCACGGAGCCCATCGAGCGCGCCATGGCCAACGTCCCTCGCCTCGAGACGTTCCAGTCCACGTCGTCCAACTCGCTCTCGCTCGTCTTCGCCCAGTTCGACTTCGGGACCGACCTCAAGGAGACCATCGACAACGTCGAGGCGGCAGTGGCCCAGGCCGAGCTGCCCGAGGGCGTCGAACCCCAGGTCAGCTCGTTCGACTTCGCCAGCCAGCCCGTCATCGTCGCCACCGTCGGCCCCGTGGAGGGCGCCGACCCGAACGAGGCCGCGGCCATCACCCGTAACGAGGTCGTCCCAGCGCTCCTGGGTATCGATGGTGTCTCCACGGCGGAGCTGACCGGCGGCGCCACACCCATCCTGGACATCGTCCTCGATCCGGCCAGGATGGCCGAGTACGGCATCTCGCTGCAGCAGGTGCAGGGCATCCTCTTCGCCAACCAGATCACCCTGCCCTCCGGATCCATCGACGAGGGCGATCTGCGCCTGCCGGTGTCGACCGAGCACCGTTTCACCTCCATCGAGGCGCTTGAGAGCCAGATCGTCGGCGCCAGCGCCCCGGCTGGCGCCGCGAGCGCGTCGGCCGGGATGCCAGGCGCCATGTCAGGTGCGATGCCGGGCCAGTCACCAACTGCCACCCCGGCGCCCGAGGCCAGCCCCGCCCCGTCCAGCGAAGAAAGCGAGCCCGCTGCCGAGGGTGAGTCACCGGGCGGTCTACAGCTGCCCGACCTGGGCCAGCTCAGCCAGTCCCTGGCGGCCATCCCGATGCCGGTCACCCTGGGCCAGATCGCCTCCATCGAGGAGCGGGACGTCAACGCCAGTGGCTACGCCCGAACCGACGGGCAACCATCGCTGACGGTCAGCATCACCAAGCGCTCTGGCGCCAACACCATCGATGTCGCCGACGAGGTAGAGGAGGTCTTCGCGGACGTTCTTGAACAGCACGGCGACGTCGTCAGCATCGCGGTCATCCAGGACCAGTCGCAGTTCATCCGCGAGTCCCAGACCGGCCTCGTCCAGGAAGGTCTCCTGGGCGCGCTCTTCGCGGTCCTGATCATCTACATCTTCCTGCGGAGCGCCCGCACCACGCTGGTGGCCGCCATCAGCATCCCGCTCTCGATCCTCATGGCCATCGCCGTCTTCGGGTTGGCTGGCCTGTCCATCAACATCCTGACGCTGGGCGGCCTGGCCGTTGCCGTCGGACGCGTCGTGGATGACTCCATCGTGGTACTCGAGAACATCTATCGTCACCGCGGCCTCGGCGACGACAAGCAGACCGCCGTCCTCACCGGCACCAGGGAGGTGGCCGGCGCCATCACCAGCTCGACCGTCACCACGGTGGCCGTCTTCCTGCCCCTCGGCTTCGTGGGCGGCATCGTCAGCCAGTTCTTCCTGCCGTTCGGCCTCGCGGTCACGTTCGCCCTGCTCGCCTCGCTGCTGGTGGCCCTCACGGTCATCCCGGTGCTGGCCTACTGGTTCGTGGACAAGACCACCCTCAAGCTTGGCCCCGATGGCGAGCCGGAGATGACCATCTGGCAGCGGCTCTACACCCCGGTCCTCGTGGTGGCTCTGCGCAACCGCATCACCAAGCTGGGACACGCTGGGCGCGGCCACCGTGCTCTTCGTCATCGCCATGGCGCTCGCGCCGCTGCTGCCGACGGCCTTCATCGACGCCGGCGGGGAGAACTTCCTGACCGTCACCGTGTCACCGCCGCAGGGCTCGTCCACGGCGGGCGTCCAGGACAGGACCCTCGAGGCCGAGGCGATCCTGATGGACAACGAGGACGTCATCCTCGTGCAGTCGACCATCCCGGGCGATGCTGACACCGGCGCCCAGGCCCTGCAGGCGGCCTTCGCCGGCCGGGCCTCCAACAGCGCCGTCATCACCATCCGGCTGGCTGACGATGTCGACCTGGGCAAGGCGCGCGAGGACATCAAGCTCGCCCTGGCGCCGGTCGCCCAGGACGGCTTCGAGGTCGTCGTGTCCGAGCTGGAATTCACGGGCGCCGGCGGCGGGCTCGCCGTCGTCGTCAGCGGCCAGCGCCCGAGCGACATCAAGCTCGCCAGTGACGTCATCGTGCGTGAGCTCAGGCTGCTCGATGGCCTCGATAACGTCTCCAGCGACGCGGTGGCCGAGGCTCCCCAGATCTCGGTGGCGGTGGATCCCAACAAGGCGGCCATGATCGGCTCCTCCACAGCCCAGATCGGCACCGCGCTTCGCAGCGTCCTGGTGGGCCAGAGCATCGGCTCCTACGCGCTCGAGGACGGCCAGGTGGTGGAGACCATCCTGCGCGTCGATGACGACGGGCGTCGATGGAGTCGAGGGCCTGCGCCAGCTGCCTGTCAGCGGCACCGTGGGCACGCAGCTGCTGGGCCAGGTGGCGGACGTGCAGCAGGTCGAGGTGCAGGGCACCGTGACCCGGGTGGACGGCGCACCGGCAGCCACCGTCTCGGCCGATATCACCAGCGAGGACACCGGCGCGGTCTCGATGGATGCGCAGGCCATCATCGACGAGCTGCACGATGTCGGTGCCATCCCGGAGGGCGTGACGACCACGTTCGCCGGCGCGACCGCCGAGATGAACGAGGCGTTCGACGGGCTCTTCTTCTCGATGGGCGTGGCCATCCTCGTCGTCTACATCGTGATGGTGCTGGCCCTGGGGTCGCTCATCACGCCCTTCATCATCCTCTTCAGCCTGCCGCTGGCGCTCATCGGCGCCATCCCGGCTCTGCTCATCACCGGCAACCCGCTGGGCATCAGCGCCATGATCGGCTTCCTGATGCTCATCGGCATCGTGGTCACCAACGCCATCGTGCTGCTCGATTTCGTCGAGCAGCTGCGCGACCGCGGCGTGCCCACCACGGAGGCGCTCGTCAAGGGCGCCAACACGCGCGTGCGCCCCATCCTCATGACCGCGGTCGCCACCATCCTGGCCCTGTCACCGGTGGCGCATCGGCTTCGCCCACGGTTCGATCATCGCGGAGGAGCTGGCCACGGTCGTCATCGGTGGCCTCTTCACGCTCGACGTTCCTGACGCTGATGGTGGTACCCGTCATCTACTCGCTCGTGGATGGCGGCAAGGATGGCTTCCGCAAGCGCTTCATGAGTGGCGGGCGTGATGACCGGGCCGAGGCGGGTACGCCTCCACCGACGCCCGCAGCAGCCGAGGGCTAGCGTCAGCCCCGCTGGCGGTCGCTGCCCGGCATCGCGCTGGCCGGCATCGCGCTGGCGCGACGGCTGCTAGCGGGACACGAGCCCGTCGAGGAGTCGTCGCGTGGCCGCGGCGACCTCGTCGACGGCCGCCTCGAACACTGCCGCATTGCGCTGCGCGGGTGTGCGATAGCCGCTCAGCTTGCGCACGTACTGCAGCGCCGCGGCACGGATCTCGCTGTCACTGACCGGCTCCGCCGAGCCCCGGAGCGTCCTGATGGATCTGCACATGGCCGGTCATGCTAGCGGAGTGGTGACAGCGCGCACCACCGGGCACGATGCCGGGGCTGCCGCTAGACTCGCCACCAGCAAGCTAGCGGCAGCGGGGTCCCCCTCTGGCAGGGGTGTGCCCAGATCCCGTCAGTCCGTGACGAGACCATCGCACCACCCCCAAGGGAGCCGCACCCGCATGAGCCGAGTCCCGCTTGGCCTGGTCAGCGCCGCGCTCTGTCTCGTCCTGTCCGCCTGCTCCGGTCTGGCGACCGGTCCCGGCGAACAGACTGCCCCGCGGCAGGTCGCCAAGGGTGCCCCGGCAGGCGGGGGTGCCCCAGCCGCCGTCCCCACGCCTGCGCCCACCAAACCGCCGCCTGAGCTCTCTGATCTGCTGGGCGCAGATGGTCGCCTCACCGTGCTCATCCTCGGCAGCGACGTTCGCAAGGACATCATCGGTGAGCGGACCGACGCCATCATCGTCGCCAGCATCGACCCATCCACTGGCAAGGTCAGCCTGATCAGCCTGCCCCGAGATACCGTGAACGTGCCCATCGCCCCGGGCAGGGCGTACCCTGGCCGCATCAACGGACTCTACGGGGAGTTGCAGCGCTCCTCGGGCAAGAAGAAGACGGCGCTGTCGAAGACGCGCGAGGCCCTGGCCTACGCCTTCGGCACCGAGATCGACTACTACGCGCTCGTGGACTTCTCCGGCCTGGTGCGGCTGATCGATAGCATCGGCGGGGTCCAGGTGACGCTCGACGAAGCACTCATCGACCCCACCATGCATCTCGGCTCCAGGGGCCTCCGCCTCAAGGCCGGAACGCAGCGCCTCAGCGGCAAGGAGGCGCTGGCCTATGCTCGCTCGCGGCATACGTCCGATGACTACGATCGATCGCGGCGGCAGCAGCAGGTCATCGTGGCGGCGGCGGAGCAGGTCCGCAAGCGGGGCCTCTCGGCACTGCCGGCGCTGGTGGAGCTGGCGCGCCAGAAGACCCTCACGGACCTGCCCTTGCGTGCGGCGCCGTTGCTGCTGGAGCTGGCCGCCAAGGCGGACCTCGCCACGCCCAGGTCCATCGTCCTCGAGCCGGTGCGCTGGGCGCGCGAGCTGCCGGGCAGCTACACCATCACGCCGCGCGTCCTCGAGATCCAGAAGCTCTTCGACCGGATCATCAGCTAGGTCGCGCCCGGGCGGGATGCTGAGATCGCGGGGCACGCCCGAGAGGGCGAGGTAGCGCCCGCGCCCCGCGGGCGCTACCTCGACCTGGTGACGCCCGCCCCAGTCCTGGTGGCCCACCAGCCCCGACGAGCCAGATCGGCCGGTTCCCGTCAGCCATGCACCGGCGGACTGCAGGGCAGGCTGGCGGCGTGCCGGTCCGGGCAGTGGACTGGCGGCCGGGCATGCTGCCGTTCACCGTGAGCGTGGCCGGAACGACCCGATCGGGCCACCGTGACCCCGGAGACGAGCTGCTCCGTCTACCAGTCCCCCCAGGACTCGCTGACAGGAACTGTCCGGCTGTGGCTCGACGCGGAGTGCTGCGGTCGCGGACATCGGCTGGCAAGCCAGCACTGACGCACGGCAGTGCGCCAGCCCTGACGCACGGCAGCGCGCTCCTGACGCACGGTCCGCCGCACGCCAGTGCCATCTGGTGCTGATCAGTCGATGGGCTTGCCGTAGAAGTTGACCACCAGTCGCGTGCGGCCGTTGCCGAGCTTGGCGAACCCGTAGCCAACGGACTTGAAGCTCCTGTCCTTGATCTGGCGCCAGTGCCAGCCGTTGTAGGCGCGTTCGGCGGACCACCAGCGGATCATGGTCACGACCATCCGTCGCGGGCTCCACGCGCTGGAGCAGCCGATGTTCTCGCCGGTGCGGTCACCCCTCAGGCGGACGATCGCGAAGCGCCGGTCCACGGTCGAGCCGCCCAGCGAGTGGCCACAGACATTGGCCTGCGCCGTGCGCTGCGCCCACGGCCAGGCCACCTTGTTGGAGATCTTCCGGCTGAACTCGAGCGGGGGGCGGTACTTCGAGTAGCGGCCGCTGCCGTAGCCGATGCACGTGCCCGAGTGGCTGATCTTGCCACCGGTGCGGATGCAGTTCACCAGCTTGTGGGCGTAGCGCTCGATGGAAGTGATGCGCTGGGGAGAGGATGCCGCCGGTAGCGCGACCATGGCGAGCATCAGGAGCGCCAGCAGGCTGGCCAGCGCGACAGGCACATGGACAGGCTGGCGTCTCATTCGGCAGCTCCCTGCTGCCGCACGGCTATCTGCAACGGTGGGCCTCCGTCGTGCTTGTTCCCCCGGGAGACCTGAGCTGGGGCTCGCGGCCGGGCACTGGCCTGGGTCTACCCTCCTGCACCACCGTCGCCGCTGGGGCGGTGCGGTGGTGATCGCAGTAGGGTACCGCGCCTGGCAAGTCCCTGTCAGCTCGCGCGCGCACGACGGTTCCCGCGCGCACGACGGTCTCCGCGCGCTCGACGACTCGGCCCGCGTGCCGGCCGACCACGTGCGCCGACGACCCGGATCGCAGCTGGAGGTTGTGGCAGTCTGCTGCCATGGCTCTCGACCTTCGCCCGCTTCGATGCGATGACCTTCGATTGCTACGGCACGCTCATCGACTGGGAGGCGGGCATCCTCGCAGCATTGCGCGCACTCCTCCGCGCGCACGGCGTCGACGCCCCCGACGAGGAGCTGCTGGAGTCCTTCGGTCGCCACGAGGCGCGTCTCGAGGCCGGCACGTTCCGCTCCTATCGCGACGTGCTCGGCGGGGTCGCCCAAGCCATCTGTGCCGAGCAGGGCATCCAGGCCAGCGAAGCCGAGCGGCTGGCCTTCGGTGGCTCGGTGGTGGACTGGCCCGCCTTCGATGATTCGGCCGCCGCCCTGGCGCGCCTGGCCAGCTGCTACCGCCTGGCCGTCATCACCAATTGCGACGATGACCTCTTCGCGGCCTCCAACCGGCGCCTCGGGGTCACCTTCGACCACGTCGTCACGGCGCAGCAGGTCGGCAGCTACAAACCGGCGCACCGCAACTTCGAGGTCATGTGCGAGCGCCTGGCCGTCCCGCGCGAGCGCATCCTGCATGTGGCGCAGAGCCTCTTCCACGACCATGTGCCCGCCCAGGCGCTCGGTCTCGCCACCGTCTGGGTCGACCGCCGCAGCGGCCGATCCGGGACCGGCGCCACACCGCCGGCCCAGGCCAGCCCTGATCTGACCGTCCCGGACATGGCTACCCTCGCCGACCTGGCCGTCGGCGCGAGGATGAGCGCCTGATGACCCACCCGTGGCTCGATCCGGAATCGGTGGCGCAGGGCCGGGAGCCCATGCACGGCCTGCGGCGCGAGCCTGGGCTGCTGCTGGACGGCACGTGGCGGTTCCAGCTGCTGTCACGACCGGACGAGGACGCCTGCCCCGCCATGGCGCGAGATCGACGTTCCAGGCTGCTGGACGATGCAGGGCACGGACGATCTGCCCCACTACACCAACGTGCAGATGCCATTCGCGGGTGAGCCTCCGCACGTGCCCGTTGACGACCCCACGGGCATCTACGAACGAGAGTTCGAGCTCCCTGCCGAGTGGGCTGGCCGGCGCGTCATCCTCCACGTCGGGGCCGCGGAATCGGTGCTCATGGTGACGCTCAACGGTGCGCCTTGTGGGGATGGGCAAGGACTCGCACCTGGCCTCGGAGTTCGACGTCAGCGCCCATGTGTGCGAGGGCACCAACACGCTTCGACTGCAGGTCGTCAAGTGGTCTGACGCCACGTTCATCGAGGACCAGGACCAGTGGTGGCACGGTGGCCTGACGCGCTCGGTCTACCTCTACGCCACCGGCCTGGAGTACCTCGCCGACGTGGCCGTTGAGGCGGGTCTGGCCGACGATGGCCACGGCGGCACCCTGGGGCTGGAGGTCCAGGTCGGCGGCTTGCGACAGGACCTCGAACCGGGCTGGCGCATCGAGGCGCGCCTGGAGGGAAGCAGCGAGGTGCTGGCCGGTGAGCCGGCACGCTTCGAGCTGCCCTACTGGGCCACCGACGCGGCGGGTCGGGCGGTCATCCGGCGACATGAGCTCCACGGCCCCGGGGGCATGGGCGAGGACGAGGAAGCGCTGGCGGCAGCTGCAGCCGCACCTCGAGCCGGCTCGATCGGCTCCGTGAGGCTGGCTGTCCAGCGATCCCGGACGTGGAACCGTGGTCGGCGGAGCTGCCGCGACTCTACGACCTCGAGGTATCGCTGCTGGACCCGGCCGCTGCGATCGCTGACCGAGCCCACGTCCGGGTCGGCTTCCGCAACGTCGAGATCCGGGGCACTGACCTGCTCATCAACGGCCAGCGCGTGCTCATCCGCGGCGTCAACCGCCACGACTTCGACCAGCACACGGGGCGCGTCGTCTCGCCCGAGTCCATGCGCGCCGACCTGGTGGCCATGAAGCGCCACGGCTTCAACGCCGTGCGCACCTCGCACTACCCCAACGACCCGGCCTTCCTGGAGCTGACCGACGAGCTGGGGCTCTACGTCATCGATGAGGCCGACATCGAAGCACACGCCTTCCAGGCCTGGCTCTGCGACGACCCGCGCTACCTGGCGCAGTGGGTCTCGCGCGTCTCGCGCATGGTCCTGCGCGACCGCAACCACCCCTCCGTCATCGCCTGGTCGCTGGGCAACGAATCGGGCTACGGCGCCAACCACGAGGCCGCCGCGGCCTGGGTGCGCCGCCACGAGCCCACGCGGCCGCTGCACTACGAGGGCGCCATCCGCTTCGACTGGGCCGGCGGGGAGCGCGTCACCGACCTCGTCTGCCCCATGTACCCGGCCATCAGCGCCATCGTGGAGTTCGCCCGCTCCGGTCGGCTGACGCGGCCGCTCATCATGTGCGAGTACTCGCACGCCATGGGCAACAGCAACGGCACGCTGGCCGAGTACTGGGACGCCATCGAGACGACCCCGGGGCTCCAGGGCGGCTTCATCTGGGAGTGGTGGGACCACGGCCTGGTCCAGACACTGCCCGATGGCGCGCACGCGCTGGGCCTACGGCGGCGACTTCGGTGACCTGCCCAACGACGGCAACTTCTGCACCGACGGCCTGGTCTGGCCGGACCGCACGCCCAAGCCGGCTCTCCGCGAGGTGCAGTACCTCAACGCACCGGTGCGCGTCAGCGCGGGTTCGCGCGAGGGCCACGTGCGGCTCAGCAACCGCCAGCACTTCCGTGACCTGGGCTGGCTGGCGGGGAGCTGGGAGCTGCATCGACGAGGAGGGCACGATGGCGACCGGCCGTCTGAAGCCGGACCCCTTCCCACCGGGTCAGAGCGCAGAGGTCCCCCTGGAGGGCTGGACGACTCCACCCCGGGCGTCGGGCGAGCGCTGGCTGACGCGTCCGCTTCCGGACGGCACGGGACGAAGCCTGGGCCCCGGCCGGTACCGAGGTCTGCTGGGACCAGGTGCGGTTCGATGGCGGCCTTGCGGACGCGACCGCGGCACATGAGGCGCCCTCGGCGCTGGTCGACGAGACCGCCGCGTTCGAGCTGGACCGCGAGGGCTACCTGGTGCACCCGCTGCTGGCGGCACCCCCGCGGCTGTCGCTGTGGCGAGCCCCCACGGACAACGACCGCTTCGGCGGCCTGGCCGCCGCGTGGTCAGCACAGGGCCTGGCCGACCCGCGGCCCGGTTCGGCCGAGGTCGAGCGACACGGTCCCGTCACCCAGGTCCACCGCGACGTCCACGTCGGCCGGTCCGTGGTCAGGCACAGCCAGGCCATCACGTCGCTCCGCGGCGGCGGGCTCCACGTCGCCGAGGAGGCGGTCATCCCGGCCGGGCTCAGCGACCTGCCCCGCGTCGGTACCGTGCTGGAGCTCGGGCCCGGCCTGGAGCAGGTGGAGTGGTTCGGGCTGGGGCCCCACGAGTGCTACCCGGACCGCAAGCGTGCCGGCCTCGTCGGCCGCTGGCGCTCGACGGTGAGCGAGCTGTTCACGCCCTACGTGCGCCCCCAGGAAGCCGGTGGCCGGGCGGAGGTGCGCTGGCTGGACCTGCGGGGCCTTGACGGCCGGGGCGTGCGGCTGCTGATGGGGGCGCCACTGCAGGTCTCGGCGACGCACTTCCGCGCCGCGGACCTGGAGGCGGCCTTGCATGCCGACGAACTCGTACCTCGCCCCGAGGTCATCGTCAACCTCGACGCCGCCCATCGCGGCCTGGGCACGGCTTCCTGCGGCCCGGACACCATCGCGGCCTATCTGGTGGGACCCGGCACCTACCGCTGGGAGTGGACGCTACTGCCGCTCTGACGCGGGGCCGGGATCATCGCCCGCGTGGCGCCCTCAGGCAGTGATCTCGTCGAGACGGACGGGTCGCCCCTCGGCGCGGCTGCGTGTGCAAGCCAGGGCCAGGCGCAGGGTCTCCAGCGCGTCCGCCGGGCTCCGCGACGGCTCACGGCCGTCGCGGAGGGCCTCGATGAAGGCCTCCAGCTCGTGGCGGAAGGCCGTCTCGAAGCGGTCGGGGGAGTTCTCGAAGTGGTCGCCCTCGTAGCCGAAACGGCGCGAGAACGTGGCCGGTGTCTTCTGTCCGGCCTCAACGACGACCTTGCCGCTGGCGCCGGCGACCTCGGTGCGGATGTCGTAGCCCCACTCGGAGTGGCGGGCCGTCTCGACGACGCCGAGGGCGCCGCTGTGGAAGCGCAGCAGCGTCACGGCCGTGTGGATAGCGTCCGCCTCAGCGAAGCGCGCATCGAGCAGTCTCGCGCCCCGCGACTGCACCTCCTCGACCTCACCGACGAGGAAGCGAGCCAGGTCGAGGTCGTGGACCGCCATGTCCAGGAAGATTCCCCCGGAGTGGCGCAGGAACTCGAGCGGCGGCGGGTAGGTATCCCGTGCCTGGGGCCTGGATGGCATCGAATAGGACGTGAAGCGCGAGCTTCGCCCGTGCCATGGCCCGGCCGCGCTCGGCAGTCCCGGCGTCAGGATCGGCCACGGCGATGACATCGACGTCCGCCATCGCTGCCAGGTTGCGGATGTGCGTCTGACCCATGCGGCCGGCGCCCAGCACCGCCACGCCGATGGACTCGCTCTTGCCTGCAGTGCCTGAAGTGTCGCGCAGCGCAGGCTCGCTGTCGCGCCCTTGCCGCAGTCGGGCACACTGGGCCTATGGATGACCGGACCCCGCTGATGTACGACCGGCTGGCTGACTGGTTCCACCTGCTCACACCGCCTGCCGACTACGCCGCTGAAGCCGCCGAGATCCTGCGTCTGCTGGAGGCCCACGTCGAGGGCCCCCTGGTCACGGCGCTGGAGCTGGGCTCGGGTGGTGGGAACGTGGCCTCCCACCTCGCGGCACGCCTGCGCCTGACCCTCACCGACATCTCGCCGCAGATGCTGGCGCTCAGCCGCTCCATCAACCCTGGACTCGAGCACATCGAGGGCGACATGCGCACGCTGCGACTGGGCCGCACCTTCGATGCCGTCATCGCCCACGACGCCATCACCTACATGGCCAGCGAGGCGGACCTGCGCGCAGCATTGGAGACCGCGTACCTCCACCTGCGTATGGGCGGAGCGGCCGTCTTCATGCCCGATTGGGTGCGCGACACCTACCAGCCGCGCACCGAGCATGGGGGCACGGACGAGGGCTCGCGGGGCCTGCGTTACCTGGAGTGGGACCGTGACCTCGCCTCCGACAGCGATGTGGTCCGGACCGACTACATCATCGTCACGCGCGACGCGGACCAGGTTGCCGTCCACCACGACGTCCACACGCTCGGCATCTTCGCCCGCTCGACCTGGCTGGGCCTGCTTGCCGACGTGGGCTTCGAGCCGCGCCGCGTGGACGGCGACCAGGGGCTGGACATCTTCATCGGCCTGCGCCGCGCCAGCCGACCGGCCAGGGACCCGGCGACCGCCCTCGAGCGCTAGATTCCGGACCATCACAGTCGATCGATGGGGTGCTGGGCCGTGCCATCGGGAAGTCCTGCGCAAGTCGTCCTGGTCGGGAGCGCTGCCTGGTGCTGACCCTGCCGGCCATCGACGCCCATCACTACTTCTGGGACCCTGGTCGCCGCGACTACCCCTGGCTCGGTGCCGAGCTCGAGCCCTTGCGCCGTGCCTTCGGCCCGGATGAGCTGCGCCCGGAGCTCGAGCTGGAGGGCTTCACCGGATCGGTCCTCGTCCACACCCTGCCATCCATCGACGAGACCCGCGAGCTGCTCGCGCTCGCCGAGACTGCGCCCTTCGTGCTCGGCGTGGTCGGCTGGGTGGACCTCACGGCCCCCGACGTCGGTGCCGTCGTCGATGATCTCCGCAGCGGCCCCGGGGGGCACCGCCTGGTGGGGCTGCGACACCGTGTCCAGGAGGAGCCGGATGCTGGCTGGCTCGGCCGTGAGGATGTGCGGCGCGGACTGATGGCGGTCGAAGCGGCTGGTCTGGCGTTCGACCTGCTGCTGCGGACCCGGGAGCTGCCCGCCGCCACCGCGACGGCGCGAGCCCACCCGGGCCTGCGGTTCGTGATCGACCACCTGGCCAGGCCCCCCATCGCCTCGGGCGACCTGACGGCCTGGGCGCGTGCCCTGCTGGCGCTGGCCGAGTTGCCCAACGTCAGCGCCAAGCTCTCGGGGCTGGTCACCGAGGCGGACTGGCGCACCTGGTCCATCGACGACCTGCGCCATCCGGTCGAACTGGCTGTCGATGCCTTCGGGGCGAGGCGGCTGATGCTCGGCTCGGACTGGCCGATGTGCCTGCTGGCCGGCTCGTACAGTGATGCCATCGATGGCGTGCGCTACCTCGTGGCGGAACTGCCGGCGTACGAGCAGGCCGAGATCCGTCGGCGGCACCGCAGCCCGCATCTACCGCCTGGGACGAGCACCCGCCGGCCCGAACGGGGCACCTCGGCGCGGATGAAGCAGGGGAGACGACGATGCCACAGCTGATCCTCGCCCACGATCTGGGCACCAGCGGCGACAAGGCCTCGCTCCACGCTGCCGATGGGCGACTGCTGGCCTCGCACACAGAGCGCTACGCGACCGACTTCGGGCCCGGCGGCAAGGCCGAGCAGGACCCGGCTGACTGGTGGGCGGCCTTCTGCGCGGCCAGCCGCAGCCTCCTGGAGCGGACGGGCACCGATCCGGCCGATGTCGCCTGCGTGGCCATGTCTGGCCAGATGATGGGGGTCGTGCTGGTCGACGAGCACGGACAGGCGTTGCGGCCGGCGATCATCTGGGCCGACACGAGGGCCGAGAAGCAGGCCCGTGCGCTGGCCGAGCGGTTCGGCGTGGAGCGCGGCTACGACCTGCTGGGCCACCCCATCGACCCCACCTACTGCCTGGCCAAGATGATGTGGCTGCGCGAGCACGAGCCCGCCACGTGGGAGCGGGCCACCAGCGTGCTCGTGGCCAAGGACTACATCACCCTGCGGCTCACCGGTCGACGCTGCACCGACCCCTCCGATGCGTCCGGCACCAACGCCTGGGACCAGCGTGCCGCGACCTGGTCAGCCGAGCTGCTGGAGGCTGCGGGCATCGACGTGGGACTACTGCCCGAGGTCCTGCCCTCCGCCACCGTCGCCGCTGGTGTCCGGGCCGAAGCGGCCATCGCCTCGGGGCTGCGTGAAGGCACGCCGGTGGTGGTCGGGGGAGCGGATGGTTCCTGCGCGCCGCTGGGAGCCGGCCTGGTCTCCGGTGACTCGGCGGCCAATGCCACCATCGGCTCGTCAGCCTGGATCTCGATCGCCTCTGACAGCCCGCTCCGCGACCCGCTGCGGCGCGTGGTCACCTTCGACCATGTCGTGCCCGGCCGCTATGTTCCCCTCGGGGCCATGCAGGCAGCCGGGGTGGCGCTCGACTGGGTCGTGCTCACGCTCGGGGCGAGTCGACCCGCGGAGCGCGCCGCGGCTGCTCGATGCCGCCGGCCAGGTAGAGGCGGCCAGCGAGGGCCTCTTCTTCCTGCCCTACCTGCTGGGAGAGCGTGCCCCGATCTGGGACGCACACGTCCGAGGCACCTTCATCGGCCTCTCTCGTCACCATCGACCGGAGCACCTGGCCCGGGCCGCCCTGGAGGGCGTGGCCTTCAATCTCTATGGCACCTTCCAGGCGCTCTCCGAGATGGCCGGGTCGATCGAGGCCATCGACGCCATCGGTGGCGGGGCACGCAGCGATAGCTGGCTGCGCATCATGGCTGACACCTGGGGGGTGCCGGTGCGTCGGCGCACCATCGTGGATGAGGCCAACTCGCTGGGCGCAGCCGTCATCGGTGGCATCGCCGTCGGGCTCATCGAGGATTGGTCCCAGGCACGCTCGCTCTCGTCGGTCGAGGCCACCTTCGAGCCCGACCCGGTGCGCCACGAACGATCGCGAGAGGCCCACGAGCGCTTCGTGGACGTCTACCAACGGGTGGCGTCGTGGTTCCGATAGTTGCTATCCTGCGTCGACACGACCGCGACGCTGGTCGTTGTCATCGCCCTTGAGGCACCACGAGGAGGAGAACGCGTGAAGCGACTCGTACCCGGGCTCGTCATCGGAGCCCTCATCTTCGGCTCGTCAGCCGTGTACGCCCAGGGCGGCGGCACGCTGGCGGCTGTCCAGGAACGCGGCCAGCTCGTCTGCGGTGTCAACGGCGGACTGCCCGGCATGAGCGTCCTCAACGAGGCCACCGGCCAGTTCGAGGGCATGGATGGGGACTACTGCCGCGCCGTCGCAGCCGCGGTCCTGGGCGATCCCGATGCGGTCGAGTACCGTCCCATCACGGCGGACCAGCGCGCCACTGCCATCCAGGGCGGCGAGGTCGACGTCATCTTCCGCAACACCACCAACACGCTCAGTCGTGACGCCTCCTGGGGTGACTTCGGGCCCACCATCTTCTATGACGGCCAGGGCATGATGACCCGCGTCGAGCTGGGTGCCACCAGCCTTGAGGACCTCGACGGGGCCACCATCTGCGTGACCTCGGGCACCACCACCGAGCTGAACCTGGCGGACCAGATGGCCTTCCGTGGCCTCTCCTACGAGCCCGTCGTGGCGGCCGAGATCGACACCGTCTACGGCACCTACGAGGAGGGCCGCTGCGACGCCGTCACCAGTGACCGATCGCAGCTCGTCGGTCGCCGCTCGACCTTCGCCAACCCCGACGATCACGTCATCCTCGACGTGGTCATGTCCAAGGAGCCGCTGGCTCCGGTCGTTGCCACCGGCGACAACCAGTGGGGCGACATCGTGCGCTGGGTCGTGTACGCCACCATCGAGGCCGAGGAGCTGGGCATCACGTCGCCAGAACCTGGCCGAGTTCCAGGGCGGTGAGAACCCCGTCGTGCAGCGTCTGCTGGGCGAGACCGGCGAGCTTGGCGCCATGCTGGGCCTGCCCAACGACTTCGCCGTCGCAGGTCATCTCCTGCCGTCGGCAACTACGGCGAGATCTACGATCGCGCCTTCGGTCCGGACACGCCGCTCGCGCTCGAGCGTGGGCCCAACGAGTTGTGGACGAACGGCGGGCTGATGTACTCGCCGCCGTTCCGCTGATCGAGCCATCCATCCTTGACACCCCGGGGCAGCGGATGACCGCCGCCCCGGGGTTCTTCGTTCCGCAGCACCGGGGGGAGCCACGTCGCCATGGCTGACCAGCCGAGCGGCGATCGACCACGCCACCACCAGGCCGTCCCGTTCTGGCGGGACGTCCGCGTCCTGGCCATGTTCAGCCAGGTCGCGGTCCTGCTCGTGGTGCTCCTCGTGGGCTACCTCCTGCTGGGCAACCTCTTCACGGCCATGGAGCGGCGTGGCTTCCTCCCCGACCTCGGCTTCCTGCGCCTGACCGCCGGCTTCGAGATCGCCGAGAAGGCCATCCCCTACCAGCCCTCGGATACGTTCGGCAGCGCCCTTCTCGTGGGACTCCTGAACACGCTCCTGGTGAGCTTCGTGGGCATCATCATCGCGACGCTCCTGGGCCTCGTCATCGGCATCGCCCGGCTGTCGCGGAACTGGCTGGTGAGCAAGCTGGCGCTGGCCTACGTCGAGATCTTCCGCAACACGCCGCTGCTCGTCCAGCTCTTCGTCATCTACTTCGTCGTCTTCCTGCGCCTGCCGGCGGTCCGCGACTCCATCACACTGCCGGGCCCGGTGTACCTCAGCCAGCGCGGTGTCTACGTGCCCAGGCCGGAGCTGAGTGCGGACAGTGGCGGCACGTGGCTCCTGCTTCTGCTGGTGGCGGCGATCCTGGCGCTCGTGGCCTGGCTGGCGGCAGGGCGCCGTGAGGCCGCTGGCCGGCCCGTCCTGGGGCTCCGCTGGCTGGCCCTGGCGCTGCTCATCGGCCTGCCCCTGGTCGGCTGGATCGTGCTGCCGGTGGCGCCCATCACCTTCGAGGCGCCGGAGCTGGGTACGTTCAACCTGAGCGGTGGCCTGAAGTTCACTCCGGAGTTCGCCGCCCTCACCGTGGGACTGGGGCTCTATACGGCAGCCTTCATCGGCGAGATCATCCGTGGCGGCATCGAGGCGGTCGGCAGGGGGCAGCTGGAGGCGGCCCGCAGCATCGGCCTCAAGGAAGGTCAGCTGCTCCGGCTCGTCGTGCTGCCCCAGGCGCTGCGCGTCATCATCCCGCCCCTGACCAGCCAGTACCTCAACCTCATCAAGAACTCCAGTCTGGCGCTCGTGATCGGCTACGCCGACCTCTTCAACATCAGCCGTACCGTCTCCGAGCTGACCGGCCAGCCGGTCGCCGTCATCGTCATCGTCATGGCCGTGTACCTGGTCATCAGCCTGATCACCTCGCTGCTCATGAACATCTACAACCGCCCGTGCAGATCCAGGAGCGCTGAGCAGACATGACGACGCCCCGCGACCGCTCCGAGGTCCGACCGCCGAGCACCGAGATCGGCGTCATCGGCTGGCTGCGCCACAACCTCTTCAGCAGCGTGGTCAGCGGCGCCCTCACCATCGTCATCGGCGCCGTCCTGGTCGTCTCGCTGCTGCTCATCGCGGAGTGGGCGCTGTTCCAGGCGCGCTGGGGCGTCATCACCTCCAACATGCGCCTGTTCCTCGTCGGGCTGTACCCACCGGAGGAGATCCAGCGCGTCTGGCTGACGCTGGTGGCACTCTCGCTCATCACCGGCCTGAGCGCCGGTACGTGGCGCAGCGGCGCGGTGCGCATGATGGCCAGCATGCTGGCTGCCGGCCAGGTCGCCCTGGCCGTCCTGGCCGCGGTCTCCGACATGGGTCTCTCCGGGGTCCTGGCGCTCGTCGCCAACGCCGTGCTGCTCATGGGCGCCCTGCTGCTGGCGAGCCGCCGCCCGCTGGCGCGGCGCTGGCTGCTGCTCGGCTGGCTGGTCATGGCGGTGATCACCGTGCCCCTGCTCTCCGGCCTCGGGGATGCGGCCTTGCTGCCGACCGTCTCGAGCAACGTCTGGGGCGGCCTGCTGCTGACCATCCTGCTGTCGGTCGTCGGCATCGTGCTCTCGTTCCCGTTCGGCGTGGCCCTGGCAGTAGGTCGTCGCAGCCAGCTGCCCGTGGTGCGATTGCTGAGCACGGCCTTCATCGAGCTCATCCGGGCCGTGCCGCTCATCACCATCCTGTTCATGGCGGCGCTGCTCTTCCCGCTCTTCCTGCCGGAGGGCATCCGCATCGAGAACGTCATCCGGGCCATGGGCGGCATCACCATCTTCTCGGCTGCCTACGTCGCCGAGAACGTTCGTGGCGGCCTGCAGGCCATCCCGGCCGGGCAGATCGAGGCCGCCCAGGCCATCGGTCTGCGCAGCTGGCAGACGAACCTCTACATCGTGCTGCCGCAGGCGCTGCGCATCACCATCCCGGCCAACGTCGGTCTCTTCATCAGCCTGCTCAAGGACACCACGCTGGTGGCCATCATCGGCCTGCTGGAGCTGCTCGGCGTGGGACGCGCCGTCCTGGCGCAGCCGGAGTGGCTGGGCGCCTCCTTCGAGGTCTACATCTTCGTGGCGGCGGTCTTCTTCGTGCTCAGCTACACCCTGTCACAGGCCAGCTATCGTCTGGAGAAGGAACTGGGGATCGGAGAGCGATGACTGACAGCGCCGTGAACGAGGTCGTGGCAGAGCGCGGAGGAGCGCGCGGAGCCAGGTGACATCATCGTCTGCCGTGACGTCCACAAGTGGTTCGGTCAGCTGCACGTGCTCACGCGGCATCGACCTGACCGTCAAGCAGGGCGAGGTGCTCGTCATCGCCGGGCCGTCGGGCTCCGGCAAGTCCACCTTCATCCGCACCATCAACCGGCTCGAGGAGCACCAGCGCGGCGACATCATCGTCGACGGCATCGAGCTCACCAACGACATCCGCAACATCGCCGCCATCCGCAGCGAGATCGGCATGGTCTTCCAGTCCTTCAACCTCTTCCCGCACCTGACCGTGCTCCAGAACGTCACCCTCGGGCCCATCCGCGTCCGCAAGGTGCGGCGGGAGCAGGCGGAGGAGACGGCCATGCAGTTGTTGAACCGCGTGGGCATCCCCGAGCAGGCGCGCAAGTACCCCGCCCAGCTGTCCGGTGGCCAGCAGCAGCGCGTGGCCATCGCCCGGGCCCTGGCCATGCAGCCCAAGATCATGCTCTTCGATGAGCCCACGTCGGCGCTGGACCCGGAGATGATCAGCGAGGTCCTGGACGTCATGCGCGAGCTGGCCGGATCGGGCATGACCATGCTCTGCGTGACCCACGAGATGGGCTTCGCGCGGGCGGCCGCGGACCGCATGGTCTTCTTCGACGCCGGCAACATCGTGGAGGAGGGCACGCCCCAGCAGATCTTCGAGGACCCGCAGCATGACCGGACCAAGCTCTTCCTGTCGCAGATCCTGACGCACTGAGGGACTGCCGCCGCGCTGGGCCGCCGGGCCCTGCCACGGCCAGTCGACTTCGGGTGGATGCGGGCGAACAGAAGCCCTGCCGCAGCCCTGCCGCCAGCCCTGCCGTGGCCCTGCGGCATGCATCCAGGACCATGCCGTGGGCGACTCACTCGGCCACGGCGACCATCACCTGATGCCTCACCGGCATCTTCCGCCCGTGTGGGCTGCCATCTGAGTCATTGCCGGCATGCCGTGCCGGTCGTCTCGGTCACCCCAGGCGCCCCGGGCATGGATGACCAACGACTCGGCTGACTGAGTCACCGGCGGCATGATGGTGGCCGGACGCGGTCGCGAGCCTGTCGCGCACAGCCGTGCGCGCGCGCTACACGACCTCGGGCGGGCTCTCGCTGCCAGCATCACTCGTCGAAAACGGGCAGCAGTCCTCGCACCAGCGACGCCGACGCCGCGGCGGCATCCACGAGGAACGCGGCGAAGTCGGCCGCTGACTCCTCGCCGGCGCGGTCGCTCAACGCGCGTACGATGAGCCAGGGGACGCCGAACCGTTCGGCCACGCCGCACACTGCCGACCCCTCCATCTCGATGGCCAGGGCCGACCATGCCGCGGCCAGCTCCTCGCGCACGCGGCCGAGGCCAGGAAGGCATCCCCGCAGACGATGGTCCCGAACGCGACCGCGATGCCCGCATCGGCGGCCCGCACCCGCACCCGCCGCTCCAGATCTGCCGGGAGCCGATAGCCCGGATCGGGTCGCGTGCCGGGCAGGGGAGGCGTGCCTGGCTGGTAGATGACCCGGCCGGCATCAGTGATGCGGCCGTAGTCGATGTCGACGACCCGGGTGGCGATGATGAGGTCGGCGATGCCGAGCTCCGCCGAGAGCCCACCGGCCACACCACTGAGCACCAGGGCCCGGCAGCCGAGTCGCTCCACCAGCAGGGTCGCCGTGGTCGCGGCATGGACCTTGCCCACGCCGGCCGCGGCGACGACCACCTCGCGCCCGTCCAGTCGACCACGCCGTGCTTCCAGCCCTGAGCCGGGCAGCAGCAGCGCGTCCCCCATGGCCGCCACGAGCAGCGCCTGCTCCTGAGGCATGGCACAGAGGATGCCGACGGGGGCCCTCAGGGCGTTCACGCGTCCACCCCGCGGTACCGGGTCAGGGCCGCGCCAGATGATCGATGCCGACCGACCGGGCTGCCGCGACCGCGGCCCCGACGCCACCGGTCCAGGGCGCCCCATGTCCGGGCAGCACCCAGTCGGCCTCGATGTCTTCGATGCGCGACAGCGATGCGAGGGCCTCGTCCGGGTCCGCGCTGAAGGCCGCCACCTGCGGGCCGACGCGCCCACTCGTCACTGCGAGCGTCGAAAGGGTATCGCCCGCGAACAGGGCGCTGACGTGCGGAGCGTGGAGGGCCGTGTTCCCGGGTGTGTGACCGGGGGTGTGGATGACGCGCAGGGCACCGGGTACGTCGAGCGTGGCGCCCGATCCGAATGTCTCCACCTCGGTCAGCGTCTTCGTCCGCAGGGCACCTCTCCGGGCACCCCAGGCGAGGAATTGCAGCAGGGAGCGGAACCTGCGTTCGCCCATGCCCGCACTGGGGTTGGGGACCTCGCCGCGCGCCAGAGCCGCATCGAGCTCGTGGACGCTGGCCGGCACCCCGTGCTCGTCACGAACGCGCTCCGCGAACCCGATGTGATCGGAGTGCCCGTGGGTCAGGACGACAGCACGCACGTCCTCGATGCGGCGCCCCATCGAGGCGAGCTCTCGCAGGAAGTCGCTGTAGAGCCCCGGCACTCCGGCGTCCACGACGGTCACCTCGCCGGCTTCCTCGACGAGATAGGCGTTCACGAAGTCAGCACCGATGCGATGGAGCGATGGGGCCAGTCGCATGCGTTACCTCTGGGCTTCAGGTCGGGCGTGGTCCCCCGGACCGCGGTGAGTGCTGGATGGTACCCGTCAGGACGACCCGATGCGGTCACTCGCGCTGCTGACCGTTCACACTCGCCGGGGCCCTCTTGTCAAGCCCTTGTCAAGTGGCTAGACTCTGCCTTGGAGCCTTGTCAAGACTTGACAAGGCCATGCGTGTCTCCGCCGGCAAAGGACCGGCCGGAACGATCCCCGCGACTTGGACGGCAGGCGCGATGCCATCCCTGGCCGCGGCGGCGACGTGGGACACGCGATGCAACACGAGGCGCAGCAGGGTTGTCAGTCGGCGTCGCCGCCACCATCAAGGAGAAGCTGGACATCGTCGATCTCATCGGCGAGACCGTGCAGCTTCGCAAGGCCGGAACCACCTACAAGGGCCTCTGTCCGTTCCACGGCGAGAAGACCCCGTCCTTCACGGTCACGCCCGCGCGTGAGACGTGGAAGTGCTTCGGCTGCGGCCGGGGAGGCGACATCTTCAACTTCGTCATGGAGCGTGACGGGGTGGATTTCCCCACTGCGCTGCGCTCGCTGGCGGGTCGCGCCGGGGTGGAGATGTCGGAGCGGACCAGCCGCGAGGACGCCCAGCGCAAGCGTCTCCGCGAAGCGCTGGAGGCGGCCATCGCCTTCTACCACCTGGTGCTCACCAGCCATGCCTCGGCGAGCCGCGGCGCGGGACTACCTGCACGGCCGCGGCTTCACCGACGAGACCATCAGCACCTACCAGCTGGGCTGGGCGCCGGACGCCTGGGACGCCCTGGGCAGCGCGCTGACACGCCGGCGCGACCTCACGGAGGCGGACCTTGAGGGCGCTGGCCTGGTCGAGTCGTCGCCGCCGCGGCAGCGGCGTCTACGACCGCTTCCGTGCCCGCGTCATCTTCCCCATCCGGGATGCCAGCGGGGGTGCCACCGGCCTGGCTGGTCGCATCCTCGGTCCGCAGACCGCGGACAGCGGACCCAAGTACCTCAATACCCCCCAGACGCTGCTCTTCGACAAGGGCCGCACGCTGTACCTCATCGACCGTGCCAAGTCGGCCATCCGCAAGAATGGACGGGCCGTGCTGGTGGAGGGCAACACGGATGCCCTGATGGCCCACCAGGCCGGCTTCGAGAACGTCGTCTGCAGCATGGGCACGGCGCTCACCGCGGGACAGGTGGAGCTGCTCACCCGCTACGCCCCGCGCATCGCCCTGGCCTATGACGTGGATGCCGCCGGCCAGAGCGCTGCCACCTTCGGCGCCACGGAGTTGACCGCCCTGGTCGGCGAGATCGAGCGCTCGCCCTATCGCGGCCGGCTGACGGATGTGGATGTCGTCCGCCTGCCTGACCAGCGCGATCCCGACGAGATCATCCGCGACGACCCCGAAGCCTGGCGGGCTGCCACCGAGGCCCCGCAGCCCATCATGGAGTTCCTCATCGACCGCGCCGCGAAGCGGCATGATCAGCGCACCGTGCCCGGCCGGGAGCGGCTCGTCGCCGCCGTGCTGCCCACGCTGCGCACCATCGCCGACCCGGTCCGCCGGGACGGCTACGTGCAGCTGCTGGCGCGCCGCTCCGGGGTCGAGGAGCGCACCCTGCTGGAGGCGCTGCGGCGGCCGGAGGCGGCCGCCCGCCCGGGCGGCGCACGTGATGCGGGGCACGCCGGTTCCCGCATCAACCTGGAGGCGGTGATGGCCCAGCCCGATGCGCTCGATCCACGAGCCGTGGAGCGTGCCATGGAGCCGGCCGAGGCGACGCTGCTGCGCCTGCTGCTGCTGTACCCCGCGCACTATGCACGCACTGCTGACCGGCTGGCCGAGGACACCTTCGTGACCACGCTGGCCCGGGAGCTGTGGAAGGCGCTCGATGCGGCTCTTCGGCCAGGGTCCCCGGAAGCGTTCGACCGCGCGCGTGCTGATCGCCGGCCTGGATGCCACCGTGGCCACCGTGGCCCAGACGCTCCTGGCACGCACCGATCCGCTGCCGGGCAGCGAGGGCGAGACGCAGCAGGCCATCGACCAGAGCCTGCTGACGCTGGAGCGGGCGCGGCTCTCGGAGCGCATCGAGTACACCCGCGCCCGCATCGCCGAGGCAGAGGCGGGCCACCAGGAGGATGTGGTGGAGAGTCTGCAGCGCGAGGTCCTGGAGCTGCAGCAGCGCCGCCTGCGACTGGACCGGGCCGTGGCGGACACGTCACTGCTGGCACGACGACGCATCGAACCCAGACCCCAGAGCCAACAAGTGGAGGTAGCACATGGCGACTGACGCCACTGACAAGCTGCTCGTCGCCTCGGTCCTCGAGCGCGGCAAGCGTGACCTGGACGGGGACATCGTCCAGCCTGAGCCAGAGGACGAGATCGGCGCGCCGCGCAACTACGACGCGGCCGCGGAGCTGGGCGTCCAGGTCAGCGTGGACGAGAGCCAGAAGCAGCCCTGGCTGGAGCCACCGGCCAAGCTCGAGGAGGACGAGGAGGACAAGCCCTCGACGCAGGCCGAGCTCGACGCCATGGCCCAGGACATGGTCGGCATCGATGACCCGGTGCGCATGTACCTCAAGGAGATCGGCAAGGTCCCCCTGCTGAACGCCGAGGAGGAGGTCGTCTTCGCCAAGGCCATCGAGCTGGGCGAGCAGATCGTGGACGAGCCCTGGCGAGCCGTGCTCTCGCTGTGGGAGTGGACCAGGAACGAGACCGAGCGCGACAGTCGCCAGAAGCGGCCCGAGCACCGCCTCGATCACTACGCGGCCGATGCCGAGCGCATCGTCATGGGTGCCTTCCGGGATGCCGAGAAGGACGGCCTCCTGGTGGCATCACCGGACCTGCACCTCACCGGCGCACAGCGGGCGGCCAATAGCGAGCTGCCCAAGGCGCTGCTCAAGGATGCCAAGCACATCCTCGCGGAGTACGACGAGGCGCCCGACGCCGACGAAGTTCGCCGAGCTCGTCAGCTTCTCCTACATGGCCGTCCACAACGGTGACGAGGAGAGCCGCGACAACAAGGGCCTGCGCGCCCTCTTCGACTGGTCCCAGGGCATCGCCCTGGAAGCCCTGCGCCGCTTCATCCTGGCCGGCAAGGAAGCCGAGATCATGGACGAGTGGGGCTGGGACCCGGAGATGACCCAGGAGCACCTCAAGCCCCGCAACCGGCGCGGCGTCATCGTGCGCTACGGGCGCGAGGGTCGCGAGTCCCTGACCTCGGCCAACCTGCGCCTGGTGGTCTCGATCGCCAAGAAGTACATCGGCCGCGGCATGTCCTTCCTCGACCTCATCCAGGAGGGCAACATCGGGCTCATCCGCGCGGTCGAGAAGTTCGACTACGAGAAGGGCTTCAAGTTCTCCACCTACGCCACCTGGTGGATCCGGCAGGCCATCACCCGCGCCATCGCGGACCAGGCCCGCACCATCCGCATCCCGGTGCACATGGTGGAGACCATCAACCGGCTCATCCGCGTCTCGCGCGGCCTGCTCCAGGAGCTCGGTCGCGAGCCCACCGTGGAGGAGATCGCCTTCGCCATGACCGTGGGGCCGGAGTTCGCCACGGACATCCTGAAGCGCCTCGGTGGCGCCAACAACTTCGCCAACATCGAGGTCAACACCCACAAGCAGGCCACCATCACCGTCCACGTCCTCGATGACAAGCACGTCAAGCCCAAGGAGAGTGAGGACTACGCCATCGTCGGCTCCGGCCACGTCTACGACGTGAAGCTGCCCAAGAAGAAGGACAAGGAGATCGAGTCCGTCATCCTCATCACCCCCGACAAGGTGCGCGAGATCATCAAGGTCAGCCAGGAGCCGGTCTCGCTGGAGACGCCCATCGGCGAGGAAGAGGACTCCCACCTGGGCGACTTCATCGAGGACCGCGCTGCGCTGGCACCGGCCGATGCCGCCTCGCACCAGCTCCTCAAGGAGCAGGTGGAGGCGGTGCTGGACTCGCTGTCCGGGCGTGAGCGGCGCGTGCTGCAGTTGCGCTTCGGGCTGGAGGACGGTCGCTCCCGGACCCTCGAAGAGGTGGGCAAGGAGTTCAACGTCACCCGCGAGCGCATCCGCCAGATCGAGGCCAAGGCGCTGCGCAAGCTGCGCCACCCCTCGCGCAGCCGCAAGCTCAAGGACTACCTCGAGTAGCACTCACCGTGCATGGCTGGCACGGCACCGAAGGCCGACCCCAGACCAGGGGCCGGCCTTCGGCGATCCAGGCCGGCCGGTCGCGACTGGTCCGTGACCGCGTCCGGCAGTGGCCGATCCCTGGCGGCGGCGGTGTCCGGCAGCGTCCGAGTCATCCCGTGGCTGAACGCGACCAACCTGGCATCGGACTCGCAGGTCACAGCCACGGGGTGGCTGTGACTGTCAGCGCCAGTCAGCAGGTGGCTGAGAACGGCAGCCCCGGGTGTCTCCAGGTCGAGTTCAGTCACCCGGTGGCTCACAGGCAAGGGCGAAGCCACGAGCACCGGCGGGCGCGAACCAAGAGGGGCCAGCCAGCTCGCGGACACGGTCGGTCGCGGACACGGTCGGTCGCGGACACGGGCTGCTCGCGGACATCGACGTGCCCCAAACGGTGAGCCGATCTGCCGGCGACACTGTGGGCCGGCACATGAGGCCGGCGCCACTGCAAGTCAGAGCAGGATGATGGCGCTACCGCCCGGGTCAGCCGTGGTCCCAAGCCGGCGCAGCGCCGTGCGACCATCCACCGGGAAGTCCGTCCTGAACCCCGACCCGGCCGCCCGCAGGAACGAGCGGTTGTGACGGGTGTCCGCGAGCAGCAGGATCACATGGTCGATGCCTCCGTCCCGCCGTTTCGTGGACAGGCGTCGCTGAAGCTCCTGAGTGTCACGCGCCCGGGTCTCCGCCTCGACGCCGATTCGGATGCCAGCGAACGCGATGAGCGCATCCCACGCTCGCCGGTCGCCCGGGTTCGGCAGCGGCACCTCTGTCCTCCACGTGCATCCTGGACCGAGACAGCAGCGCAACCGTTCGAGAAGCTCCAGGTGCGCTAGGTCGCGAAGGGCTGAGCCCTCCGGATAGGCGCGCACGTGGAGGCTGAGCCCCGCGACGGCCAGCGCCCGCGCGAGGTCGACGAGCGAGAGGCCCGGCGCCTGGCCACGCTCGATCCGTCCCCAGCTCGACTGTGAGATATCGACGGCGATCGCGGTCATCGCCTGACTGAGATCGTGGTCCAGGCGGGCTGGCGGAGCTCCCTGCCGAGCTCCGTCAGCGCCTTGCGGGCGAGCCGATCCGCTCGCTCGCTCCGTCGCTCGTGACCTGCCATCGGCGCATCCTGACCGGAGGCTCTTCACTGGCACTTCTCTCGCACCTCGCGGCGACTCCTGGCACTGGCGCAGCCGTGACCGTGTAGCGCGACATCGGCCGGGACGGGCGGGGTCCAGGGCAGGCATGACCGCGTGGCGATCCGCTTTCAGGGCCGACCCAGTACCGCGGCTCTCGTGGCTGCATCAGACGGCGGCCCGCCTGTTTCGGCAGCTCGCACTCGTGCGTCTGCTCGGACGTCCGCCCGACGATCCCGACCGCCCGACGATTCCGACGTCCGCCGGGTGCTGGCCACGGCACCAAGTACCAGGGCACGGTCTGGACGGTCATCTTCCCGTGTCAGCTGGGGGCAGACGGGTCGATGTGCCCCAGGTCCTCGAGGGCCTCGCCGAGGCCGGACACGCGAGCGATGCCAACCTGGCGCGTGCCCCAGCAAGTGGGCGATGCTGCGTGCCTGCAGCGTCCTCGGCGCCGCGCTCGGCGACTGGTCAACGGCTCCCGCATCCCCGGTCGGTGGGGAGACGACGGCCGCCATAGCGTCCGCAGGATCTCGGTCAACGCCGCCACGGCGACCACAGCGGCTGTCAGTGATCATCTCATGCTGCGCGCCTAACGCGTGCCACGTCCCGACTGGTACTCAACCGGACGATGAGGATGCCGGCGAGGGCCACGCCGAGGCCACCCACCTCGAGCGCACTCAGCGGTTCACCCAGCACGGGCCAGGCCATCAGGGCGATTTCCACCGCCGACCTTCGTCCGCCTTGAGGCCCACCTGGGCTTCGTAGCGGTGGTGGGGCCTGTCGGTGCACAGGACGTAGCCCTTCGGCCCTTGCATGCTGCCGTGCTGGCCCTCACCCTCTCGGCATGAACGAACGCGCGCTTCACGCCCATGCTCGCCTGCCCTTCATCCTCGCCGTGGGAGCGCTCGTGCTCGCAGCGATCGGCTCGGCTGCGGGCCTCTTCGTCGATGGCCTCTATCGTGACAGCGAGGCCTGGATCCGCGAGGCTCGGGCGACCGACCTGGTGACCCTCGTACTGGCCGTCCCCATGCTGGCGATGTCGCTCTGGCTGGGGCGTCGGCCAGATGCGCGGTGGCCACTGCTGGCAGCCGGGGCCCTCTGGTACCTCGCCTACAGCTACGCCATCTTCGCCTTCTCGGTGGCGCCCAACGAACTGTCGCTGCTCTACATAGCGGTCCTCGGGTTGGCCGCCTGGGCCCTGGTGCTGGGCATCTACCGGGTCGCCGATGATCAGCTGCGGTCGCTGGCTCCGCGGTTGCCGAAGCCGGCGACCAGCGGCTTCCTCCTGGCGGTGCCGGTGCTCTTCGGTCTGCTCTGGCTGGGCGAGATCCTCGGGGCGGCCTCCGCCGATGGGCCCAGCGAGGCCCTGCTCGAGCTGGGCCTGCCGACCAATCCCATCTGGGCGCTCGATCTGGCCTTTGCCCTCCCGGTCGTCGCCTACGGTGGCCTGCGTCTCCTGCGTGGCGAGCCACGGGCCATGGCCACAGCACTGCCGGCCCTGACCTTCCTCGTGCTCATCGGTATCGCCGTGCTCGGCGTCTTCGCCTTCGACATCGCCGCCGGCGCCGCGCTCGAGCCGGTGCCTCTGGTCGTCGTCGGGATCATCACCGCGATCGCCGTGATCCTCGGCGCGATGGCCCTGCTGCCCGGGCGCATCGAACGAGGATGACGCCCCCCGCCGCGTCGGGCTGGCGCGCTCGACTTCACGCCGACCCGCTGCCGTGGCTGCTCGAGGACGAGACGCCTGCGGTTCGGCACCTGGCACTGCGGCGGCTGCTCGACCGGCCCGCGGACGACCCCGACGTGCTCGAAGCGCGAGCGCGGGCGATGACCAGCCAACCCATCGCGGACATCCTGGCCGCCCAGGACCCGCAGGGCTGGTGGATCAACCCGGGGCCCGGCTATGGCCCCAAGTACCGCAGCACCGTGTGGACCCTGATGTTCCTCGACCAGCTCGGCGCCGACGGGGCTGACCCGAGGATCAGTCGCGCCTGCGAGTACGTGCTTGAGAACACCCAGGCATCGAGCGGTGGCTTCGGGCATCCGCGGCGGCCGGACCATCCACCGACCGGCCCCATCGACCGTCGTGCACTGCCTCAACGGGAACCTCTTGCGCGCGCTCCTCGGCTTCGGCTGGCTGGACGACGCGCGTGTGCAGGACGCCATCGCCTGGCAGGCCGCGGCCGTGACCGGGGAGGATGACGCGCGCTACTACGCCTCGTCCACGACCGGGCCGGGATTCTGCTGCGCCATCAACGAGGACCTGCCCTGCGGCTGGGGCGCGGCCAAGGTGCTGCTGGCCCTGGCGCGCATCGCGCCGGAACGCCGCGACCCACCCGTCCAGCGGGCGCTGGACCAGACGGTCGAGTTCCTGGAGTCACGCGACCCCAGGCTGGTCGACTATCCGATGGGCTGGGGCAACACGCGAGCCGACCCCAAGTGGTTCAAGTTCGGCTTCCCGTCCGGCTACGTCGCCGATGTGCTGCAGGTGGCGGAGGGTCTCTGCGAAGCGGGACGAGGGCGACGACCCTGGGTCGAACGCGCCGTCGGGCTCATCCTCGAGGCCCAGGATGCGCAGGGCCGCTGGGCCAACCGCTACGCCTACCAGCACAAGCTCATCTGCGACATCGACCGACAGGGTCAGCCCAGCAAATGGGTCACCCTGCGCGCCTGCACCGTGCTGAGGGCTGCGCTGGGCGACTGATCGACGCGCTGACTCCGATGTCCGGCCCCCAGGCTCACGATCGGGTTGACGCTGGCCTCCGGGCGCGCGCGCTCCTCATCGTCGGCGCTGAACGAGTCCACCGTCTTCCAGCCGAAGAGCGGTCTCAGGAACAGCGCCGGCACCTGCAGGATGGTCGCGTTGTACTGGTAGACCTGCTGGTTGAAGAGTTCGCGGCGTCGGGCGATGAGCGTCTCCAGGCGTTCGATCTCCTCCTGCAGGGCGAGCACGTTCTGGTGCGACTTCAGCTCCGGGTAGCTCTCGACCACGGCGAAGAGCGACCGGACCGCGCTGCTCGTCGCCTCCGAGACGACGGCCTGATCGTGGATGGGTGCCTCGGGCTGGTAGCGTGCCCGGGCGCGGGTGACCTCCTCGAGGACTCGCTCCTCGAAGCCCATGACGCCCCGCACCGCCGAGACGAGGCTGGGCAGCTGGTCATGGCGCTGCTTGAGCGCGACGTCGATGTTGGCCCAGGCCCGTTCGCAGCGCCGCTGCAGGGCGATGACGTTGTTGTAGGTGACGACGGCGAGGAAGACCACCAGGGCGATGGTCAGCGCCGCGGCGACGAGGAGCCCCAGCTCGATGGCCATGGCTACAGGCTACCGCTCAGGATGGCGCCGAGGGCCAGCGCGCAGCCCACCGTCATGACCGCCCCGACGATGCCCAGGAAGAAGGCGAAGTCGTGGTGCTGCGTGGCTACCTGCGGCGCGCCCTGGTAGACCGCCAGGCTGCCGCCCGACCCACGGGCCAGCACCAGCTCATCGGGCGGGATGTCGTGTCGGTCGAGGGCCTCTTCATGGGCCTGTTCGGACCCGACCTCGGGCATCCGCGCTTCGGGGTCCAGTTCCGGTCGCTGGGTAGGCTTGCCGATGCCGAAGCCGGGGATGGCCGCGTTGCCCCAGGCCTCGTCCGGGCTGGCCGCCAGGATGCCGGCAGCGCGGGCGGCTGCGACGTCCTCAGCGATGGCCCGTTCCTCGTTGCCGTTGGGCCCCCAGGCATGCAGCTGGTCGCGGACGTCCGACCAGGGGAGGGCCTGGCCGACGATGGTGACGATGTCGCCCGGCTCGAGTCGGGCCTCGCGGTACCGTCGGCCGCGGCTTGTCCCGAGGCTGATGCGCAGGGCCCAGGTCGCTACTGAGGCGGTCCCAGCCCGCCGTCGCGCCAGACTCCGGCCGCTGGACCGTCAGCAGGGCCTGGATGGCCGCCTGGCGCTCGAACTCGGTCATCTGCGCTGGATCGTCCGGGACGACAGGGGCGTAGCCGGCACCGGCACGCCGGTGCAGGCCTGGCGGCTCCGCTCCGGTGAGGTCGGTGGACTCATCGAAGTCGGGCGCGATCTCCCAGCGCGCGCCCTGCGGCAGGACCCGGATGGCGCCGCTGCTCGTCCTTGACGCGGAACTGCGTGGCGCGCTCCTCGGCAAGAAGGACGCGTCGGTCGTCACCACCGCTCTCCTCGACCCTGGCGCGGTACCACACACAGGGCTTCGACTGGAGGGGCGAGATGAGGGTCGCATGGATCGCCTCCACGACGCCGCTGACACGGACCTCGCCGGCGGCGATGGCCTCCAGGCTGGAGGTCGCGATCGATGAGATGAGCCGGTCACGCCGGTAGGCGACCAGGCCGCGCAGGAACAGCACGATGCCGCCGGCGAAGCCGGCCAGGACCAGGAACAGGACAGGGGGTGACAGCTGGTCCATCCGCGCTCGATGCTATCGGCGGCGGCCTCGCCCCCGGAAGGGGGTCTGAAGTACCCCTCTGTGCTCGTGACGGCACCGTCTCGGGCACAGCTCGCGAAGGGCGACCCGCCGAGGTGCTATCCTTCCGCCGGCGCTGCTTGCGGTGCCGACTGTACGGACGCGGCGTCCGGGACCCCCGGGACGCGCGACGTGGACCCGTTCCGGCGTAGCTCAGTGGTAGAGCGGGCGGCTGTTAACCGCTTGGTCGTAGGTTCGAATCCTACCGCCGGAGCCACTTCCCTTCGTGATTTCTCTCCATGGAGACCCGTGGTCTCTATGGAGCCCCGTGGTCTCTACGACCCGTGACACGCCCGGTGACACGCCCGGGGGCTGCCCAGCACTCCTGGGCCGGCGCTGGGTTGGACACTCGTGACGCCGCTCGTGCTCACGGGCGAATGTGACGTTCGCCTCTTGAACCATCTGCTACCCCTGTGGCGTCATGACCCAGCAGGGCGGGAGGCACTGAGGCACGGCCCACACCCTGGCCGCCGGGACCGTGCCGAGCCACTGGCGGACCCGGACCGCGCGAGGTTGAGAGGGAAGGGTCATGGGCAGGCTGCGATCGAACCTGACTGGCCGCACCGAGGTGCTTGGTAGCCAGTCGCGCTCGACTCCCAGCCCGCTCGTGACCGCCTCCGTCTGACGGGACACTCGTGCCTTGGGATTCGTCTACTTGGTATGGGGGCGATGACACGGGTCGCTGACGCCGACCAAGTCAGGGTCATCGAGTCGGCCGCGACCGGCGACGAGTTGGCCTTCGCTCGCATCGTGGCTGCGCACCACGCGGAGATGCACCGCGTCTGTGTCTTCGTGTGCGGCGACGAGCAGATCGCAGCGGACGCCGTCCAGGCGGCGTGGTCCATCGCCTGGCGCAGGCTCGATACCCTGCGCGAACCTGCGCGGCTGGCGCCGTGGCTCGTGTCCATCGCGGTGAACCAGGCCAGGGACCTGCTGCGCAGCCGCCACCGTCGTTCGCGGATCGAGGCCGCCATCGATCCCTCGCTGGAACCGGGTGGTATCGATCCTGCGACCGGCATCGACGCCCTTGACCTCCGGGCGGCCCTGGCTCGACTCGAGCCCGATGACCGGGCGCTGCTCGCGATGCGCTACGTCGCCGGCTTCGACTCGACGGAACTCGCCGCCGCGACCGGCCTCACCCCGTCGGGCACCCGGAACCGCCTGGAACGCCTCACCGTACGACTCAGACAGGAACTCCGATGATGGACGATCGCAGCGCCTTCGAGCGACAGCTCGCCAGGGAGGTCACGCACATGGCGGGACCGGAGCCCCCCTTCGATCCCTTGGCCCTCGCTCGATCGGCCATGGCCACGTCGCCGGTCGGTCGCCGGTCGGTCGCTACTCGACTCGGAGGTGGCGTCACTGTCCCGCTGCAATCAAGCCCCTCGATGGTCTCCGCCCTCAAGGTCGTCGCTGCCGCTGCCATCGTGGCGCTGTTCGGCGGCCTCCTGCTCATCAACATGACGCCTATGCCACGGAGCGACGAGGCCGTCCCGGCCGCCGTGACCACCTCACCCACTACGATCTTCGTGTGTCCGCCCGGGTCGAACCCCGATGAGCCGGGGCCGATCGACCAGGCCCGGCCGCGCCTGGACGCTCCCGCGGCAACGATGGCATTCGACCGCCACACGGGCAGGCTCGTGGCCCTCGTTGACGTCGACGACGACGTCGAGACATGGACGTTCGACGTGTGCACCAACACCTGGACGCAGATGCATCCGGACCGGGAGCCTTTCGGCTGGGTCCGGCTCGTCTATGACATCGACTCCGACCTGACGCTCGGGATTGCCTCCTGTATCAACTGCCCGGTGAAACCCACAGGGATCGTGTGGACCTATGATCGGGAGGCCAACGCCTGGACGGACAGGGGCGATGCGCCGCACGACGCAGTACCCGTGGGCTACGACCCGGTATCGGACCTCGTCATCGCCGCGACCGAATCCCCCCTCGATCCCAAGGTATGGACCTACGACGCCGCTACCGACACGTGGACCCCGATCCACCAGGCGAATGAGCCCAGCACCGAGCCAGGCTGGCGGCCCCTCGCCTACGACACGTCCGTCGACCGCATCATCGCGTATGGAGACGGGACGTGGCGCTTCGACATGCGCACGGGCGCCTGGTCGAAGTCCGGCACCGAAACGCCGGAGGTCTGGGGCACGGGTTGGTGGGGCTCGCCGCCCGCCATCGCCTACGACGAGGCGGCGGAGCGGACCGTGGTCTTCGGCAGCGGCCGCTTGGCCGCCTACGACGCGACCGCGGACCGCTGGGACGTCCTGGTCGACGAGGAGCTTCCTCAGCCCGGTATGCCGACTGCGATGGTGTACGACCCGGTGAACCAGCGCCTCGTCGGTCTGAGCCGGGGAGACGCCGCGAATGATGGCGGTGTCATCGCCTTCGATACGCGGACGGCCGAGTGGATCGTCCTGCTCGAACCGGGCCTAGGGCAGCTCGCGCCGAACCCCGAGGCCACTCCCTGACCGACGCGGGTGAGGTTCTTGAAGGAGGAGAGTGATGGACAAGCACCAAGTGGCCCTACCGGTCGCCCTAGCGTGGTTCGGTGCCCTGGGCCCCGCGCTGGTGGGCGCGACTTCATAGCCGTCGCCGACGATGGCCGCGGATGCGCCAACACCCGCGCCACCGAGCGTCATCGTGACCCACGACGTCCCGTACGAATCGGACAGCCCGGTCCTGGTGCCCGGCGTGCTCGACGTCTATGCGCCCTCCGAGGCCGGTCCGTGGCCCGTGGTCGTGATGCTGCACGGTGCACCCAGTACCGCCTCGGAACGGGGCTATCTCGGCTGGTATGCCCAGAAGATCGCGGACCTTGGCTTCGTCGTCTTCAATGCGGACTGGGGCCGAGCGCACGTGGGGGACGCTTCCGCGCCCGACTACGACAGCCTCTCGACGGCCATCTCCCAGGCGGCCTGTGCGGTCGAGTTCGCCCGGGCGCACGCCGCCGAGCACGGCGGCGACGCGGACACGATGATCCTCTTCGGCCACTCGGGGGGCGCGACCGTCGGAGCGCAGATCACCTTCGCCGGTCCCGATCCGTCGGCGGGCTGTCTCGGGGGCACGACGCTCGGTGATATCGACGCCCTGGTCACCTGGGAGGGCAACTGGCTGCTCTCGGTGAACTACCCGGACTGGGACGGCATCCTCGCCGCCGACCCGCGAGTCCTGGACCTCATGACCCGATGGGCGCACCTCGCCGCGCACGCGGACCAGAGGGTCGTGATGCTCGTGTCGGAACGTCCGGGTTCCTTCCTCGAGCGCGAGGTGGGTGACCCGTGGGCTGCCGACTCCTGGCTCAGCGCGCACGACCCGTCGGGCGAACTGCGCCGGCAGCTCGAGGCGAACGGGGCCTTCGCCGACGGCATGCTCGACTTCGTCGAGGTGCAACAGCTCCTCTTCTCGCTCCTCGAGGCGCGGGGCAACTCCGTCTCGCTCGACGTCATGCCGAACTCCTCGCACACCTCCCTGAGCGATGCCGCCCGCGAGGTCTTCCTGGCCGCCTTCCCGAGGGCCGCGGCGCAGGACTGACACACTAGGCGTCCGCACGTACGATGTCGCCTAGGAGTCGGAGGCCCCGCTCGCGAGGTGCGGACCTCTTCTCAAGTCGGAGGGGGATCGCGGCGCGAAGCGCGGGGATGAAGTCGATCTGGCCGCAACTCGTGACCTCCGCCTCTTGAACGAAGTGCTACCCCTGTGGCGTCATACCCAGCAGAGCGGGAGGCCACGACGCACGGCCCACACCCTGGCCGCCGGGACCGTGCCGAGCCACTGGCGGACCCGGCCCGCCGATGAGAGGGGGTGTCATGCGCACGCTCGGCATGACCGTCATCAGCGTGGTCCTGCTGGCTGGCTCGGCCATCGGGGTGATGGGGCAGGACGGGACGCACCCGACCACGACCGACGACTTGCTCTCGGGCATGGTCACCGAGGAGGTCGAGCCGGGTGTCCTGCGGGTCGTGAGCGATGGGGTGCGGGACCTGTCGTCCTCGGACACCGGCTATCCCGGCCACTCGGTGGACATCACACCGGACGGTGCCGTCTGGCTGTCAGGCCCGGACGCCATGTATCGCCTCGGGGACGAGGCGACGTTCCCAGTCCCCGACATCTGGACGCTCTACAGAGAGGTCGCACCTGATGGAACGTTGTGGGCCATCGCCTGGTCGGGCAGCATCTTCTCGTTCGATGGCGAGGCATGGACGGAGCGGAGCGAACGGACTGGCGACGACTTCCTTCTCGGAGCGTTGGCCATCGGCCCCGAAGGGACGGTCTGGGTGGCGGCGAGCGACCGGGACAAGTACTGCCCCGACACCGAGGACGCCGACTGCATCGGCACCGTCCTCATGCGGCTCGAGGGCGATGGCTCCCTGAGGACCATCGATGGCTGGGCCGATGTCTACGAAGGCGATGTCGCATACGACGAACTGGCCGTGTCGCCCGACGGCGACGTGTGGCTCATCGGGATGGTGCGCTGGGATGGGCCGGAGGCCGAGGCGCTGCTGCGCTTCGATGGCGAGGAGTGGGAAGTCATCCCGGGTCCAGAAGGGTTCCTGGACTTCACGTTGGGCAACTCACTCGATATCGGTCCCGACGGCACGCTGTGGGTGCACGCCACCGATCCGAGGGGCGGTGACTGGGATGTGGGCGGTCTCGCCCGCTTCGATGACCCCGGCTGGACCGTGTTCGGCGAGGCCGAGGGCGTCGAGCCGTGGGGTGCGCAGGGCTTCATCGCCACCGACCTACTCACCGTCGCCCCCGATGGCAGCATCTGGATGAACGGCAGACCGGGCGGAGATGGCTGTGATGGCGTGGACCACTACGACGGCACGACATGGACCTCGTATCTCCGCTCGGTCTGCATCCACGACCTCGCCATCGCCCCCGATGGCAGCGCCTGGCTGCGGGCCGGTGCCTACGAGCACCCGTACCTGGACCCCACCGTGGGGGTCCAGACCTACGTCATCCGCCCCGAGGTTGGGGCGACCACAGAGTAGGGAGGGACCTCATGCGCACGATGCGCCTGCTCCTGGTGGGGGCACTCAGCCTGGCCTTGGTCGGCGCGCTGAACGTCGCCGTCCTGGCACAAGACGACGAGCCAGCAGCCGCCGACCCGGTGGCGGTGACCGAAGCGAACGAGGCCGCGAACCTCGACGCCTTCTTCGCCCAGGACCTCGACGCCATCATGGCCACCTATGCCGAGGATGCGATCTTCGAGGACCAGACGTTCGGGGACTATCTCGAGGGAAACGCCGCCGTGCGCGGCATGATCGGGCCTGTCCTCAGGATGACGGATGTGGACGCGACCGAGTTGCTCGACCACTTCGTCTCTGCGGACGGCTCCCGCGCCGTCCTCGTGGAGCGGTGGATCGGAACGAACTACCTGGGCGCACCGTTCGACCTCCCCATCGTCCTGGTCCACGAGTACCGGGACGGCAAGATCGCCAAGGAGTCCATCTACTACGCCGCCTGGGACACGCACGACCAGCTCACGAGGTCGCCGTCCGCCGAGTAGCCAAATCGCAGGAGTGCCGGCTTGGCCCGTCCCGCGAGGGGCGGGCCTCTTCTCGTTCGCGGCAGCCGCCGACCCGACCAGCGCCGCCTGCAGCACCTCCGCCGCCTGGCGTTCCTGTGCTGACGCAGCACTTCCAGGACCTACCGATCAAGACGTGACGGCCGATGGCAGCGAGGATGTGGACGCCGCGTAGCACGACGTACCGCGTTCGAGACCCGTCCCCGCCAGGGGTGGGCCCTTTCCTCTTCCGTGGATGAGGGGTCGCGGCACAGCGAAGACCCGACCCTGAGGCTTCCACCGCCGACGAGATCCCGACGGTTTCGCTGGACTTCCCTACACTTCCTGAGACACTTGCCCCACGCCGTTCGTCTGTGAGGTATGGGGGTCATGACACGGGCCGTGGATGCGGACCTCGGCGTCGCCGTCAAGGCGGCGGCGGCGGGGGATGACACCGCCTTCGCCCGTATCGTCAGCGCCCACCACGAGGACATGCGCCGCGTGTGCGTGGTGATGACCGGCGACGAACAACTGGCGGAAGACGCGGTCCAGGCGGCCTGGTCCATCGCCTGGCAGAAGCTTGGCACGCTGCGGCAGCCCGACCGGCTTCGACCCTGGCTCGTATCGGTCGCGGTGAACCAGGCCAGGGACATGCTGCGCAGTCGGCGCCGCACGCCCGAGGCCGGCCTCGACATCGCGGCCGCTCGCGTGAGCGGGGGCATGGATCCCGCGACCGGCATCGAGTCACTCGATCTCCTGGCCGCATTGGAGCGGCTCGAGCCCGAGGATCGCGCCCTCATCGCGATGCGCTACGTCATCGGCTTCGATGCCACCGAATTGGCCTCCGCCATCGGCCTCAGTCCCTCGGGGACCCGCACCCGCCTTGAGCGGGTGCTCGCCCGACTCAGACAGGAAATCGCGTGATGGACCCGATGAACGCCTTCGAGCAGCAACTCGCCCGTGTCGCGGCCGAGATGGCTGGACCGGTCAGGCCGGTCGATGCCATGGCCCTCGTGCGCTCGGCGCAGGCGGGACCGGTCAGGCGCTGGTCGGTCCGACTGCGGCGGTTCGGGGGTGGTGCGACCACCCCGACGGAAAGGGGGTTCTCCATGTCCTCCGCACTCAAGTTCATCGTCGCCGCCGCCATCGTGGCGCTGTTCGGCGGCTTCCTGATCGCGGGTGTCATCGGCACGCGACAGGCCGAGGACACAGGCCCGGCGGCAGCGACGAGCAGGCCTGGCACGTTCAGCCCGGCAGGCTCGCTCGAACGGGCACGGTCCCACCACACGGCCACGCTCCTGCCCGATGGCCGTGTCCTCGTCGTCGGTGGGCACGTACCTGGCGATCTCCAAAACGACCGGAAGATCGACCTCAGCCGAGGCCTGGGACCCCGCGACGGAGTCCTTCGTCCCGGCAGGCTCCCTGGCCATGGCACGTGATGGTCATACCGCCACGCTGCTGCCCGACGGTCGGGTCGTCATCATCGGCGGCTCGCCGTGGGGCACGTCGATCCGCCCCCTGGCGATCGAGGTCTGGGACCCGGTGACAGCGTCGTTCGGCCCGGCAGGTTCGCTGGCCGACCTGCGTTGGGGTCACACCGCGACGCTCCTGCCCGATGGCCGTGTCCTCGTCGTCGGCGGGACGGTCGGCGACACCGTGCGCTCGGCTGGCATCTGGGACCCGGCGACCGGGACATCGACGCCGGCGGGCACGCTCGTCGAGGCACGAGCGTTCCACACCGCGACGCTCCTGCCCGATGGCCGTGTCCTCGTGATCGGCGGCACGGACCGCGCCTCCGCCGAGGTCTGGGACCCGGAGACGGAGTCCTTCAGCCCCGCCGGCCCGATGAACGAGGCGCGCGGCTTCCACACCGCCACCCTGCTGCCCGACGGGCGCGTGCTGGTCGTCGGTGGTGGGGACAGCGGCGCCATGGCGACGGCCGAGGTCTGGGACCCCGCGACGGGGTCCTTCGAGCCCGCCGGCTCACTCGCCCTCGGGCGCGCCCAGCACACCGCCACCCTGCTGCCCGACGGTCGCGTGCTCGTCGCCGGCGGCTCGGGCGGCCTCGCTGCAGCGGAGGTCTGGGACCCGGCCACGGCATCCTTCGTGCCCGCGGGTTCGATGGCCGAGGGACGCTGGGCTCACACGGCCACCCTGCTGCCCGATGGCCGCGTCCTCGTGGTCGGTGGCAGCAGTTCACCCTCAGCGGAGGTCTGGGCACCCGGCGCCGGCGAGCCCGCAGCGGACGAAGTCGTCGGCACGTCGGCGCTGCAGGTCGAGGAGGGACCGCTCGTCTATGTGCCGATGGGCAACTCGCTCACCTTCTTCCCGATGTCTGGCTCTGACAACTTCAATGCTCGCTACGCCGCGATGCTGGAGGCAGACTTCGGTGTCGATGTCGAGGTTCGTCCCCACACCGTCGGCGGCCAGCGGACCGATGACTTCCTCGAGCAGCTGCGCACCGATGACCGCCTGCGAGAGGATCTGGGGGAGGCTGATGTGGTCACGCTGCTGATACCGAACGACGAATGGGCCGAACCCTTCTCGACGGCGGCCGGAGCCGAGGGTCGCGACCCGTCCGACTGCGGGGGTGAGGACCATCAGCAGTGCCTGCGTGACGTGATCGACTCCTACAAGCAGCAGGTCGATCAGATCTTCGACGAGCTGACGGCCATCGTGGACCCGGCGGAGACCCTGATCCGCGTCCAGGACTTCTATCAATTCATGACGAACGTAATGACGCCGGAGGCCTTCGACCTCACGTATCCGTATTGGCGCGAAGGTCAGGAGTATGTCGAGCAGGTCGCGGGCCAGCACGGGATACCGGTGGCCCAGGTCTTCGATGACTTCATGGGCACGGACGGTCTCTACATCGACCTCGTGGCCGACGGCTTGGTCGGGCCTGACGGCCTGCACCCGACAGCGGAGGGTGCCGGACGCATGGCCACGTTGGTGCACGATCTCGGATACGACCTGGCGGACTGACCGACCATCCGAGCGACGACTGCGATCCGACTTCGATACCGGATCGGGTGCCTGGTCGCAGGCGGACTTCTGGCGATGGCGCTGCCGGGGGTGGCTGCCGCGCAGACGACACAGGCCGAGGCTGCGACCACGTTGACGGTCCAGGCACCTGGCCTCGTCCTCATCCATCGACGACCATCATCCCGTCGGGCGACCGGGTTTCCCCATCGATCCGGCGAAGATGGGCGAAACTCGGCCGCGCGCGTAACCTGCGGCGTGGTCCTCCGGGCGACTACGTCGTACGCATGTGGGTACCCCGGGTCTGCACCAAAGCCCCATGACCCTGACATAGGCTACGTCGCTACCATGGAGCGGCGAGGGGGTGGACGGTCGGTGGGAAGCTGCCCGGCGGCGTATCGGTCCAGCCAGGTCAACGATAGCCACCCCGGGCAGCGCCATCGGAGACCCTCGAGATGACCACTGTCCGCGAGTTCGCCGACCCCGAGGTCGACGTCGGCTACGTCGCCTCGCACCTCGATGACCCATCGATCCGGATCGTGGAGGTCGATGTCAGCCCGGCCGCCTACAAGGAGGGCCACATCCCCGGGGCCGTGCTGTGGGATGCCTACACCGACCTTCGCCGACCCGACTACGCGCGCGTCAGCCACGACGGACTCGCCTCCCTGGTCCGCCGTTCGGGCATCGGGGCTGATACGACCGTCGTCTGCTGCGGCTATGGCGCCCACCTCGGCTACTGGCTCCTGCGGTCGTGCGGCCATGACCGCGTCAGGTTGATGGACGGGGCGCGCGACCAGTGGACCGAAGCCGGCCACCCGTGGTCCACCGAGCTCCCGGCCTATCCCGAGACGGACTACGTGCTCGGGCCCCAGCAGCGCTTCCTCGCCTCCGAGGAGGAGGTGCGCAGGCTGATGGACGAGGGGGGTGGACTCATCCTCGACGTGCGCTCGGACGCGGAGTACGAGGGCGTGAACTTCTGGCCCTCGGGTGCACCCGAGTCGGTGGGTCGGCCGGGACGCATCCCGGGTGCCGTCTTCGCCCCGGCTGCCGCCATCCGCACCGCCGATGCGCGGTTCGTGGACCTCGAGGCGATGCAGCACGAGCTGAGTGCGCTCGCGCCGGACCGGTCGGGTCCGATCGTCACCTACTGCACCATCGGCAACCGTGCGGCACAGGTCTGGTATGCGCTGACGGTGCTGCTCGGCTACGAGGACGTCCGTGTCTACTACGGCTCGTGGGTCGAATGGGGCATGAAGGCCGACTCGCCGGTGGCACCCTGATTCTCGAGCGTCAGACCCGGCCCCGGCCACCCCTGGCAGGCGCGCTCAGGGCTCACCGCCGCCGCTGGCCCAACCCCTTGCGCGCGTTGCAGCTCGCGCAGAGCACGCCGGGCGGAGAGGGCAGCAGCTCGCCCCCGAGGACGAGCGGTTCGGGATGGTCGGCCGCGAGGTCGCCGGACCTGACCGCGTACGGCGGTCGATGCTAGCCAGGCCGGCGGGGCGCCCGCTCGAGCCCTGGATGGCCCACCCACCGCACCACCGTGCTCCCCATCGCGCCACGCGGGCGCCCTGTCGCGCCCGTGGGCGCGAGTGACGCGTTTGGCGAAACCCGGCCGCGCGTGTGACGTGCCTCACGCTGGCTGACCAAGAGACGCGGTCAAGTCCCAGGACGTGGTGTAGCAGGGCGTCGTCCTCACGCCTGGTCGATCAGCTTGCCATCAGTAGTGCCGGTGGCTCCTCCTCCCGCTCGGTCATGGCGTCGATGAGAGCCATCGACTCGGGCCGGAAGTAGCAGCGTCCGTCCTGCCACTCGTCGTCCTGCTCCGCGAGCACCATGCCCACGAGGCGGATGAGGCTGGCCCGGGTCGGGAAGATGCCCACCACCGCGGTGCGCCGCTCGATCTCCTTGTTCAGCCGCTCCAGCGGGTTCGTGCTGCGGATGCGGGGACGGTGCGTCTCGGGAAAGCTGAAGTGCACGAGCAGGTCGGCCTCGGCCTCGACGAGCAGCTCGGCCACCTTCGGGAAGCGGGCCTGCAGGCCATCGACGGCGCGCCGCAGCTGCTCGCGGGCGGCGGTCTCGTCGGGCTGCTCGAAGATGGTGCGGATGACCGTCGCCACCATGCCCCGGGCCGAGCGGGGCACGAGGTCCTGGGCGTCGCGGGTGAAGTGGACGCGACAGCGCTGCCAGGCGGCGCCGAGGAGCTGCTCGTGCACGGCTCGCACGAGCCCGGCATGGGCATCGCTGATGACGAGCCGGACGCCACGGAGGCCGCGCTCCACGAGCGAGCGGATGAAGGCCGCCCAGGCGCGCCCTCGTCGTCGCCCGCGGCCAGCTCGAGGCCCGAGGATGCGACGCTCACCGTTCAGTGCCACCCCGGTGGCCACGAGCGCGGCCATGTTCACCACCCGGCCGCCATCACGGACCTTCACGTACGTGGCGTCCAGCCAGAGATACGGATAGGCCTCGCCCACCAGGGAGCGGCCGCGGAAGGCCTCGACCTCGGCGTCGAGCGCGGCGCAGATGCGGCTGACCTGGCTCCGGCTGAGCCCGCTGATGCCGAGGGTCTCGACGAGATCCTCGACGCGGCGCGTGCTGACACCCAGGACGTAGGCCTCCTGCACGACCGCGAGCAGCGCCCGTTCGGCCCGGCGCCTGGGCTCGAGCAGGCTGGGGAAGTAGCTGCCGTCACGGACGCGGGGGATGGCCAGGCCGATCGTGCCCACGCGGGTGTCCCAACGCCGCTCGCGATAGCCGTTGCGCTGGGTGACCCGGTGCTCGGGGTCGCGCACACCGTGGGGCACGCCGGTGAGCTCGGTCACCTCGGCCTCCATGACCGCTTCGGCGAGCACCTGCACGCCCTGGCGCAGGAAATCCGTGTCGCCCTCGGCCCCGGCCTTGCGCATCGTCGCGAGCAGGGCCATCCTGTCATCGGCCATCGTGGTTCTCCTTCGTCGTGGGTTCCTAAGTCCAACGACGTGAGGATGACGCGGTGGCCGCTTCCGTTCCTGGCCACTCGCTGCTACACCAACTCTAGGGACATGACCGCTCCAGGAGCGCGGAGCAGTCGCTGGAGGGCGTGGTGCCGCGCCGGGTCGTAGGGCCACGCGGTCCTGCCAGCAGCGCCAGATGACGTGGACCCAGGCCCGGGCGAGGATCCGCACGGCGTGGGGGTGGGTCGTGCCGCGGGCCCGGGCCCGGCGATAGAGGTCGGCTGCCCAGGGGCTGGACTGCCGACTGTCGTCGACGAAGTCGATGAGCGCGTCGCGGAGCTTCTTGTCGCAGCTGAAGCGGAAGGTGACCGCCCGGTGCTGCCCGGACTGGCGGGTCGAGGGGCTAGCCCCCGCGAGGCAGGCCAGGGACTCGGGCGTCGGGAAGCGCTCCCGGCAGTCACCGATCTCCGCGAGCAGGGCCGCCGCCCGGACACGGCCGGCACGAGGCAGGCTCGTGAGGATGTGGCCGTCGGGGTGGGCCTCGAGCAGCTCCGCGATGCGCTGCTCGAGGCCCTCGACCTGCTCGCGGATGGCGCCGATGGCCCGCACGAGCGCCAGTCGTCACCGCGGCCATCGCCTCGGCGCTCCCCCCGGTCGTGCCCCGGGGTGCCGCCGCGAGGCGGGCATGCAGCTGCGCGCCGGTGCGCCGGCCGGAGTAGCCCTGCGCGGCGAGCCAGTGGTCGAAGCGCCGGGGGCTGAGCCAGGCCGCCCGCTCGGCCGAGGGGAAGCGCAGCAGGAAGGCCCGTGCGATGTCCGAGGAGAGGTCCCCGAACAGGCCGATGGCGCCCGGGAACACGAGCGCCAGGTGCGCCTCCAACTGCTGGACCAGCGCGACCCGGTGGCGCACGAGGGCCTTGCGCGCCCGCACCGTCGCCCGCAGGGCCACCGTCTCGGGGGCATCGGGACGCAGCGGCCGCAGCCGGTGGCCGGCGGTGCGCAGGGCGTCGGCGAGGACGTAGGCATCGGCCCGGTCGTCCTTGTTGCCCGCCAGTCCGTGACGGGTCCGGAGCGCCTTGACGTGGCGGCTGGCGATGACCACCAGCGGGATGCCCGCCCCGAGGAGCGCCTCGACGACCGGGCCATCGGGCCGCTCGATGGCCACGCCCTCCACGTCCTGGAGTCTTCGCGTCAGCTCCCGCAGTCCCGCCGCCGTGTGCTCCACCTCGGACCGCGCGACGACGGAGCCACGCTCGTCGATGATGCAGACCGCGTGGCGGTCCTTCGCCCAGTCGATGCCGGCGAACCGGCGGATACCATCCATGCGTGCCTCCTCGCTGTTGCCGCAGCCTGGGGGCACCCTCGCGTGATGGGACGTGTCCGCCGGTCGCTCACTGATCGGCGCTCGATGGCGCACAGCCCTATCGCGGCTCGGCACGTCCCGGCCCGCCGGACCCCGCAGGACTCATCGTGGCCGTCAAGCGGCCAGGCACGGTGGCGGTGGTCCGACGATCACCGGGTGCATCGACAGGTGGCGCCCGTCGACGGTGTCATGGTGCAGCGCTGAGGCGCGGCCCAGACCCTGGCCGCCGTGTCCGAGTGCCCTATGTCAACCCCCCGGTCACGCGGCCAAGGCGAGGGTCAGCCGCTGGAGGGCGCCGTGGCGGGCCGGGTCGTAGGGCACATGGTCCTGCCAGCAGCGCCAGATGACCGCGACCCAGGCCCGGGCGAGGATGCGCACGGCGTGGGGGTGGCTCTTGCCCCGCTCGCGCGCCCGGCGGTAGAGGTCCTCGGCCCACTCGTTCGAGCGGCGGCTGTCCTGCGCGAAGTCGACGAGCGCCGCGCGCAGCTGCTTGTCGCACGTGTAGCGGAAGGACACCGCGCGGTGCTGGCCCGACTGGCGGGTGGACGGGGTCGCCCCCGACAGGCAGGCCAGGCTCTCCGCGGTCGGGAAGCGCTCGCGGCGGTCGCCGATCTCGGCCAGGAGCGCCGCGGCCCGGACGCGTCCCGCCCGCGGCAGGCTCGTGAAGATGGCCGCATCGGGGTGCCCTGCCAGCTGCTCGGCGATGCGCGCCTCGAGCACCTTGGCCTGCTCGTCGACGGCGGCCACGGCGGCCACGAGGGCGAGGGTCACGTCGGCCATCGCCGCGGCGCTCTCCCCGGTCATGCCCCGCGGTGCGGCCACGAGACGGGCGTGGAGCTCGGCGCCCGTGCGGCGGCCGCTGTAGCGGTGCGCGCTGAGCCAGTGGTCGAACCGCCGAGGACCGAGCCAGGTCGCTCGCTCCGGGGAGGGGAAGCGCGTCAGGAAGGCCCGGGCGATCGGCGAGGCCAGCTCGTCGAAGAGCTCCACCGCCCCCGGGAAGGCGAGCGCCAGGTGGGCCGCCAGCTGCTGGGCCAGCGCGGTCCGGTGATGGACGAGGTCCTTGCGGGCCCGTACGGCGGCGCGCAGGGCCACCGTCTCGGGGGCATCGGGGTGGAGCCGCCGCAGCCGCTGGCCGTCGGTGCGCAGGGCATCGGCGAGGATGTAGGCATCGGCGCGGTCGTCCTTGTTGCCGGCCAGGCCGTGGCGAGCCCGCAGCGCCTTGACGTGGCGGGAGGCGATGACGACGACGGGCAGGTCGGCCTCGAGGAGCGCCTCGACGAGCGGGCCGTCGGGACGCTCGATGGCCACGCCATCCACCTCCCTCACCCTGCGGACGAGCTCGCCCAGGCCGGCGTCCGTGTGCGCGACCTCGAAGCGGGCGAGGACGCCGCCTCGCGCGTCGATGACGCAGACCGCGTGGGACGCCTTCGCCCAGTCGATGCCGGCGTAGCGGCGGATACCATCCATCTGTGCCTCCTCGCTGGTGCAAGCAGCCTGGGGGCACCCTTCAGGTGTGGGGACGTGTCCGCCGGTCGCTCACTGATGGCGCTCGGGTGGCGCACAGCCCTATCGCGGCTCGGCACGTCCCGGCCCAGCGGACCCCGCGGGACTCGAGCTGGCCGTCGAGGCGGCGAGCCACTGTGGCGGTGGCCCGCTGGTCACCGGGTGCATCGGCGGGTGGCTGCCCGCCGACACGGTCATGGTGCACCAGTGAGCCACTGGCGGACCCGACCCGTCCCACACCGTTGGGGGTGTCATGTCAGGGTCACGTAGCAGCCGCATCCTCGGATCGACCATCGCCATGGCCATCGTCCTGGCCCTCGGGGTCGGTTCCGTGGAGTCGGCCATCCCCAACCCCACCAACAAGAGGTACTACGCCTGCTTCAGCAAGCAGAGCGGCGCGGTGCGCCTCATCAACTACCCCAAGGTGAGCAGCTGCAAGAAGGGTGAGCGCTTGCGCACCTGGAACGCCCAGGGACCGCAGGGGGTACAGGGAGCCCAAGGGGTGCAGGGGCCACAGGGACCGTCCGGGTCGAGCAACTGCGACGACATCGCCGACAAGCCCCATGACCTCGCCGACGGCCAGGTGGGCTGGGGTGAGGTGGCCAACAAGCCGGCGGGCTTCGCCGAGGGCGTGGATGACGTGGGGAGCGTGGGCTACGTGAGCCAGATCGTGGCCACCGACACCATCAGCGTGAACGTCGAGCACAGCTACCTGAGCACCGGCTGGCCGAAGTCGGTCTTCGTGCAGTTCCAGGTCGTGCCTTCCTTCACCTCAGGCGGTGGCGACCTATCCATTCGCTACGTGACCAATGCGGTGGCTGACGGCAGTCTCACGTATCGGGTCTATGTGACCGCGGAAGGCATCCCGGGTACTGCCGACGTCCCCATCGAGATTTCGCGCCGTCGCGTTCGGCGTCGGGCTCGCACCGGCCAAGCTCAAGGCTGCCCTCGCCGATGTCGAGACGGACCGGGTGAAGAAGGGCACCAGGAGGACTGGGTAGCGAGACGCGGGCATCGGATGTCTCCGCGAGGGGCGGGAGTCCGCTCGTGTCGGGAGTCCGCTCGTGTCGGGGGAAGTGGCTGTCGCGGCATGCGGTGAGCCAGCACCGCTGATCGAGCATCCAGCACGGGGTGCAGCCGAGCGACCGCCCGGGTGACTTCCGCCTCTTGCGCCCTGTGCTACCCCTGTGGCCTCATACCCAGCAGAGCGGGAGGCGATGACGCACGGCCCATGCCCTGGCCGCCGGGACCGTGTCCGAGCCACTGGCGGACCCGGCCCGCGCATGAAGGGGGATGCATGATGCGCCGGGCGGTACTCGATCACGGGGGCGACGCTGGCAGCCGTCATGGCCGGTGCGCTCACCCGCAGCCGGCTTCGAGGGCACGGACCGGAGGTGCTCCCGCCGGACGAGGCCATCTTCACGGTGTACGCGCCCGGCGGGAAGTACGGCTACTGGTCCAACGGACCGGTGGGTTGGGTGATGGCCAAGCTCAACCCCATCTTCGAGGCTGGCGTGCACGACGCCGTCGCCGGGATGCTCGATCCGCAGCCCGAGGACGAGCTCCTCGACATCGGCTGCGGCCCCGGGACGTTCCTGGCCACGAGGGCGCGGCACGTGCGCCGGGTGGTCGGCCTCGACGCCTCCCCGCTCATGCTGCGCGAGGCCGAGAAGCGGCTGGCGGACCGGCTGGCGGCGGGGACGGCCAGGCTGGTGCTGGGCAACGCGGCCGAGCTGCCCTTCGCTGACGGCGAGTTCACCGCGGTCACGGCCATCTTCGCGCCGCTCAAGCCCGCCGAGGCCTTCCGGGTGCTGTGCCCCGGCGGGCGCCTCGTCTTCGCCGACCCTCAGCCGCGGCGATCGCCGAGCGACCCGACCAGCGCCTGGGGGGTCCCCAACTACGACGAGGCCGACTACCGGCGCATGGCGGAGGAGGCCGGATTCACGGACCTGACGTTCCGCTACCGGGGCGCCCCGCCGCGCGGGGGTGAACTGCTCGTCAGCGGTCGCAAGCCCGTCGCGACACGACCGGAGGCTGCCGTCGGTATCGGCGACAGGCGGATGGACACCACTGAGGAGGAAGCGGTCGCGGCGGAGCCCATCGCCACCGGCTGACGATGCGCCCGACCAGGTGGGACGCGGACAGCCGGTGGAGGTCGAGCCGGAGTTCCTGCACGTCTAGGAGTATTCCCGTGGGCCCGGGTGCACCGGCCCGTGCACGAGAGGGGGATGAGTGACATGAATCGAGTGGTCACGCTGGTCGTGGCTGGGATGCTTGCGGCAATCACGGCGCGAGGGCTCGTCTGGTACCGGAGGCTCCGAGCGATCGCGGCGCCCGCCAGCGGCTTGCTCCCGAACGGGATGGCCTACGCCCGATGGGGTAGCGGCTCGAAGACGCTCATGATCATCCCGGGCGGTCCGGGCAACCAGGCACCCGGTGGATGGGGCATGGGCATGATGCTCGGGCCGCTCCGCCGCCGCTTCCTCGAGCGCGGCTACAGCCTCTGGGTCGTCACGCGGAAGCGGGACATGCCACAAGGCCACAGCATCGCCGACATGGCCGACGACTATGCGGGCCTGATCCGCGACCGATTCGGGGGGCGGGTCGATACCCTGTTCGCCATCTCCTACGGTGGGCTCATCGGTCTCTCCCTGGCGGCTCGGCACCCCGAGCGCGTCGAGCATGTCGTCATCGGCGTCTCCGGCTACCGCCTCGGAGAGCGTGGCCTGGCGCTGGACCTCGAGTTCGCCCGGCTCCAGAGCGAGGGCCGCAGGAGCGAACTCGGCGCGTTCATGTTCCGGATGCTCGTCCCGCGCAACCGGATCCCGGGCCTCGACCGGCTCGTCGGCGTGGTCCTGGGGCGACTCATGCTCGCGGGCGGCCACCCCTACCTGCGCAGCGACGCGCTCGTCGAGGCGGAGGCCGAGCGGGCCTACGATGCCCGTGACATCCTGCCCACGATCAGCGTCCCGGTGCTGCTCATCGGTGGTGATAGCGACGAGTTCTTCCCCGCCGACATCATCGCGGAGACGGCGCGGCTCATCCCCGACTGCACCCTTCGCCTGTACGTGGGCAAGGGTCATGAACAGACGATCACCGACCGCCGCCTGCCAGAGGACATGCTCGAGTTCATCGCCCGGCACCCGAGGAGCGAGACCGGGGCCCGAACCCCCGAAGGCGCTTCCCAACCGGTGACCGCGATGCCCTGACCACGCTTCATGTCGTGACCTCCGCCTCTTGCACCCCGTGCTACCGCCGTGGCGTCATATCCAGCAGAGCGGGAGGCGCTGAGGCACGGCCCACACCCTGGCCGCCGGGACCGTGTCGAGCCACCGGCGGGCAAGGCCAGGGGTGTGCGTCGTCGTGGCGTGCGCGGAGCCCATCGGCCTCCCGGCGCCACCTCCCGTGGCGTAGCATGACCCCATAAGGCACGGTCGCACCGCTGCGGTGTGATGGAAGCCGCCGCTGGTCGACCACAGAGGGGAGGTCCCGCCATGCGGCAGCTGCTGTCCACGGCCCTCGTGGCCTGCATCGTCGGTGCCCTTGCGGGCGCCAGCTTCGGCGCCGTGGCCCAGGTACCCGCCGAGCCACCGGTCAGCACCACGGCCCTGAACGCCGATACCGTCGATGGCTTGAGCGCCGTCAAGGCCACCAACAAGAAGGCCAAGCGCAGGAACAGGCTCGTGGCCACCGATGCCAAGGGCTTCCTGCCCTCCAACATCATCAAGGCCAAGTGGGGCTTGATCGCCGGCAAGCCGGCCTTCCTCGCTGACGGCCTGGTGGGATGGAACGAGATTGCGGGCATCCCTGGCTGCCCTCGCCGACGGTCAGGTCGGCTGGGGTGAGGTACAGGGCATCCCGGGTGCCCTCGCCGACGGTCAGGTCGGTTGGAACGAGGTACAGGGCATCCCGGCCGGCTTCGCCGACGGGGTCGACAACGTGGGCACGACCGGGTACCTCACCCAGACGGTGGCGTGTGACAACCCCATCGCTGCGGCCGGCGAGTACATCTACCTCCTGAACCTGCCCAGGAACATGGTCCATCAGTTCCAGCTCGTCTCGACGACCGACCCGTTGGCGGGCGAGTACCTCTATATCGAGCGGGTCGAGTGGTATCAGAATCCCGATGGGACACAGAACGCTTGGATCTTGATCGACGACTTCAACGATACCGGCCGCGGGACCTGCAATGTCCGGCGCATCTCCTTCACGGACGGCATCAGCGTCGCCAAGGCCAAGAAGCAGCTGAAGAAGGTCGAGGTCGGCTACGCGAAGAAGCACCGACGCTGAATGACCCGTTGGGCTCGACCCTGCGCCGACATGCGTCGAGCCCCCAAGGCAGGGAGAGGAGGCTCGTCCCACGAGGGCGGGCCCCTCTCCGGTCCCCCACCTCCGAGCCTTCGTGACCTCCGCCTCTTGCACCGGGTGCTACCCCCGTGGCGTCATACCCAGCAGAGCGGGAGGCCATGACGCACGGCCCACACCCTGGCCGCCGGGACCGTGTCGAGCCACTGGCGGACCCGGCCTGCGCTGTGGGGGGATGATCATGCGCAGGCTGTGGGCCGCCGGTGCGGCCATCGTGGTGTGTCTGGCGCTCGGCGGGCTGCCGGAGGCCGGGCAGGAGGCGTCAGCCGCCCCGCAGTCGGCCGGCGCTGACGCTGGCTCCACGGCCGTGCTCATCCACATCGAGGAGCCGGAGTGCGTCATGGATGAAGCGGGGACGACGACCGACGCGAACGGCGTCCGCCAGCTGCGCGGGTTCACCAGGCACTGCCGGTACGACAGCGCCGATCCGCGCCTCTCCGGCTGGTCGGACATCGTCCACAACGTGGACTGCTACTCCCCCGACAGCTCGAAGTGCGTCATGTGGGGCACCGAGCGGATCCCGGGACCGGACGGCGACTGGGTCGGCACGTACCGGGGCGGCAGCATCGGTTCGGTCAGGAACGACTTCGAGGTCCTGGAGGGCACGGGAGCCTACGATGGCTGGACCTTCGTCCGGTACCTGGACATGGCGGCGCTCGGCGGGGAGGAGTGGGTCATCGACGGCCTCATCTACGAGGGCCCACCGCCCCCGGTGCCGCCCCTGCCGTCACCGGCGAGCGAGTAGCACGCCAGCGACTGGGCTTGTCGAGGTCCATCCCGCGAGGGGCGGGCCTCCTCGGTCGTCGGTGAGGGTCGCGGCACGATCGTGACCAGCCGCCACGGACGCTGTGCTTCGGCAGGGTCGGCCTGGCTCCGCGGACATGCCCTGCGGTGACACGCCCGGTGACGCACCCGGCCCGTAACTGGCGCGACTCCACGCGTGGACGCGGGCGGTACTCCGGGCCTGTTAGCCGCTTGGTCGAAGGTTCGAATCCTACCGCCGGAGCCATTTCCCTTCGTCGACTCTCTCTGTGGAGACCCGTGGTCTCCATGGGCCCTATGACCCGTGACACGCCCGGTGACACGCCCGGCGTGGGCGGTACCGTGGCGCCGCGGCTGGGTTGAACACTCGTGGCGCCGGTCGTGCTCACGGGCGAATGTGACCCCCGCCTCTTGAACCCTCTGCTACCGCTGTGGCCTCATACCGGGTGAGCGGGAGACGATGAAGCACGGCCCACACCCTGGCCGCCGGGACCGTGCCGAGCCACTGGCGGAACCGGCCCGCATGAGATGGGGGAAGGGTCATGCGCACGTTGCGGCTGTCCCTGGCGGGAACGGTCATCTTGCTGTTGCTCGGCGGACTGAGCGGTGTTGTGTCGGCCCAGTCCGAAGAGCCCGACCCGATGGCACCGGCCACCGCGGCCATCGAGATCACCTCCTGGCGAGAGGTCTCGCCGGGCACGGTGCGGTCGGATGATGCGGGTGTCGTCCACATCGAGGGTGTCCACCACGAGCATGTCTGGGAGGCCACCGACCCGCGCCTCTCGGGCACGGTGACGTACCGGGGCAACTGGATGGCCTTCCCCGAGGTCCCGATGCAGGTCGAGTCCGCGACCTACGAGGTCGTGAACGAGGGCGGGCGCTGGTTCGGGCCAGCGACGGCGCAGGCAGGCCCCAGTCTCGGGAACACCGACACCGTCCTGCTCCGCGGTGAAGGCGGCTACGAGGGCCTGATGGCGTACGTCCTGATGAACGGGAGCACGGAACCTCCGAAGATCAACGTGCGCTATCTTCCCTGGCGAGATGCCTCCGGCCCCGGAGCGTGTCAGCGGGGACTAGCCGCGAATGCGTCATCCGTGTCGAGGCCCGTCCCGCGAGGGGCGGGTCTCTCCCCACCTCCGAGCCTTCATGACCTCCGCCTCTTGCACCCCGTGCTACCTCCGTGGCCGCATACGCAGCAGAGCGGGAGGCGTTGAGGCACGGCCCACACCCTGGCCGCCAGGACCGTGTCGAGCCACTGGCGGACCCGACCCGCGTGCTGAGATAGGGGGAACTCTCATGCGCACGCTGCGGCTGGCCCTGGCGGCGACGGTCGTCTTGGTGCTGCTCGGCGGGCTGGGCGGCCTGGCTGTGGCCCAGGAGGAGGCGCCGGCCCCCGTCGTGGCCGTCCACGCAAGCGGCTCGACCTCCGCGAGCGAGATCGCCTCACCGACCATCACGACGCTGCCCAACGGCGCGACCCGGATCACAGTGACGGGCCACTGGACCCTGACCATGGACGACCCGCGCTTCAGCGGGACGGAGACGTTCATCCACACCGAGGACCACTACGGAGAGACCGTCGGGCCGGCGTTGGGCACGACACGCCTCGAGAACGAGGGCGGCGCGTGGGTGGGCCAGTACCGGGGCGTCATCCTCCCCGATGGCTCCGCGACGTACGTCGGTACCTACGTCGGCGAGGGCGGCTATGAGGGACTCAGCGCGGCCTGCTCGTCGCACTCCGATGGCGCTGGCGCGAAGGGCGACTGCATCCTCTACCCCGGCCCGGTGCCTGAGAATCGAGCTGCCCACGGAGTAGTCGCCTCGGCGCGGCAGAACGCCCTCCCACAAGGGGCGGGAGTCACCCCACCAAGGCCGCCTGCAGCACCTCCGCCGCCTGGCGTTCCTGCGCCGCGGTGACGTGGCGAGACTCGGTCGTCGTCTTCGACGAGGCGTGCCGGAGCCTGCTGCGCGACAGCGGTGGACGCCCGCCCCGAGGAGCAGGGTGGCGGCGCCGTGGCACAGGTCGTGGAGGCGCATCTTCGGAAGCCCGCTGCCTTGAGCAGGTCCTGGAAGTCCTGGGGTCAGCCAGGAGTGCGAGACAGGCAGGCCGCGCGGGGTGACGAAGACGAGGCCCTCTCGGTGACCCTGCCAGCGGCGAAACGCTCGCACCAGCTGCGCGGCATTGGCGATGTAGCGACGTCACGAACGGCGGAAGCGGCACCGGCTGCTTCAAGGCGGCCGTCTTGAGCTGCGCCGGGTCGCCTTCGCACCGGAGCGCTGCAGCTGGTAGCGGATGGTCGCAGCGAGCCGCCTCGTCGAAGTGGGCCCAGGCGAGCCACGTATTCCGCGGCGCGCAGGGCGAAGCGAGGCTCGGCGCCTCTCGTAGCGGTCACCTGCCACGGCGGCGAGGATGGCCGGCGCGCTTCTGGCGTAGCGCGTCGACGTGATGCGCCGCGGGTACCGCAGCGGGACGAACGCGACGTGCGGTGATGTGGCCGCACTGTTAGGCCTGCCCCAGGTGAGCACGTCCCCGGCCACGATCGACGGCAGAGGCGAGGGTCGAGCAGTCGCGCTCGAACGTCGGCGCAAGGTCCGTCGGCTGCAGGTGCTACCACTTGCGGCGAGCAGCTTGCCGACGCTGCGGCATTCGCCACGACACCAGCGTCGGGGCCCGTCGTCAAAGCCGCGACTGGCGACAGACGTATCGCCGGAGCGTCAGCTGCTCGTGGACCAGTGCCGCCATCCGGTGTGCTCGTCTCCGGCCGCGCGAGCTCAGTTCGGCCTCAAGGCTCGACGCCCGCCCTCTGCTTGCGGGAAGCGTCCAGCGCCTGCCTAAGCAGTGCCCGCACGACAGGGACCTTCAACCGATGGCGAGCGAGGGTGATGGCGGCCTTCACCGCGATAGCGCACGCCTCCTCGACGGTCGCCCCGTCCAGGCGCCTGCCCTCGAAAAGGAGCTCCACCTCCTTGGCCCTTCTCGGTCCCAGCGACCGCGCCGAGCGCGATCGATACCCGCTCGACACTCGCCATCCATGACCAGGTAGGCCCGCCACGCCACCAATCGGGAAGTCGATGGCGTTCCGGAGCCGGAGCTTCAGGTAGCGCTGGCGGCCCCGCCGGCTGGGCCTCGGGATGACCATGCCCGTCACGAGCTCGTCGTCCTCGAGGACCGTGGTCCTCATCGGGAGGGCCGACAACTTCCCTGCCGCGATGATGCGCCTGGTTCGTGGTCTGTCCCGCCCCGAGCGCGAGCAGCGCCACCAGCGACGTCCAACGGACATCGACCGCCACGCACCCGCAGCCGGAACAGGCATCTCGCTTCGTCCCGCGCCAGCATGGCCGTCAGTGTCCCCCGGTCCTGGTCGGCGATGACCGCTGCGGCGCTGGCACCGCGGGCGCCTCGGCCCGACCGCCTTCCACGACCGCGGCCGCATCGAAGCGCACCGGGCTGCCGACCGCCAGCTGGAGGCCGCCTCGTCGAGCGCATCGGGCGCGAGGTAGCGATGCATGGCGCCGCGGCCTGCCGACCCGCGGCGATGGCCTGGACAACCGTAGCGGACCGCTTGCGACGTCGCCACCAGCGAAGACCCCCGGGCTGCTTGTCGAGAAGACGCCCTCCTCGACGAAGAGGAACCCGCCCGCGGTGGCGAGTAGTTACGCGTCGTAGTCAAGGGCCGCCGACTGGCCGATGGCAGGAAGACCTGGTCGGCCACAACGTCGCGCCTGACGGCGAGGTCGAACTCGGCGGAAGTGGCCCTGCGCGTCGGTCACCGACTGCAGCGACCAGAAGCAAGACCCTCAGGCTCCCTCCTCAGGAGACGCGCTCCGGCCCCCACGAGGCCATCGATTCGATGCCCTCGCCAGCGCCTGCTCGACGTCTCCCGGATGGCCGGCATCTCCTGGCGACCTTCGAGTAGCCATGGTCACGGTCCGTGCCCCCAGACGCGCGCCGTGATGGCCACGTCGACGACCCGCGCCGCGTCCACTGACGAGCGCATCGCGACCCGAGGTGGCCCCGGCGCTTCACCTCACGCAGAAACGCCAGGCCCGACGTGCAGCACCTCGTGCTCAAGGCGAGCGTATTCGTCAGCCCGCGCCGCTGGCAGTACCGCGTCGTACTCGCGCCTAGCAACTCCTCGAGTGCGTCGCCGTGTCCCACGGCTGCGCCGGGTTCGATGCGATTCCCCATCCGCTCGAGCGCCGCACCTGCCGGTTCACGACCCTCCGGCAGGCGATATCCCGGATCGCCGTACCAACATCCGCCCGGCTCGGACGTCTCGTCGAGCACGATCGACCGTGATGAGGCCAGCCGCGCAGGAAGTAGACGGCGTGAGCGCGGGGTCGGCCCCGACCACCGCGTCGCCGCTCGGTCGACCTCGGGCGGCAGATAGACTTCCTCGGCGTGGTCGAGCGTTCGCCGACGAAGCGCTCGACGTCCCGACGGAGCCGCCGCATCGATCGGGCGCGGTTGCAGCCCTCCTCGCAGGCGTGCGGCAGACCCGGCCGGTATGGCCGGCATGGGTGACCGCCAGCAGGACCTCGGCAACGCGTCGCAGGTCGCCCTCTTGGAACGGCGGCATGAGGAGCGGGACCGCGGTGTGGTTCGGGCAGTTCGTCTCGCAGGGGGTCTCGAGGTCCAGCGGCGCCGAAGATGGAGTGGAAGCGGTTGGCGCCGAAGAACGCCGGGCAGCTGGTCCCGCCCTTGCGCAGGCAGTGGAAGGTGTCGTTCGGGGCACGGTAGTACCAGCAGCGCGGCTCCTGGCAGATGTTGCCCCCGAGCGTGCCCATGTTGCGGACGGCGACGAGCCGACCGATTGGCCGCCTCGGCGAGCAGGGGGTACGCTCCCGCACCGTCTGGTGGGCCGCGAGATCGGCCAGGTGACCGCGCCCCGATGCGGAGCGCGTCGTCGCTCCTCGATGGAGCGCAGGCCGCTGATGCGCTTCAGGTCACGAACAGTTCCGGCAGGGTCTGCCGGGTGGATGCGGTCGCTCGAGTGTGCCCAGCAGGTCGTCCCGCCGGCCACGAAGGGCCGCGCCCGGTGACGGGGCCTTCGTCGCCACCGCCTCGTCGAGCGAGGCGGCCGTACGTCGTCGAAGGGCGGCACGGACATGCGCTGTGCCTAGGCCTTGCCCAGCGCCCGGAGGACCTTCTCC